>QUDE01000019.1 GCA_003477405.1 Ruminococcaceae bacterium AM07-15
ACAAGGCTTCTTTTGAACCACTCGCCTAGCGAGTGGTTTTCTTTATACAAAAAAGCCCCCGGACAAGCCGGGGGCCAAAGAAATCTTTATTTTCCCGCCATGTGCAGCAGGAAGCCTTCCTCTGTCTTCTCCATGAGATACAGGTTCTCCCCTGTCTGGCCACCGGAAGCAGGCTCAAACACCACCTGATCGTCCTGCACTTTCATAGTATAGCAGCTATTTTCCTCCGGCACCAGGCCCACCGCCGATACACCGGCTGCAGCACATACGCCCAAAGCACACAGACCCACTGTAACCCGGGAAATCTTTTTGTAATTCATAATCAAACCAATCCTTTCTTCCAATCCACTTGTTCCAAATCCGCAGGCCCCTCCCCAAAAGGCGCTTTGCTCTTCCGCCAGGGACAGTAGGGCCAGGGCATACCCTTTCTTTTGCCCGGAACCCAAACGCTCCAGGCAGATTTCGTCACAGGATCGCTCCATGGCTCCTTCCAGAAAAGCAGGCAAAAGCCAGACCAGAGGGTTGAACCAATGCAAACATCTGCACAAAAGCGCCAGCCCTTTCCACAGCGGGTCCCATCTGCGGATGTGCACCATCTCGTGGGTGAGCACCCAGCGGAGCCGGTCTTTGTCCTGCCGGTCCATATTCTGGGGCAAAAGGATACGGGGCCGCAGCAACCCCACGGCCAACGGGGTCTTAATGCCCGGGCAGAGCAGTACTTCCACTTTCCTTTTTGTCTCTCCGGCGATCCACTGGCGGCAAAAGACATCGGGAAAGGGCCGGGCCTTTTTCAGAAGGCGCCGGGCCTGCTTCCAGCGAAAAACCGTCACCATGCCTGCAAAGAAAACACCCCACAGCCATATCCAGGTCCATACCGCCCCTATATCTGCTGTATTCCGAGAAACACTTGCCTCCATCCAGGGCGCAGGCAAAGAGATCTGTCCCGGCAAGCAAAGGCGCAAAATAGCTGCCTGCCATAAAAGAAGCATCCCTTTGGCCGGGATCTTTTGTTTCCACCGCAAAAGCAGAATTCCCAACAGAATCAGGCCGCTGCCCCTCAGGGACCAAGAGAGGATTTGCTGCAATGTCATTGCTCCTCCTTCTCATCGATCAACTGGCGCAGACGGGCCAGCTCCTCCCGGCTCAGCTTCTCATCCCGGAGAAAAGCGGTGAAAAATTCTTCCGCCGAACCGTGAAACAAGCGGCCGATCAGGGCCTGGGTCCCCTGGCGCTGGGCCTGCTGCCGGGTGAGCAGCGCTTTGCAGAAAAAATTGGGCTCCCGGCGCTCAATGGCCCCCTTTGCAATGCATTTTTTGATGACGGTATAGGTGGTGTTCCGGTTCCATCCCGCTTCTTCCAGCAGCCGCTTGGCCAGCTGACCGGCGGTCATATCCCCTTCCTTCCACAAAACCTCCATCACTTTCCGTTCGGAATCAAAGAGCTTTCCTTCCATTTGTTTGTCTCTCCTTGTGTAATGACTATTGCAATAGTAAGATTACGAGGATATACTATCACAGTAGTCATATGCCGTCAAGGCACTTCACAAAATGTTTGCTTTTGCAAAAACCCCTCTGGAATGTCCAGAGGGGCTTTTCCGTTTTCTGTTATGCTTGCTTCTTTTCCTGCTTACGGGAATAGATATACACCAATAGCGATGCGGCAATAACCAAGGCCCCTCCTATAAAAGAAGTGGCCGGGATGGTTTCTCCCAGGCAAAGGAAACCCAGCACCATGGAAAACAGGATGCCGGAATAGTTGTAGATGCTCACTTCTCCGGCAGGAGCCAAACGATAGGCATAGGTGAGGGCGATCTGACCCAACGAACCAAACAGGCCGATGAGCACCAGAGCCATCAGCTCCTTGGCATTGGGCACGACGAAATTGCCCAGCATAAAGGGAATGGAGCACACGGCGCTGAAGGTGGAAAAGTGCATGATCACCGTCATGCCGTCGGTTTTGCCTTTGGAGTAACGGAGCAAGGTATAGGCGATCCCCGATGTGACCGAAGAGAAAAAGGCCATGGACAACGGCAGAAAATCCGAATGGAAAGTGGGTCCGGCCACGATGATCACACCGGCAAAGGCCAGGAAAAGGGCGGGCAGCTGGACTTTGGACAGCTTCTCCTTGAGAAACACACAGGCAAGCAGTGTGACCAGGAAGGGGGACATCTTGCTCAGAATGCTCACATCGGCCTGGCGGGCATGGCTGGAGGCATAAAACAGGGAGATAACTCCCACAAAGCCGAAGAAGGACCGGCCAAAGAGCAAAGGCTGCACGCTTTTATCTCCGAAAAGAGACAGCTTATTTTTCCGGATGAGCACAAAGGCCACCGCCAGACTGATCAGGTTGCGGCAAAAAACCTGTTCCATCACCGGGATGCGGCTGCCGGAATACGAGACCGCCGCCTGCATGGCGGAAAAAAACAGGGCCGAAAGCAGCATGAGCAGCACGCCGCCTTGTTTTTCCGATAATTTCATGGGTATTTCCTCTCTTTCTGCGGCACGGCCGCAAAAAGAGCCTACCCCCTCTCCCCTGCTGCTGTCAAGAGCGGACGCAACATCCGCAGACTTTTCCTCTATATTCAGCAAAAAGGGCAAGTTTCCATTGTTCTTTTGACTTTGTAGCTCCTTCTGCTAACCCAAAGGCATCTCCTCGGGCTTTTCCAGCCGCTTCAAAAGGAAAGGCAGGTTCTCCAGGATATCGGAAGGCAGGATGCCGTAAACCGACCGCTCCAGAGCCAGCATATCGGCGCAGGTTCCGTGAAGACAGCTGCCCAGCACCGCACTTTCAAACAACGGCACACCCTGGGCGGCAAAGGACAGGATCATCCCTGCCAGCACATCCCCGCTTCCCCCTTTGGAAAGGCCGGTATTCCCCGTCCGGTTTACATACAACCGGCCGTCCGGAGAGGCCACCAGGGTACGGCTGCCCTTGAGCAGCAGCACGGCCCCGGTCTTTTGGGCAAACTCCAAAGCCACCGCCGCCCGGTTCTGCTGGATCTCCTCCACGCTTTTTCCAATGAGTCGGGAAAACTCCAACGGATGGGGGGTAAACAGCAGATTTTCTCTCGCTTTTCCCAGCAGTTCAGGCCATTTTGCCAGAATATTGATGCCGTCGGCGTCCACGATCAACGGCGCTTTGCGGCAGGCCAGCAGATTCTGCATCAGCTGACCGCCCTCCAGCCCGGTACCCAGGCCGCATCCCACCAAAATGGCTGAAGCCTTCTGGCTCCACTGGGCCAGATCTTCATTCCAGATGCTCTGGCCCTCCGGACTCTCCTCCAGACCCATCATCACCGGTTCGGCCATCGCTCCGGCGGCAATGGGCAGAACACTTTTGGGCACGGCCAGGCGCAGAAGTCCCACGCCGCAGCGCAGCGCCCCCTTGGAGGACAAAATAGCGGCGCCGCTCATGCCTCGGCTTCCGGCGATGTTGAGGGCGGTACCAAAGGTGCCTTTGTTCCCCGCCGGGTCCCGGGGCGGAAGCAGGGAAATACAGCTCCGGGGCGTCACGGTAAAGGCTCGTGTGGCGCAGTTTTCCCGGTCCTCTTCCTCTTCTCCAAAGCTGCGCAGCACCACTTTGCCGCAGTTTTCACTGCCTGGCTGGGAGAAATGGCCGATTTTATAGCATCCCAGGGCGATGGTCACCTGGGCCTGGAAGGCCCCTTCGGCCCGGCTGCCATCGTCTCCTCGCACACCGCTAGGGATATCGATAGCGGCCTTCTGAGCCGGGTTCTTCTCGCACAGGGAAAAGATATGGGCCACCGCAGGCGGCAGCTGGCCCCGCATCCCAATGCCGTAAACAGCATCCACGATAATGTCGCTGCCCATCAAAAGCTTTTCCAGCTCTGCTTCCTCTATGGGCAGCCGGTACACCGGGATGCTGCCCAATCTCCGGTACATCTCCTGGGCATCGGGATGGGCGGGTTCCTGAAGCAAAAGGACAAAAGGCATAGCTCCCCGCAGCTGAAGATGGCGGGCCAACACAAAGCCGTCGCCTCCGTTGCCCCCTTTGCCGCAGATGACGCACACCCGCTTGTCTCCCACGCCCCACTGGGCCTGGAGAGTCTCACAGCAGGCTCTTCCTGCATTCTCCATCATCTGCAAATAGGAAATGCCCCGTTCATAGGTCATCTGCTCCAGACGCCGGGTTTCTTCCGCGGTATAAAGAGGGATCATTGGCTTTTTCTCCTTTACTGCATTTTGTTTTATCATATAGAAATATTGTAACACAGCTTTTTGCCGCTTTCTTAGCCGATTTGTAAAATGATGGCCTATAAACCAGGTTGCTTTGTGTCATTCTCTGCTGTATCATAAAATCAACAGCCACACATCCGCTGGAAAGGAGACAAAACCAGATGCCAAACAGTACAGAAATCGAAAACAGCTATAAAACCCCGGATTATGATCGGTTTTTCCGCTATTTTATTGAACTTTTTCGAATTGCCCTCACCCAGGGTAAAGCGTCCGATGCCTTTCTTTTGCAGCAGGAGCAATTTCCTCCGCTGGAACTGGATCAAAACAACGCGGTGCGCCGGTATGTTTTGGACGGTCTGTCTCTTGTGCAGGACGCTCTGCTGCCCACTGTTCTTTCCATGTTGCTGGAAAACCTTTTGATGGAATATGCCCAGGAAGCCACCTTGCAGCAGCGGAAAATGATGAATGTGGCCCGCACCCTGATGCAGGCGATGGTCACCGAAGATGTGGATGTTTTGGCCTTTTTGTGGCCCTTGTGGAACACCGATCTGCGGGACTTTTTCCAAGCGGATTTTTACCCTAGCCTTCCCCCCGATCTGCGAAAAAGGTACCTGTGAGTTTTCACTGAGATAAGGCCTCCTGCTCCCCCATCTCCTGCAAAAAAAGATTGACTTTTGATGGTGGAATGATATTCTATCTTTAGATGCTAAACACCTATTCAAAATCTCTATAAAAGACAAGGAAGGGATAGAAATGTACGATTTTAAGAACGCTCCTCATCGTAAAAATCAGGGCTGCATCAAGTGGGATAAGGCCGACGCCCTCTATGGCTGCGGCGTGGCAGAAAACCTGCTGCCCATGTGGATCGCCGATATGGATTTCGCTGTGGCCCCTCCCATTGTGGCCGCTCTGCAGAAGAGAGTACAGAATCTGGTCTTTGGCTATGACTTTTTGACCGATGAATATTATGAAGCCGTCATCGGCTGGATGAAGCGCCGCCACAACTATGAGATCCAGAAAGAGTGGATCACCTTCACTCCCGGCATCGTCACCGCTCTGCATATGGCGGTCAACTCCGTCACCGAGCCCGGCGACGAAGTGCTGATGTGCTCTCCGGTGTACGGCCCCTTCTTTGGCGCCACCACCGATGAAGGCCGTGTGCTGCTGGATGTGCCCCTCCATGACGAGGACGGCTATTACACCATGGACTGGGATGCCATGGAAAAAACAGTCACCCCCAAGACCCGGGCCATGCTGCTGTGCTCCCCCCACAACCCCGGCGGCCGTGTGTGGACAAGAGAAGAACTGGAGAAGCTGGACGCTTTCTGTGAGAAGCACAACATCTTCGTCATCGCCGACGAAATCCACAACGATCTGGTCTTCTCCGGCGAGCACATCGTCTACGGCAATGTGTCCGAGCACGCCAAGATGAACTGCATCATCTGCACCGCCCCCAGCAAGACCTTCAACCTGGCCGGCATCCAGGGCTCCAACATCCTGATTGCCAACGAGGAAGTGCGGAAGAAGTTCCAGGCTCAGGTGGCCAAGGCCCATGCCAGCGCTAACATCTTCGCCGGCCCCGCTACCATCGCCGCCTACAACGAAGGCGAGCAGTGGCTGGATGAGCTGATCGATGTGCTGCGTGGCAACTGCCAGTACTTTGTGGACTTCATCCACGAGCACTGCCCCGAACTGAAAGTGCGCATGAACGAAGCCACCTATCTGATGTGGCTGGATTGCCGCGGCCTGGGCATGACCGAGGAAGAGCTGGGCAAATGGTTTGCCGAAAAGGTGGGCATCGCCGCCAATGTGGGCTCCTGGTTCGGCCAGACCGGCACCTGCTTCCGCCGTCTGAACATGGCCTGCCCCCGCACCTTTGTGGAGGACGCCTGCCAGCGGATCGAAAAAGCCGTCAAGGAACTGCGCAAGTAAAAACCGGCCCGGCGGGAAATCAGAAAACTGATCTGGCTAAAAAAGATCGGCTGCCCTTCCCCTCATCAATCCGCAAAAAGCCAGGACCTGTGCCTGGCTTTTTGCACTTCTCAAGGGATAAGTGTGGCCGATTGACCGCTTTTAGCGGCCAATCGGCTGCACGCAAGCCCTTGCAAAAACTCGAAAAAGTGGCGAGAGCCGCTTTTTCGACACGCTCAAAAAAAGCACCCCTCGGGGTGCTTTTTTCAGTGTGTGTGGTTTTCGCCGTCCGCTTATCCCTTCTTGCGTTTATAAATATAAAAACCGATGCCGCCTGCGCCGAGCGTTGCACAGGCCAGAGGAATGCGGATGTCAGGCATAGACTGTCCTTTGCCGTCTGCATGATGTTTTGAGGCGATGGGTGCCGTTTCATAGAGCATCATGAACAGACGGTACAAAAGGTCGGCCGCTTCGGCGCGGGTAATATCACGCCGCGGTTCAAAGACGCCGGTTTTGTCAATCAATTCGGTCTGAACAGCCAGAGCAACATCCTGTTTGGCCCAATCACTGATCGATGCAGCATCTTCAAATGTCAGATAGGGAGCATTATCCGGCGGATAGACATAATCCTTTTGGTCGATGAGAGTACGCCCGGCCAGTGCTGCGACCTGTTCACGGGTAATATTGAATTCGCCGGAAAAAGTTCCGTCGGAAAACCCTTTGGCAATGCCTTTTGCCTCGGCCGAGGCAACATAAGGATAATATGGACTCTCTTTCGGCACATCAGGGAAAGAGGTCTTCAAATTTCGGTCAAGGGCAAAAAACATCCCCACGAGCGCCTGCATGAAATCGTAACGGGTGAGCGGAGCCTGTGGATGAAACATTCCGTCCTGCAAGGTAAAATATCCCTTTGATACCATAAAAGCGATTGCATTTTGGATTTTGGGATCCAGGTCGCTGATATCAGAGATGGCAACCTCGTTTTCGATAACCTCATATTGGCCGGAATAGGGCGTTGCAAATCGGATTGCCCGGTTGGCTGCGTCAAATTGCCCGCCCCAGTTATCGTTGCCGTTTGCATAGCTGATAAAAACGGTGGATAGTTCGTTTTCGGCCGGCAGCACGATGGTAACCGCAGTTTTCAATTTTGCGATTGTATCATTTTCAGAATCGAGGAAGGAGATCTTATATGTGCGCTGGCCGGTCTGCTTCAACTGGATTTCCAGCGTGCCGTATGTATCGAGCAATGCGTTAAGCTCTTGGGAGGACAGGCGCAGCGCATGCCGGGAATCGCCCAATGCAATCGAGATCGAATATTGTCCAAGCTTCTCTCCCAGATCGGTGCGAAGCTCCACATGAATCGTTTTTTTCCAGTTGAGCGGAGAAACCGATAATGCAATCGAAGGATGGGGGGCTTTATTCAGCGTAACATGATACTTTTCAAGCAGTTCTTCCACCTGCCGCTGTACCTTGGACAGCTCGGTCACAGCAGACTCGACGCTTTGACCGGTGATAGCAATACGGTTTCTTTTTGCAGAGAGGGAAACGGATACTGCATTTTCATAGAGAAACTGGATATAATTTGTGGTTTCCTGCCGCCCCTTCTCGTTGATCTGTTCGCCCTGAAGCCCTTTTAACTGTTCTTCCAGATAATCAACATACTCCTGAGGGGTTGTGAAGCCGGAAACCTTCTCGTAATCATACTGTGTATTTGGCTCGAGCAGCCTTTGTTTGACATGGGCGATTTCGGAGGTGCTCGGCAGTCCTTCCCCCATTTTTACGATTTGATACGGCACAGGAGCATCTTCCGGCGCTTTGCGAAGGAGCATATAATGACTGCTTTCATCGAACACCGTCTCCTCATCCCCATAGATCGAACTCATATACGCAGTATAAAAACCATCTCCCACATCTGCAATCGTATGAACCCGGTGCTCTTCCCAGGGGATACCTGTGGAGATGTCCTCGTCTACAACGTACCACTTCCCCTGGGCATCCTCAACCGGCTGAAAACAAACACCTTCTTGCCAAGGAACTGCTTGCCGAAGATAGGAAGTCAGGTCAAAATCTGCGCCAAACAGACCTGTGACATATCCCTTGAGCGCATCAAAATCCATCTCATGGACCAAAAGGTAATCATACGCAGTATCGTTGGTCCAATAGTAGTCGTAGTTTCTTCGCATGGGATCCTGATATTCCGGCGTCAAAGAACGGATGAATGTTTCCAACCCCTGCATATCCTGATTGGAAGCGACCAGGCGATCCTCTTTCCTGAACCAGTCAAATATATAATTTGTCGGAATAGGATCGCCCTGCGTTACATCAAAATCACCGGCGTCAAACGCAAAATCCCAAAGGGAAATGACATCGGTGATGTCATGACAGATGGGATCGGTGGGAGGAAGGATGGCCTGTTCCTGCTCGGCGACGGCAACAATCCGCTCCAGATGGTTTTTGATAAGAGCCGCACTGTTTTCCGCTAACTCCGGATACGATACTCCACCAATTCCGCCAGAATCGATATCATAGGAATAGCTATTATCCTCGGAAATATCGATTCCGAGCGATGCGGCCCTCTGGCGGATATTTTCCATATGGTCAAAATCCTGATAATGAGAGGAGCTGCTACTCGGGAGCTGCTCCTGGTAGACCTTTCCTTCGGAATCAGTGTATTTATACTGAATGTCGTCCTCACCATAAGAATACAAAGCATCATCATAGTAAAAAGTTTCAAATACCGTTTTCAACTGGCCCTGCTCCATTTTGTAAATCCCAGCGGAATAGTCGGTATAGTATCTGGATGATGTTGCGACAATGTACGGCCCATCAATAACATAGAGGGGCTCCATATACTCCGTATGAAAGATATCTGCCGACCATCCTCCGATTGGCCCATCAGAAGAATAGATGTGAAAACCAACATTGACTCCAGCCGACTGCCCAGGTGAGCCGCCGGCCGATTCCCACAGGGCAGGAACAATAAAGTCAACAACCAGCAGCTCTGCACATCCGTTGCCATCTAAATCGCGCAGTTCGACGAAATAGGGCGGGATCACATAGGAATCCCCATGGAAGTCGGTAAGGTTAGGGAGCTCAGCAAGCTCTTCGCTGGCTTTGCGCTCGAGCTCTTCCATGATTTGCAGATATTCCCGTGCAGTTTGTGCATCGACTGACATAAATACCCCCTCTGGAGAATCTGAATAACTATCGAAATATTCTTCCTGAAGCTTCAGTTCGTCCAGATCCAATGCGAATGCGGTTCCCGGAAGAAAGTCCGGAATAAAATAAAGAATCAGCGACAGTATGAGCAGTCCGCTCAGGATACGATGTTTCATCATGTTTCCCCCTATTTTTCTCTTCTTTTTGGCAATATTTTTCATGGCTATCCCCTCCATAGTCACGAAAACCGAATGGAGCTCTCAGGAAATACATCCTCTTGGTTTTTGTTCCATTGCAGCGCAAAAGTTCCAATGTACCATACAAAAGCCGCACGCTCACAAACGCAACAATCCAGCCCCCATGGCTCTTGCCTTTTGAACAATCGACCCATGTGCCTTCAAGCGGCTCACTTGCTCTATGTTCCGCATACCGCCCTTATTTTGATGAAAAGGTGTACCTTTTTGCAAGCCGAAATCTGCTTTTTTCCAAAAGCTATTATATATTGGAAAGTTGAAAAAGTCTAGCAATTTTTTACCTATTTTCTAACCATTGCAAGCTTTTGAATCAAATGCCAAAAGGTACACCTTTTTGTGAAAAAATTTATCCCTATTTGATGTTTTTTTGCCCCTCTTATCGTTTTGCCCAGCAGCGGAAGCCAGAGAGAGGCATGTTGCGGAACCTGGGAGCCGCCGCTCCCGCCTTTTTCCCATTTTTCAGCGCCTCTTCCAACCCGGAAGGCCGGAAGGCAAGAAAAAAGCACCCCAAGGGGTGCTTTTTCT
Source organism: Ruminococcaceae bacterium AM07-15 (assembly GCA_003477405.1). Lineage (GTDB taxonomy): Bacteria > Bacillota > Clostridia > Oscillospirales > Butyricicoccaceae > Pseudobutyricicoccus. The sequence continues at coordinate 10,046 of QUDE01000019.1, forward strand.
TATTCTGTTTTTTCCCTCTCCCCGGCATCCCGAAAAATCTTGCGCAGACCGGCATACAAAAACCAGGCGGGGATCTGATACAGCAGCACATATCCGGCGCTGCGGTGGGCCACCTCGATGCTCTCCCATGGAAAGATCACCAAAGAGGAAAACCGGCTGGCCACCATGTTCCCCATGATGTTGCACAGCAGCAAACTGAGGGCCAGGGCCGCTCCCCAATAGAGACAGGTCCGCTTCCAGCCATACCGACTGAGCAGCCATACGCTTGCCGCCACCACAAACAAACCGATCAAACAGGCGCCGCCGATCTCCCGGGGCACCAATGTTTCCGATGGAGAGGACACAAGGCTGGGCCCTGCCAGAAAGTGGCGGAGAAAGGCGATCACCTGGTCGATCAGCTCCCCCATGGGCGTTTCGATGTCGTCAAAGGGCGGCGTACGCATACTCACTTTCCGCCCAAGATCCAGTGCACAGTACAAAAGCTGCACTGCCACAAACACAAACGCAAAAATCCAGCCGCCTATGGCTCGTTTCTTGCCTTTCATGGTGATTCCCCCTATCACTCTTTTCGTTCTTTCTGGATGTTCCGGGCGAGATACCGGCTTCCTTCATACAAAAGCCAGGCAGGGATCTGATAAAAAATCACATACCCGGCGCACCGCAAGGGGACTTCTGCCAGGTTTTTGCTTCCAATAGCGGGGTCAGAAATTCCCGGTCCTGCCATCAGATCAAGCGCAAAGCAAAGAGCGATGGAAAGGGCCAGGGCCGCGCCCCAATAAAGATAGGTCCGCTTCCAGCCGTAATATGCCAGCAGCCATACCGTTATAGCCACCACAAACAAACCGATGAGAGGGGCGCCACCAATGTCCCGGGGCCATATTTTAGGCGTCAGCGGATCGGCCGCAAGGCTGGGGCCCGCCAGGAAATAGCGCAAAAAGGTGCTGATTTGCTCCAGGGTCCGGTACACAATGCCTCCACCCTCTGCCGAGCCGCTGAGGACCATCTGCCGCCGGACCATTTCCGCAAGGCCTTGCAGCAGGTGAAGCCCTGCAAAGCTCCCCACAAAAATCCAACCGACCTTTTGCATGATGTTTTTCTTCATATCCATCCCTCCTGCCTTTTGAAAAAATTAACTCAGTGTGCATCCAAATGGCTCACTTACCCTATGTTTAGCATACCATCCTTTTCCTCATCCGTCCATCCATTTTTCTCCTCTTTCTCTGAAAAACAAAAAGGGCCTGCTGCAAATTGCAGCAGGCCCTTCGTGATTCCTTCTTATTCCTCAAAGGTGCCCTTCAGCAGCACCTTGCCCTCGCACATCGCCAGTTTGCCCTTGGCAATCACCGAGGAAATGTTCAGCTCTTTGTCCAACACCAACAGATCGGCGTCGGCCCCTTCCTGAATGCAGCCCTTGACCCCTTCTTTTCCCAGCCGCAGAGCGGGAGAAGTGGTGAAGATGCGCAGCATCTCCTCCAGGGGCACATCCAGCTCCAGCACGCCCCGGCGCAGTTCATACAGCAGCACCGCCGGGCTCACATAGGTCAGGCCGATGCACCGGCCGTTTTCGTCAAAACGGGGCTGGCTGCCGTTGCCGTCGGAGGACATGGACAGATGATCCAGATCCACACCCTTTTTGATGCAGTAGGCCACCATATCGGCGGCGCTCTCTCCATCCTCCTTCAACGAACCGTGGGCTGTCAGGTCAAAGTTGCCGCCCATTTTGGACAGTTTGATGGCCTCGTCCAGCAGCTTGTAGTTCCGTCCCACATGGGTGGGCAGGAAGGTTTCGATGGGCACATCGGATTTTTCCAGCGCCCGGAAGATGGGATCCAGCATCCCTTCCCGCACGCCGGTATGGATGGTGAGCAATCCGGCCTTGCCGCTGAGCATACCGCCCATATTTACATCACTGGCCAGACGGGTCATTTCGTCATCGGTGATGGTGGAGCTGCGGTGATCGCTCATGGCCAGCTTGGCGCCGATGATCTTATCGATGAGCATGATGTCCCGCAGCACACTGCCGGTGAGGGTGACGGTGGGATACTGATAGGAACCGGTGAGCATATAGGTGCTGATGCCTTCGGTCTCCAGCGCAGTGACCTTGCCCAGCAGATTTTCCAGGCTGCGGGAGGTGCCGTCGGTACCCAGCAGACCCAGCACAGTGGTGACGCCGCTGCGGATCAGCTCGCTCAGGTTGAGCTCCGGGGTGCGGCTATGGTAGCCCTGTTCCCCGCCACCGCCTGTCACATGGACATGGATGTCGATGAGGCCGGGGGTGACAATGGCGCCATGGAGATCCATGACCTCCACCCCATCCAGGCCCTCGTAGCCTTCGATCTTCTCGGCCACCTTCATGATCTTGTCTCCAGCCAGCAGAACATCCCGCATCCCCAGGTGTTTGGGAGCGTATACATCGCAGTTTTTCAGCAGTTTCAGCATATTTTTTCCTCTTTCTCCGGCCCACGGTCCGGCGTTTTGGGGCAAAAACCCCCTGCCTTTAGTTTACTCGCTGGCGCTGCGATTTGCAATGGGCCAAAGGGATTTTATTGCATCCGATGATGGAAATCCTTTGATCCCTATGCTATACTGTTTAAAAATACCATTGAGAGGAGAAGACCCATGCTTGTGACCATCCGGCAAACCAAATCAAGGGGCCAAAATCTCTTCCAGGTGGAGGAACAAGGGCAGCTCCTCTTTCAGGCCCAGACCCCTTGGGCCGACCTGCGCCTGCCCCTGGAGGCAGAAAAAATGCGCCGGCTCACCTTTTCCGACGCCCAGGGCCAACCCCTTTACCACACTTCCTACCAGCTGCTGGACAACGCCCTTCGCAGTCTTACCAAATACAAATTCCTTCTGGGCACCTCGGCCAAAGTGGAGGAATACCAGGTCTTGGACGAAACCGGCCAGCAGCAGGGTTCTTTCTATACCCAGATCGACGGCCTGCTCACCTCCCAGCTGACCATTTGCTATGGGGAAGAACAATACGACTGCTATCCCCGGTCTATAGGAAAGATCTATGTGGTGAGCATCTTTCAGGAAGGACGGCAGATCGCCCAGATCACCAAGCCCCTGGACACCTGGGATCTGCTGGATATTTATTACCTCCACTTGCTGGAAGGCTACCGGCATCTGCTGCCCATCCTCAGCTTTTTCACCATCTATATCGATGCCGCTTCCTTCACCCAACCGGGACGGGCCGCCAAGTATTCCATGGAAAAACGCCGGGCCTACTCCTTCAACAAAAACAACGACAAATACGATCCTCACTGGATCGCTCAGGCTTTCGGCCCGGAGGCCCAGGAGGAGCTGGATCGCCTGCTGCAAGAACACCCGGAAAAGAATCCCCAGAACGCAGCCGGTTTCAAAAGGGCCTGGAAATGGGCCGCCATCATCGCAGGTTCCCTTTTGCTCCTCTCGGCCGGGGCCATCTGGGCTTTTTTCACCTTCTTTTCCCCCACACCCCTGCTTCCTCAGGAATTTGCTCAGCAGATGGAAGAGGAAGGGTATCTTCTGTCCCAGCCGATCCTTACATATACAGGAACAGAGGAAGCCTGGGAGGCCAGCAAGGATGGCTGCTATGTACAGTTTTTTTCCTTTTCCGAAGAAGGTCAGGCCCGTTCTGCCTTTGTCCTGCTGCAAAGCAACTGGGATAAAGCCGAAGGGACGATCCAAAGCCGCTCCTCCTCTTCTTCCCAGCATACACAGCGGGAATCCTTTGTCTACAAAGACATCTTCTATGTTTATTCCCGCATTGAGAATACGCTCCTTCTGAGTGCAGCCCCCCTTTCCCAAAAAGAACTGCTCCAGGATACCGTGAAAGACCTGGGATATTAAAACGAAAAAACAGCCCTTCCTTTTTGCACAAAGGAAGGGCCGTTTTGTTCAGTCTCCAATACGGGCCTGCATATGCTGGGAAAAGTCCATCAGCCGCCGGGGGTATGTCTCGTGCATCAGCGGAGAGGACAAGAGGAAATCAGCGGTGGCCCGGTTGGTAGCCACCGGGATATTATACAAAGCGGCAATACGCAGAAGAGCTTTCACATCCGGGTCGTGGGGCTGCTGGGTCAGGGGGTCCCAGAAAAAGACCATCAGATCGATCTCCCCTTCGGTGATCCGGCTTCCCAGCTGCATATCGCCTCCCAGGGGGCCGCTGCGATAGCCGGTGACCGTCAGACCGGTGGCCCGGCTGACCAGCCCGGCGGTGGTGCCGGTGCCGCACAAGGTATGCTGGGAAAGCTCCTGCCGGTGCTCTGTGGCCCAATCGATCATTTCCTGCTTCATGTTGTCATGGGCCACCAGGGCGATCCGCTTCCCCGGCCCCATATCCACTGTAATATACTGTGTTGCTTTCATTTTTCTTCACTCCATTTATTATTCCACCCTTATTTTACCTGCTTTTCCTTCCTTTGAAAAGCAATTTCCCGTAAAGTTTTTTTGACGCCTGGCTCTTTTTTCCGGAACATGGTATGATAAAAGCACAACATCCCCTTTTTCAGGAGGTCATTGTGATGATGGAAAACTGGAAAACAGCCCTGGATCAGTGGCTCCAAAGCCCCTTTCTTTCCCAGGATGAAAAAAATACCCTCTCGAGTTCTTCTCCAGAGACTCTTAGCCCCACTTTTCAGTCTGCCCTTTCCTTCGGCACTGCCGGACTCAGGGGAATTGCCGCTCTGGGGCCTGGCGGAGTCAACCGCTTTACCATCACCCAGGCCGCTTTGGCCTTTGGCCGCTTTCTCCTGTCCTCCCAAGGGGAAGAAGTTCGGCAAAAAGGAATCTGCCTGTGCCGGGACTGCCGCCTGAGCAGCCCTGAACTGGCTCAGGCCGCCCAGCAGGCCTTCACTTCCCTGGGCATCCCGGTACACTTTTTCACCGAGCCTCGCCCCACGCCGGAACTTTCCTTTGCCGTCATCCACACCGGCGCCGCCGGTGGAATGAATATTACATCTAGTCATAATACAAAGAAATATAACGGATGTAAGCTGTATTCCCATACCGGGGCCCAGCTCACCGACGAAGAATGTGCCGCCGTCAGCCAGGAAATGGCCCGCATCTCCCTGCCCTGTGCTCTGCCAAAAGGGGATGCCTCTTTGGTGATTCCCTTGGGAGAGGAAACTGACAAAACCTATCTGGATGCTTTGATCCAAGACATTCCCCCCGTTTCTCTGCCGGAGGACCGGGCCCGGCTGCGCATCGTCTATACACCCCTTCATGGAGTGGGCGGCCTGCTCCTTCCCCGGCTGCTGAAAGAACAGGGGTTTACCGATTTGCACTGCGTCTCTTCCCAAATGGAGCCGGACGGCACTTTTCCCACAGCACCGGCCCCCAACCCGGAAAACCCGGAGACCTTTCACCTGGCCCTGGAAGAAGCCCGGCGCATCGGCGCCCACCTGATCATCGCCACCGATCCTGACGCCGACCGGGTAGCCTTTCAGGTGCTGCACCAAGGGGAATACCACAGCCTGTCCGGCCATCAGGCCGGTTCTCTTCTTACGGATTTTCTCCTTTCTGCCTTGGAGGATCACCAAGCTTCTCCCCTTCCGCCCCTGGTGATCAAAAGCATCGTCACCACCAAGCTGGCCGCGGCCATTGCCCAAAGCCACGGCGCCCAGTGCATCGACACTTTCACCGGTTTTAAAAACATGGCTCCCCTGGCCTGCCAGCTGGAGCAGGAAGGAAAAGGCCGGTGCATCATTGCCTTTGAAGAGGCCATCGGCTGCATGATCGGCTCTCACTGCCGGGACAAAGACGGCCTGGCCGCCGCCTTGGCCTTCTGCCACCTGGCCGCCTGCCTCCTGGCCAAGGGACAATCGCCCCTGGATCGGCTGGGGCAGCTTTTCGCCGCCTTCGGCTGCTATCTGGAAGATGCCATCTCTCTGTCCTTTTCCGGTGAAAACGCCCAGGCCCGCATGGCCCAGACCATGCAGCAGCTGCGGCAGCATCCGCCCCGGCATCTTGGCTCTTTGCCGGTGGCCTGCTGGCGGGATTACAAAAGCGGACTTTGTCATTCTTTGACTGAAAATGAAACAAAACCCCTTTCCCTCCGGGGTGCCGATATGGTATACTATGAGTTGGTGAGCGGCACCGCTTTGGCCATTCGCCCTTCGGGCACCGAGCCCAAGATCAAATGCTATCTGCTGGCTCACAGCCACAGTCGGGCCCAGGCCATGGAACAGCTGACTTCGCTGCGTCAGGCCGTGCCCCTGCTTTTGAACACAGACCAGGCCCCCGTATGATCCCGGCGGCCTTAGAAAAGGTGGTTATTTATGCGCAAAATTACTGTCCAGGCCAAAGAGCCGGAGAAAAAACATTCCAAATGGGTATTTCTGATCCCGCTGGTGGTCATTCTTCTGCTGGTAGCCGCCGCTGTGATCTTCCTGATCCTTCCCTCTGTGCGGGGAGAACAGTCCAACCCCCAGAAACTGCTGCAAAAATACTATTACAACCTGTACGCCGGCGATTTGAATGAGCTTTCTTCCTGTATGCCGGAAGAGCTGCGGGATGCTTTTGAGCAAGTGAGCACCATGGGCGGCGTCAGCAGCAGCATCTATCTGTCCTACCGCCAGCAGATGCAGGAGGAACTGGGTGAAAATCTCCAGGTGGAAGTGACCATCAACCAAAGCGAAAACGCCGGATCGGAAAAACTGAAGTCGGTGCAGGATGATTTCCCCAAGGCGGCCACTGTCAACCTGGTAGACTTTGATGTGAAGATCACCGGGGATAATGGAAGCAAAACCATGACCGGCTCCACCTATGTGACCCAGATCGGCGGACAGTGGTACTTCACCACTTACAACCTGCTGGTCAGTGAAAAATAATTGCATCCTACAAAAAAACGGAGAACCCAAAGGGTTCTCCGTTTTTTTAATCTCTGGGACGAACTTTCCGCCAATCGTAGGGCAGCAGTTCTTCCAAAAGCATCACTTTGTCTTTTTCCACCAGCACCTGGGGCTTTTCATTCTCCGGCCCCAGCTGTACCAAAAACTGACGGCATCTTCCGCAGGGAGGTACCACATCCCCTTTGTCGTCCACCGCTGCCACAGCGGCGATCTCACATTCTCCGGCAGTCACCATGGCGGCCGCCGCCGCATGCTCGGCACAAAATCCCATGGAGCAGGCCGTATCAATGTTGACACCGGTATAGATCTTCCCGCTTTTGGTCAGGATGGCTGCCCCCACGCTGCCAGCTTCGGTATAAGGGGTCAAAACCCGATGTCCCGCCGCCTGACGGGCCTTTTCATAGAGCAAAGAGAAATCGATCTTCATCTTGTTTCTCCCTCCTTTTGTTCAGTATACCATTCTTTTCTTCCACGGAAAAGAGTGTATTGAACCCCAGGAAGAAAAATGATACCATCAGAATATAAAAAAGGAGGAAAAGCCCATGGAACTTGTCGTTGCACTGCTTCAGCTTCTGCCCACTGGCACATTGGAAGGCAATCTGGAAAAAGGACTTTCTGCCTGCTGGAAAGCCCGGAGCATGGGGGCCGATATAGCCCTGTTCCCTGAAATGTGGAGTACCGGATATGCGTTTCCTCCCCAGGGAGATGGACCGGCCATTCCCAAAGACCACTCCTTTCTCCAGGCCTTTCAGGGCTTAGCCAAAGAGCTTTCCATGGCCATCGGCATCACCTACCTGGAGGAGTTTTCTCCCCTTCCCCGCAACAGTTTTGCCCTCTTTGACTTCCAGGGCCGGAGAGTTCTGGATTATGCCAAAGTACACACCTGTGATTTTGGAGAAGAATGTGCCCTGACTCCTGGGGATTCTTTTCCTGTGACCACTCTGGAAACACCCAAAGGCCCTGTACAGGTTGGATGCATGATCTGCTATGACCGGGAATTTCCCGAAAGCGCCCGGCTGCTGATGCTGGGCGGTGCAGAAATCATTCTGACCCCCAATGCCTGCCCCATGGAGATCAACCGCATTTCCCAGCTGCGGGGCCGGGCCTATGAAAACATGCTGGGCATCGCCACAGTCAACTATCCCATGGGACACCCGGACTGCAACGGCCATTCCACCGCCTTTGACGGCATGGCCTATCTGGAGCGGGAAAATGGTCAGGTAGAAGGCCGGGATACGCTGGTGGTGGAGGCCGGAGAAGGCGAAGGCATTTATCTGGCCCCCTTCCCCTTGGATCAGATGCGCTGGTATCGGGAAACCGAAGTACACGGCAACGCCTACCGCCGTCCTCATTTGTACCAAGCCCTTACCTCCCCCAAGGTTTTTCCGCCTTTTGTGCGGAAAGACGCCCGGCGATAAAGAAAAGACGCTTTCACATGAAAGCGTCTTTTTTGTTTGGGAAAATAAAATAAGGGATTGTCCCGATGGCATCATGCTCGGGACAATCCCTTCCTGGCTTTTCTGCGAAAGAATCAGATCAGCTCGATAATGGCCATCTCCGCGCCGTCGCCTCTTCTGGGCCCGATGCGGGTGATGCGCACATAACCGCCGTTGCGGTCCTGATATTTGGGAGCGATTTCGTCAAAGGTCTTCTTGACGACGGCTTCCTTGGTGATAAAGGCAAAAGCCTGGCGCTTGGCAGCCAGAGTGTTCTTCTTGCCCAGTGTGATCATCTTTTCGGCCAGAGGTCTCACCTCTTTGGCGCGAGTGACGGTGGTCTCGATCTTTCCGTTCTCCAGCAGATAGGTGACCATGGCGCGCAGCATCGCCTTGCGGTGGTCGGTGGGTCTGCCGAGTTTGCGGGTTCCTGGCATAATTTTACCTCCTTATATGCTCCGCCCCAAAGCCCGAGGCTCTGGAGGGGGCGGTCTCCCGACATCGGGGCCTTGAGCCCCGATGCCGGCGCTGTCGATCAGTTGTTGTCGCCGGAGCTGAGCTTCAGGCCCATATCATCCAGCTTTTTGATGACCTCTTCCAGGGACTTGCGGCCCAGGTTGCGCACTTTCATCATATCTTCTTCCGAAGTATTGATCAGGTCGGCAACGGTGTTGATGCCGGCGCGCTTGAGACAGTTGAAGGAACGGACCGACAGATCCAGCTCTTCAATGGTCATCTCCAGCACTTTATCCTGGGTGGTTTCGCTCTTTTCCACCACCGTTGTCTTGCTGCCGATCTCATCGGAGAGATCCACAAACAGGCTCAGATGGTCTGTGAGGATCTTGGCAGCCAGCGAAACCGCGTCCCGGGCGGCAATGGTCCGGTCAGTCCATACTTCCAGTGTCAGCCGGTCATAGTCGGTCATATCGCCTACGCGGGCGTTTTCCACCACATAATTGACCTTATAGACGGGAGTATAGAGGGAATCCACCGGGATCAGGCCGATCACCGGCTGGGCGGGCTTATTGCGCTCGGCCAGGGCATAGCCGCGGCCGTGATTGAGGGTCAGCTCCATGGTGAATTTGGCGTCGGGCATCAGCGTGCAGATGGGATGATCCGGGTTGAGGATCTCCACATCGCTGTCGCAGCGGATGTCGCCGGCTGTCACCAGCCCCGGGTTGGAACTTTCGATGTAAACGGTCTTTTCGCCTTCGCTGTGCAGCTTGGCGATAATGCCTTTCACATTCAAAACGATCTCTGTCACATCTTCTTTGACGCCCGGGATCGTGGAAAACTCATGCTGCACCCCATCGATCTTGATGGTGGTCACGGCTGTGCCGGGCAGCGAGGAGAGCAATATACGGCGGAGCGAGTTGCCGAGGGTGGTGCCATACCCCCGCTCCAGAGGCTCCACGACAAATTTGCCGTAGGAACCATCCTCCAGAGAATCGGCGCACTCAATGCGGGGCTTTTCAATCGCTATCATCAGAATACCCTCCTATCGTTAAAGTTGCCTGTGTGATTGTCAATGAGGGTTCGGGTTATTTGGAGTACAATTCCACGATCAGGTGTTCCTGCACGGGCAGATCGATCTCGTCCCGGTTGGGCAGGTTCACAACAGTAGCGGTACCCTTGGCCCGGTCAACGCTCAGCCAGTTCAGAGCGGGCTTGGAGCTGTTGGCCTCAATGACAGCCTTGAACTTGTCCAGGCTCATGCTCTTCTCACGGATAGCGACCACATCGCCGGCCTTGAGCAGATAGGAAGGAATGTTGACCTTCTTGCCGTTGACGGTGAAATGGGAATGCTTCACCAGCTGACGGGCTTCGGGACGGCTCATAGCAAAGCCGGCGCGATAGACCACATTGTCCAGACGGCTTTCCAGAATCTTCAGCAGGTTCTCACCGGTCATGCCCTGCTTCTTGGTGGCCAGCTCGAAATAGCCTTCGAACTGACCTTCCAGAACGCCATAGTACTTTCTGGCCTTCTGCTTCTCCCGCAGCTGCATGCCATACTCGCTCAGCTTCCGGTTACGGCCCTGGCCGTGCTGGCCGGGGGCATAGGCCCGGCGGGCCAGAGCGCACTTATCGCTATAACATCTGTCGCCCTTCAGAAAGAGTTTCTCGCCCTCTCTGCGGCAAATGCGGCAGGTTGCGTCTGTATATCTCGCCATTGATCAAAACACCTCCGATTAAACTCTTCTTCTCTTGGGCGGGCGGCAGCCGTTGTGGGGGATGGGAGTCACATCCTTGATCATGGTGACTTCCAGACCAGCGGCCTGCAGGGCACGGATGGCGGCTTCACGGCCGGAACCAGGACCCTTCACATAGACCTCAACGGTCTTCAGACCATGCTCCATAGCAGCCTTGGCTGCGGTCTCCGCTGCTGTCTGAGCAGCAAAGGGAGTGGACTTTCTGGAACCCCGGAAGCCGAGGCCGCCGGAGGAAGCCCAAGACAGGGCGTTGCCGCCCAGATCGGTGATGGTCACAATGGTGTTGTTGAAAGAGGCGCGGATATGGGCCGCACCCTTTTCGATATTCTTGCGTTCGCGGCGCTTCTTGGTCGCGCCCTTCTTCGCAGCTTGTGCTTTAGCCATTCGTCTCGCCCCTCCTTACTTCTTCTTGTTGGCGATGGTCTTCTTGGGACCTTTGCGTGTTCTGGCATTGGTCTTGGTGCGCTGCCCTCTCACAGGCAGGCCCTTTCTGTGGCGGACGCCACGATAGGAACCGATTTCCACCAGCCGTTTGATGTTCATTGCGTTTTCGCGGCGCAGGTCGCCTTCGACCTGATAGCTGTGCTCGATGATGTCACGCAGCTTGGCCACTTCGTCATCGGTGAGATCCTTGACTCTGGTGTCAGGATTCACACCGGTCTTCTCCAGGATTTCATTGGAAAGGGAGCGGCCGATTCCAAAGATGTAAGTCAGTCCGATCTCCACTCTTTTTTCGCGGGGAAGGTCAACACCGGCAATACGAGCCATTTATTTCAGCACCTCCTGTGTATTTATCAGCCCTGTCTCTGTTTGTGTTTGGGGTTCTCGCAGATGACCATGACGCGGCCCTTTCTGCGGATGATCTTGCACTTTTCACAGATGGGTTTAACCGACGGTTTCACTTTCATAATCTGTATACCTCCTGTCTCAGCGGCAAATGATGGGAGAAAGCTTCCCTTATTTGAACCGCCATGTGATCCTGCCCCGGGAGAGATCGTAGGGGGACATCTCCAGGGTGACTTTATCGCCCGGCAGGATCTTGATGAAGTTCATCCTCAGCTTGCCCGAGATGTGAGCCAACACCTTGTGTCCGTTGGCCAGCTCCACCTGGAACATAGCATTTGGCAACGCCTCTATAACGGTACCTTCCACTTCGATCATATCTTCTTTTGCCAAACGAAATTACCTCCTCGGTTATTCTGCATTGGTGGGCGCCTCTTCTTGACGCAGCGCCCTGCGGACTTCACTGTTTGACAATTTTTCGCCCTGGCGCAGCCGCCGGCCCTCTTCGCTGCGGCTTTTGGCCACAAAGGACACATGGCGTATTTTCTTGCGCTTGGGGCGTTCGACTCTGCGGCGCCGGCCATCGGCCAGCAGCAGATATTCGGCATCTGTATCAAGCACCATCAGCAGCCGGCCTTTGTCCCGGCCCTGCTGCGACAGCACAATGTCCGATCTTTCCATATCCGGGGCCATTTCAGTCTCCCACAGAAGTCAGTATGATCGGCTCGCCCTCAGTGATGAGAACGGTGTTCTCGTAATGGGCCGACAGGCTGCCGTCCAATGTCTTGACCGTCCAGCCGTCGGGGAGCACCTTCACCTTCCATGTGCCCATGTTGATCATGGGCTCAATGGCCAGGGTCATCCCGGGCATCAACCGCGGACCGTGGCCCGGCGCCCCAAAGTTGGGGATCTCCGGCGCCTCGTGCATCTTTGTTCCGATGCCGTGGCCCACAAACTCCCGCACCACGCCATAGCCTCTTGCTTCACAGTAAGCGCCGATGGCATGGGAAATATCGGAGATTCTTTGCCCTTTCCGGGCAAATTTGATACCTTCATAGAAGCTCTGCCGTGTTACATCGATCAGCTTCTGGGCTTCTTCCGAAATCTTCCCCGCCCCGAAAGTGGCGGCGTTGTCTCCGTAATAGCCCTCATAGATCGCACCCGTATCGATGCTGACGATGTCGCCCTCCTGGATCACCCGGTCACCCGGGATGCCATGGATCACTTCATCGTTGATCGAGCAGCAGATGGTGGCGGGAAAGCCGCCGTAACCCAGAAAGGCGGGTTTGGCCCCAGCCTTCTCGATCACTCTGCGGGCTGCTTCGTCCAGCTGGCGGGTGGTAACACCCGGCGCGACCAGATCGCCGGCGGCGAGGAGTGCCGCCTTGCTGATCTGTCCCGCCTTTTGCATGATTTTCAGTTCGTGTTTGGATTTGATGGTGATCATAAGGATATCCCCAATGCGTCGAACACCAACTGCGTGGTATCCGCCAGCTTTTTCTGTCCGCGTACCGCCAGCAAAAGGCCTTCCTGACGGTAATATTCCTTCACGGGTTCGGTTTCCTCATGGTAGATGTGCAGCCGGTTTTCCACCACATCGTGGGTATCATCCTTGCGGATGACCAGCTGACCGCCGCATTTGTCGCAAATCCCTTCGACTTTGGGCGGATTGTCTTCCACATGGTAGGTGGCCTGGCATTGGGAACAAATGCGCCGGCCTTCCATGCGATGCTCGATCTCCGAATCGCTGACCTCGATGGACAGCGCACCGTCGATCTTCGCAAAGCCACTCAGTGCCTTGGCCTGAGCCAGCGTGCGGGGGAAGCCGTCCAGGAGATAACCGTTTTTACAGTCCTCCTGACCCAGACGCTCCTTCACCAGCTGGATGATCAGCTCATCGGATACCAGCTTGCCGGCATCCATGGCCTCTTTCACCTGTTTCCCCAACTCTGTTCCCTGCTGCATGGCAGCGCGGAGCAGATTGCCGGTGGAGATGGTGGGGATTCCCAGCCGGTCTGCCAGCAGGCCGGCCTGGGTCCCCTTTCCGGCGCCAGGCGCCCCGAGAATCACAAGTTTCATTTCAAAGCCTCCACTGTCCCATAAAGGGGCGCGTTTTATTCAAGGAAGCCCTTGTAGTGACGCATGAGCATCTGCGCTTCGATCTGTTTGACAGTTTCCAGCGCGACGCCCACCAGGATCAGCACCGAAGTGCCGCCGATGGCCAGACCGCCCAGACCCTTGATGTTACTCATGATCAGAGGCAGGATGGCCACGATGCCCAGGAACAGAGCGCCCATGAGGGTGATCTTACCCAGCACTTTGGCAATGAAATCGGTGGTGGGTTTGCCCGGACGGAAGCCGGGGATAAAGCCGCCATTGCGCTTGAGGTTGTTGCTGACCTCGATGGGGTTGAACTGAATGGTGGCATAGAAATAAGCAAAGCCCACGATGAGCAAGGCATAAACGATGATATAGGCCAGGCTGCCCTGGCTGAAGGCCTTGCCGAAATTGCTCCAGAAGGAGCCTTCCTCCGGATTGAGGAACTGGATGATGGTGCCCGGGAAGGTGACGATGGAAGAAGCGAAGATGACGGGCATCACGCCGGACATATTCACCTTCATAGGCAGATGGGTGGACTGACCGCCGTACATCTTGCGGCCCACCATCCGCTTGGCATACTGGATGGGGATGCGCCGCTCGGCGTTTGTGATGAACACGATAAAGGCGATCATGGCCACGGCCACCACCAAAATGACGATGACCGAAATCACATTCATGCTGCCGCTCTTCAGACCGTTGATGATGCTCATCACCGCGGAAGGACCGCGGGAAACGATGGAAGCGAACAGGATGAGGGAAATGCCGTTGCCCACACCTTTGGAGTTGATCTGCTCACCCAGCCACATGATGAAGCTGGAACCGGCTGTGAAGGTCAGGATGATAACGATGGCACTCCACAGATCGGTGCGGGTCAGAACGCCGCTGGTGCGCAGCATAATATAATAGGTCCAGCCCATGAGCAAAGACAGGGCGATGGTCACATAACGGGTGATGGAAGCCAGCTTTTTCCGGCCTTCCTCACCGCCGTCCTTCACCATGCGCTCCAGGGCCGGGATGGCCACCTGCAGAAGCTGCATGATGATGGAAGAGTTGATATAGGGATATACCGACAGGGCAAAGATGGAGGCTTGAGAAAAGCCGCCGCCGGACAGAGTGTTGAAATAGCCCAGCAGGGTGTCGCTGTACTGTTTGAACACATCGGCCAGAGCCTCGGTATCTACATAAGGCACATAAATGGCATAGCCAAAACGAAAGATCACCAGCGCAAAGACCACGAACAGCAGCTTCCGCCGCAGATCAGGGATCTTCCACGCATTTTTAATGGTTTCTATCATGGCTTAGACCACCTCCGCCTTGCCTCCGGCTGCTTCGATCTTCTCCTTGGCGGATTTGCTGAAGCCGGCGGCCTTGACGGTCAGCTTCTTTTTCAGTTCGCCGTTGCCCAGCACTTTTACGCCGTCGCAGGCTTTGCCGATCAGGCCCTTTTCCAGCATGGCCACCACGCAGATGGTCTCGCCGTCTTCAAAGGCGTTGAGGGCTGCCACATTCACTTCGGCATAATGCTTGGCAAACACCTTGTTGTTGAAGCCGCGCTTAGGCAGACGCCGGGCCAGCGGCATCTGGCCGCCTTCAAACCCGGGGCGCACGCCGCCGCCGCTTCTGGCCCACTGGCCTTTATGACCCCGGCCGGCAGTCTTGCCGTTGCCGGTGCCGATGCCCCGGCCCTTGCGCTTGGGCTCCTGGTTGGAGCCGGGCGCCGGAGAGAGTTCATGCAATTTCATGGGGCGCACCTCCTATTCGCAGGTCTCCACAGAGAGCAGGTAGCCGATGAGGGCGATCTTTCCCTGTGTCTGAGCGTTATTGGGCTGCACAGTCACATCCCCGGGGCGCTTGAGGCCCAGGGAGTTGGCTGTGGCGATATGCTTCTGCAGTCTGCCGGACAGACTCTTTTTGAGAGTGATCTTCAGATTATCCATTCAGATTCCCCTCCTTATTTCGCCAGCTGCTCGGTGGGGATTCCACGGGCAGCAGCCACCTGTTCCGCATCCCGGAGCGACTTCAGGCCTTCCATAGTGGCGGCCACGACATTCTGCGGGTTGTTGCTCCGCAGGCTCTTGGTACGGATGTCTTTGATGCCGGCCATTTCCACAACGGCACGGACAGCGCCGCCGGCGATCACGCCGGTACCGGGAGCGGCGGGCTTCATCAGCACCTTGCCGGCGCCGAAGGTGCCCAGCACCTCGTGGGGGATGGTTGTGCCCTCCAGGGAGATGCGGACGAGGTTCTTTTTGGCATCTTCGATGCCCTTGCGGATGGCATCGGGCACTTCGGAAGCCTTGCCCAGGCCGTAGCCCACGATACCGTTCTGGTCACCAACCACAACCAGAGCCGCGAACTTGAAGATACGGCCGCCCTTCACGGTTTTGGAAACACGGTTCAGGGAGACAACTTTCTCCTGCAGCTCCAATGTGCTTGCATCTATCATACGAGCCATATTCTACCTCCCATTAAAACTGGAGTCCGCCCTCGCGGGCGCCCTCTGCGAGTTCTTTGACGCGGCCGTGGTAGAGGTAGCCGCCGCGGTCGAACACCACGACGCTGATCCCCTTGGCTTTAGCGCGCTCGGCCACGATCTGGCCGACCTTTCTGGCCGCTTCCTTATTGCCGCCGTAAGAACCGAAGTCCTTTTCGGTGGAGGAGGCAGAAACAAGAGTGACACCGTTGGCATCATCGATGACCTGTGCATAGATGTGGTTCGCGCTGCGGAACACATCCAGGCGGGGTCTCTCGGCGGTGCCGGAAATGTTGGCGCGCACTCTCTTGTGCCGCTTCAGGCGCTGAGCGTTCTTATCGATCTTCTTAACCATTGATGCGCACCCCCCTTATTTCTTCTTACCGCCGGCCTTGCCTTCCTTGCGGCGCACGACCTCGGTAGCATATTTGATGCCTTTGCCCTTATAGGGTTCAGGCGGTCTCTTTTCCCGCACTTCAGCGGCGAACTGGCCAACCATCTGCTTGTTGGGGCCAGAGATGATGATCTTGTTGGGGGCAGGTACATCGATGGTGATACCGGGGATCTCGTCCATGATCACCTGATGAGAATAACCCAGGTTCATCACCAGCTGCTTACCCTGCTTGGCCACACGATAACCAACGCCGTTGACTTCCAGCTCCTTGCTGTAGCCCTTTTCCACACCTTCCACCATGTTGGCGATCAGGGTGCGGGTCAGGCCATGGAGCGACTTGTGCAGTTTAGCCTCGCTGGGGCGCTTGACAACCACATGGCCGTCTTCCACAGCGATGAGCATATCCTTGTGCATTTCCTGTGTCAGTTCCCCTTTGGGGCCCTTCACATGCACCACATTACCCTTGACATCCACGGTGACACCGGCGGGGATGCTAACGGGCAGTTTACCAATTCTGGACATATTCCGTTATCCTCCCTTACCAGACAAATGCCAGGACTTCGCCGCCGACATTCAGCTCGCGAGCTTTCTTGTCGGTCATGATGCCCTTGGATGTGGAAACGATCGCAATACCCAGGCCCTTGAGCACGCGGGGCAGCTCGTCGGCGCCGGCATAGACGCGCAGGCCGGGCTTGGACACGCGGCGCAGGCCGCAGATCGCTTTTTCCTTGTTGCTTTTCAGCGTGATATGAATCATGCCCTGGGCGCCGTCATCCACCAGTTCGAAGGCCTTGATGTAGCCTTCGTCCAGCAGGATCTGGGCGATGGCCCGCTTCATGCCCGAGGTGGGCACATCCACAGTGCTGTGGCGGGCGGATGTGGCGTTGCGGATACGCGTCAGCATATCGGCAATAGGGTCTGTAATAACCATTTATTATCCTCCTTGCAGAAGTTAGAGATTGGCTTGCCATCTCCACTTTTCTTTGGGCGGGGCCATAAGGCCCCTTTCACATACAAACGGGGGTTGCCCCTCGTTTTTTACCAGCTGGCCTTGCGCACGCCAGGGATCTGGCCCTTGTAAGCCAGCTCACGGAAGCAGATACGGCAGATGCCGTAGTTGCGCAGATAGGCATGAGGGCGGCCGCAGATTTTGCATCTGTTGTAGTTTCTGGTGGAAAACTTGCTGCCGCGCTGCTGCTTCAAAACCATAGACTTTTTAGCCATGCCAACAATCCTCCCTCTTATCTGGCGAAGGGAGCGCCAAGCAGTGTGAGCAGCTCTCTTGCCTCTTCATCGTTCTGTGCGGTTGTGGTGAACACGATGTCCATGCCGCGGATCTTGTCGATCTTGTCATACTCGATCTCCGGGAAGATCAGCTGCTCTTTCACGCCCACAGCATAGTTGCCATGGCCGTCGAAGCCGTTGGCATTGATGCCGCGGAAGTCGCGGACACGGGGCAGAGCCACATTGAAGAACCGATCCAGGAACTCCCACATACGGTCGCCACGCAGGGTGACCTTGGCGCCGATGGGCATACCTTCACGCAGTTTGAAGTTAGCCACAGACTTCTTAGCCTTGGTGACCAGGGCCTTCTGGCCGGTGATCTTAGCCAGATCGTTGCACACAGCGTCCAGAGCCTTGGAGTTGTCGCGGGCTTCGCCGCAGCCGACATTCACTGTGATCTTATCCAGCTTGGGGATCTGCATGGGGCTCTTGTAGGCGAATTTCTTCATCAGGGCCGGAGCGATTTCGCTCTGGTACTTTGCCTTCAGCCGGGGCACATACTTTTCCTCAGCGATATTAGCCATTGTCTCTTCCTCCTCCCGTTATATGGTCTCGCCGCATTTTGCGCAGACTCTGACCTTCTCGCCGGAGGCAAGAATCTGATGTTTGACTCTGGTGGGCTTATCGCACTTGGGGCAAACGCGCATCACCTTGCAAGCGCGGATGGGGGTCTCCTGCTTCATGATGCCGGAGGGATCGCCCTGCTTGCGGGGTTTCACATGCTTTGTGGCGAAGTTGACACCTTCCACCACCACTTTGCCAGCGGCGGGATGGGTGGAAAGGACCTTGCCCTTCTTGCCCTTATCTTTGCCGGAAAGCACTATGACGGTATCGCCCTTTTTCACATTGAGTGTATTCATAGCGTCCTCCTTACAGTACTTCCGGAGCCAGGGAGAGGATCTTCATATAATCCTTCTCGCGCAGCTCTCTGGCCACGGGCCCGAAAATACGGGTTCCTCTGGGGTTTTTGTCTTCCTTGATGATTACAGCCGCATTCTCATCGAAGCGGATGTAAGAACCGTCCTGACGGCGCAGGCCCTTCTTGGTGCGCACGATGACAGCGCGAACCACATCGCCCTTCTTCACCATGCCGCCGGGAGCTGCCTTGCGGACGGAAGCGACGATCACGTCGCCGATGTTACCGTATCTGCGGGTAGAGCCGCCGAGAACACGGATGCATTTCAGTTCTTTCGCGCCGGTGTTATCCGCAACGCGCAGATAAGATTCCTGCTGTACCACGGCAAACCCTCCTTACTTCGCTTTCTCAATGATCTCAACAAGACGCCATCTCTTGTCCCGGGACAGGGGTCTTGTTTCCATGACCTTCACGCGGTCGCCCACGCCAGCTTCGTTCTTCTCGTCATGGGCTTTCAGCTTATATGTTCTGTTGATGAACTTCTTATACAGCGGATGCTGCACTCTGTCTTCGATCGCAACAACGATGGTCTTATCCATTTTATCGGAGACGACCTTGCCGACCCTCGTCTTGCGGAAAGCTCTCTCGCTCACCTGCGTTACCTCCTTTACCGCTTAGGACCGGGCCGCAAGCTCGCGCTCGCGGATGATGGTCTTGACTTTCGCGATATCTCTTTTGACTTCGGCGATCTTGTTGGGGTTATCCAACTGGTTGATAGCGTGCTGAAGTCTGAGATTAAAGAGATCTTTTTTCAGATCGCCGAGCTTTGCGTTGAGCTCTTCGGCCGACAGCTCACGGATCTCATTTGCCTTCATCATACTTCACCACCTGTTTTCTCATCAAAGTCCGCACGCTTCACAAACTTTGTCTTGACGGGCAGCTTGTAGCCAGCCAGGCGCATAGCCTCACGAGCCACTTCCTCGCTGACGCCGCCGATCTCGAACATCACTCTGCCGGGCTTGACCACGGCAACCCAGTATTCCGGGGAGCCCTTACCGGAACCCATTCGGGTCTCGGCGGGTTTCTCTGTCACAGGCTTGTCGGGGAAGATCTTGATCCACACCTGACCGCCTCTCTTGATATAACGGGTCATGGCAATACGAGCGGCCTCGATCTGGTTGCTGGTGATCCAGGCGGGCTCAGTCGCCATCAGGCCGAAATCGCCATTGGAGACAAAATTGCCTCTGGTGGCCTTGCCCTTCATACGGCCTCTGTGCACTCTGCGGTATTTTACTCTCTTAGGCAGAAGCATTACTGGGCGCCTCCTTCCGTTTTGGGAGCTCTGGGGGCCGAAGCGCCGCCCTGACGGTTGTAGCCGCCCTGGCCGCGATTAGAGTTGTAACCGCCCTGACGGTTGTAGCCGCCCTGGCCGCGGTTGTTATAGCCCCGGTTGTTGTTGTAGTTGCGGCGATCACCGCCCCGGCGGTCGCCATCCCGGCGATCCCGACGGTCGCGGCGGTCACGACGGGGAGCTTCCACTTCGGTGGTCCGAGGACCGCCGGTGAGGATCTCGCCCTTGTACAGCCAAACCTTCACGCCGATGCGGCCGTAGGTGGTGTTGGCCTCTGCAAAGCCGTAGTCGATGTCGGCCCGCAGGGTCTGCAGGGGAATGGTGCCCTCGTGATAGTGCTCGGTACGGGCGATTTCAGCGCCGCCCAGACGGCCGGACACGCACACCTTGATACCCTTGGCGCCCAGCTTCATGGCCCGGCCGATGGACTGCTTCATGGCCCGGCGGAAGGAGATGCGCTTCTCCAGCTGAGCGGCGATGTTCTCGGCCACCAGCTGAGCGTTCAGATCGGGGCTTCTCACTTCCACGATGCTGATGTTGACGCTCTTGCCGATCATCTTCTCCAGCTCGACGCGGAGCTTTTCGATCTCAGCGCCGCCCTTGCCCACGATGATGCCGGGACGGGCGCAATGGATGATGATCTTCACATTCTTGCTGTTGCGCTCGATCTCGATCTGAGGAACACCGGCAGCATACAGCTTCTTCTTCAGGAACTTTCTGATGTTATAGTCTTCTACCAACAGGTCGCCGAAGGCGTTGTCTTTGGCATACCAGCGGGAGTCCCAACCCTTGATGACACCCACGCGAAGACCGTGGGGATTGACTTTCTGGCCCATAACTAACCTCCTGACCTTATTCTTTTTCTTTCAGGACGATCGTGATGTGCGATGTCCTTTTGAGGATGCGGAACGCTCTGCCCTGAGCGCGGGGACGAACCCGCTTCATCACGGGGCCGGGGCAAACGAAGACCTGATCCACATACAGCAGATCGGTGTTCATGTTGTGGTTGTTTTCAGCGTTGGCTGCTGCACTCCGGAGCAGCTTCAGCATGGGTTCGCAGGCTGCCTTGGGAGTGTTCATCAAAATGGCAGCGGCAACCCCGACATCCTTACCGCGGATCAGGTCGCAAACGATCTTGACCTTCCGGGGAGAGATGCGGACGTGCTTCAAATAAGCTCTTGCTTCCATCTGTCTTTCCTCCTAAGGCTTATTTGCCGTTGTTGGATGTTTTGCTGCCCGCGTGGCCCCGATAGGTCCGGGTGGGAGCAAACTCGCCCAACTTGTGGCCGACCATGTCTTCTGTGATATACACAGGCACATGCTTTCTGCCGTCATGGACAGCAATGGTGTGCCCGACGAACTGGGGGAAGATGGTGGAGGCTCTGGACCAGGTCTTGAGCACTCTCTTCTCGCCAGTCTTATTCATTTCGTTGACCCTTTTGATCAGCTCGGGAGCCACAAAGGGGCCCTTCTTAACGCTTCTGCCCATAAGTTGTGTCTCCTTTCTTTATTTGCCGTTGCGGCGTCTGACGATCTGCTTGTCAGTACGGTTCTTGGTCTTACGGGTCTTGTAACCCATAGTGGGCTTGCCCCAGGGAGTAACCGGGCTGGGACGACCGATGGGGCTCTTGCCTTCGCCGCCGCCGTGGGGGTGGTCGCAGGGGTTCATGACCGAACCGCGCACGGTGGGACGGAAGCCCTTGTGGCGGGTACGGCCAGCCTTACCGATCTGAACATTTTCATAATCGATGTTGCCAACCTGGCCGATGGTGGCCTTGCAGTTCATGCGGATGTACCGCACTTCGCCGGAAGGCAGACGAACCTGAGCGGCTTCGCCCTCTTTGGCCATCAGCTGAGCAGCGCCGCCAGCGGAGCGCACCAGCTGGGCGCCGCGGCCGGGATACAGCTCGATGTTGTGGATGATGGTACCCAGGGGGATGTTGGCGATGGGCAGGCAGTTGCCCGGCTTGATATCGGCGTTAGCGGAGGAATAGACCACGTCGCCCACCTTCAGGCCGTTGGGAGCGATGATGTAGCGGCGCTCTTTGTCCTCATATTCCACGAGGGCGATGTTGGCGCTGCGGTTGGGATCGTATTCCAGAGTCAGGACGGTGGCAGCCATGTCCATCTTGTCCCGCTTGAAGTCGATGATTCTGTATTTTTTCTTGTTGCCGCCACCGCGGTGACGAACAGTGATTCTGCCATAGCTGTTACGGCCGGAATTCTTCTTCAGAGTCTCCAGGAGGCTCTTTTCCGGCTTAACCTTGCTCAGGCCCGAGTAGTCGATCACCGTCATGTTTCTTCTGGACGGAGTCGTCGGGTTGAAGGTCTTGATAGCCACTGTGTTTCACTCCTTATTGTCTTTTTGTTTTGCGCCGCCATAAGCGGCATACATTCAGAGGGGGAACGATGCCCCAGGCTGTTCTTTATTTAGAACATGCCCTCGAAGATCTCAATGCCCTTGGAATCTTCGGTCAGACGCACAATGGCCTTCTTCTTTTTCGCAGTGTAGCCGGTGTGGACGCCCACTCTCTTTTCCTTGCCCCGAACATTGATGGTGTTGACGCTCAGGACCTTTACCTTGAAGATCTCCTCGATCGCCTTGCGGATCTCCACCTTGTTGGAATCGGTGGCCACCTCAAAGACATACTTCTTGTCGGCGATGCCAGCCATGCTCTTTTCGGTGATGACCGGGCGGAGGATCACATCGTATGCAGTTTTCATTATGCGTATACCTCCTCGATCTTGGCCACCGCGGCTTTGTCGACGATGAACTTGTCGGCCCGCAGGATGTCATAGACGCTGATGATGCTGGAGATGGTGGTACGCACGCCGGGGATATTCCGGGCGGAGAGCACCACATTCCGGCGCACTTCAGGAGTGACCACCAGGGACTTGCCGGTGGCGCCCACATCGCTGAGGAACTTGACGAAGTTCTTGGTCTTCACTTCGCTCAGATCCAGGTTCTCGATGACCATGATGTTGCCGGCGGCCGCCTTGGCGCTCAGGGCGCTCTTGATGGCCAGCTGGCGGGACTTCTTATTCATATGATAGCCGTAATCCCGGGGCTTGGGGCCCAGGGCGATACCGCCGTGGATCCACTGAGGAGCGCGGGTGGAACCCTGACGGGCCCGACCGGTGCCCTTCTGGCGCCAGGGCTTGCGGCCGCCGCCGCGAACTTCGGCCCGGGTCAGGGTGCTCTGAGTGCCCTGCCGCTGGTTGGCCAGGTAGTTCTTCACGGCCTCGTGCATGACGGCGGTGTTGGGCTCGATGCCGAACACAGCGTCGTTGAGCTCGATCTCGCCCACGACCTTGCCGCTCATATCGTAAACATTTGTTTTAGCCATTGTCTCTTCCTCCTTCCCTCGACCTTACGCCTTGACGGTGTTCTTGATGAACACGATGCCGCCCTTGGGGCCGGGGACTGCGCCGCGGATGGCGATGAGGTTCAGTTCCTTGTCCACCTTGGCGATGTCCAGGTTCTGGATGGTGACCTGCTCGCAGCCCAGGTGACCGGCCATCTTCTTGCCGGGGAAGACCCGGGAAGGATCGGTGTTGGCGCCCATGGAGCCGACGGAGCGGTGCACAGGGCCCACGCCGTGGGTGTGCTCCTGGGAATGGGCGTTCCAGCGCTTGATGATGCCGGCGTAGCCCTTACCTTTGCTGATGCCAGTGACATCCACCTTGTCGCCTTCGGCGAACACATCGGCGTAAACGATATCGCCCACATTGTAAGAAGAGATATCGTCCAGACGGAACTCTTTCAGGTATTTCTTCATGCTGACACCGGCCTTTTTCAGGTGACCGGCTTCAGCCTTGGTCAGCTTCTTCTCCTGGACATCGGAAAAGCCCAGCTGGATGGAATCGAAGCCTTCTTTGTCCACAGTCTTTTTCTGCACAACGGTGCAGGGGCCGGCTTCGATGACAGTGACAGGGATGACCTTGCCGGTTTCATCGAAGATCTGCGTCATGCCGACCTTCTTGCCAATGATGGCTTTCTGCATTGTATTTCCTCCTTACAGGTTATTGGTTAAGGGGGTCCTGCCCTTAACTTGACCCTCCCGCCGGAAAGCGGGCATTTCGGGTACTGCGCGTTTTCTTCCTCGCTCTTTTTGGTTTAGAGCTTGATTTCTATCTCGACGCCAGCGGGCAGATCCAGGTTGGTCAGAGCCTCCATGGTCTTCTGCGAGGGCTTCAGGATATCGATAAGGCGCTTGTGGGTGCGGCGCTCGAACTGCTCACGGCTGTCCTTATATTTATGGACGGCCCGCAGGATGGTCACGATCTCTTTCTCGGTAGGCAGGGGGATGGGGCCGGAGACTTCCACGCCGGTGCGCTTGGCTGTCTCAACGATCTTCTCCGCCGCCTGATCGATCACCTGATGATCGTAGGCCTTCAAGCGAATTCTGATTTTCTCTGTGTTTGCCACTGTGTGTTCCTCCTTGACTTGCGAACGTAATCAAATTTTGTTGACCGCGTTCGGCGGGAAATTTCGCAACGCTTCCGTGTGTATCTCGCTTTGGGCATGAAAGAAGCCGGCTGCATAGACGCAATCTTCCGGCATTTTATGCACCCGTTGGTTTCCCGAAAGGGCTTTCCTGCACGATGCAGGCAGTTCCCATCCGCGGATACTCGCGTGCTGTTTGTTTCCCAGCCGCCCGATTGTCGGACATACTCCACCAAAGTTACCCGCCAAAGGCGGCAATCTCCAGCTTCATCGCATTATATATGTTCACGCCAGGACAGTATTCTCTTCCAGGCGCTTAACTAGAATACATCATTTTCAGCTTTGTGTCAATAGATTGTACAAAAATTTTTTCAAAATTTCTGGCACATTGCCCTTTTCCCGGGCAATGCCCGGGAAAAGGGCCGGTTTTCAGTCTCCATAAACGGCGATGCCATTGGGGATATGGCGGCCCTGGGTCTTGTTGGCCGCCGAGGGCCGGGAGATCTCCCTTCCCCGGTAGACCATGATGCTGGAGGAGCCGCCATCCAGGTTGCAGGCCTGCACCGCCCCATAGCGCCCCAGGATCTCGGCGCAGTCTCCCACAGTACAGCCGATGGAATACCCCGGCGCCCGGCCATCCACCACCAAAAGCAGCATGGTTCCCTCTTCGGTCTGGCCGATGGCGGTGCGGGGCTGCACGCCCCAACCGGCACTGCCCTCCACCACCTGCTCTCCATTGACAATAAGCGCCGGCTTGAACTCCACCGCATCCCGGTAGGTGCTCTCCGAAGCGCCGATGTGCAGCCGGTTCTCTTCATCAATGCCGATGGTCTTATAAGTGCCGCCCACAGCGTCGTTTTTCTTTTTGCCCCCGGAGATCACAAGGCCGTGGGCCGTTCCTCCATTGCCGTGGCCGTCCGGATCATAAAAGCCGCTGGCATTGGTCAGAAGCACTGCATCCCGCTTCTCGGCGATGTCCGCTGCCAGAGACCCCACGCTGCCGTAACTGGGGGCCAGGGCCACTCCCACCTGGGACGGGTCCCGCACCAGAGCCAGCCGTCCCACATAGCCTTCCCCGGTAACCTTACAGATGATGATGCCATGGCGGGTGTCCACCGCCAGCACCGGATCTCCCTTCTTGGTGCGGATACCGGTGTCCTCGTCCTCCAGCCCCGCTTTATCGATGAGAAGATAGCCCTCTTCGTCAATGGCCTCTTCCCCATGTTCTTTCATGTATTCCTCAAAGGAAGCCTCTTCGATCTGAGGATACTGCTGGAAAAAGTCCTTTCGCAGTTTGTCCCAGGGCGTGGCCTGGCTCTCGCCGAAGCCCTCTTCCTTCCACTGGCTTTCCAGCCCCTGCTGTTCCTGCTCCACTTGTTCCCGCTTTCCCATCACATCGTCGATGACAAAGGAGGGGATGAAAGCGGTGGCCAGCCACTGGTGGGTCATGGTACCCATGGCCGTTTCAATGTAGATGGCCCGCCATTTGGCGATGAAGGGGATGGGCGAAAAGACCGCCACACAGTAAAGCCCGGCCAGGAGAGTCAGCGCCACAAGGCTCCTTTTCCAAAACCGTCCCTTTTTCTTTTTGGACTTTTTCCCCGGCTTTTTGTCCTGAGGTACCGGCTGGCCGGTCAGCCGCGCTTTTCGCTCCAGCTCTTCCCTCTTCCACACCTGCTCCCAATCGATCTCAAAGGGTTCTTTTTCGCTTTCGGTCTTTTTGGGAGAAGGTTTCCGGCGATTTGTGCCGCCCCATAGCTTCATCCCTTCCCCTCCTTTCTTTTCGACAGATTTTTCCCATCATACCATAGCCCATCCGTTTTTGTGTGAATATTTTGTAAGAAAGACACTTTCCCGCATACATAGACGGATTTTTTCATAGAGATGTTCCATCTTGACAGACAGGTGGGATGTGTTTTGCTGAAAAAAAACTTTCGCCGGCCAGCGCTGCTTCTGCTCCCTGCCGCCCTGGCCTTTGCTCTGGTGCTCTCTTTCTTTTCCTCCTCCCCTCCGGCGGTGACGGCTTCAGCCTCCAACACCAACTGGGGCCTGAGTTTCCAAAAAGAAGGGGAAGCGCCGGTGGGCAATGCCACCAGCGAATATCTGGCGGGCTACAACGCCCGTTACCTGGGAAATACCCAGCAAAAGACCATTTACCTCACTTTTGACTGCGGCTTTGAAAACGGCTGCACCGCCCCCATCCTGGATGCGCTGAAAAAGCACGATGCCAAAGCCACTTTCTTTGTGGTAGGCAATTACCTGGAGACCGCGCCGGAGCTGGTGCAGCGGATGGCCGAAGAAGGGCATATTGTGGGCAATCACACCTATCATCACCCGGATATGTCCCAAATCGCCGATCTGGACAGTTTCCGTAAGGAACTCACCGCTGTGGAGGAAAAATACAAGGAGATCACCGGGGAAGAGATGAAGAAATACTACCGCCCGCCTCAGGGGAAGTTCAGCGAAAGCAACCTGGAGCAGGCCCAGACACTGGGATATCAAACGATATTCTGGAGCCTGGCCTATGTGGACTGGTACACCGACAAACAGCCCTCCCCGGAAGAGGCCTATGACAAGCTGCTGCCCCGCATCCATCCCGGCGCCATTGTGCTGCTTCACAGCACCTCCCAGACCAACGCAGATATTTTGGATGAACTTCTCACCAAATGGGAGGACATGGGCTACACCTTCGGCACCCTGGATGAAATGAGCGCCTGAGCAAAAACAAGAGCCTTGGGAGAGTGGTTCCCAAGGCTCTTATCCCGTTTAATTTTCTTTCACAAAGCGGCGGATGATCTCACAGGAGCGAACCAGAGCTTCTTCCTCTTCCTGGTTCAAAGGAAGCTGCCACACCTCTTCGGCCCCGTCCCGGCCTATGACGCACAGAGTGCTGGCAAAGACACCCTCCTGGCCATACTGACCGGTGAGAAGGGCCGAGCAGGGCATCACCCGCTTCTCATCCCGCAGGATGGCCCGGGTGATGGCGGCGGCCGCCGAGGCCACGCCAAACTCGGTGGAACCTTTGCCCAGCACGATCTGCCAGCCGGTCTCCACCGTCTCCCTGGCGGCTTTGTTCAGATCTTCCTTTGTGATCTTCCCCGGATGCTGCTCCATCCATTGTGCCAAGGGCTGGCCGCTCACTGTGATCTGGGACAAGGCCGCCACCTGGCTGTCCCCATGTTCACCCAGCATATAGGCGCACACATTCTGGGGAGCCACGCCCAGCAAAGCAGCCACTCTCCGGCTGAAGCAGGCAGAATCCAGAGCCGTTCCGGTACCCAGCACCCGCAAGCCGGTCATCTCCCACATCTTCTGGGCGATCACATCGCAAGGGTTGGAAATCGAGACCACCACTCCCTGAAAGCCGCATTCTTTCAGCCGGGGAGCCACCTCCTCGGTTACTTTCAGGGTGTCGGCCAGCTCCTGCAGCCGGTCCTCCTCAATGGCGGCGCCGCAAGCGGCCATCACCACCACTTGGGTGTCTTTCAGATCTTCATAGCTCCCTGCCTTGATCTCCACCGGCCAGGGCAGATGACAAAGGCCGTCCATCAGGTCGTCGGCCTGGGCCCGGGCTTTCTTTTCATCGGTATCGATGAGCACCACCCGGCGGCAGATTCCCTGGATCACCAGGCTCATGGCCACATGGCTGCCCACATGACCGGCGCCGATGATCCCCACTGTTTGATTGTCCATGGTTCTTCTCCGTCTCTTCCTTATTATATAATATGTATATTTATTATATCCGAGTCACCAGCTGGGTCAGCAAAGCCACCCTCTCCAACCAGGCACTGAGCTGCACCTGCTCATGCTGGGCATGGGCGCCCTGGCCCACAGCTCCCAGACCGTCCAGGGTGGGAATACCCAGGGCCGAGGTGAAGTTGCCATCGCTGCCGCCGCCCACAAAGGCCCCTTCCACAGAAAGGCCCATTTCTTCTGCGGTTTTCTGGGCCAGCGCAAACAGCTGCTGATTCTGGGGAGTAAACTCCAGCGCCGGACGGCCGATATCCCCTTCCACTTCCAGGGTGATTCCCTCCCGGCTGGGCTTCAGCCCCTTGATAATGCCGTCGATGCGCTGAGCCTCTTCCATGGTCCAGGTGCGCACATCGATCTCCATCTCCGCCTGGGCCGCCACGATGTTGGCCCGGGTACCGCCGTGGGTCACGCCCACATTGACGGTGGTTCCCTTCTCCAGATCGGTAAGGCTGTGGAGAAACAGAATGATCCGGGCCGCCTCTTCCAGTGCGCTGACGCCCTTTTCCGGCTCATTGCCCGCATGGGCCGCCCGGCCATGAACGGTGACCACATATTTGCCTGTTCCCTTCCGAGCGGTTTTCAGATTGCCCGTCTGCCCCTGGCTGGGCTCCAGACACAAAGCCGCCGCGCTCTCTTTGGCTTTTTCTTCAATGAGCGCCTGGGAAGTGCCGCTGCCCACCTCTTCATCAGAATTGCACAGCAGGCACAACCGCTTGTGCAAAGGCAGCTCCAGCTCCTTGCAGATCTTCATAGCCCAGATGGCCGACACCAGTCCGGCCTTCATATCATAAGCTCCCGGGCCATAGAGCACATCCCCCTCCTGCTTGAGAGGCAGAGCGTCTTTGTCCCACACGGTATCGAAATGGGCCAGCATCAGAATCTGTTCCTTCTGCTCACCCAGAGTAAAGCTCATATGGTCGCCCCGCTTTTCCTGGGGGTAGATCGTCCCATCGATGCCCACCCGCTCTTTCACCAGCTCCCGGATCTTCTGGCCGCAGGCATCGGCCAGCTCCTTGCAGGTGGTGGGAGACTGGGCTTTGGTCAGCTCCACCAGATCCCCGATGATCTCCTGCCCATGGGCTTCCACATATTCTTTGATACGCTTTCCCTGCTCGTCCATAAAAAAGTACCGCCCTTTCGCTTTTTGTTTCATTGTAGACCCCCTGCCCCAAAAAGGCAAGGCTTTTGACAGGGACGGCGGTATGGGTTACAATACAATGTGCGAAGCGACAAAAACAACCTGTGGGGGTATTTTATGCGAACGATCCTTTGGTTTATTTATTTCTGGGCCTATCTGGTGGCTGTGCTGCCCAAGTTCTACCGGTGCAAAAAGCTCACCGCCCAAGGGCGTATCAAAGAAAGCGACGCCATTATGGAAGAGGCCGTGCGGAAATGGGCCCGGCGGCTTCTGAAAGCGGCCGGCGTCAAGGTGGAGATCACCGGTCTCCAGAACATTCCCCAGGGGGCCGTGGTCTATGTGGGCAACCACCAGGGCAATTTCGACATTCCCCTGATGCTGGGCTATCTGCCCAAGCCCTGCGGCGTTCTGGCCAAAAAAGAACTGGAAAAAGTGCCTTTTATCCGCAGCTGGATGAAATTGCTCCACTGCGTCTTTGTGGACCGGAGCAATCCCCGCAAGGCAGTGGAATCTTTGGGCAAAGCCACCGCTCTTCTGGAAGAAGGGTACAGCATGCTCATTTTCCCCGAAGGCACCCGCAGCCGTGGCGAACAGGTGGGCCCCTTCAAAACCGGCGCTTTCCGGGCAGCCTCCAAAGCCAAAGTGCCCATTGTGCCTCTGTGCATCAGCGGCTCTTACAAGGTGATGGAAGCTCATGGCTTCTGGATTCATCCGGCCACAGTGCGCATCAAGTTCCTGCCTCCGGTGCACACTGCCCAGCTGGATCGGGAAGCTCTGAAAGATCTGGATGCCCACATCCGTCAGCTCATCGTGGAAGAAAAAGAAAAAATGTAAGTTTCTATTCTCCTGATCCGAAACACATAAAGGCCTTCTTTGGCGCATATCCATTTCCCATGGATTGCTTCAAAAGGAGGCCTTTTTTTGAAGAAGTTTTGGCAAAAGTCCTGGGGCTATGCAGCCCTGTTCTCCCTTCTTTGCTTTCTGTTCGCTCTGGCCTGGCCTGAGCCAAAATCCCCCTTTCTCCCGGCCAATGGCCAGGAAGGCGTGGATGTGCCGGTGGTGATGTACCACCATGTGCTGGAAGAAGACAGCAGTCTTTTGGGGGATTATGTGATCTCCCGTCAGGAACTGGAAAGCGACCTTCAATGGCTGCAAAAAGCAGGCTACACCCCGGTCTCTCCCGATCAGCTCATCGCTTACGCCGCCGGAGAAGGTGAACTCCCCCAGAACCCCATTCTGCTCACCTTTGACGATGGCTACGAGAGCTTTTTTGCCAATGCCTATCCCCTGCTGCAAAAATACCAGATGCCTGCCGTGGTCAGCGTCATCGGCCGCTATTCTGACCTGTATTCCCAGCCCGATGCCGTCCGCCACCTGAACTATTCCCATTTGGATTGGGACCAGGTGAAAACCCTTTCCCAATCCCCCTATGTATCCATCGGCAGCCACAGCTACAATATGCACGACGCCGCCGGCCAGGAAAGCCGCTCAGGGGCCAAAAGGTTATCGGGAGAAACCGACGAACACTACGCCCAGGTCTTTACCGCAGACACCCAAAAGATTCATGAGGCCATCACCGACGCTACCGGAAAAACGCCCACGCTGTACGCCTATCCCTTTGGTTTTTACACCGCCCAAAGCGAAGAAATTTTAAAAAGCCTGGGGTATCAGATCACCCTCAGCTGTGAAAGCCGGGTGTCCCGCATTACCAGAGACCCCTCTTCCCTGTTTCTCCTGGGACGCTTCAACCGTCCCCACGGTCTGTCCTCCCAGGACTTTTTCGCCCGGATGCAGCTGGAAGCCACAGAAGGGGTCTAAAACAAAAAAACCGGCGGATGAATTCCGCCGGTTTTTTGTTATCAGGACTTAGACCACCAAGAAGAACTTGAGCAGGAAGAGGATGGCCAGCACATAGGTCAGCACGGTGACCTCTTTGGCCTTACCGCAGCACAGCTTGATGGCGGTATAGGCGATGAGAGCGATGCCGATGCCGTGGCCGATGGAGCCGGTAACAGGCATAAAGATGAGCATCAGCGCCACAGGCACCACTTGGCTGATATCGTTCCAGTCGATGTTTTTCAGTCCGCCAATCATCAGCACGCCCACATAGATCAGGGCGGCCGAAGTGGCCGGAGCCGGAATCAGCGCGGCGATGGGGGCAATGAACATACAAAGCAGGAAGAGCACACCAGTGGTCAGGCTGGTCAGACCGGTACGGCCGCCGGCCTCCACGCCGGAAGCCGATTCCACAAAGGTGGTGACGGTGGATGTACCGGTGATGGAACCGGCCAGAGTGCCCACCGCATCGGCCACCAGGGCCTGCTTCATCTGGGGCATTTTGCCATCCTTATCCAGCATACCCGCACGGCTGGCTGTGCCAACCAGGGTGCCGATGGTGTCAAACATATCGATCATGCAGAAAGTGATGATGAGCATCACAGCAGTGGCCCAGCCGATCTGGAAGAAGTCGGCGAAGTCGAACTTCATAAAGGTGGTATTCATCATGTCAGCGAAGGGAGGCACAAAGGAAGCATCCTTCAGAGAAGCAAAGGGAGCAAAGCCATCCAGGAAGATGAAGCCGCCCACCCAGTAGACCACAGCGGCCACCAGCATACCATAGAGCACAGAGCCCTTGATGCCCTTGTGGTTCATAGCCACGATGGCAAACAGGCCCACCAGTGTGGTAACTACATAGAGCACCATGGTGGCATAGCCTTCCTTACCCATGGTGTCCCGGGTAATGGAAGAAGTGAGATTTGTGAAGAAGGTGCCCAGCATATAGAAGGGGCCGCCGTCCTCAGTGTACACACCGGCATTGGAACCGAAACCGATGTTCATCAGCATCAGGCCGATGCCCGGGGCAATGCCCATACGCACACCCAGAGGAATGGCCTCCACGATCTTTTCCCGCACCCGCAGGAAGGACAGCACAAGGAACAAAATGCCTTCCACCAGAATGATGCACAGGGCGGCATTGTAAGCGCCGGTATACTCCATTCCGGTCATAGCGGCGATGTTGCCCACCACCAGAGCAAAGAAGCTGTTGAGACCCATGCCGGGGGCCATGGCAAAAGGCTTGTTGGCCGCAAAGGCCATCACCAGCGTACCGATACCCGCCGACAGCACTGTGGCCATAAACACCGCATTCCACAGTGTCTGGCCGCCGTTTGCGCCAAACCCCGTAAGCAGGTTGGGGTTGAGGGCCACGATATAGGCCATGGTCATAAAGGTGGACAGACCTGCCACGATCTCGGTCCGGACGGTAGTGCCATTCTCTTTCAGCTTGAAGAGCTTTTCCATTTGGCTCATGGACGAAATACCTCCAAAAAATATTTGGAAAGCCAGCCCATCCGGACAGAGGGGAATGGCTCACCGACTTTAGTCTACAAGAGACTAAGAAAAAAAGCAAGCTGGAATTTTTCATAAAAAATTCACATTTTATTTGCTTTCTTCTCTTTTTTCCCCAAAATTTTTTCATCCTCTTGAGCTTTTCCCCTGAAAACAGTATAATATTTTGGGGATTCGTATCTCTCCCACACAAACTCAGTGAAAAGGGGCGTCATCGCCATGCATTATCACACCATGACCATCGCCGGCCTGGAGCGTCAGCTCCCCATCTGTCCGGTGAATGAAAACCTGTCCATCGGGGCCTTTGTCATTTTTGGCGACGCACCCCTGACGGTAGCCTGTGCCAAAGCCTTGCTGGAGCGGGCTCCGGAATACGATTACATCATCACGGCCGAGGCCAAAGGCATTCCTCTGGCCCACGAAATGGCCCGTCAAAATGGTGACCGCCACTATTTTGTGGCCCGGAAAAAGCCCAAACTCTATATGACCGGCATTTTTGAAGTGAGCGTTCACTCCATCACCACCCGGGGCAAACAAAGCCTGTATCTGGACACAGCCGATGCGGAAATGATGCGGGGCAAGCGTATTTTGCTGGTGGATGATGTGATTTCCACCGGTCAGTCCCTGGCAGCCACCGAAAGCCTTGTCACCCAGGCCGGCGGTATTGTCTGCGGCCGCATGGCCATTCTGGCCGAGGGCGACGCCCAGAAGCGGGAGGACATCATCTATCTGGAAAAACTCCCCCTTTTCAATCCCGACGGCACGGTGAAAACAGAAGAATAAGGGCAAACCAACCAAAAATAAAAACCGGACAGCCTTTTCTGGCCGTCCGGTTTTTCCATTTTGATCTTGGCTTATTTGAATTCCCCTTGGGAGAACCCATAGGAAACAAGGGAAGAAGAGTTTACATTCAAATCTTTCCCCACAATCTCAATTTTCATTTGCAGAGCATTCTTCAGCGGTACAGTGATGGGCTTTGCCACATCGTCGTATTGCAGCTCCGTGCTATAAGCGATGATGCCGTCCAGGTACACATTGAGCACAGCATCGTGATCCCCGGAATCATCCACATGACCCGCTGTAAAAGTGACGGAGGAATATTTCCCATTGAGATTGAACAGAGCTTCCGCTTTATCCTCATGCCAAGCGCTGGGAGTCAACACGAAACCGTTGGTGTATTTCTGACCAGACATGGTGAAATACTTATTTTCTTTCAAAGTGTACTCTTCCCCATCCGTATACTGATAGGGGCCGCACACATTCAGCCAATTCTCGCTATCCCCCGGCTTGGCTCCCAGGTAAACCACTTTATTGATGCCGTCCCAGCTTACATCCTTGCCTACGGCCTCCCCCACGGCCCGCACCGGCAGATAGGTAGTGCCGTTATAGATAAAGGGCTCCACCTGAGTACCGTTTGCATCCCGAGGATCCAGCTGCTCTCCATCCATAAAGATCTTGATGTTAGAATAGGTAACCTGAATGGTCTCAGTCAGGCTTTTGGCCCCCACCACGCCGCTGACACCCAAGGCCCCGATCAAAATTCCTGCTACCAAACCTTTTGTCTTGTCTTTCATTCTGCTTCTCCTCTCTGTGTTTGGAAACCCTTTGGCTCCCTTCCAAGTATTTCAAGGCCATTATAGCATATTTTTCCTCTTTCTCAACATTTCCAGCAAAATATTTTCAAAAAAACCGGCGCCTTTTTACACAAAAGGCGCCGGTTTTTGCAATTTTATTCTAAAACTCTCCGGTATCTTATTCCACCGAAATGATGTAGGAATACACCGGCTGACCGCCTTCGATCACGGTGATCTCTGCATTCTTTGCTTCCTTGGCGAACATCTCTTTCACCTGCTCGGCCTGCTGCTCATCGGCGCCCTCACCGTAGAAAATGGTGATGAAGCCGCTCTTCCGGCTGCACAGATCCCGGGCCAGGCGCCGGGCCACATCTTCAAACCGGGGACTGTTGCTCAGAAGCTTGCCTTCCACCAGGGACATAAAGTCGCCCTGTTTGATGTTCTTGCCATCAAACTCGCTGTCCCGGGCGGCATAGGTGATCTGACCAGTGGAGACCTTGCTGGCGGCCTCCATCATGGAAGCCCGGTTCTGCTCCGGCTCGGCGTCCGGATCAAAAGCCAGCATGGCGGTGATGCCCTGAGTCACCATCTTGGTGGGCAGCACATACACCAGCTTTTCCGACAGCTCGGAAGCCTGCTCGGCCGCCATGATAATATTCTTGTTGTTGGGCAGCACAAAGACGATCTCCGCCGGGGTCTGGTCGATGGCGTTGAGAATGTCCTCTGTGGAGGGGTTCATGGTCTGGCCGCCTTCCACCAGGTTGTCAATGCCCAGGTCTTTAAGCACCGAGGAAATGCCTTCGCCCGCTGCGACACCCACAAAGCCGTACTTTCTCTCCGGGGCGGCCACCTGCCGCTTCACTTCGGCGGGAGCCTCATTCTTCCGGTGGAGCTGCTGAACCATGTTCTCGATCTTCACCGTCAGCAGCTGGCCGAACTTCAGTCCTTCGGCCAGAGCCTTATCGGGGGTGTCGGTGTGCACATGGACTTTGACGATCTCATCGTCCTCCACAGCCACTACGCAATCGCCGATGGTCTCCAAAAAGCGGCGGAATTTGTCCACGCTCTTTTTCTGGTCCTCCCGGGCGGCGATGAATTCGGTGCAATAGGCGAAATTGATCTCCCCTTCGTCAAACTGGGAGAAATCCGCAGCGGCCATCTCCACCTTGGGCTGCTTGGGAGCCAGGAAGGAGAACTTGCTCTTGGGCTTGACTCCGGTCAGGCTGGCGTGCATATTCTCCAGAATGAGCACCCAGCCATAGCCGCCGGCATCCACTACGCCGGCCTTTTTCAGCACCGGGTTCTGTTCCACTGTGTTTTCCAGCGCTTCCCGGGCCGCAGTGATGGCGGCCGAAAGCACTTCATCCACTTCCCCATTGCT
Organism: Ruminococcaceae bacterium AM07-15; assembly: GCA_003477405.1. Lineage (GTDB taxonomy): Bacteria > Bacillota > Clostridia > Oscillospirales > Butyricicoccaceae > Pseudobutyricicoccus. Next base: position 45,410 of record QUDE01000019.1, read on the forward strand.
GGCCGCTTCCTTCAGTGCGCCTTCGGCCGCCAGGCGGGAAACCGTCAGAATGGTGCCTTCGGTGGGCTTCATCACCGCTTTGTAAGCGGTGTTGACCCCTTCCTGCAGGGCCTCGGCAAATTCCTGAGCGTTGGCACCACCCAGCTCTTTCAGCCGCTTGCCAAATCCCCGGAACAGCAGGGATGTAATGACGCCGGAGTTGCCCCGGGCGCCCCGAAGAAGAGCGGAAGAAGTCAGATCCACAGCTTTGCCCAGAGTGGGCTTTTCGAACTTCATCAGTTCGGCCGCAGCGGCGTTGAGGGTCATGGACATATTGGTACCGGTGTCGCCGTCGGGCACCGGGAACACATTCAGTTCATTGATCTCCTGCTTCTTCTCTTCAATGGCGGCCGCCGCCGCCAGCATCATATTCTTAAAATTCTCACCGTCGATAATCTTAACCAAATTCCTACGCCTCCTGTCAATCCACCCGGATGGAATCCACGCAGATCTCGATTTGCCCCACAGGCACTCCCGCCAGGCGCTCCACATTATAGCGCACTTCGCTGATGATGGACTGGCACACTGTGGCGATGTTGATGCCGTGATCCACGGCGATGTGGAGCTGCAAGTCGATCTTCCCATCCCGCTCGGCCACCTTGACGCCCTTGGTCATGGCCTCCCGCTTGAGCAGATAGACGATGCCGTCCTTTACCGAAGTATGGGTCATGCCCTTGACGCCAAAGCAGTTGGTGGCCGCGATGCCCGCGATGGAGGCCACTACTTCCGCCGAAAGCGTCACATTTCCATATTCCGTTGTCAATTTCACATTAGTACCCCCTTATTCAGGTAGAAACACAGCCATGTCACCCATGGATCTCTATGGAAACTCCGGGGCCTTTCGGCCCCCGGATCTGATTCTTGGGCTATTGTATCATATCCCCATGGAAAATGCACGAATATTTTGCTTTTTCCCCTGGGTAAGTTCTCATCCTGCCCATTGGTGGAGATTGTAATAAGGATTTCGGTTGGCCCCTACCACCTGATTCATCACACCTTGGCCGGTGACCACGCAGCCCCGGCCAAAAGCCATGGGCACAAAGGGCATTTCCTCCTGGAAAGCGTCATAAAGAGCCTGCTGGGCCTGTTCTTCCTCGCCGGGAAGGGCGCTTTTCCAGGCGGTGATGGCCTGGGTCAGCGTTTCACTGCCCCCGCCGTAACACAGGCTTCCGCCCCGCTGCACCATCTGACTGATGTCAAACTGATCGTTCAGAATGGTCTCTCCATAATAAAGGTCAAAATCGTCCCGGTTCAAAGCCTGCTGGAATTCTTCCTGGGGCAGGGTGCGCACAGTGACCTGGATACCGCTTCCCACCAGGGACTGGGAGACGATCTCCGCCGCCTGGCTCTTCATCTCGCTGCCTTCGGGCACCAGCAGTTCCAAAGTGAGATTATTGCCCTCCGGGTCGTTATAAATGCCGTCTCCATCGGTGTCGGCATAGCCGGCCTGCTTCAAAAGGGCATCCGGGTCCTTCTTCTCGGCCTCAAACTGCTCCAGCTCAGGGGACACCGGGAGGGATACGCCGTCTCCATAACCGGAAAAGGCCTTCTGCACCAAAAGATCCCGGTCCAACGCCGCCGAGATGGCCTGGCGCACCAGAGGATCGGAAAGGGGCCCGTTGTTTTTGTTAATACCCAGGTAGTGGAAATCACTGGTAGAAAAAGTGGTCACATCAAAATTGCCCCGGATGGCCGTTTCGGTGGCAAAGGGCTTTTCAAAACAAACCCCGTCAATGACACCTGCACCTATCACATAAGACAATTCGCTGTCTTGGTACAGAGCGGACAGACGGATGCTCTCCACGCCCACTGCGCCTCCGTGCCAGCTGTCATTGCGCAGCAAAGTGACGGTGCCGTCCTGGGACTGGACCATAAACCGCCCGGTGCCCAAAGGATTTTCCTCATCCCCGTCATTCCGGGGCACCACCGGTATGGTCAGCAGCCGGGGCAGCTGGGAATCCGGAGTGGCCAACCGGATCCGCACCGTATACCGGCCGCTGTAAGTGCAGGAAGTGATGTTCGCGCACCGGGAGGCAAACAGGGTGCTTTGCCGGGCCTGGTTGATGGAATAGACCACATCCCGGGCCTGCATCTCGGTGCCGTCGTGGAAAAGGACCCCTTGCTTGATATAGAAGGTCCACTGGTCACCATCCACCTCATAGCTCTCGCAGAGAACATTTTCCAGCTGAAAGTCCGGACCGATGGCAAACAGGCCTTCGTAAATCAGCGGCAGCAAGTAATAGTTGTACTCCGTGGTCACCTGGAAGGGGTTGAGAGAATCGGAAGGATTGTAGGCCAGGGCAATGGCGGTTTTCTGGCCGGGCACGGTGGTCTCCGTTTCCTCCTCCGGCTGCTGCTGGGGAAGGCCCACAGCATCCTGGTTTTCCTCTGTCTCTCCTCCCGCTTCGGTGGTATGGCAGCCGCCGCACACCAAAAACAAAATCAGCAGCAGTGCCAAAAAAGATCGTCTCATAGGCTTCACCGTTCCAGTGCAATCAGTCCGGCGTGAACGCCTCTGTGGGTTCCCTGACGCCGGTGGGACCACCACAGTTTTTCCTCACCGCAGCAGGTGCATTCCTCACTGACGGCCACCTGCTCCGGGGGCACACCCGCCTGGGTGAGCCGCCAGAAATTCAGCCCTTTGGTATCCCAGTGAAATTTGTCTCCCCGCACCTGGCAGAACCGCTCTGCCTCTTTCCCAAAGCGGGCCATGAGCAGATCGTATACATCCCGGTCGGTCTCAAAACAATCCTGGCAGATGGAAGGACCGATGGCGCACACCAGATCCTCCGGGTTTGTTCCATACTCCTTTTTCATCAGGGCAATGGTCTTTTCGCCGATGGCCTGGGCGGTGCCCCGCCAGCCGGAATGGACACAGCCGATGGCATGGTTCCGCTTATCATAGAACATCAGCAACTGACAGTCGGCGTAAAAGCCCATGAGGCAGACCCCGGGTACATTGGTGACAAGACCGTCGCTGGGCTGCTTGTTGTCAAAACCGATGCGCATCCCAGGCGCCCACTGGCGCACCACATCAATGAGATCGGTGTGCTCCTGGCGGGTGCGGACGATATCCTCATAATCGCACCCCAAGAGCGCTGCGGCCCGCACACAGTTTTCCCGGATATTCTCCGGGCTGTCGCCGGTGTGACGGAAATTCAGGCTTTCAAACTCCCCCTGGCTGACGCCGCCGGTACGAGTGGTATACAAATGCTGCACGCCGGGGCTTTCCAGAATGGGTGCGGCCCACCGCACCGCCATATCCCCCAGATCTTCCGCGATAAATTGGGACAAAAGGGTCCCTCCTTTCCGGCGGTTTTCCCGCCTTTTCCATGGTTGCCGCTTCTTTTTTACCGGATGTTCACCCGCTGCACTTTCTGGCAGCGGCCGGTTTTTTCATCAATGTCAAAAATCGCTCCCAACAAAGCGCAGTCCAGATCACTGGATTCAAAACGGGGCCCCAGCTCTCCCCGGAAATAGGACACCGACTGCTGGTATTTGACGCCGATCACCGACTCCTGGGCCCCGGTCATTCCCAGATCGGTGAGAAAACCGGTGCCCTGGGGCAAAATCCGCTCATCGGCGGTCTGCACATGGGTATGGGTTCCCCACACTGCCGACACCCGGCCATCCAGGAAATAACCCAGAGCCTTTTTCTCGCTGGTGGCCTCGGCATGGAAATCCACCAGGAAAATGTCGGCCTTCTCCTGTTTCAGCAGCCGGTCCGCCGTCTCAAAGGGATCGGAGGTGCGGAAATCCATATTCAGCCGCCCCAACAGGTTGATGACGCAGATGTCCACTCCATTGTAATCCACATGGCAAAAGCCGCATCCCGCCAGCTGAGGCGCCAGGTTGTGGGGCCGGATGATGGGGTCTCCGTCATCCAGATAATCGCAGATGGAGCGCTGGGCATAGGCGTGATTTCCCAGGGTGATCACATCGGCTCCGGCGTCAAAGATCCACCGGGCCTGCTTGGGGGTGATACCCCGCATAGAGGCATTTTCCCCGTTGACGACGATGAAGTGCACGCCTTCCTGCCGCCGCAGAAGGCGCAGATTTTTTTCCAGAGTGGAAAGCCCCGGCTGGCCGCACACATCACCGATGGCCGCAATACGCATACTGTTCTCCTTTGCACTCAGAAAATTTGCTGAAAAAGCAGGGAGCCGCCCCAGCAGGACGGCTCTCCCCAGCGGACCTTGTGGCCCGCCCCTGTTTGTTTTCCTTATTTTATTTTGCCCAGTTTCCTGTGGCCGAAGCCTTCAGATAGGCATTGATGAAGCTGTCCAGATCCCCATCCATCACCGCCTGGATGTTGCCGTTTTCACAGCCGGTGCGGTGATCCTTCACCAGGGTGTAGGGCATGAACACATAGGAGCGGATCTGGCTGCCCCATTCGATCTTTTTCTGCTCGCCCTTGATATCCTCGATTTTGTCCAGGTGCTCCCGCTCTTTGATCTCCATCAGTTTGGACTTGAGCATCCGCATGGCCACTTCCCGGTTCTGGTGCTGGCTGCGCTCGTTCTGGCAGGCCACGATGATGCCGGTGGGAATGTGGGTGATGCGGATGGCCGATTCGGTCTTGTTCACATGCTGACCGCCGGCGCCGCCGGAACGGTAGGTGTCCACCTTCAGATCCTCGGGGCGGATGTCGATGTCCACATCATCGGTCATTTCGGGCATCACTTCCACCGCCGCAAAAGAGGTGTGCCGCCGGCCCGATGCATCAAAGGGCGAAACCCGCACCAAGCGATGAACACCCATTTCGCTTTTCAAATAACCGAAGGCATTCTCCCCTTCGATGAGGATATCCGCGCTTTTGATGCCTGCTTCTTCGCCGCCGATATAGTCCAGGATCTTATAGCGGAAGCCCCGGCGCTCGGCCCAGTGGGTATACATCCGGTACAGCATGCCGGTCCAGTCCTGGGCCTCGGTGCCGCCGGCCCCGGCGTGGAAGGACATGATGGCGTTGTTTTTATCATATTCCCCTTTGAGCAGGGTGGAGAGCTTTTCTTCCTCCAGCATGGCCTGGAATTTGTCGTAATCCTGCTGCACTTCCTGGTACAGGCTTTCCTCGCCCTCCTCCAGAGCCATATCGATCAGCTCCAGGGTGTCGTTATACAGGCCCTCCAGCTTTTCATAGCGGGTGGCTTTGTCCTTCAGCTGCTTGATCCGCTGCAGCACCTTCTGGGACTGCTCCGGCTCATCCCAGAAGCCGGGGGCCGAGGTCTTCTGTTCCAGCTCGGCAGCTTCCTTGGCGCCGTTCTCCAGATCCAGCGCCCCCCGCAGCTCCATCAGCTCAGGCTTTATATTGATCAAATTGGTACGCAGTTCTTCTAACTGTATCATTCCGATACCTCCCATAAGTACCTACCATTATATATGATTCCCCTGGTTTCTGTCTATATGGTTTTGGTGGTGTTTACAGATTTTTTGTAGGTGTTACAATGATGTGTGACAAATAGAAAAAAGAAGAGCGAATAGGA
>QUDE01000002.1 GCA_003477405.1 Ruminococcaceae bacterium AM07-15
GAAAGGAGTAAGGCCCCACAAAGACTATGTGGTTGATAGGTCAGAGATGTAAGTGCAGTAATGCATTCAGTCGACTGATACTAATAGGCCGAGGGCTTGACCTAAATATTGGGCAACCTCGTTTCCGAATTTCCTTCCTTGTTCAGTTTTCATTGTGCTTTTGCCAATGAAAGCACAATAAAGAAATACGAAGTAAGTGCCGATGACCGGGAGGGCCCACCTGTTCCAATTTCGAACACAGAAGTTAAGCTCACGAGTGCCGAAGATACTTGGCTGGCGACGGCCTGGGAAAATAGGTCGGTGCTTACTCCGTATTATATTCCTCCTTAGCTCAGTCGGTAGAGCATGCGGCTGTTAACCGCAGGGTCGTCTGTTCGAGCCAGACAGGAGGAGCCAAGAGCGAAAGCCGCCGCAGAAATGCGGCGGCTTTTTCCATAGCAGGGCCTTTAGCTCAGTTGGTTAGAGCATCCGGCTCATAACCGGACGGTCCCGGGTTCGAGTCCCTGAAGGCCCACCAGATATTAAAAGACACGCCATCTGGCGTGTCTTTTGGTATATACTAGAGAATGGGGAACTGACCGAGAGATAAGAACAGAACTTTGGCCCTTGTGCAGGGAAAAGCAATATGATAAGATAGAAAAACAAGTAACGCGCGGAGAAGGGGGCTTGCATGAAAATCACATTCCGATATTCCCAAGATCGTTCCAGTGATTATGTTTTTTCCACTTTGCTGTTTTTTGCGTTTTCCATGATAGTCTTCGCCTTCCTGATGGATTCGCCTGTGGCCGTCATGAAAGGGATGGGGGAGATCCTGACCCAGCCGGCCGCTTTGATCACCGACTATATCGGTATTGCGTCCATTGGGGCGGCCTTTTGCAACGCAGCATTGGTCATGGCCTTTTCGGCCCTGTTGCTGCAGGCGCTGAAGCTGCCTTTCGCCGGCATGAGCATCAGCTGCTGTTTCCTGATGGCAGGGTTTTCCCTATTCGGGAAAAATTTGCTGAATATTCTGCCCATTCTGCTGGGTGCTTTCTGCTATTCTCTGTATCGCAGGGAACACCTGGCCCGGTATATTTATATCGCTTTGTTTGGTACCACTTTGTCGCCCATTGTCACCGAAATGGCTTTGTTGGCCAGAGAGTGGCCTGCATTGCCTCGCATGGTTTTCCCTACTCTGGTAGGCCTTCTGATCGGCTTTGTGCTGCCTTCCATTGCGGCCTATACCATGCGTGTTCATCAGGGGTATAATCTCTACAATGTGGGCTTTGCGGCGGGCCTTGTGGGTATGGTACTGGTGTCGCTGCTTCGTTCCTTCGGAAATGATTTCCCCTCCCGTCTGGTGTGGAGCGAAGGCAACAATCTGTCGCTCGGCCTGTATCTGCTGGTGATGTTTCTTTTGATGATCGGTACGGGTTGGTATTACAATGGCCGCAATTTCCGGGGATTGTGGAGACTCACCCGTCACTCGGGGCGTGCCATTGCGGATTTTGTCATGATGGACGGTTACCCAGTGACCTTGATGAATATGGGCGTGGTAGGTCTTTTTGCCACAGGCTATGTGCTTTTGGTGGGCGGACAGCTCAATGGCCCTACCATCGGCGGCATCCTGACGATTGTGGGCTTTGGCGCCTTTGGCAAGCATATGCGCAACATCTTCTGGGTGATGATGGGCGTGGTGATCAGTTCCTGGTGCATGGTATGGGACCTGACCGAACCGGCCGTTATGCTGGCCGCGCTGTTTTCCACTGGTCTGGCTCCCATTGCCGGTCATTTCGGGCCGATATGGGGCATGATCGCCGGCGCTATCCACGCTTCTGTGGTGCTCAATGTGGGGGTGCTTCACGGGGGATTGAATTTGTATAACAATGGGTTTTCAGCGGGTTTGGTGTGCATTGTGCTGCTGCCCCTGATCCAGGCAATAAGGAGAGAGAAGGAACATGAGTGAAATGCGGCAAAAAATCGGCCGGATCATCGATGAATTGATTATTTTTCAGTTCAATGCCGGAGCCGAGGATATTCATATGGATCTGCACCGCCGTCCCGATGGGATGGAAATCTGCTTTACCAGCCAGTGCAGCGATCATCAGGATATGGAAAAGCAGGTGGATCGGTTGAACCGCTATTTGAAGGTGGGACGCAATGAGGCCATTGAGGCCTATTTCTGGGGGCTGGCCGGAGAAGATGAAGACTGCCACAATTCCGAATTGCAGCTCATTGGACAGATGGTGGACCAGGCCGACGCACGGCTGGAAAATGGCCAGTTGATCATTAAAGTATTCCGGAAAAACGATTAAAAGAAAAACAGGGACGATCGTGAGATCGTCCCTGTTTTTTTGCGGCTTATCAGGAAAGGGAAGGGCGTTGTTCTTTCTTTTTGGCCATATGGCGGAAAAAGATCAGGATCAGAGCAAACAGCACGACTCCCCGGAGAATACTGGTGATGGAAATGCTCCACCAGATGCCATTGAGCCCCAGTGCTGTGCGGGAAAGGACCATGGCCAGAGGGATACGGGAAGTTACGAGAAGCGTGGAGGCCAGGGAAGGGGGCAGGGTGTGACCGAATCCGGCGAAAGCACCGGCGGTGATGATGTCCACACACATGGGCATCTGAGAGACACCCAGGATCACCAGATAATCCACGCCCAAAGGCAAGACAGATTCCTGAGGGATGAAGATGCGGAAAATAGGGGCAGCGCAGAAAATCAGCAAAAGGGAAGAGATGATCCCCCAGCCCACAATGGTGATAAGACTGGTCCAGTAGCCTTTTTTTGCCCGCTGGAGGTTGCCTGCGCCATAGTTTTGACCCACAAAGGAGCTGACAGCGGCAGAAAAACCATCGGCCGTCATCCAGGAGATACTTTCAATCTGGCTGCCCACTTTTTGCACGGCCACCGCCGCATCGCCCCAGGGGGCAATCAACCGGGCAATGACCATGGACACCAGAGTAAAGAGCATACTCTGCATGGCAGAAGGCAGGCCGATGCGCAGCAGTTCCCGCAGAAGGGGAAGTTCCGGCCGGCGGCGTATCTGCACATGGCAGAACAGATGGGTATCCCGGCGGGCGTAGAGAAGAAAGATCACAACCACCAGCATCTGTGCCAGAACAGTGGCGGCCGCGGCGCCGCCTACGCCCATGGCGGGAATGGGGCCCAGGCCGAAGATCAGCAGAGGATCCAGCACAATGTTGAGCAAAAGCCCCAATACCGTGGCGATAAACGGGGTTTTGCTGTTGCCCGTGGCAGTGATCAGCCCGGTAAACACCAAAAGGGTCACTGAGGAAACAATGCCCAGGGAGACTACCACCAGATAGGTGCGGGCATCCCGCACCACCGTGGGATCGTTCAGGTTAAAAAAGCCGATCAAGGGTTTGTTGAAAACCAGCATAATCAGGGTAAAAATGGTGGAGAGCAAAAGTCCCAACTGGAGGGAATTCTGAGCAAATCGCCCGGCCAATGGAGCATCTCCGGCCCCCAGGCTCTGGGCTACTTTCACCTGGCCGCCCATGCGGGCCAGCACGGCAATTCCCTGGGACAGCCACATATACATACCGGCCGCACCCACGGCAGCGACTGCTCCCGGTCCTACCCGGCCGATCCAGATCATATCGGTCATGTTATAGGCCATGTTGACAAGAGAAGTGGCCATGATGGGCAGAGCCAGTCTGGTGAGAGAAGAAAGAATATTCCCCTCTAGAAGATTCACACGCTTTGACATGGTTTCCTCCAAAAAGTGAAATTTCGGTGAACACCGACAATGGATAGTATATCCTGTCTGCATTCTTTTGGCAAGAGTGGAAGGAAGGAGGAGAGGGGAAAGGGCTTGCGCTGACAGGGGAATTCTGATATACTATACCCCGGCGTATTGCCAAAATAAAGAGAAAGGGAATGGGAAAAGAGAATGAATAGCATGAAGCTGAAAAGACTGGCTGCATTGTTGCTGGCGGCCGGTATGGTTCTGACCCTGGCAGGCTGTAATAAGGATGACGCCGGTACCGATGATAAGGGCACAAACAGCAGCCAGACAGGGGAAAAGGATACCGATTCTAAGAACGAAAACAACGAAGAGCAGAACAACGAAGAGGACGACAAGCAGGATACCGGCAGCGAAACTCTGACAGAAGAGGAATACAAGGCCAAGATCACAGAGATCGGCAACAAGGTGGGCGAGCTGACTCAGGATGTCACTGCTGCTCAGAGCCAGGCCACCGAAGATCCTCAGGGTGCTTTGGCCAGCCTGACCGAGACAGTCAACCAGATGCGGCCTCTGTATGAAGAGCTGGCCAACCTGCCTGCTCCGGAAGTCTTTGCCGAGGCCCAGGCCAAGATCAAGGAAGGTTCTGAAGCCAGCATCGAGATCCTGGATCTGACTCTGGAGATGATGGAACTGGCTTCCAACCCCGACACCATGGAAGAGGCTCAGGAAAAGATGACAGAGCTGACCGAGAAGATGAATTCTTACTCCGATCAGGCCAGCAAGCTCACCGAAGGCCTGACCGAAGTGTTGGGTTCGTAACAAAACATACAAAAAAGAGCCGGACAATCTGTCCCGGCTCTTTTTTATTTTGCTTTCAGTCACTTTTTTTCAAGATCCATTGGGTAAAGGGGCGGAAAGCCGAGGGGAGAGCATAATCACCGGCCAGCTGGTGTGGTGTGATCCAGGTGCAGTCTTTGGGTGGGGAAAAGGATTTGCAATTCACTTCCCAGCCAGTCATCTGCCATTCCACATGGGAAAAAATATGGGTATGTTGTCCAATGGCTTCCAAGGCCAGGGGCACAATTCCCCGCTGGGATAGGTTTTCCTGGATCTGTTCCGCAGAAAGGACCTCATCCACGCCGGGAAATTCCCACAGAGAGGAGAGTAAGCCTTTGGCCGGCCGTTTGCGCACCAGCACCTGCTGCCCATCCCACAGAAGCAATACGGTACGCTCCACCTTCCGACGGGGCTTTTTGGCCGCTTTTACCGGCAGAGACATTTCCACCCCTTGGGCCCGGCCGCGACACAGGGAAAGGAGGGGACAGGTGAGACACAGAGGCTGCCCATTGGGCAGGCAGACGGTGGCCCCCAGTTCCATCAGAGCCTGGTTGAAATCGCCAGGCCGGTCCGGAGGGATCACCTGAGCCACCTGTTGCCGCAGTCTTTTTTTCACAGCGGTATCGGAGACGCAGTCAAAGCTGGCCAGAAGGCGGGAGATCACACGCAGCACATTGCCGTCCACGGCGGGAACGGGCTGCCCATAGGCGATGGAAGCAATGGCCCCCGAAGAATAGTCCCCGATGCCCGGCAGCTTTTGCAGCAAAAGGGGATCGGAAGGCAACTGTCCGTCAAACTCTTCCAGCACCATCCTGGCGGCTTTTTGCAGATTGCGCACACGGCTGTAATACCCCAATCCTTCCCACAGCTTGAGAAGCTGCTCTTCCGGAGCCTGAGCCAGACTTTCAATGGTGGGAAGAGCCTCCATAAATCGGGTGAAATAGGGAAGGGCGGCTTCTACCCGGGTTTGCTGCAGCATGATCTCCGATACCCATACACGGTAGGGAGTGGGCTGGCTGCGCCAGGGCAGCACCCGGGCCCCCTGGTCATACCAGTGGAGCAGCGGGGCGGGGACGGCCAAAAGAAGATTGTCTTGGGAGTTGCTCATCCGATGGTATTAAAATCGGTGGACAGGTAAGAGCGGACGGTGTTCATGGCTTCCTCTCCGAAGGCCTGGATAAAATCCTCATCCACTTTATCGACGACCTTTTGGCCTTCTTCCGGATAGATGGCCAGAACATTTTCCCGGTATGTTTTATACACATGGCCGCAGTGATACTCCCAGGGCATTTTGGCCTGGGAGTTCTGGGGCACATCTTCTCCCAGAGCGGCGTCTTTGAAGACCATATCACAGCAAGGGCTGTCGTGGAGATAGCTTTTCAGCTCAAAAGTCAGATCGGGATTGAAGCCGCGGACAATGCCCCGGTCGATCTCTTTGCAATAGACCTTGCCACATTCCACCAGGCCCATTTCTTCAAAGGTGTCCCGCCAGGCACACAAAAAGCTGCGGGTTTCCTTATCGGGATACACACCCACTTCTTCCGAACGGCGAGGGAAGGTGGAGGTCCATTCCCCATAGGCCATGTAGGACTTGAAATTCAGCTGATGTCCATCCCGCAGAGCGCGCAGAGCCATACGGGCTCCCCGCTGTTCAGCCATCTTTTGGGAGCACTTGACAAAGCAGCCGACACCGGCGCAGCCATAGGCCGCTTTCAGGTGTTTGTAAAACAAACCAATGAGGGTAGCATGGGTCTTTTCGTTGAATTTTGTGTTCATCCCGATCTCCTCCTTATGATTGCCATGTGGAAAAATCCATCTATGGTGGTATAATTATTATAGAATATCTTGACGCACAAAACAATATCCATATTGGGAAACAAAGCGAAAGCAGCAGAAGCGCCAATGGAGAAAAGAGGTCATTTCAATGGAGCAAGGAATTTTATTGGCAGCGCTGGCCGGGATGGGCGGCACTGGATTGGGCGGCCTGATCGCCGTGTTATGGGGCAAAAAATCATTGCCCATACAGGGGCTATTGTATTTTACAGCGGGCATTATGCTGGGCATGGCCTTTTTTGATCTTCTCCCCGAAGCGGTGGCTCATGGCGCCCTGTGGGTGGTGGCCCTGGGGCTTTTGGGAGGCGGTCTGCTGGTGTGGATTGCCGAGAAGGCCGAGGCCGGACAGAATGGGGAAAAGCAAGGGCGGATGGTTTCCGCCGGCCTGATGATGCTGGCCGCTTTGATGCTGCACAACCTGCCGGAAGGCTTTGTCATCGGCGCAGCTGTGGGAGCTCATGCTTGGGAAAGAGCCGGCCTGATCGCTTTGCACAATGTGCCAGGAGGGATGGCCATGGCCTTTCCGCTGCTCCAGGGGGGATTTGCCCGGAGTAAAGTGCTTCTTTTGTCGGTGGTATGCGGTTTGCCCTTGGTAGTGGGATCGGTATTGGGGACCTTGGCCGGAGCCATGCCGGAGGGACTGCTTTCCCTGTGCCTGTCTTTGGCAGCTGGGTCCATGGTCTTTGCCGCAGGTTTTGAGCTGAGTCAGCCGGAGACAAAGAAGGGAAAACTTTGTTTGCTGTGGCTGCTTTTGGGCCTGGCCCTGGCCTTTGCCTTGAGCGTAGGCCATGCCCATGCCCATTGATTGGATATTTTCCATGTTGCCCTTTACAATGATTCCTTGATGCAGTAAAATAATTTTATATTCAAAAGAAATGGCGGAGAAGAAACTTCTCCGCCATCTTAAATTTCGGGGGAATGAGGATGTTTGAACAAAAGGAGTACGATAGCCAGGACTTTGCAGGGCTCAAAGAACCGGAACAGCAGGTGGAAGAGCTGAAATTTCACGATTGTCGTTTTGACGGTGGGGATTTTTCCGAATCGGTGTTCAAAAACTGCAGTTTTGAAAAATGCCGCTTTACCGGGGCCCGATTGGGCGCCTGCCGTTTTGAGCATTGCTCCATTGTCAACTGCACCTTTCAGTACGCCGGGCTTTTTGCAGCGGTATTTGAAGAGTGCAAGCTGACGGGAACGGTGTTTGTTGGGGCCAATACAGCATCCATTCAGATCATTGGCGGCGACTGGTCCTATACCGATCTGCGGGAAATGGATTTTTACAAAATGGAACTGGAGAACATCAATTTCCGGGGAGCCGATTTGAACCGGGCCAAACTGGAGAAATGCCGGATCAAAAACTGCGATTTTGAAGGGGCCATGATCAGCGGCGCCAGTTTCCGGCAATCGGATCTGCGGGACAGCAATCTGGGGGCCACAGATATTCTGGGCGCCGATTTCCGTGGAGCCCGAATCGATGTGCAGCAGGCCATTGACATGGCCCGGGCATTGGGAGCCAAATTCGAGCCATAATAGAAAGAAAAAGGAGGGAACATCTTGAAGGAAGTCATGCTGTTTGTGCTGAAAAACTGCCCTTATTGTGTGGAGGCTCTCCGGTGGCAGGAGGAACTGATGCAGGAATACCCGGAATTGCAAAAAATCCCCATCCGTGTGGTGGATGAGAGGAAGGAAGCGGCGCTGGCGGAATCCTATGACTATTATTATGTGCCTTGCTATTTTGTAGGCGGAGTGAAGATGCACGAGGGCGCGGCCAGCCGGGAGAAAGTGGAGACCGCTTTGCGCAGTGCGCTTTTGTAAGAAAAGACATTGAAAAATGGTGGGGGCAGTGCTATAATGTAGAACATTGTTGTAATAAAATGAATATGGGGGTATGATCTATGGTTCGAACAGGTTTTGACAATGAGCAATATCTGAGTATGCAGTCCCAGCATATCCTGGAGAGGATCAAGCAGTTTGGTGGCAAACTCTATCTGGAGTTCGGCGGCAAGCTCTTTGATGATTTCCACGCATCCCGGGTGCTGCCTGGTTTTGCGCCCGACAGCAAAGTGCGCATGCTTCAGAGCTTGGCGGATAAGGCCGAGGTGGTCATGGCCATCAACGCTGCCGACATCGAGAAAAACAAGGTCCGGGGTGATTTGGGTATCACTTATGATGCCGATGTGCTTCGCCTGATCGATGCTTTCCGGGGCATCGGGCTTTATGTGGGCAGTGTGGTCATCACCCGCTATGGCGGCCAGCCGGCGGCGGATCAGTTCAAAACCAAGCTGGAGCATCTGGGACTGAAGGTCTATCTCCATTACTCCATTCCCGGGTATCCCACCAATGTGCCCCTGATCGTCAGCGACGAGGGATACGGCAAAAACGAATATGTGGAGACCACTCGTCCCCTGGTGGTGGTGACGGCTCCCGGTCCGGGCAGCGGCAAAATGGCTGTGTGTCTGTCCCAGCTGTATCATGAGTACAAACGAGGCATCAGTGCAGGATATGCCAAGTTTGAAACTTTCCCTGTGTGGAATCTGCCTCTGAAGCACCCGGTGAATCTGGCCTATGAAGCGGCCACCGCAGATCTCAACGATGTGAACATGATCGACCCCTATCATCTGGAGGCCTATGGCAAGACTGCGGTCAATTACAACCGGGATATCGAAGTATTCCCGGTGCTCAATGCCATGTTTGAGACCATTGCCGGAGAAAGCCCCTACAAGTCTCCCACCGATATGGGTGTCAATATGGCCGGCTTCTGCGTGACCGATGATGAAGCGGTACGGGAAGCGGCTAAAATGGAGATCGTTCGCCGGTACTATAAGGTGATGTGCGATTATCGTGTGGGCCGGGTGAGCGAGGAAGCGGTACACAAGGTGGAAAGCGTGATGACCCAGGCGGGCGTCGATCCTTCCATGCGCCTGGTGATCCAGCCGGCCATCGACAAAGCCGAGGAGACCGGAGAGCCTGCGGCGGCTATGGAACTGCCGGATGGCACCATCGTCACCGGCAAGACATCCGCCTTGCTGGGCGCCTCTTCCGCCATGCTGATCAATGCGCTGAAGCACTTGGGCGGCATCAATTCCGATATCCATCTGTTGTCTCCCACCATTATCGAGCCCATTCAGCGGTTGAAGACCGGGTATCTGGGCAATAAAAACCCCCGTCTGCACACCGATGAAGTGCTGATTGCCCTGACCATCAGTGCTGCCACCAACCCGGTGGCCGAGCTGGCCATCAAGCAGTTGGGCAAGCTCAGAGGTTGTGAGGCTCACTCTACGGTGATCCTGGCTCAGGTGGATGACAATGTGTTCCGCAATCTGGGCGTCAACCTCACTTGTGAGCCCAATTATCAGACCAAGAAACTGTTTCATAAATAAGACATTCCAATCCCCCATTTTTATATGCCGCGGAAGAGATTCCGCGGCATATTTTTGCATATTTCCCCTGGGTTTGTTTACACTAGACGGTACTGGGGGAGAAAGAATGAGAATTGCAGTGATCGGAGCAGCAAAAGGGAAAGCAGCGCGATATTTGCAGGAGCTGGCAGCCCAGCAAGGCATTTGCTTGGAACAGGTGCCTTTGAAAAAAGGCGGGGTGTATGATGTGGTTTTGGCCGGGCCGATGGCAGCGAAAGCAGAAGTGCCCGACTGCTGCACATACGCTCTGGTGGCTTATGGAAAGGATGCTGCCCGTCTGTCTCATTGTTTGCAGGCCCAGACGGTGATAACCTATGGCACCGAGAAAAGCACACTCTCCCTGTCCTCCACAGAAGGAGGAGGGATGGTATCTCAACAAAGGGAAATTATGGATATTACCGGCAGTGCGCAGCCCATCGGAGAAATCCGCTTGCCGGAAGGTCTGCCCTCTCAGTGGGTCTGCGGAGCGGCCGGTGCGCTTCTGGCCTGCGGCTGGAAGGGGATGTAGAGGCCTAAACTGCTTTGGGTATCTGCTCCTGTTTTTGAAATAAGAAAAGTGCCCCCGTGCAGAAACGGGGGCACTTTTTGTCAAACAGCTAAGAGAGCTTTACAACAGTGAGATTCAGGTTGGTATAGTTGGTAGGATAGATGTTGGTTGTGTCGTTGACCAACTGCAGGGGAGTGGGGCTGGTGGCATGAACCAGGAATGTGGAGGACAAAGGCATAATATCTCCCCGTTCCTGCAGGGCCAAAGACTGCGAAGTGGGGATCGTGGTTCCATTTGTTTGAGCGGCCAATGTGGTGGTCGCAGTGGAACCGGAACCAGTGCCTCCGGACTCAGAATTCACTGAGTAGTTCACCAGATAGGTGCCCATTGGCAGAGTTACAGTAGTACCGCTGACAGTAATACCGCTGTTGGGCGAGTTGTAGCTCACGGTCAGGGGAACAGCTTGCTTGGCGTTCAGCGTCACCGAAGGATTTGTGGCCCACAGAGCGCTGGAAGTAGCTGGTACGCCATTGGCGCCTTGGGGAATCGTAAAGTCCAAAATGGCTTTTTGCGGAGATCCCACATTGGTTACAACAGCCGGTGTGCCAGGATTGCCAGTGGTGACATTGCCCACAGACAGTGTGGCAGCGGTTCCGGTTTCTCCGTTGGGGCCAGTAGGTCCAGTAGGACCGGTCGGTCCAGTGGGGCCAGTCGCGCCGGTAAGACCAGTAGGTCCGGTGGGGCCAGTAGGTCCAGTAGGACCGGTCGGTCCAGTGGGGCCAGTCGCGCCGGTAAGACCAGTAGGTCCGGTGGGGCCGGTAGGCCCAGTGGGACCAGTCGCTCCAGTGAGACCGGTGGGTCCGGTAGCGCCGGTAAGGCCAGTAGGTCCGGTAGGCCCGGTTGGACCGGTAAGTCCAGTAGGTCCAGTAGGACCGGTCGGTCCAGTGGGGCCAGTCGCGCCGGTAAGACCAGTAGGTCCAGTGGGCCCGGTAGGCCCAGTAGGACCGGTAGGGCCGGTTGCTCCAGTGAGACCGGTAGGCCCGGTAGGTCCAGTGGGTCCCGTAGGTCCAGTAGGACCGGTGGGGCCAGTAAGTCCGGTAGGCCCAGTGGGGCCGGTTGCTCCAGTGAGACCGGTAGGTCCAGTAGGTCCGGTTGGACCGGTAGGTCCAGTGGATCCTGTAGGCCCGCTAGGTCCGCTAGGCCCAGTAGGCCCAGTAGGACCGGTAGGGCCGGTTGCTCCAGTGAGACCGGTAGGCCCGGTAGGTCCAGTAGGTCCGGTTGGACCAGTAGGACCGGTTGGTCCGATTGGCCCGGTTGGGCCAGTGGCCCCGGCCACTCCTGTGGCACCTGTGGTTCCGGTAGGCCCCATGGGACCCATCGGGCCGGTGGGGCCTTGGAAACAGCAGGTGGTAATGCAATGGCAGCGGCGGGGTTTATTTTCAGTAGGGTAACAATTCATTCCAATCCCTCCACAGGCATTGTATGCCAAAAGGGATCAGAGGGTGTGCTTTTATCGTTCGATACCGTCCCGGGCCAAAACACCTTGCTCCGTATAGTAGTGACGGACCTCTTGCATTTCAGTGATCAGATCGGCTTTTTCCATCAAACAGGATGGCATATAGCGTCCGGTGAGCACCAATTCCATCCCTTGAGGACGCCGTTCGATCAAGGCCAGTACATCCTCTTCCCGAATCAGCCCGCACACAATGGCAATGCTGATCTCATCCAGAATCATTACATCATATTGACCGCTTTCCATCAACTGTGTCACATGCTCCAGCCCTTCCTGGGCCGCTTGACGGTCACTTTCTTCTGGCGAACGATCAATAAAGCAGCCTTTGCCCAGAAGCTCTATTGTAATCTGGGGCAACGCTTTTTCCATCAGACGGACTTCGCTGTATTTCATATCTTTCACAAATTGACCGATATAGACCCGCAGCCCGGCCCCAGCGGCCCGCAGAGCCAGACCCATGGCGGCAGTGGTTTTTCCTTTGCCGTTGCCAGTGTAGATTTGCAGATATCCTTGCTTCATGGTGTACCTCTTTTCTTTAAAAGCAACTGTTGGATAGCATGCTGATTATAGCAACACAGGCTAAGGCTGTAAAGTGGTGTGAGCGAGGGAGAGTGGAGAAAGCAGGAGAGCAATGAAATGGCCAAAGAAAATAATTGACAAAAGGGAGTGGGTGTTGATATAATCGTCTGCGTCCAAAAAATGGATTACAAAAAGGAATGCAGCGATGTGTTCCCTTTTTCAACGAGAAATAAGGAGTTTGAGCAGGCGATGGCCCATGTCTAAGGCATTGGAAATGGCAATACGGTCCTATTACGGACCTTTGACAGGATTGATATTATTTGCGGTCTTTTTGCAGACAAACCAATTATTAACTAGACGGGAAAAGAATTTGTTTGCTTGCGAACTGACAGTGGTGGGAATGATGCTGCTGGCCACTTCCGTGGATGTCTGCGTCTCCCAGGCTTCGGAGGAAGTGCAGTGGCGGGCCCGGGCCGTGGCCAGTGCTTTGCAGTTTGCTTTGGCGCCTATGGCGCCGTTTTTTCTGGCACAGCTGTGTCACCCTATGCACCGGATCAAGCAGCGGCTGTTTGCCTTGCCGGTAGTCATCAATTTTTTGGTGGCGATCGGCAGTTGGCATACCGGATTGGTTGCCCGGCTTGGACCTCAGGGACAATATATCCGGGGACCGTTATTTGTTCTTCCATTTGTGACGGTAGCTATTTATCTGGGATGGATGTTTGTGATCTTTTCACGAAACAGCAATCCAGGTCGGCGGATGGAAAGCTGGTCTACCGCAGCGGTGGCCCTGGTGATGATAGGGGCCAGCGGGATTGAGGTGATTCTCCATCTCCGTGGCGTTCTTTGGAGCACAGCGACGATTTGTCTGATTCTCTTGTTCTTTGCGCTTACTGTTACAAAGGTGTTGTATGATCCTCTGACCGGGACATATAGCCGCCTGGCCTATCAGAAGCGTTTGGAGTGTATTCGGTGGAAGAGCCAGATCACTTTGGCCATGGTAGACATGAACGGCTTGAAGAAGATCAACGATTGTTTGGGCCATGGGGCCGGAGATCAGGCAATCTGCCAAGTTGCTCAGGCATTGAGTGCCATCCGGTGCCGAGGATTGAAAGTGTATCGATACGGAGGAGATGAGTTTGTGCTCATCGGAGAAGGGCTGATAGCCGGCCGTCTGGAACGGGAACTGGAGGGAGCCCTTGTGCGGTGCGGCACAGTGGAAGGGATGCCGGTCTCTTTTGCCTATGGTGTTCGGCAGGGCCGGGGCGCAGAAGTGGAAAAGCTGCTGGGAGAAGTGGATAGCCAGATGTATGTGAACAAAGCACAAAATCTGGCCGATGATGATGTAAGCCATCCAGAACCCAGCGGCGGTTATTTCGGTGGCGGCCAGGCCTGATAAAAAATAAAATCACAGAAAAAGGCCGACCGTTCTTTTGGAACGGCCGGCCTTTTTGGTCGGTGAAAGAATAAAGTTTTGCCGGTCAATCAGAGAACAAATTCTCCCTGACGGATGACCTGCACATCGTCCAGATACAGATCGGGCTTCAGAATGATGCCGTCCATGTGGCAATCGGCTTTGTTCACGCCGCCAAAGGAAGTGTTGGTGCCGAAGGCGATGTGCACCGTACCATAGACCTTTTCGTCCTCCAGGATGATACCCCGCAGGATGGCCTTTTCATTGGTGCCGATACCCAACTCGCCCACAGTGCCGTTTTCCGGCTTTTGCAGCAGGATGGCAAGCTTGCCGTCGTCCCCGTCCACACTTTGCAACACGCCGTCCTTGATGTGTACCGTGATGGGCTTTTCCAGCTTGCCCACACCCACCATGCTGCCGTCAATGATCATGCTGCCATTGACCCCATTTTCCATGGGGGCGATGTAGGCCTCACCAGAAGGCAGGTTGCCGCTTTGGCCCTTTTCCCGATAGACACCGGGAGAGGGGATGCCTTTGCGGCCCTGGAGATCCAGGGTGAGGGTGTGGCCGTCTTTGCAGATGCGGGCGGTGCTGGCTTTGGTGAGCATTTCGGTCAAAGTGCCGGTGAGCTTTTCCACCTGGTCATAGTCAGCGGTGATGGCCCCTTCCTGGAACATTTCCTGGGTGATGCCGGGCATGGTGGCCAGCCGGGCCCCGTTCTTCACGGCGTTGATCCGGGCATTGGTATGGGTGAGGGATTTCTCTGTGGGGCAGATAATCACCTGGGACACCGCCATGGCAGCGGCCACCGGAGCAGGGGGCTCCTCACCGGAAACAGAGCGGGGAGCCATTTGCATCAGCATGGCTTCAGCCCCCAGAGCCTGGGCTCCTTCGTACAGGGCCCGGCCGATCTCCGGACGGCTGTCATCGGTGACGATGAGCACGGTCTCGCCCGCTTTGACGGCCAGGCTGGAGCGCAGTACCGATTTTGCGTTTTCCACAAGATCCATTGGTTGTTCCTCCTGAATTGATTTGGGCGGCGCAGGCTGTGCGCCGCCCAACATATTTTTGGCTCTTACAAAAGCTCCATGGCCACCCGGGCCAGGAGAGTGCGGGGCAGAATCACCCGTTTTCCGGTTTCTTCCTGAAAGATCTCTTTCATCTTTTGGGTATAGCCGATGCAGTCCAGAATCACCATATCGCAATCGGTTTCCGCCACCTGTCTGGCGCACTGACGCACACCTGCTTCCCCTTCATAAGGGGAAACGGCAAAGGAAACCGGCTCCTGAAGATAAAGTTTCCATTTTTCCAGGCTCTGGTCCTTTTGCAGGGGTGAGGGATTGACAATAGCGGTTTTTCGGGAGGAAATGGCCGGGGCCATGCCCTTGAGCACCCGGCCGGGGAAAAGCAGGGGTACCCGGCTTTGGAAGGTGTCGGGAAAATCCCCGGTGCAGAAAAAGAGGATCAGACGGCATCCTGCATCTTCCAGCTCCGTGATGGCATTTTGCAGCCGGGGAAGCACATATTTTTCGGCAAAAGTCACCGAAGAACCGTCCGTGAGGCGGGAAACCAGCACATAGTCTCCCTCTTCCGGCTGGAAAGCGGCAATGTCTTCCCGGGTCAGCCCGTCCAGGCCGCCCCTTTCCAAAAGCTCCACACCGGGGAGCAGGGGCAGGATATCCGCTGTTACATCCACCCGGGGAGCCTGTCCCACGGTGACTGCTCCGATTTTTACCGAAGGCATGATCAGTTCCTCCCCTTGGTCTGGAAATGACCCATGGGGCCATACAGCTTCTGGATGAGGGCATATTCTTCCTCATCGTAGAACTTGCAGTCACCCTTGCCAAAGTACTTGGCCACTTCCAGCATGAAGCGGGCGGCTTCTTCGCAATCCACGAAGTGGGTGGCGCCGGTGGCGCAGCCGGCCACAGTGGTTTCGGTGGTGATGGCCACGCCTACCACAGGAGCATTGGTGGCAGTAGCGGGCTGGAGGATGCTGTTGAGGTGGTACAGGCCGTTGCCATAGGGGGTGATGTCCTGCTGAGACAGGGCAAACACATAGGGCAGGCGGCCGGTGGAAGTCTGCATGATATCCAGCAGATCATCGCTGACCTTCAGGATATAGCCTTCCTTGACGGTGGGGGAGATGGCAAAGCCACGGGTGTTGATGATCCGGTTGCCCTTGGTGGTGTCCACCACCAGGATGGCGTCCAGCTCGGGGGTGACTTCGGCCTGGTTCACCTGGGCCATGTCCAGGGGAGAACCCATGAAGGGTACCGGCTTATGGGGCTGGGTGGGAGCATCGGGGCATACATGGGTGGAAATGAACACATCTCCTTCCAGATAGTCACCTTTCACCTGCATATCCAGCAGTTTTGCAGCCAGGGTCAGGGCCACCAGAGCGCCATCGCCATCGGAGACAAAACCGGTCATTTCCGGACGGGCGCCCAGGCCGCCCAGACGGCCCAGCAGGCCGATGGTGGGGGCTGTGCCGCCCTGGCTCTTGCCGTTTTTGCCGGGGATGCGTACCTTCACCATATCGGTGGAGCCTTTGGCGCCGGAGAGCACCTGAATTTCCACATTGGCGTCCGCCTTGATGGAGCGCAGATAGTCAGCCACCTTCTGGCCGCTGGCAGTGCTGCTGTCCAGGATATCATAGACCTCAGTCAGTTGTTTGAGAAGCATTCTTTTTTTCCACCTTTCTTTTTGGAGAGAGATCTCCAATTCTCTTCTCATCCTACCACACAAAAAAGCGCCTGGCAAGGGAGCCAGGCGCTTTTTTGCAGAAATGGGCAATTTAAAAGCCGGAAGGCAGAGTATAAAAGGCGGGAGTCTCTCCCTCCTCTGCCAGAAGTTCCACTCCCTGAAGGAGAAATCCCCAGCCAGGGCGGATAAAATGGAGAGAAAGGAGCTGGCCGCTTCCTGTATCCAAAGCGTAGAAGCAGTCCCGCATTCCCCAATCACCGGGCAGCTTGCTTTGCCGGGAGCCTTCCAGATAACCATAGAGCACTCCGTCCTCCATCACCAGGAAAGGACAGCCCTGCCACACCTCTATTTCATCCTGAGGAATGTCCAGGTGATAAGTGATGGAGTCTTTTTCCTTCCAGTCAAAATCATAGGAATGCAGGATCACCTGACGGAGGGAAGAGGTGTTGGCCAGAAAATAACCATCCGGCGTCATCAGCAAATGGGATACTGGCTGAGTCAGCGGCAGGGAAAACAGTTGTCCGGTGGCAAAATCGTATTGCCCCAAAAGTTTTTCGCTGCCCCGGGTGTAGAAAAACAGCAGCCGGTCCCGGATGTCGTCATAGAGCACCCGATCCTCCATCAGGAACCCTGCTTCCAGACTGGAGCGGGGGAAGGGCTTATTTTGGCTCTTCCCGGTGTTCAGATCCAGAAGGGTGAGGAAGGGATCGCCCTTCTCCGGATAGCGATAGAAATAGATCCCCTTTTCCCAGGCTCCCACATGGGCCAGGGATTCAGAGGGGCTCGTTTTTTCCAAGGGGAAAAACTGAAAATCTTGTCCCTGTTTCAGCAGCACCTGCCAGCTAAGACTGCTTTCCTCCGGCAGATTATACACATAGACCTGGCCTTGAGGGATGGTTTGGGCAAATACCAGGCAGCTGGTGTAATAGGACATTTTTTCCAGAGCTTCTCCTTCTTCCTGGGGGCAGAAACCCTGGTAGATTCCATAGGCGGGGATGCCTTTGCCTTCCTTGTTCCATTCTCCCTCCTGCAAGGTGTAAAGGTTGGTGCGGGCCTCCGGTTTGCGGACATCTCGGTAGGAAAAGCGGGGATACAGATTGCCGTTTCCCGAAAGAGGAGAATGGTGGAAAAAGCCCATGAAGTAAAAACGCCACAGAAGGACGCCGCCCAAAACAATCAGAAATCCCAAAAGGATGGGAGAGATCCATTTCCCTTTGATCTTCACACGGAGCGCCTCCTCTCATACAAAACAAAAGGGATACTTTAGTTCAGTATAAGAGAAAAGAGAGAAAATGTCAATGGTTTCCTGTTTCGTCCTCCTCTTCCTCATCCCAGCGGAGGAATAGACGCTGCACCAGGCGGAGACGGCGAAGGGCTTCTTTCTTTTCCATCCGGGCCTTGTGGACCTGCTCCATGGCCTTCTCCAGCTCTTCACGGGTGGCGTGAAGGGCTTGCTTCTGGGCCTTCCGCAGGGCGGAGAGGGTGCGCTTATATTCCTGCCGGGCTTTTTTCAGCCGAAGGGTCAAAGCGTGAGGACGGGCCTGCCAATGGGGATAGGCGTGGAGCAGACGGCGGAGAAGCCGTTTGTCCCGCAGCACCTGGCGCACGGCCTGGGCGATTTCTTCGGTGTTGTCGCCCTTTTGGGTATCGATGTGCTTTTTCAGCAGGTTCATCACGGTGAAGGACAGGCCGCAGTCACAGACAAACAGTGCCCACAGAGTCCAGACCAGAATGGCCATCACAAAGAGGGGGATGCGGGACACCCAGGAGAAAAAGAAGGGGTCCACCACCCGGACGATAATGGCAGAGGCCAGACCGAAGAGAATCAGGTTTCCGATCCATACCCGGCCGTGAAGGTTCATGGGTTTTTTGGAATAGTCCCACCAGCGGGCGTGGAAGAGCTTTTCCAGATACCAGCTGGTGAAGTATTCCAGGCCGCCGCACAGGAAGAAGCCAGCCACAAACACATCGCCCCAGGTGCCCCGGTAGCCCAGAAGGCCGCCCACCACAATGGTGACAAAGGTGACGCCGCAGCCATAGATGGGGCACCATGGGCCCAGCAGAAAGCCCCGGTTGACCAGACGCCGGTATTCAATGGATACCAGCACCACTTCCATCACCCAGCCCAGAAAGGAAAAAAGGAAAAAGAGCAGAGAGAGCTGATAAAACAGTTTCACAAAAATGGTCTCCTTTGTATGAGATTTTGATGGATTTCAAAATGGAAAATATGAAAGACAGCATACACCCTGGAGGCCTCCGGGTCAAGGGGTGGGACATAAAAAATTTCCCAGAGAAGAAACCCCACCCCCGGTCCTTGATTTTGGATCGGGGGTGGGGTATGATAAAAACAAATATGCAAACAAAAGGAGCGGCGGAACATGCGATTGGAACGAATTACCTGGAAACAGGCGGAACGCTATTTCAAAGATCACCATACGGCGGTCATTCCCATCGGGAGCATCGAAAACCACGGTTCTCATTTGACTTTGGGCACCGATTTTCTCATCCCTTCCCATTTGACCGGGGCCATTGAGGAAAAGTGCGATGTGCTCATCGTCCCTGCCGTGCCCTATGGAGTGGCCGATCATCATTTCGGGTTCCCCGGCACCATTTCTTTGGGCTATGACGGCCTGCGTCTGGTGCTGGAAAAGATCACCGATTGTTTGTATCGTTATGGCGTGCGCCGCTTCGTCTTTCTCAATGGCCATGGGGGCAACGATCAGGCCATTCTGGACACCGCCCTTCAGCTGGAGGACAAAGGCGCTCTGGGCGCTTTGCTCAACTGGTGGCAGCTGGCGGGAGAGCTGAATCCCAAATGGAAGGGCGGCCACGGCGGCGGAGAAGAGACGGCGGCCATTCTGGCCATCGATCCCAGCCTGGTACATATGGAGGATTATATGCCCCTGGAGCCCCAGGATATCTCGGCCGGTCTGCCCACTTCCGGCGTCAAGACCGTGCGGTATCAGGGCATTGATGTGACGGTGCAGCGCCACTTTGGTTCGGCGACACCTTCCGGTTGGTTCGGGCCGGATGATCCCAAGGATGCCACCCAGGAATGGGGCCAGGAAATGCTCCAGAAGGTGGGAGAGTTCATCACCGGCTTCATCAATGAATTTGACAAAGTGCCTCTGGAGGAGCGCAAATAGGATGCCTCAGCCCCTTTTTCAGTTGGACTCCGTTTTGAACCGGAAACTGTATTTGAGCTTGCAAAAAGCCTATTTCCGCCAGTTTCGTCAGGGGTATCGCAAGGCCTGGATGGCCGCGGCCCTGGCGCTGGCGGCGGTGGCCGGGCTGTTTGCCCGCTCCGGGGACAGCCTGGGCTGGGTTTATGCCGTTTTGGCTTTGCTGGCTTTTTATGCGGCCCAATGGGGCTGGCATCTGCCTGCGTTGTGGAACCTGACCCGGATGAAAAAACAGCTGGGGAAAAATGTGCATTTTGCTTTTTGGGATTTTGGCCTGGAACGCACTGGGTCGGAAGGGGAGCAGCTCATTCCCTGGCGGGAAGTGACCCATGTACTGGAAACGCCACAGGGATGGGGGCTTTTGTGCCGCAGCCGCCTGCTGGCCTGGGGGGATCGTCCGCGGAGTGGGGAAGAAAAGGTCTGTTCTTTTGATTTGCCGGTCTTTCTTTCTTTTCTAAAGGGAAATGTATGAGGCCCAATGAAAAAACGCGGGAGCAAAACAGAAGGAAGGCAATGAAATGAGAAAAGAGCCTGTTTTTCGATATGCCCAGCGGGAAGATATCCCGTTGATTTTGCAATTTATCAAAGAACTTGCCGATTACGAAAAAATGCTGGACGAAGTGGTGGCCGATGAAAAGACACTGGAAGAATGGCTGTTTGAGCGGAAAAAGGCCGAAGTCATTTTTGCAGTGGTGGAGGGAGAAGAGGTGGGGTTTGCCCTGTTCTTCCATAATTTCTCCACTTTTCTTGGCCGGGCCGGCCTTTACCTGGAAGATCTTTATGTAAAGCCGGAGCACCGGGGAAATGGGTATGGGAAGGCCATATTGCAAAAGCTGGCCGCCATTGCCGTGGAGAGAAAATGCGGCCGACTGGAATGGTGGTGCCTGGACTGGAACAAACCCAGCATTGATTTTTATCGATCTCTTGGCGCCGAGCCCATGTACGATTGGACGGTATACCGCATAGCGGGGGATACCCTGGCCAGGCTGGCCCAAGGAGAATAAGGAAAGAAAAAAGAAAAAGACCGCATCATAAGATGCGGTCTTTTTTGGTCGGAGTATCGGGACTTGAACCCGAGGCCTCTTGGTCCCGAACCAAGCGCGCTACCAGCTGCGCTATACCCCGAAGAGGGCAAGCTGCTCTCACGAGCAGACTGCCTTATTATTATAGGCATTGTAAGCCCCTTTGTCAAGAGCTGGCCGGGGAAGAATTTTTAAAAAAGCAAAAATAAGTCTGGACAAATGGGGGGAAGTTTTGTATAATGAATAGGCACAAAACGCTAGTATAGCTCAGTCGGTAGAGCAACGCATTCGTAATGCGTAGGTCGTCGGTTCGAATCCGACTTCTAGCCCCAGTGGGTGTGGGCTAACTTTTAAGCCGCTTGCCTTCCCGGCAAGAGATAGTGGTGCAAATCCGCTCACCCGCTCCAAAAGCCGTATGCCTTATGGTGTGCGGCTTTTTTTCTGTCCTTGACAAAAGGGCAGGAAAGGCCGTATAATGTTCCCTGTATAAAGGCTGTGAAGGGCAGGAGTATCCCGGTGAAGCGGCATAGAGAGGGCACGGTTGGTGGAAGTGCTCCCAAGGCGCCGGGGGAATGTGGTCCCTGAGCCGCAGGCTGAACCGCCCGTTGGGCACAGTAGGCCCCGCCGTCTGGCCCGCGTTAAGGGAAAAGGCGCTGTCTGGCGCCGGAGTGTGCGTTTTTGAACGCAAATATGGGTGGTACCGCGGAAGTGAAATGTTTACCTCCGTCCCGTAGCAACACGGGGCGGAGGTTTTTTGTGATCGGCCGCCCTCGGCCATACAGCAAGAAAGAAGGAGTGGAGCCGAATATGGCAAAGGAACTGGAAAAGGTCTACGATCCCAAACAGACCGAAGACAGCGTCTACCGGTTTTGGGAGGAAAGCGGCTGTTTCAAAGCCGAAGTGGACAAGAATAAGAAGCCTTACAGCATCGTCATGCCGCCCCCCAATGTGACGGGGCAGCTGCACATGGGTCACGCTTTTGATGTGACCATTCAGGACGCCATCATCCGCCAGAAGCGGATGCAGGGCTATGAGGCCCTGTGGATGCCCGGCATGGACCACGCCGGCATCGCCACCCAGATCAAGGTGGAAGAATACCTGCGGGAGCAAGAGCACAAGACCCGCTACGACCTGGGAAGAGAGGAATTTCTCCGCCGGGTCTGGCAGTGGAAGGACGAATACGGCGGAAGAATTCTGGACCAGCAGAAAAAGCTGGGTGCTTCTCCCGACTGGCGCCGCCGCCGCTTCACCATGGATGAAGGCTGCTCCAAAGCGGTGCGTCAGACCTTTGAGAATCTGTATAAAAAGGGCCTGATCTATCGGGGCAGCCGGATCATCAACTGGTGCCCCCACTGTGCTACCGCTCTGTCCGATACAGAGGTGGAATACAGCGAGCAGCAGGGCCATCTGTGGCACATCAAGTACAAAGTCCAGGAGACCGGGGAGGACATGATCATTGCCACCACCCGGCCTGAGACCATTCTGGGCGATACCGGCATTGCCGTCAACCCGGAGGATGAGCGCTATACCCATCTCCATGGCAAGCACGCCATCCTGCCCCTGGTAGGCCGTCTGCTGCCCATTTTCCCCGATGATTATGTGGAAAAGGACTTCGGCACCGGCTGCGTTAAGGTCACACCCTGCCATGACCCCAACGACTTTGACATGGGCCAGCGTCACGGCCTGGAGCAGATTCTGATCCTGGATAACGACGCCAAGATCAACGAAAACGGCGGCAAATACCAGGGCATGGACCGGTATGAAGCCCGGAAGGCCATCCTGGCCGACCTGGACGCCATCGGCGCTTTGGTGAAAACCGAGGATTACAGCCACAATGTGGGCACCTGCTACCGCTGCGGCACCACCGTGGAGCCCATCACCTCTGCCCAGTGGTTCGTCAAGATGAAGCCCCTGGCCGAAGAGGCCATCCGGGTGGTGAAAGAGGGACGGATCAAGTTTGTTCCCGAGCGCTTCACCAAGACCTATATGAACTGGATGGAGAATGTGCACGACTGGTGCATCTCCCGTCAGCTGTGGTGGGGCCATCAGATTCCCGCCTGGTACTGCGACGACTGCGGCCATGTGACGGTGAGCAAAGAGGATGCCTGCCAGTGTGAAAAGTGCGGCAGTAAGAACATCCATCAGGAAGAGGATGTGCTGGACACCTGGTTCAGCTCGGGCCTGTGGCCCTTCTCTACCATGGGCTGGCCGGAAAACACCCCGGAACTGTCTTATTTCTATCCCACCGATGTGCTGGTTACCGGCTATGACATCATCTTCTTCTGGGTGGCCCGTATGGTGTGCATGGCCATGGCCGAAATGGGCGAGATCCCCTTCAAGACGGTGTATATCCACGGCCTGATCCGGGATGCCCAGGGACGGAAAATGTCCAAATCCCTGGGTAACGGCATCGATCCTCTGGAGGTCATCGATCACTATGGCGCCGATGCTCTGCGCTTTACCATCTGCACCGGCAACAGCCCGGGAAATGATACCCGCTTCAGCGAGGAAAAGGTGGAGGCCAGCCGGAACTTCTGCAACAAGATCTGGAACGCCAGCCGGTATGTGCTGATGAATCTGGATATTGAAGAGCCCGGCCTGCCGGAAGAGCTGACCCTGGAGGACAAATGGATCCTCTCCCGCTATAATGACCTGGTGCGGGAAGTCACCGAGAACATGGACAAGTTCGAGCTGGGTATTGCCGCTGAAAAACTTTATTCCTTCATCTGGGATACCTACTGTGACTGGTATATCGAGCTGACCAAGCCTCGTCTCCAGAACAAAGAGGACAAGAAGGCCCACGAAGGTGCTCAGCGGGTGCTGGCCTATGTGCTCTCTGGCACCATGCAGCTGCTCCATCCCTTCATGCCCTTCATCACCGAGACCATCTGGCAGGCCCTGCCCCACGAAGGGGACTCCATCATGCGCAGTCCGTGGCCGGAATACAGCCAGAGCCTGTCCTTTAAGGAAGAGGAGAAGCAGATGGAAGTGCTGATGGAGATGATCCGGGCCATCCGCAACCGGCGCAGCGAAATGAATGTGCCTCCCTCCAAAAAGGCACAGCTGATGTTCTCCGGAGAGAAGGCCGCGTTGTTTACAGCGGCAGCGCCCCTGGTAGAGCGGCTGGCCTATGGCTCCCAGGTGAGCCAGGTGGCGGCAGACACCGATCTGTCCGGCACCGTTTCGGTGGTCACCGACAGCGCTACCTGCTATATGCCCATGCGGGAGCTGGTGGACATGGAGAAGGAAAAGGCCCGCCTGCAAAGCGAAAAGGAAAAGGCAGAGCAGAATCTGCAGCGTATTCTGGGCAAGCTGCAAAACGAGAGTTTTGTGCAGAAGGCCCCGGCCGCCGTGGTGGAAGCCGAGCGGCAGAAGGCCGAAAAAGCCCGTCAGCTCATCGCCAAGCTGGAGGAAAACCTGGCGAATATGAAATAAAGCCGGGAGGACAGGGCCATGATGACCTACCAGGAGGCAATGGATTTTATCAATCACATCCCCCATATCGGCAAACGCAATGGAGTCAATCGGGTGCGGCCCCTGCTGGAAAAGCTGGGGAACCCCCAGCAGCACCTTCGGTTTGTCCATGTGGCAGGCACCAACGGCAAAGGGAGCACCGTGGCCATGACGGCCTCGGTGCTCCATGAGGCCGGCCTGCGGGTGGGGATGTTCATCTCCCCTTATGTGGAGGATTTCCGGGAGCGAATCCAGCTGGATGGACAGTGGATCTCAAAGGAGGATCTGGCGGAAGAGGTGAGCACTCTGGCCCCTCTGTTCCGTCAGCTGCAGCAGGAGGATCGGGCGGTCACTGAGTTTGAGTTCGATACCGCCATGGCCCTTCACTATTTTGCCCGAAAGAAATGCGATATGGTGGTGCTGGAAGTGGGCATGGGAGGTAAGCTGGATGCCACCAACTGCATCGATGCCCCTGATGTGAGCGCCATCGCTTCCATTTCCTTTGACCATACCCAGTATCTGGGCAATACTCTGGCGGAGATCGCCGGGGAAAAAGCAGGAATCATCAAAATGGGCAGCCGGGTGGCCGTTTACCCCAAAGAGCCGGAAGAAGCCATGGAAGTGATCCGCAAGGTTTGCCGGCAAAACAGCATCCAGCCCAATGTGCCCGATCTATCCCAGCTGGAGATCCTCTCCTGCGGGGGAGAAGGCAGCGTCATCCGCTATAAAGGCAAGCAGCTGCACATCCCCTTGCTGGGAGAGCATCAGATCTACAATGCCCTGACGGTGTGCGCCATTTTTGAAGAGCTGAACGCCGGGGGATGGGATTTTGACTGGGAGACCATCCAAAAGGGCATTGGCCAGGCCCGCTTCGGCGGCCGGCAGGAAGTGATCTGCCGCGAGCCGCTGTGCCTGGTGGATGGCGCCCACAACCCGGACGGGGTGGACAGCCTGTGCCGCACCATCGACCGGTTTTTTGCAGGAAAACAGGTGACCGTGGTCATGGGAATGCTGGAGGATAAGGACTACGCCTATGGCCTTTCCCAGCTGGCCCAAAGAGCCAGCCGGTTTATTGCTGCAACTCCTCAGGATACCCCTCGGGCGCTGCCGGCCGAAAAGGCGGCGGAGATCGCCCGAAATTACTGCAAAAGGGTAGAGGCGGTGGACGATCCGTCTCAGGCTGCGTTCCTGGCCAAGAGCCAGGCCGGGGCGGAAGATGTGGTCATTGCCTGCGGAAGTCTGTATATGATCGGCTATGCCAAGCAGGGTTTTCTGCGAGAAGAATAAAGATGAGCCGGGGAGAGTTTTCTCCCCGGCTTTTTCGCTAAAAACTGCGGTGTCCTTTTGCTACAATGGGGACAAGCCCAAAAAGAAGAAAAAGGATGAAGCATATGGTAATAGAGCAAAAAGAAGAGGGGCTGTCGGTCCTTCTGGAGGGAGAGCTGGGGCACCACGAAGCACTCAGCGCCCTGCGCAGCCTGGAAGATGCCATCAGCCAACAGAGTCCTTCCCGGATGGAGCTGGATTTTTCCGGCGTCAGCTTTATGGACAGCTCGGGTATCGCCCTGGTGGTGCAGTCGGCCCGGCAGATGGGGGCCATCGGCGGCAGTCTGACTGTGCGGGGCGTTTCCCGTCAGGCCATGCGGGTCTTTGATGCCGCTGGGATTCCCAAGATCGTCCGGTTTGTGGGGAAGGAGGAAAAAAGATGAAAAAGCCCCTCAATTCCATGACAGTAACTTTTGACAGCCGTTCGGTGAACGAAGGCTTTGCCCGGGTGTGCGCCGCTTCCTTTGTGGCCCAGCTGGACCCCACCATGGACGAGCTGAACGATTTGAAAACCGCCGTCAGCGAAGCGGTGACCAACGCCATTGTCCATGGCTATCCCGATTGTGTGGGAAAGATCACCCTGACGGTGAAGATCTTTGAAAACAGCCTGGTGGAAATTCTGGTGCGGGACAAGGGGAGAGGCATCCCCGACATCGAAAAGGCCCGTCAGCCTTTGTACACCACCGGAGGCAAGGAGCGCAGCGGCATGGGCTTCACCATCATGGAGAGCTTCATGGACCAACTCTCCGTTCGCTCCCAGCCTGGAAAAGGGACAGCGGTGCGGATGAAAAAACGGCTTTCGGTGCGTCTGGGCGCCGGAGGGCAGGCTTGACCGCCCAGGAGGAACGGTGTGAACTGATCCAAAAGGCCCAACAGGGAGACAAAGAGGCCATGGAACAGCTGGTGACCCAAAACAGCCCTTTGGTGTGGAGCATTGTCCGCCGGTTCCTGGGGCGGGGAGTGGAAAAAGACGACCTGTACCAGCTGGGATGTATGGGGCTTTTGAAGGCAGTGGAAGGGTTTGATCCGGCCTTTGCCACCCAGTTTTCTACATACGCTGTGCCCAAAATTGCCGGGGAGATCCGCCGGTTTCTCCGGGACGACGGCCTTTTGAAAGTCAGCCGCAGCGTGAAGGAGAATCAGAATCGGGTTATGGCGGCCCGGGCCCGGCTGGAAAGTGTTCTGGGAAGAGAACCCCGGCTTTCGGAGATCGCAGCAGAGACCGGGCTGACGCCGGAGGAGATCGCCGCCGGGGAGACAGCCTGTCAAAGTGCTCTGTCCCTCAATGCGGAATGGGGGGAGGATGGTTTCCGGTTGATGGACATTTGCCCAGCCCCCGATGAAGAGGAGGGAAGAGTGGAGCTTCTGGCCCTGCGGGAAGCCATGGCCCTGCTGCCTCAGCGGGAGCAGACGGTACTCACTTTGCGGTATTTCCGGGATCTGACCCAGCAGAAGGTGGCTCAGATCCTGGGGGTGTCCCAGGTGCAGGTCTCCCGTATCGAAAAAAAGGCCATTGCAAAAGTGAAGAAAATTTTAGAAGACAGTGGATAAACAAAAAAGCCGGTGAAAACCGACTTTTTTAAGACTGCAGGGAAACTTATTTGCCTGGGGGAACCGTTTCTCCTACCCTTTATCAATCTGCAAAAAGCCGCGACCTGTGCGTGGCTTTTTGCACCTATCAAGGGGCCAGTGTGGCCGATTGAGCGCTGGAAGCGGCCAATCGGCTGCATGCAGCCCCTTGCAAAAACTCGAAAAAGTGGCTTGAGACACTTTTGCGACATGATCAAGCCGGTGAAAACCGGCTTTTTATTTAGCTATTTTGTTCTTCTTCCCATTGTTCCAGCAGCTTCCGGTCCTCACGGGTCAGTTGGAGCTTCTCAAACAGATCAGGCCGCCGCTCTCTGGTGCGGAGAAGGGACTGGAGCCTACGCCACTGACCGATGTTTTTGTGATGGCCGGAAAGGAGCACATCGGGCACCCGACGGCCGTGCCACTCTTCCGGTCGGGTGTACTGGGGATATTCCAGCACACCGGAAAAATGGCTTTCATCGGTGAAGCTCTGGTCGTCGGCCAGCACGCCAGGCACCATGCGGCACACTGCATCGGCAATGGCCACCGCAGCGATCTCGCCGCCGGTGAGAACGAAATCTCCCAGGGAGATCTCCTCATCCACACATTCGTCGATGAACCGCTGGTCAATGCCTTCGTAATGGCCACAAACCAGAATAAAACGGTCCCGAGCCAGAAGTTCCTTGGCCTTTTCCTGGCAGAAGGGAGCGCCCTGGGGGGACATCAGGATGGTGTGTACCTTTTCTCCCTGCCGCACCTCTTCCCAGGCCCGGTAAAGAGGATCGCACTGCATCACCATTCCCATTCCGCCGCCATAGGGATAGTCGTCGGTGCGCCGGTGCTTGTCCAAAGTGTAATCCCGGATGTTGTGGGCTTTGATGTCGATCAGGCCGAATTCCCGGCCCCGGCCAATGATGCTCTCCCCCAAAACCCCTTCGATCATGCCGGGAAACAGAGTCAGAATGTCAATTTTCATCGGGCAGCATCCCCGGAATGGTATTCAGCTCCAGACGGCGGTTTTCGAAATCCACCCGACTGACAAAAGCGGGCACGGCGGGGATGAGCACCTGTCCCCGGGGCGTGGCGATGCAGTACAGGTCAGAAGCGGGGGAGGGGCGCACCTCTTCCAGCGTGCCGATGATCTGCTGGGTACGGGTGTCGTAAACCGAAAAGCCGATGATATCGGCGATGAAATAGGCCCCTTCTTCCAGCTCCACCTGGTCCTGGTCTAAATAGACCACCTTGTTTTTCAGCGTCATGGCCTGGTCCAGAGAGTCGATGCCCTCCAGTTTGCACAAGACGAAACCTTTGTGGGGGCGGCTTTGAGAGATGGAATAAGCCGTGCCGTCGATATAAAGGCAGGGCAGCTGTTCAAAGAGCACCGGGGAGTCGCACCAGGGATCGATCTTTACCTCTCCCCGTACGCCGTGGGTGTTGATGATGCGTCCGCATTCCAGCAGCTCAGGCATAGAGTATCTCCTCATTTCTTTGTGGTTGTCAAAAAAGGAAAAGAGGCCGTTTTTTTAAAACGGCCTCCGATGACTAGTCCAGGATCTCCACTGTAGTCCGCAGGTTTTCCCGCAGGCCGGCGGCCTTGATCAGGGTGCGGATCTCTTTGGCGATGCGGCCCTGGCGGCCAATCACCTTACCCATGTCCTCCTGGGCTACGCGAAGCTGGAGGTTCATGGTGTCGCCACTCATCACCGCCTCCACAGAAACCTGGTCGGGATGATCCACCAGATGCTGGGCGATATAGACAAGCAACTCTTTCATATCGGCATTCTCCTTTGATTAAAGAGCTCCGGCTTTCTTCAGAAGGGCGCGAACGGTGTCGGTGGGCTGGGCGCCGTTCTTGATCCACTGCTGGGCACGCTCAGCGTCTACGCGGATCTCAGCGGGATGCACCAGGGGATTGTAGATGCCGATCTCCTCGATGAAACGGCCGTTGCTGGGATAGCGGGAATCGGCCACAACGATGCGGTAGAAAGGAGCCTTCTTGGCGCCCATTCTTCTCAGTCTGATTTTAACCATGATTGTACCTCCATGTTTTTGTAAAAAATATTCTTTCTCTATGCCAAAATCGCCTTCCAGGGGAGAAGGGATGATGGATCAATGAATCAGAAGGGCAGCTTCAGGCCCCGCAGGCCCTTGCCCTTTCTCTTGGCCACGCCGGAAAACTGTTTCATCAGCTGCTGGGTGGCATTGAACTGCTTGAGAAGCCGGTTCACATCCTCCACTTTCAGACCGCAGCCGGCAGCGATGCGCTTTTTCCGGGAGAAGTTCAGCACTTCCGGATTGTCCCGCTCGTAAGGGGTCATGGAAAGGATGATGGCTTCGGTGCGGGCCAGCTGCTTTTCATCCACCTGGGCGCCCTGCAAGGCTTTGCCTCCGGCGCCGGGGATCATGGCGGCGATATCGGCCATGCTGCCCATGCCTTTCAGCTGACACAGCTGGTCGTAGAAATCCGTCAGGGTCAGTTTCCCCGAACGCATCTTCTTTTCCAGCTCCTGGGCTTTCTTCTGATCGAAATTCTGCTGGGCCTTTTCGATCAGGCTCATCACATCTCCCATGCCCAGCAGGCGGGAAGCCATGCGGTCGGGGTAGAAGGGCTCCAGAGCGTCCAGCTTTTCGCCGGTGCCGCAGAATTTGATGGGTTTGCCGGTGACGGCCCGAACCGAAAGGGCGGCACCGCCCCGGGCGTCGCCGTCCAGCTTGGAAATGAGCACCGAATCGATGCCCAGCGCTTCGTCAAAGGCCGAGGCGGCGTTGACGGCGTCCTGGCCGGTCATGGCGTCCACCACCAGCATGATCTCGTGGGGGTGGAGGGCTTCTTTCAGCCGTTTCAGCTCATCCATCAGTTCTTCGTCGATGTGGAGCCGGCCGGCGGTATCTACAATAAGAAGGTCGTTGCCATGCTGCTTGGCATGGGCATAAGCGGCCTGGGCGATGGCCACCGGATCTCCCTGGCCCTGTTCGAACACCGGGATATCCAGCTGAGCGCCCACCACTTTCAGCTGATTGATGGCGGCGGGGCGGTACACATCGCAGGCACACAGCAGCGGGCGCTTGTTTTCCCGCTTTTTGTAATAGCCTGCCAGCTTTGCAGCATTGGTGGTTTTACCGGCGCCTTGCAGGCCCACAAACATCACCACAGTGGGGGGATTGTTGGCCATATGGATGCGGCTTTGGGTGCCGCCCATCAAAGCGGCCAGCTCGTCATTGACGATCTTGATGACTTGCTGAGCCGGGGTCAGGCTTTCCAAAATCTCCACGCCCACCGCTTTTTCGGTGACGCGGGCGATAAAGTCCTTGACCACCTTGAAGTTCACATCGGCTTCCAGCAGGGCCATACGGATCTCCCGCATGGCGGCCCGCACATCGGCTTCGGTGAGGCGGCCGCGGCTGCGCAGCTTTTGGAATACGCCGTTTAATTTTTCGCTGAGACTTTCAAAGGCCATGGGATTCCTCCGGGCTGAGCCCTATTCCGAAAGTTTGGCGGCCGTCTGCAAAATCAGGTCGGCCTGCTTTGCGATCTCGTAATTGCGGGGGCCTGACGCATTGGCCGAAACGATGAGGTGGGCGGCCTGAGCGATCTGTTCCACCTGGGTCTGGATGCCGGCATAGCGGCGCACCAGCTGGAGACGGTCCTCGGTGTCCCGCAGAATGCTTTCCGCCCGGACGATGGCGTCCCGCACACCCTGGCGGGTGATACCGGCGATCTCCGAGATCTCGGTGAGGGACATATCCTCATTATAATAAAGGTCAAAGAGTTCCCGCTGTTTGTCGGTGAGCAGTTCGCCATAAAAATCGAACAGCATGGACATATGGAAAGTATCGCTTTTCATCCTTTGACCTCCCCACAATGTAAAGCGTTGAGCCTTTACAACGGTATGTATCTTACCATGGATCTGCGCTCCTGTCAAGAAAAATAGTGAAAAAAGGCCGCGGGTTGAATTGTGGCGGAGGGTGTGCTATCCTGTAAAAAGCGAGTGGCTGCGGGCCGCTTGCGGGAAAAACGCAAGGAGGACGAGATATGGTCCATTATGTATCCTTCCCGGGATTTTTTGATAAGGTGTTCAAACTCAATCAGGTGGCCTTCCATATAGGGAACTGGCCCATCCGCTGGTATGGCGTCATCCTGGCTACGGCTTTCCTGTTGGGTGCGCTGTATCTGATGAAGCGGGCGTCTTCGTTTGAAACCGATCCCGATACCGTCATTGATCTGCTGATCATTGCTCTGCCCTGTGGCGTGCTGGGGGCGAGAGCCTATTATGTGTTTAACAGCTGGGACTATTATAAGGATCATTTGAATGAACTGCTGTCCATCTGGAACGGTGGTTTGGCCATTTATGGCGGCGTCATTGCAGGAATTCTGGTGGTGCTGCTCTTTGGCCGGAAGAACCGTCACCGGTTCAACATCCTGTCCTTTCTGGATGTGGGAGCCTTGGGGCTGCTCATCGGCCAGATCATCGGCCGGTGGGGCAATTTTGTCAACGGAGAAGCCTTTGGCACAGCCACAAGTCTGCCTTGGGGCATGGTGATCTCCCAGACCGCCACCGGTGGGGGAGCGGCGGTGCATCCCACTTTTCTGTATGAATCCCTGTGGAACCTGCTGGGCTTCACAGTGCTGCATTTCTACTCGGGTCGCCGGAAATTCCGGGGGGAGATCTTCGCCTGGTACTGTGTCTGGTACGGCTTTGGCCGGGGCCTGATCGAAGGACTGCGCACCGACAGCCTGTATATCGGCGATACCAGCATCCGCATTTCCCAGGTGGTGGGCTTTACCGGCTGCGTCATCGGCGCAATCTTCCTGATCTGGATGTATTGCACCAAAGCGTGGAAACGCATCCCGGCCTTTGATCTCAGCGCCCCAGGCCTTGTACCCAAAGAGGGAACAGAGGAAAAGGCGACAGACTGTGAGGAAACGATCCCGGAGGAACAGGGGAAGTCTGAGGCGGAAGAGGAAGCAGAAACGCCGTCTCAGGAGGAAGCCGGAGAGGCCGGGGATTCAAAGGACGAATAAAAAAACGCCTGCGGGCGAAGAAAAGAGGGAGACCGGGAAACCGGAACAAAAATGGAAAATTTGATTTTAGCCATCAATGTGGTACTGCCGCTGTTTTTCACTATGGCCATCGGTTATTTTCTCCGGCAGATCCACATGGTGGACGAACCGCTGCTGAAAAAGCTGAACAGCCTGGTGTTCAAGGTGTTTCTGCCCATTCTGCTGTTCACAAACATTTACCAGTCCGATCTGGAGTCCATGTTTGATCTGAAAACCATCCTCACCGCCGTCATTTCGGTACTCACCACCTTTGTGGTCCTTTGCCTGGTGGTGCCGCTGATCGAAAAGGACGGCCCCCGGCGGGGCGTGATGGTTCAGGGCATTTTCCGCAGCAATTACATTTTGTTCGGTGTGCCCATTGTGTCCGGTGTGTTCGGCCAGGAGGGTCTGGGCGTGGTGTCCATCATCAGCGCCTTTGTCATTCCGCTGTACAATATGCTCAGCGTGGCCGCCTTGGAGACCTTCAGCCATGGCAAAATGAATGTGAAGAAGATCCTCAAGGGGATCATCACCAATCCTCTCATTATCGCTTCTTTGCTGGGTATTGTGTTCCTGGTGTTTCAGATCCCGCTGCCTCAGGCGGTGGAAGAGACCATCGTGGATATGGGACAAGTGGCCACACCCCTTGGTCTGGTGAGCCTGGGCGGGTTCTTTAAGTTTTCCGATACCAAGCGGTTTCTCCGTCAGCTGGTCATTATCGTGGTGGGGCGGCTGCTCATTTGCCCGGCCATCTTCCTGCCCATCTTTATCGCCATGGGCTTCCGGGATGTGGAGCTGATGGCTCTGGCCACCATGATGGGAGCACCCATTGCCGTTTCCTCCTTCATTATGGCCCAGCAGCAAGGGGCCGACGCCGATCTGGCCGGCCAGTCGGTGGCGTTCACTACCTTGTTTTCTGTGTTTACCATGTTTTTGATCATCTTCGGCCTGAAACAAATGGGCCTGATTTAACGAAAAAACCGGACGCAAATCGCGTCCGGTTTTCTTTTTCTTTTAAGGCAGGCGTTTGCGGCAGTAGACCTGAGACAGAAGGGCCACCACAGCGCACAAGGCCAGATAAAGGGGAAAAAGCTTGTTCTGCACGGCGCCCGACAGAATGATCAGAGAGCCGCAGAAGGCCAGTACAGGGATTCCCACCCCTTGCCACCGGCTTTTGATCTGCCCCTTTTTATAAAGGCGGTAGATGGCAAAATAGAGCACTGGGTAGAACAGATAGCTGATGGCGATGGCGATTTCCGACACATCGCTGTTGGGAAGCAGATTGAAACGGGTGGCCAGATAATGGAGAGCCATCCAGATAAAGCAGATGACAAAGGAGAACACCGCAGAATGTACCGGGATGCCCAGTTTGGGATGGACGCGGGAAAGGGGGGAGGAAAAGGGCATCATCCCCTGGCGCAGGGAGAGGGAATAGGGCATGCGGATGTAGCCCATCACCAGGCCGTTGACAGTGCCCATCACCGAAACCACCACAAACACCGTGATGGCTTTGGCAAAGGTGTCGCCAAACAGGCTGGCCGCTGCCTCTGTCACATGGGCGTCGCCCAGGGCCATGACCTGCTCCGGTCCCACATAGCAGGTGATGCCCACAAAATAGGTGACATAGATGAGCAGGATGATCAGAGGGGCCACCGTCAGCGCAATGGGAAGGTTCCGACGGGCGCTTTTCACCTCGTGGGAGATGGAGGTGGACACCACCCAGCCGTCATAGGAATAGGCGATGGGACCTACAGCGGCCAACCAGCCAATGCCGGAAAGAGAAGAGGA
Organism: Ruminococcaceae bacterium AM07-15; assembly: GCA_003477405.1. GTDB lineage: Bacteria > Bacillota > Clostridia > Oscillospirales > Butyricicoccaceae > Pseudobutyricicoccus. The sequence goes on from QUDE01000002.1 coordinate 33,797, forward strand.
GGATAGGTTCTGCAAGCCGCTGACAGGATCGCCCCAGAGAATCCCGGCGATGCCCAGCAGAGCCAGAGGGATCAGTTTGACGACGGTGGAGAAGTTCTGGAAAAAGCCGCCCAGCTTGGCCCACAGCACATTGTAGAGGAAGCAAAGGGCGCAGAACACCAGGCCGATGAGGATCTGCTCTTCCAGGCTGGCCTGGATATTGAAGAGGATGGAACCATAGATCCCCACCACCCAGCTGACCACAATGGTGATGGCCGGGTAGTAGACAAAGACCTGGAACCAACCAAAGGCGCAGGCCCAGCGGGGACCGGCGAACTGCTCAAAATAGGTGAAGATGCCGCCGGGCTTGTCGGTGAGAGAGGCCAGCTGGCCCATGGCCAGGCCTCCGAAAACAATGGCAATGGCGGCCAGAGCAAAGACAAAAGCACCCAGAGCCACGCTGCCGCCGGTGGCCACCAGCACATTGTCGCTTTTGAAAAAGATGCCCGAGCCGATGCAGATGCCGATGATCATGGTAATGGCCGTGAAAAGGCCATATCGCTTGTTGTTTTGTTCCATAATCGATCCCCCTGTTTTTACAGAATGTGTACATTATGAAGGGCGAAGGTCTTTTTGTCAATTCCAAATGAAAAAAAGGAACAGTTGCAGAGAGAATCAGGCTATGCTATCCTTAAAAGTACAGACCGGAAAAAGAAAGGATGACAAAGGATGATCACCAGAGACGAAGCCTGGGCGCTGCTGTGCAAATACAATCAGGAGCCTTTCCATCTCCGCCATGGAGAAGTGGTGGAAGGCTGCATGCGGTATTTTGCCCGGGAGTTGGGATACGGAGACGAAGAGGAATTCTGGGGCATTGTAGGCCTTCTCCACGACCTGGATTTTGAACAGTGGCCGGAAGAGCACTGCCACAAGTGCCGGGAGCTGATGCAGGAAGCCGGGCTGGATGAAAAGATGATCCACGCCGTGGCCAGCCATGGTTATGGCCTGTGCAGCGAGATCGAGCCGGAGCATGAGATGGAAAAGGTGCTTTTTGCCGTGGACGAGCTCACCGGCCTTTTGGGAGCCGCTGCCCGGATGCGCCCCTCCAAAAGCGTTTCCGACCTGGAGCTGCCTTCGGCCAAGAAAAAGTTCAAGGACAAAAAGTTTGCCGCCGGTTGCTCCCGGGAAGTGATCCAGCAGGGGGCCGACCGTCTGGGCTGGACATTGGATGAGCTGATCGAAAAGACCATCCTGGCCATGCGGGAAGATCCGAAGAACTGAGAACCTTTGATATAACAAAACAATAAAAAGCTCTCCCATTGTGTGGGAGAGCTTTTTTGTATGTTTCAGAATCCCCGGCCCATGATCTCGTGGGTGGTGGAGATCATCACAAAGGCCGAGGGGTCTGCATCAGCAATGAACTGCTGCAGGCGGCGGGCCTCCCGAGGGGTCATGGCGGTAAAGAGAATGGAACGCTCTTCGCCGGTAAAGGCGCCGGTGCCGGAGGACAAGGTGGCGCTGCGTTTCAGGTCCTCTGTGATGAAGCGGCAGATCTCTTCCGGGTGAGAGCAGATCACCTGGAGCCACTTGACCTGGTTCATAGAGGCGATCACATTGTCAATCAAAAGGGACTTGATCAGAAGACCGGCAAAGGAGAAGAGGAAGGTCTCTACGCCGAAGAGCAGGCCGCCCATCAAAACAAAGAGCAGATCGGAGAAAAACAGGGCCTGGCCGATGTCAATGCTGGTGTATTTTTTCAGGATCATGGCGATCACATCGGTTCCGCCGCCGGAAGCGCCCACAGAGAACAAAAGGGCAGCGCCCACAGCGGGCAAGGCAATGGCAAAGCCCAGTTCCAGCACCGGTTCGCTGGTGAGAGGTGCAGAGAGGGGAAAGATTCGTTCCAGCAGAGTGAGGGATATGCTCATAAGCAAACTGGTGTAAATGGTTTTGACGCCAAAGCTCCGTCCCAAAAAGACAAAACCCAGCAAAAGCAGCAGCACATTGGCGATAAAGGTAAAATCACTGGCGCTGATGGGCAGGTAGGGAGCCACTACAACGGCCAGGCCGGTGACGCCGCCAAAGGAAAAGTTGTTGGGGAATTTGAAGAAATAGACGCCCAGAGACACCAGAAGCGTCCCCACGGTCATGGCGGCGAAAGGGGGAAGGGTCCTTTTTTTCTTTGCCATAAAGCAAACACCTTCTTTGAAAGTTTGGGCCATTGTACCGCAAAAATTCCAGTGAAACAAGGGGTAAAACAAAAAAATACCGGTATACATTTGCTTCATGGGGAATCTGACAAAAATGTCACCCCATAGAGAGAAAAAACGGGTATAATGGAGGAAAGAAAAGGGGAGGAGCCGCAGGGATATGGAGCATATTTTGCTGGTGGAGGATGACAGAGCCATTGTGATGGGGCTGACCTATTCCTTGGAACAGGAGGGGTATCAGGTGACGGTGAAGGAGGATTGCCCATCGGCCCTGAAGGTTTTGGAGGAGCAAACATTCGATCTGTGTCTGCTGGATCTGACACTGCCGGGAGGCAGCGGTTATGATGTGTGCCGCCGGGTGAAGGAGCTGGGAGACACGCCGGTGATCTTCCTCACGGCCATGGACGATGAGGTCAATGTGGTGATGGGGCTGGATATGGGAGCCGATGATTACATCACAAAGCCCTTCCGAGTGAGGGAGCTGCTTAGCCGGATTCGCTCGGTACTGCGGCGGGCCCGCCGGGGCGGGGAAAATCTCCATCAGCTGACCATTGGCTCCCTGACGGTAAATACCCAGGAGGCCCGGGTGTGGAAGCGCGGGGAAGAGGTTTTTCTCACGGCGCTGGAATACCGGCTGCTGCTCACCTTTCTCAACCATCCCGGCCAGGTGCTCACCCGTTCTCAGCTGCTGGAGGGCATCTGGGATGTGGCAGGGGATTTTGTCAATGACAACACCCTGACGGTCTATATCAAAAGGCTGCGGGAAAAGCTGGAGGACAACCCCCAGGGGCCCCAGATCATCAAAACAGTGCGGGGCGTGGGCTATAAGCTGGAACGGGGGGAGAAGGCGTGATACGCAACCGGGAACTCTTTTATTATTTTTTGGCCCAGGTTTTGGTGGCGGGAGTGGTCACCGGCCTGGTCTCTTTGTGGGCCCCCCAGGCAGTGCCCGCCTTTTTGTTTGGGTTTTTGCTGCTTATCGCCATTTCCATGGGTTTTCAGCGCCTGCGCTACCGGCAGATTGCCCAGCTGAACGACTATCTCCAGCAGGTGGCGACCGGAGACTTTTCCCTGGATATCCAGGATCACAAGGAAGGGGAAATGGGCCTTCTGCGCACCGAGATCTATAAAGTGGTGCTGCGGCTGTCGGAACAGAGGGACATCATCCACCGGGAGCGGCAGGCGCTCTCCGATGCCATTTCCAACATCTCTCACCAGCTGAAAACTCCCATCACCTCCATGCTGATGATGACCGATCTTCTGCGCCAGGAGGAGCTGGAAAAAGAGAAGCGGCAGGAATTTGCCCGCAGCATCGGCTCCCAGCTCCAGCGGACCCAGTGGTTGGTATCCTCCTTGCTGAAACTGGCCAAGGTGGACGGCGGAGCCATTCGGTTTCAGAAAAAGCCGGAGGCGGTGGGAAGTTTGCTGCGTCAGGCGCTGGAGCCAATCCAGATTCCGCTGGATATCAAGGGGATCGATGTGAAGATCACAGGGGATACCAGCACCCTGCTCCTTTGTGACCGGCAGTGGACGGTGGAGGCCTTTTTGAATGTGCTGAAAAACTGCATGGAGCATGCGCCGGAAGGGGGACAGATCCAGGTGCAGGTGCAGGACAATCCCCTGTATACCCAGCTGGTGATCCTGGACTCCGGGGAGGGCATCCCTCGGTCGGAAGTGCCCTATGTGTTCCAGCGGTTTTACCGGGGGCAGAATGCTGCCGCCGACAGCGTGGGCATCGGCCTGGCCATGACCCGCAGCTTTCTCAATGGGCAGAATGGGGATATCACGGCGCTGCCTGGGCCGGGAGGACATTTTGTCATTCGGTTCTATCACCAGGAAGCGGTATAATGTTTTTCACCGGAGGGATATCTCTCCGGTTTTTCTTTTGTGACGAAATTGTCACAAAAAAAGTCACTGCAATGTCACTTGCAGGGGATATACTGTACTCATCATATTAGTACAGATAGGGAGGACGCGACATGGAAATTTTGCGCGTAGAACATCTTTCCAAGGTGTATGGCAAAGGGGAGACCCAGGTGTGCGCCTTGAACGATGTGAGCTTTTCGGTGAACAAGGGGGAGTTTGTGGCCATCATCGGCCCCTCCGGTTCGGGAAAATCCACCTTGCTTCACATTTTAGGGGGAGTGGACCGGCCCACCGGGGGAAAGGTCTATGTGGAGAACACCGACATTTACCGGCTGAATGAAAGCAAACTGGCGGTGTTCCGCCGGCGGCAGATCGGGCTAATCTATCAGTTTTACAATCTGATCCCCGTGCTCAATGTGGAGGAGAACATGACCTTGCCGCTGCTTTTGGATGGACACAAGGTGGATGAAAAACGCCTTTCGGAGCTGGTGCAAAGCCTGGGACTGCAAAACCGGCTGCGGCATCTGCCCAATCAGCTGTCCGGCGGCCAGCAGCAGCGGGTGTCCATCGGACGGGCGCTGATCAACAATCCGGCCATTGTGCTGGCCGACGAGCCCACCGGCAACCTGGACAGCAAAAACAGCGCCGAGATCATCGGGCTTCTCAAGATGTTCCACAAAGAATACCAGCAGACATTGATCGTCATCACCCATGATGAACGCATTGCCCTCCAGGCCGATCGGATCATTTCCATTGAAGATGGCCGGATCTCCAGGGATGAGGTGAAAATGCAATGAATGTGATTCAAAAACTCACTTTGCGCCATATGCTGCTGAACAAGCGGCGGACACTGGTGACGGTGCTGGGGATCGTCATTTCGGTGGCCATGCTCACGGCCGTTTCCACCTTCACCGGCTCCTTTATGGATCTGGCCCGTCGGGATACCCTGGCCCGCACCGGGGACTGGCAGGTGAAATATGTGGACATCACCCGGGAGCAGGCTGATCGGCTGGAAAAGTCCCCGGACAATGCTTTGGCAGGGTGCCATTACAATGTGGGGTATCTGGCCCTACCCGACCCGGGGAGGGAGTCCAGACCCTATCTCTATTGGCAGAATTACGATGAAAACGGCTTTTCCCTTTTGCCCATGAAGCTGGAAGAAGGGCGTATGCCGGAAAAAGAAGGGGAAGTGATCGTCCTGGATTCCTTCCTCCAGGACAATGAACAGTATAAAATCGGCGACACCATCCGTCTGCCCCAGGGCAAACGGACGGGTATCCAAAGCGGTATGCCGGTGGAATATGAAGATCAGGGCCGGCTGAACCAGGAAGAGGTTTTTGAAAAAAACGGAGAGGCCTTGTCCTTTACCATTGTGGGCACTTTTTCCCAGTTGGGACTGAACCGGAACGCCGCAGGCTATGAAATCTATGGCCTTTTGCAGCCGGAACAGGAGCCTTTGACCATGCAGATGAAAGTCAGACAGGTGACGGCGGACATTTTCCAGCAGGCCAAGGACACCGGCGAGGAAGTGGGGCTGGACAGCCAGGGCCAGGTGTATTTCAACAATGCCTTGCTGCGCACCATGGGCGTGGTCAATGATGGCGCCACCATGAATACTCTGTATATCCTCATCGCCATTGTGGTGGTCATCATCATGATCGGATCGGTGTCTTTGATCTACAATGCCTTTGCCATTTCCCTTTCCGAGCGTAGCCGGTATCTGGGGATGCTCTCCAGCGTGGGCGCCACCCGGCAGCAGAAAAGCGCCAGCGTCTTTTTCGAAGGAGCGGTGCTGGGGGCTGTGGCCATTCCTTTGGGACTGTTGGGAGGCATTCTGGGCATCGGCATCACCTTTTCCTGCATCAGTCCTATGATGCGGGAGTCCTTTGGGATGGAAGCCGATCTTCGCGTGACCATCAGTTGGGCTTCCATGGCGCTGGCCGTGGCACTTTCCGCCTTGACCATCTTTATTTCCGCTTATATTCCCGCCCGGCGGGCCTCCCGCATTTCGGCCATTGAGGCCATCCGTCAGACGGGAGACATCAAACTGCGCCAGCGGACGGTGCGCACATCTCCGCTCACTCGCTGGATCTTCGGTTTCCCCGCCGATCTGGGGCTGAAAAATTTAAAGCGCAACCGGGGACGCTACCGGGCCACCGTCTTTTCTTTGGTGATCAGCGTGGTGCTCTTCCTCACGGCTTCCAGCTTTTCTTCCTATCTGCAAAGGGCTTATTCCATGACCCTCAGCGGGGTGAATTACGATGTGTATGTCTCTGCCTATGGGGATACGCGGGAAGAGACCCAGGCGCAAAAACAGCTCTTCGGGCAGCTGGCCCAGGATGGGCTGGCCGATGATGCCTCCATGAGCCAAAGGGCGGAAAATGTCCGCATTGCTCTGACGAAAGAGCAGCTGACAGAGGAAACGCTGAACCGGCTCCCCGAAGGGATGGAAAAGGAAAAAAGTTTTGAGACCGGGCTGTATCTCATGGCCCTGGACGACAAAACCATGGAGGCTTATCTGGAAAAGGCCGGCATGCAGGGTGACCCGGGCCAGGGGGCCGTGCTGGTGAATACCGTTCAGCAGCGGAAAGGCTACCAGTTTGAAAAATACCAGGCTTTCCATCTGGAAGCGGGCGATCAGGTAACGGCAGAGCAGATCACAGGCTATGACAGCCAGGGAAATGCAGAAGCGGGGGAATCCCGGCATATTACCATCGCCGCCACCACCGATGTGATGCCCCAGGGAATGCCGGAATACCTGGAAGATCCGCTAGCTATGGTGCTGGTGATGAAAGAAGAGGCCCTGGAAGGCCTGATGCAGGAGCTGGTCTCCACAGGCGGAGAGGTGGGTTACAGCGTCAGCACGCAGATGTTCTTTACCAGCCAGGACCCGGATGCTTTGGCCGAAAGCCTGGAAGAGCAGGTGGCGGACAGCACCCAGAGCGGAATCTTTATCAGCAACATGGCAGAACAGCGCCAGGCCAGCGAGAGCCTGACCATCATTCTCCAGGTGTTCACTTATGGATTTGTGGTGCTGCTGGCCCTGATCAGCGTGGCTAATATTTTCAACACCATCTCCACCAGCATCGCTTTGCGCAAACGGGAGTTTGCCATGCTGAAAAGCGTAGGCATGACGCCCCAGGCCTTCAGTCAGATGATGAAATATGAATCTCTGTTCTATGGCCTCAAGGCGCTGTTTTACGGTTTGCCCCTCAGCTTTTTGGTGATGGTGCTGCTGTATCGCACGGTAAACCGGAACTTTGGATTTGGATTTTTTGTCCCCTGGGGAAGCGTAGTCATTGCGGTGGCTGCGGTTTACCTGGTGGTGGGTATCACTATGCTTTATAGCAGCCGGAAGGTACGCAAACAGAACATCATTGATGGATTGCGACAGGAAAACATCTGATATGGGTTTAAGAAAGTTGTAAGAATTCCCGTAAGGGAGCTGTAAGAAGGGGCTGTTATACTAAAAAACACAAGGAGGGAACAAAGAATGAACATTTTGATTTTGACAGGAAAATTTGGTATGGGGCATCAGAGCGCTGCGTTGGCGCTGGAAGAGCATATTCGTTCGGCGTTCCCTCAGGCCCAGGTCCGGGTGGCCGATCTGGTGGAAGAGACTTTCCCGGGAAAAAGCCGGGGCATCTATAAAATGTTTGCCATGGTGGCCCGTCACGGCGGGCCGGTGTTCAACCGCCTGTACCGCTCCTTGGATCGGGAAGGTCCGGCCATGCCCGTGCCGGCCCAGGGCAAATTCCTCAAAGCCCTGCATCGTCTGGTGAAGGAAACAAAGCCCCAGGTGATCCTTTCCACTTTGCCGCTTTGCACCCGTCTGGCTTCGGAATACAAAGGGAAACAGGGAGGATTTCAGCTGATCAGCTGCGTCACCGACATCCGCTGCCATAGCGAATGGATCGCTCCATATGTGGATCTGTACTGTGTGCCCTCCCAAAAGACCTTCCGGGAACTGGTGAAAAAGGGCATCGATCCCCAGCAGGTGCTGGTCACCGGTATTCCGGTGCGGCCCGCGTTCCATCCCTGCGAAAAAGAGGAAAAAAGGGAGAAGGAAGTGCTGGTTATGGGCGGCGGCCTGGGGCTGATGCCGGAAGACCCGGAATTTTACCGGAATCTGGCCCGGCTTCCCGGGGTGCACATTACCGTGATCACCGGAAAAAACAAAGAGCTTTACGCAAAACTCCAGGGAGTACATCCCCAGGTGGAGGTATTGGGGTTCACCAATCAGGTGGACAAGTATCTGCGCCGGGCCAGCCTGATGCTCTCCAAGCCCGGCGGGCTCACTTTGTTTGAGGCCATCGCGGCGCAAGTGCCTTTGTTTGCCTTCCATCCCACCTTGGAGCAGGAGAAGGAAAACGGTGCTTTTTTGAAGGAAGAAAAAATCGGTTTGGTGCTTCCGGAAAACCCCAAGGCCATGTCCTGGCTGATTGAGGACGCCTTGTGTCAAAAGGGGGCCTTGGAAGAGATGCGTCGGAACATGGCCCGTTTGCAGGCGGGAATGGATCTGGGAAAATTGATGGATGTTTTGGAGGCTCCTTCTGTGCGGAAAGCCGGATAAAAACAATGGGCTCGGGAAATCTCCCGGGCCCATTTTGACTTTGTTCATTGATCCGGGGATTTTCCTTGAAAAGAGAGGGCAGGTTCTATATTATGAAAGGAGAAAGGCCGGAATGGTTTGGTGAAAGGGAGGATGAACGATGGATTTTGTCTGTTCCGAATGCGGAAAAAGGGTGAGCACCCGTACCATGCAGCCCAAGTGCGAATGCGGCGGCTTGTGGGATCTGGATTTTGTGCCGCCCCGGTTCTCTCCGGAAGATATCGACAGGGATGAGTGGAGCATCTTCCGGTATCGCAAGTTCATGGCGCTGTCCGGGAAGGCCTGGAGACAGGTTTCTCTGGGAGAAGGGATGACACCGGTGATTCCTCTCACCCAGAATGTGCTTTTAAAAATGGACTATTTTATGCCCACCTTGTCCTATAAGGACCGAGGGGCCGCTGTGCTCATGGCCCATTGCAAAGAGCTGGGAGTGAAGCGGGTGGTGCAGGACAGCAGCGGCAACGCGGGAAACAGCATCGCCGCCTATGCGGCCCGGGCCGGGATTGATTGCGAAATTTTCGTGCCGGAAGGCACATCCCCCAAAAAGATCGCCATGATCCGGGCCCATGGGGCAAAATGCACCGTGGTGCCGGGCAATCGGGATCACTGTGCCGAAGTTTGCCGGGGAAAGGTGGAGCGGGAAGGGGTCTACTACGCAAATCATGTGTACAATCCCTTTTTCTATGAAGGAACCAAGACTTATATTTACGAGGTGTGGGAGCAGCTTCACCGCATCCCCCGGAATCTTGTGATCCCGGTGGGAAATGGCACTCTTTTTCTGGGCGCTATGCTGGCTCTGGAGCATTTGCTGGAAAGCGGTATGATTTCTCAAATGCCGCAGATCTGGGCGGTGCAGAGCGAGCATTGTGACCCGCTGTTGCAAGGGGCGGAAAGAGGGGAAAAAGACCCAGCCCAGGTGACACCCAGGCCCACTCTGGCTGAGGGGATCGCCATCGGTGTTCCCATGCGGGGTCGGGAGATTCTGGCGTATGCAGAAAAATATCCGGTGCAGTTCATTCATGCGCCGGAGGGCAGAATCCTGGAAGCAAGGGAGATTTTGGCCCGAAAAGGGATCTATTGCGAGCATACCACGGCGGCCAACTATGCCGCCTATCTGGCCCAGCAGGACAGGGGAAACATCCTGGAAGATTGCCTGATCACCATGTGCGGGGCCGGGCTGAAGTCCGATCATTAAAAGAAAAGCTCCGGGTCTATGGCCCGGAGCTTTGAGCGTGCCCCCAAAGTGGTGAAAGCCACTTTGGGAGGGCAAAGGGCGGCCCAGTGCCTGGCAGGCAAAGAGAGGAACGGGAGCGGCGGCTCGCCGCCCGGAGCTTTTTTGCAGCATAGAAAGGGGGAAAGTGGGAAAAGCTAAAGAGAAGATTGAATTTGAACAGACGGGCGCTTATAATAGGAGGAAGAATAGCCATATGCTCACTTTGCATCATGTGACCAAGACCTATGGCAAAGGCCATCTGCAGGTGGACGCGCTGCGGGATGTGGAGCTGCAGGTGGACACGGGAGAATTTGTGGCGGTCATCGGTCCTTCGGGCAGCGGCAAAACCACATTGATGAATATTCTGGGCTGTCTGGACGACCCCACCCAAGGGGAGTATTTGCTGGGTGGCGTGCCGGTGGGACGGTTGTCCGGCCGGGAGAAAGCCGTTTTGCGCAACCGGGAAATCGGCTTTGTGTTTCAAAGCTTCAATCTGGTGTCCTCCCTCACCGCCCAGGAAAATGTGGAGCTGCCCCTGGTGTTCCGGGGAATGGAAGGGGAAAAGCGGCGGGAGCTTTCCCGGCTGGCCCTGGAGCAGGTGGGGCTTTCCCGCCGGGCCCATCACCGGCCCTGGGAGCTTTCCGGCGGCCAGCAGCAGCGGGTGGCCATCGCCCGGGCCATTGCCGCCCATCCGCCGCTGATTCTGGCGGATGAGCCTACAGGAAATCTGGACCCTCCTTCGGGGCAGCAGGTGATGGAGCTTTTGCGCCGGATGAACCAAAATGGACACACCATCGTCCTCATCACCCACGATGCCCAGGTGGCGGCCATGGCCGGGCGGCGGCTGCGGATGGAAGAAGGACAGCTGCAGGAGCAAAACTAGAAAAAGAGAAAAGAGGCTGCGGGATGGAGCGGATCGATAAACGGAATTATTATTTGGATATTGCCGAAAGTGTGCTGGAACGGGGCACCTGTCTGCGGCGGAATTACGGGGCCATTATCGTGAAAAACGATGAGATCGTGGCCACCGGTTATACCGGCGCCCCCCGGGGACGGAAAAATTGCGCTGATATGAATTTTTGTATGCGGGAACATCTGAATATTCCCTCAGGGCAGCGGTATGAGCTGTGCCGTTCGGTTCACGCCGAGGCCAATGCCATCATTTCTGCTCAGCGCAGTGATATGATCGGCGCCACATTGTACCTGGCCGGCCGGGATATGAAGACGGGAGAGATGATCGATTATCCCGAATCCTGCGCCATGTGCCGCCGGCTGATCATCAATGCGGGAATCGAAATGGTGGTCACCAGGGATAAGGAAAAACACATCCGGGCCGTGCCGGTGTGGGAGTGGGTGGAAAACGACGACAGCATCTATAAGCTGGAAGACTAGGAGGCAACATATGCTGGAATATCGTTACGATACACAGCTGCTCATCGAAGGGGAGAACCTTTCGGAGGATGCCATTCACCAGTACATCACAGATCACATTCCTGGAGATTGTCTGCTGGCCGTGGGGGATGAAAATCTGATCAAGATCCATTTTCACACCAATATCCCCTGGAAGGTGCTGGAGTATTGCGCCAGTCTGGGAGAGATCTTCGATATCGTGGTGGAGGATATGGACCGGCAGGAGCGGGGCCTGAAAGGGTAATAAAACAGCCTGCCCCATTTTGAGGGTCAGGCTGGGGCGTGTCGAAAAAGTGGCTTAGGCCACTTTTTCGAGTTTTTGCAAGGGCCTGCGTGCACGCCTTTGGCGCACACTTGACCCTTGAGAAGTGTAAAAACCGACGCACCGGTCGCCGGTTTTTGCGGATTGATGAGGGGTAGGGCAAGTAGTTCTCCCCTAGCCAGATATGTTTTTTTAACAGTCTGAGCCTGACCCATTTTGAGGGTCAGGCTGTTTTTATGCTTGCTTGTTTTTCTTTTTCCATCTGCGCCAGAGGAAAAGCAGGATCGCCAGCAGCAGGATCAAAAGAAATGGGGAGAACATCAGCAGCATCATGGGCAGATAAGGATTGCGAAAGGTGCTGAAAATGGTCTGGAACCAGCTTTCGTCGATGGTGATTTCCAGATTCCCTTCTGGAAGGGTGGATGAGGTATATTGATACTCCCGCTTTCCCACCTTTTCAAAGTCCAGGTTGCTTTCTTTTAGTACCGGCATGTCCTTGTCCAGCTGCAAATGGATGGTGAGATTCCCGAAATCCTTCCACATGGCCGCCGGGGCCAGATAGTAATGGATGCGGCCATATTTGGCATTGAAATCCAAGTCAGGATAGCCGCCCAGACGGTAAACATAAGAAACAACCACATCGTATTCTTCTTCCGGTGCGAAGGTCATTTCAAAAGTGATGCTGTCCACCTGCTCTCCTGGGGCACGGTTTTTCTCGTCGCCAGTGGAGAGCACGGCATAGCGCCAGTCCTGGGTGGTGATGCGGGTGTCATAACTGATGCCATAACGCTCTACAGAAAAGGGAACCTCCTGGCCACCTATCGTGACTCGGGTTCCGCTTTCTTCCACATTGGGAGAGAGAAACATGGTTTCGGTGGTGACCTCTTCCTGGGTGGTGTTTTTCATAGTATAGCAGGCCGTGATGGTGGCCTGGGAACCCTGCACCTGAATGTCCAGTACCTGGGACAAAACTGCCAGCTGCTGATTTTTTTCAAAGGTGATGGAAGAGCCCACATCCTCTTTCTGAGGAGCGGCCATGTTGGCCCGGGCGGGGAAGAGCAAGAAGGGCATGAGAAAGATCCAGGTCAGAAGCAAAGAGAGCCGTTTCATAGCCATACCTCCTTGGAAACCGCAGGTGGGTTTTATTAAAAATATTTTATCATAGTTTTACACTAAAGTAAAGAGGCGGGGAAAACCACTGGTTGCAACCGCTGGTTGACAGATTTCTACCCCGCTTTTGCTGGCAAGAAACCGGTTTTCACAGTATAATGAGGACAGAATCCACCAAGGGAGGGAAAGAGATGATATTGGCGGATAAGATCATTCGATTGCGGAAAAAGAACGGTTGGTCTCAGGAAGAGCTGGCAGAAAAGATGAATGTATCCCGGCAGGCCGTGGCCAAATGGGAAGGGGCTCAGACCATCCCCAGCATGGAAAAGATCTTGCAGCTGGGGGAACTGTTTGGAGTGACACTGGACTATTTGCTGAAAGATGAACGGGAGACCGAAGAAACTACCGGGACGGTGGCGGAGACTTCGGTACGGCGGGTCACATTGGCAGAGGCCAATGAATTCCTGGCATGGCGGGAGCGGGCCTCCATTCGGATTGCAGCAGGGGTGTTCCTCTGTATTCTGGCAGTGGTTCCTTTGCTGCTGTTGGCGGCCTGGGCGGAATACAGCCCTACGGGTATTTCAGAAGAGTTGGCCGGAGTGGGAGGATTGATGATTCTTCTGATGATGGTAGCGGCCGCAGTGGCCATATTTATCTTTTGTGGTTTTGAAAACAGAGCCTATGAATTTTTGGACAAGGAATTTTTCGAGACGGAGTATGGCGTGCGGGGAATGGTGCAGCAGCGGCAGAAGGAATATAAGACCACCTATGCCCGGTGTAATGTGATCGGCGCCTGTATCTGCATCCTTTCGCCCATTCCTTTATTTCTGGGGGCGCTGTTAAAAAATCAATTCTATATGATGGTTTTGCTGGCGGTTACCTTTCTGCTGGTGGATATTGGAGTGATGTTTTTTCTGGTGCCCGGTGTTCGCTGGGCCAGCATGGAAAAACTTCTCCAGCAAGGGGATTTTCAGCCGGAGGAAAAGGAAAAGAATCGGACAATGGAAAGCATTTCGGGGTTTTATTGGACCATTGTTACTGCGATTTACCTGGCCTGGAGCTTTGTCACTGGCCGGTGGGGAAGCACCTGGATCATCTGGCCAGTGGCCGGAGTGTTGTTTGCCGGCTTGCGTGTGCTGCTGGATCTGCTTCCTTCCCAAAAAAGAAGATAAAAAAACACCCAGGTTTCGATTTGCCCGAAACCTGGGCTTTTTTTATTGTTTCGCTTCTTCGGAAGCATTCTGGTATTTCGCACCTAGAATTTGGGGCATTTCGCTGTAATCCAGCCCGCAAAGGGCACAGAACACATAACACAGCGGCAGATCTTCTTCATAGAACCGACGATAGACAGCATCCAGGAAGGACACATAGCCGTGCTCCAAGGTATCGATTCCCAAAGCGTCGGCATGGCCGTCCCGCAGGGCGTCGCAGCGCCAGTGGCCGGAAAAACCGTTCAGGTAGGTCTCGCACAAATAAGCATTGATCTCTTCCATCAAATCGGCGATCACCTTGTCGTCCACATAGGAAAGGAGTTGGCGGGGGCCAAAGGCTTCGCTTTTCAGAAGATCTTTCAGCTCATCGTGATGTACTTTAATAGTATAGGTGAGCAGAAGCTGCATGGCGGCATCGTCCCAGTCATGGGGCATATTGGCATCCCGATAGAGAAGGCGGGTGAGTTTGGTCTCGTCCAGATCCAGAGCACACAGACTGGTGACAACAATATCCAGATACAGAAGATTTTCCGGGGTGTAGTCCATCTCAAAGCCAAAACAGCGTTTGCAAAGGGAGGCGAACTTGCCTGCGTCCAGATATTTTAAAAGCCGTACCGCTTGCTGCTGGGTCAGATCCAGCTGTTCCAGGGGGTGGCGGCGGAAAAAGTCCTCGCTGCGGCCCTGGTCCACTACCGGCTTGAGTATGGCAAAAAAATCATCAAAATCAGCTTGATTCATGAGAGTCCTCCTGAGTGATATAGGGATATTGTATCCCTTGGGAGGGGAAATGTCCAGCAAAAAGCATGAGACAACAAAAAAGACCGCTTGTTCGTTTTACCAAACAAGCGGTCTCAGGAATTGTAAATCACTTTTTTCCAGTCCTTTCTGATTTGCTCTATGTAAAAAGAAGAACGGTGAAAAACCTTTTCAATGTGTCGCTTCTTTTTTCTTGTCAGCGGCTTTTGCCACCTATATAAAAGAGAGGATTTTCATTGTCAAGGTACAGGAGAAAGCATTTGCTTGCTATTGGGGAATGGATCCGGGGGGGAAGACCCATCGTTTTGCTCCGGGGTACTCAGTTCCGCTATCAAACATTCCTCACGGTTCTGTGTTTTTCTTTCTCGGCCGCAATCAAAGCTCTGTTCTTTGGAAGTGGTTCGACCATTTTCCTACATCACTAAGACACTTCTGGAGAAATTCTTTTCGGCCCTAACCGGGCGACAGGTGTGTGAAAAAATAGAATGTTAAAAGGGAATTCGAAGCGTTTCAAGTTTCGAAGACTTTTCACGGAAACTGAGAGCCGGTCGCTGATTCTGTTGTTCAACCATTGGTCTCATTCCTTTCTGCTTTTTTCTTTTGCTCTTTCGTTCTTCTTGTCTCTATTATACGGCAGTTTGTTAGAAAGTCAATAGGGTAAAGCGAAAAAGATGCACTTTTGGAGATTTGCACAGTTTATATGGTTAAAATGCACAAAAGCCGACTGGGATAAACAGCCGGCTTTTGCAAAATCGCTTAACGGATGTAGCGGGCGCTGGCATATCCCAGCGTACCGTTGTAATCTACGCTGTACCAGCCGTTCCAGTGGCCCAGTACTTTGATCTTATCGCCCTTGTAGGCCCGGGTGATGACCGGAGAAGTGAGATCAGGGCGGGAGCGGATGTTGAGAGCGCCGCTGGAAATGGCCACCGTTCCCCACCATTCCGGGCCGGGGACAATAAAGGGAAGGTTGAAATATTGGGTGAGGGAGACGGCCAGATTGGAGGCGATGGCCGGGAGGTTTTCGGTGATCCATTGGGCGTCCTCCAGATTGTCGTGATAGGCGATTTCCACCAGGTTGGCGGGGGCCTTGGAGCGGGCCACTTCATAGAGAGTGGTGGTGGAAACGGTGCGCACCAGGGAGGACTGGGGGTAGATCAGCCGCAGATTGCCGGCGAAGATCTCGGCGGCCCGCCGTCCTTTTTGGCTGGTGGGGTAATAGAAAACCAATGAACCGCGCACTTTGCCGGAATTGGATGGGCCGGCGGCATTGGAGTGAAGAGCCAGGTAAAAGTCGTAATCTCCCTGATTGGCCTGACGCACCGAGGATACCGCCGTCATATCAGGGGTGTTACGGGTATAGCAGATGGTATTGGGACGCAAATAGGGCACCAGTTCGTCGGCCAGAAGGTTCATGTAGTACTCTTCCGTCCCGCCGGTGACATAGCGGTTTCCCTCCTGGGTGGAGGGACTTAAGTAAATGCAGGGCATAACCGTCCTCCTGTCAGATGTTTTCTTTAGCAGGATATGAAAGAACAGCAGAAAGGGTGCCGGAAGGCCAGGCCGATGCCGTTTGCTTTGATGCAAATCTCAAAAAGGAGTAAAAAGAATTAGTGATATTAAGGATTAGTAATGCAAAATATATTGACACGCTTTGGGATCGGTGATAAGGTAAAGACAATACATGGGAAAGGGAGGAGATCCTATGAAGAAACTCACCCAGAGCGAATGGGAGATCATGGATATTTTGTGGGGTGCGGATCATCCTTTGTCCCGGAGTGAGATTCTGGAGCATCCCGGGGAGCGAGGGTGGAAAGACAGCTCTCTGCATATCTTGATTAACAGTATGCTGGAGAAGGGGGCCATTCAGGTGGCCGGATACCAAAAAACAGGGAGCCATTATGGGCGCACCTTTGCTCCGGCCTTTACCCAATCCCAATATGCCGTTTCCCAGCTTCGTTCTATGGGAATTGGAGAGAGGGGGAAAAATCAGGTCGTCAAGAATTTCTTCAGCGATTTGCTGGAAGGGCTCTATCTGGATGAGGATACTCTGGAAGAGCTGGAGCAGATGCTGAAAGAGAAAAGAGGACGGGGAAAATGAATGTGACGCTCTATTCGCTGTTGACGGCCCTGGTGGTCTCCGGGATTTTTTCTTTGCTGCTGGTTTTGCTGTCCTTTCAAACCACATGGGTTATGAAGCTGGGGCTGTGGCCGCTGTGCTTTCTGCTGCTTTTGGCCGGGCTTCGGATGTGGCTGCCGGTGGAAGTGCCCTTTGCCAAACCGGTGAAGCTGGAACTGGAAAAAAGCAGTGCCTGGCTGAGTCAGCCGCTGTGGGGAGAGCTTTCCCTGGGAGAGGGATTGGCATTTTTGTGGCTGCTGGGCATCCTCTTTTTGCTGGGCCGCTTGTTTGCAGGCTGGAAAACGCACCAGAAACAAATGGAGGCATGGGAGGAAGCGCCGGAAGAAGTGATGCAGCTGTTTCACCGCTGCATTCCCCGGGGGAAAGGCAATGTCTGCATAGCCAGAGACATCAAAGCGCCATATATCAGCGGGTTTTTCACCCCCACCATCGCATTGCCTCCGGTCCATTGGCCGGAAGAGGATCTGCGTCTCATTCTTCTTCATGAATGGCAGCATTTTTGCAACCGGGATCAATGGATCAAGCTGGTGTTTTATGGGTTTTGCTGCGTGTTTTGGTGGAATCCTGTAATGTGGCTGCTGAAACGGCAGCTGGATCAGCTGCTGGAGCTGCGGTGCGATTTTAAAGTGCTGGAAAAATTGCCGGAAGAAGAGCGGGACAGCTATTATGAAATGCTGCTGCGCACCTATCGGGCGATCCGGACCACTGAGCCGGGAAGAGCAGCAGAAGAAGGAAGAAAACAGAGAAGGCTCCCTTGGCCCAGGTTCTATCGGCATAGAGTGATACAGCGTTTTCGATTGGGTCTGAATTTCGGCCTGGTGGGAAACAAGGGCAGAAAAGCCGGGAGAGCATTGGCTCTGGCGGCCCTTTTCGCTTTTGTCTGTTCCTATGCAGTGGTATTTCAGCCGGAACCGTGGCGGGAAAATTCCATTCAAAACACGGCCACCATGGAAGGAAGTGCAGAGAGCGGAATCATCCAAAAGCCAGAGCTTTCCCAGATGGCCTATACTTCGGTTTCGCATGAACGGGAAACCAATGACTGGTTGGATTATTATTTCCTGATGGAAAAAGATCGGATTATGGTCATTGTCGGAAATGAGGTCTGGGATTTTGATACCCATGAAGTATTGTTTACCCTGCCGGAAAATCTGAATCTGTCCCGGACCTGGGAAGAGAGTGCCAGACCTTCCGCTGTGTGTTTGGATGAAAAAGGGAATTTGGTTGTGCTCTTTGCCCGGGCCAAGGATCACATGGCCTGGATTGAGCGTTTCACCAAGGGGGGAGTCCGTCAAGGAGAACCGGTGAAGCTGGATGGCCTGGATATGGGGGAGCCGGTGATTATGGGAGAGGAAGGAGAGGGATATTTCCTTCCGGTGGATCAAATGCAGGTTTGGGGAAATCGGATCGTGCTGCGCTCCAGTCAGAATACATTTCAGGTTTTTGATGAGATGGGCCGGCTGTTATACAGCCGGTCTGGCGTGATGGATTTTGATATGGATTCGCAAGGGAATCTCTTTTTCCTCACAGAAGAGCACAATCAAACCACCTTACATCGGATGGACAGTGCGGCCGGAGAAGAAATTTTTGCGGTTACACAAGACGAGTTGTATTTCCATTTGTCCGCAGGAAAAGACAAAGTATATCTGATGGCGGGGGATGCAATCCAGGCCTTTTCTTCGCAGAATGGGGAATGGGAAGAGGAACTGATGACATTGCCTTCCCAAATGAATGGAGCTCATACAGCAAGATTTGTAGTGAGAGAGGATGGCTCTATCTGTATTTTAGCCGGAGCAGCAGACGGTCAAAATTTTGTGGATATTGTTTGCAGTCCTCAATAAGAAGAAAAACAAAGGCCCTGCCGGATTTTCGGCAAGGCCTTTGTTTTCAACGCTTGACAAGGTATATGGATTTACAGGTAAATCCTCTGGTTTTAGAGAGAAAATCAGAGAAAAATGAACTATTGCTGTTTTTCATTCAGTTCGTAACACAGATGCCAGGCGGCACTTTGGATGGCCTTGGGCATATAGTCGGAAGAGAAGCGAGTGACAGGCAGTCGTTCCCGTACATCCATCCCCATATGCTTCAGGGTGTCTTCCATGAGGCCCAGGCAGCGGATGGCTCCGTTGCCGGAACCTCCGGCACAGGCCACGATCATGGCTTTTTTTCCGTTCAGGGCGTGATTGACCTTGCAGTCGCACCGGCGCACCCGATCCAGCAGCGCTTTCAGGGGTTCGGCCATATCGTGCCAATAGACCGGCGTCACCAGGGCCAGAGCGTCGCATTGCTGCATCAGGGAATAAAGGCGGTTGAAGTCGTCCTCCAGCACACAGGTGCCTTTTTGGGCACACTGGCCAAAGCCGGTGGAGCATACCTGGCAGCGGCCGATGTTCAGACGGTTGAGATGCACCTCGCTGCACTCCATACCGTATTCCAGAATGCCGCTCACCAAAGCGGATTTGCATTTTGCGGTGAGCCCTTCTTGGTTGGGGCTGCACCAGATGACCAGCAGAGACATTGCGCATTCCTCCTTTGCTGTTATTATGAAGGAACAAAAAGAAAGGCGCAAGTCTTTTTTGGCGGAAGGGAAAAACGGTCTTTTCCATGGATGTGGGATGTGGTAGGATAAAAGAAAAAGGATAGAAAGGGGTAAGCATATGCAGCAGCATACATGGGTTTCCCACCGGTGCCAGCCTTCGGGAGAGGGGAGCAATTTTGCTCAGGGAGCGGAGCAATATTCCGACCTGATCGATCTGACCATCGGGGACCCGGATCTTCCCACATCGGAAAAAATTCTGGAGCCGGCCTTTGAGGACGCCCGCCGGGGACACACCAAATACACCCACCCCATGGGGGATGGAGAACTGCGTCAGGAGATCTGCCGGTATTATCAAAGGGCCTATGGCCTTTCCATCGACTTAAATGAGGTGTTCGTCACCACAGCCGGATGTATCGGTATGACCGAAGCGCTATTGGCCACCATCAATCCCGGGGACGAGGTCATCATTCCGGACCCCTATTTCATGGTGTATCCCGACCAGGTGCGTCTGGCCGGTGGCGTGCCGGTGTTTCTGGAGACCCGAGGGGATGAAAATTTTGCCCTCAATCCCCGGCGGCTGGAAGGCCTGATCACCCCCAAGACCCGGGCGATTCTGATCAATACCCCCAATAACCCCACCGGCGCCGTCTATTCCAAAGAGAATCTTCAGCAGGTGGCAGAAATCTGTATCCGCCACAATTTGCTGGCCATTTGCGACGATATTTACACCGGATTCGTCTTTGGCGGGGCGCAGTTCACTCCCATGATTACCATTGAGGGGATGCGTCACCGGACGGTATGCGTCAATTCTTTTTCCAAAAACTTTGTCATGACCGGTATGCGGGTAGGCAATCTGGTAGCACCGCCGGAAATCATCCAGGCCGTGGACTATCTGAATGGGTTTATGATGTACACGGCCCCCAGCATCTCTCAGCGGGCGGCCATTTACGCCTTGCGCCAGGCGGAGGAGATCACTCCCCAGGTGGCCGCCGAGTTTGGACGGCGACTGGAATATGCCGCCGGACGCATCGAGAACATCCCGGGGATGAGCGTGCACAAACCCCAGGGGAGCATTTATCTGTTCCCTTCGGTGAAGGAGAGCGGTTTGACCAGTTTCCAGGCGGTACGGCATTTGCTGGAGAAGGCCCATGTGCTCACCATGCCGGGCGAATTGTTTGGCAAGGCCGGAGAGGGATTCCTGCGCATTGCCTGCACCCAGGGCATCCCTCGGTTGAAAGAGGCTTTTGACCGGATCGAAGAAACTCAGGCATTGATGGGACAACAATAAAATAGAAGAAAAACCGGGTGGCGGAATTTGTTCCGTCACCCGGTTTTAAACTGTCAAAAAACGACATGGCGAAAAAGGCCGTTTGCCTTACCATTCACCAATTCGTAAAAACCGGCGACCTGTGCGCCGGTTTTTTACACTTCTCAAGGGCGGGGCGCCCTGCTGGAAAACATTCTTTGCCCGGGCGTATACAACCTACCGGAACCAAGAAAAAATGGGAGCGGCGGCTCGCCGCCAGACCCTTGCAAAAACTCGAAAAAGTGGCGGAAACCACTTTTTCGACAGGCTTAGTGCTCTGCGCCTTCGGCGGTGTGTACATCCTGGGTGTTTTCCACGCAGGCCCCCAGAGCGGCCGTGATGCCTTTTATCATCTCCGGCACCGACAGGGAAGGGGTACCCGGCTTGTCCACCACCTGGCAGGTGGCATAGGGTACATGAACAAAGCCGCCCCGGATGGTGGGGAAGCTGTGGTGGATATGATACAGCAGTCCGTACATCAGGTCGTTGCACACATAGGTCCCTGCGGTATTGGACACCTGGGCGGGAATGCCCTCCTGCCGGATGGCCTGCACCATGGCCTTGATGGGCAGGGTGGAAAAATAGGCGTTTTCCCCCTGGGAGAATACCGGCTCATCCACCGGCTGATTGCCCTTGTTGTCGGGGATGCGGGCGTCCCGCAGATTGATGGCCACCCGTTCGGGACAGATGGCCTGCCGTCCCCCCGACTGACCGATGCACACCACCACATCGGGCCGTTCTTGCTCCATGGCCTGGCGCACCCTTTCAATGGCCTCGCCGAACACACAGGGGACGATTTTCTTCACTACCTGAGCGCCGGAAATGGTTTCCGGCAGGCTTTCCACGATCTGCTGGGCCGGATTGATGGTCTCTCCGCCGAAGGGCTCAAAGCCCGTCACTAAAATTTTCATGGAACCGTTCCTCCTCCATTTGTTCTTGGGGTCAGTATAGCACCTTTCCCTGGCCCTCACAAGCCTGCCGGACAGTATATTGCTGGCCAAAGAAAATGAGATGATTCATAGGTAAAAGCCTATGAAAAAGATGGAAAGATGCTATTTTACTTTGCCTCGGGGATGTGTTATGATAAAAACAACAGTTGAGCAAAACAACAGAACAAAAAGGAGGTCTTTTTTGTGAAAGTTTTGATTGTAGGTGGCGTGGCTGGCGGCGCTTCTGCGGCGGCCCGTCTGCGTCGTTTGGATGAAAAGGCAGAGATCATTATGTTCGAGCGGGGAGAGTACATCTCCTTTGCCAACTGCGGCCTGCCCTATTACATCGGCGGTGAGATCAACAAGAAGTCGGCTCTCACTCTCCAGACACCCCAGAGCTTCAATAGCCGGTTCAATGTGGATGTGCGGGTCTTTAATGAAGTCACCGCCATCGATCCGGAGAAAAAGCAGGTCACTGTACACAATGTCCAGACCGGTGAAGATTACACCGAAAGCTATGACGAGCTGATTCTGTCCCCCGGCGCAGCCCCCCTGGTGCCCAAGATGGACGGGGTGGACGATCCCCGGGTGTTCACCCTGCGGAACATTCCCGACACCGTCAAGATCCGGGACTATGTGGAAGAAGAGTTCCCCGAAAGTGCCGTTGTGGTAGGCGGCGGCTATATCGGCGTGGAAATGGCGGAAAACCTGAAGAAGGCCGGACTGAAAGTGACCATTGTGGAGCTGGCCGACCATGTGATCGCTCCTCTGGATGGGGATATGGCCGCCGAAGTCCATCGCTATCTCCGGGATCAGGGCGTGGAACTGATGCTGGGCAAGGCCGTTCAGAGCATGGAGGACAAGGGCGGTAAGCTGACCCTCCACCTGTCTGAGGGAGAGATCGAAACCGATATGGTGATCCTGTCGGTGGGCGTGCGCCCCGACACCGCCCTGGCCCAGGGAGCCGGACTGGAGCTGAACCCCAAGGGAGCCATTGTGGTCAACGAGCATATGCAGACCTCCAAAGAGCACATCTACGCCGTGGGTGATGCCGTCGAGATCGTGGATTTCGTCACCGGCAAGAAGGGCTATGTGCCTCTGGCTGGCCCGGCCAACAAGCAGGGCCGCATTGCCGCCGACAACATCTGCGGCATCAAGAGCAGCTATAAAAACACCCTGGGTTCCTCGGTGCTGAAGATCTTCGACATGACCGTGGCCATGACCGGCGTCAATGAGCGCACCGCCCAGGCCGCCGGGCTGGATTATGACAAGGTCTATACCTATTCCCAGTCCCATGCCAGCTATTATCCTGGAGGACACGGCATCTCCATCAAGACCCTCTATGAAAAGGGCACCGGCAAGATTCTGGGTGCGCAGCTGGTGGGCTATGACGGCGTGGACAAGCGCTGCGATGTGATCGCCACCGCCATCCGGGCCGGCATGACTGCCTATGACCTCACCGAGCTGGAGCTGTGCTATGCGCCTCCCTTTGGCTCGGCCAAGGACCCGGTGAACTTTGTGGGCTATGTGATCGAAAACACCCTCACCGGCAAGGTGAAGAACTTCTTCTGGAACGATGTGGAGAAGCTGCCTCGGGACGGCTCTGTCACATTGCTGGATGTGCGCACTCCCTCTGAGCGGGAAGTGGGCCATATCCCCGGCTTTATCCATATCCCCCTGGACGAGCTGCGCCAGAGAGCAGGGGAAGTACCCCAGGATAAGCCGGTCTATATTCATTGCCATTCTGGCCTGCGCAGCTATCTGGCCTGCCGGATGCTCACCGGCCTGGGCTATGATTGCTACAATCTGTCCGGAGGCTGGCGGTTCTATGAGATCGCTGTCAACGATAAGCTGACCCCAGATCACGGCTGCTACGATCCCAAATAATCTTCCGGCGTCCCGGCGACCTGCTGCATACAGTCCATCAGGTGGCGCAAAGGCTCGGATAGATACTTGTTTTTGTGGTACACCAATCGGAAGGAGCGGGTCAGCCGGGCGTCGGCCAGGCGCAGCAGCCGCAGGCGGCCTGCATCCGCCCGGGGCTGGGCCAGCAGACGGGAGATCACCGTCAGCCCCTGGCCCTCTTCCACGGCGCTGAGGATGGAATCGGCGCTGTGACACACCCATTTGGGATAGATCTCAATTTGTCTGGCCCGGAGATAATCTTCGAACAAAGCTCGGGTCCCCGATCCCTTTTCCCGCAGGACAAAGTTCTGTCCTTCCAGCTCCTCCGGATGGAGGGTTTCCCGGAAGGCAAAGGGGTGTTCGGGGACACAGGCCAGCACCAGCTCGTCCTCGATCACCGGCAGCGTGCACAGATCGGGGCTTTCCACCTGGCCTTCTACCAGGGCTACATCCAACTGGCTTTCCAGCAGCATTTCCTCAATGAGCCGGGTGTTGTCAACAAAGACCTGCACCTGGGACAGGGGAAACAGCTCTTCATACCGGTGGATGATGGGGGAGAGGACGCAGGCGCCCACCGTGATGGTGGCGCCCACCCGCAGAAGCACCTGGGCGGAGGAATTGCGCATGCTGCGCTCCATTTCGTCAAAAAGACTGACGATGTGTCGGGCATAGGACAAAAGGCGCTCTCCCTGGGGCGTGATATAGAGTTTTTTGGACAGCCGTTCAAAGAGTTTGACACCGTAGCTTTTCTCCATGTCGGAAATGACTTGGCTGACGGTGGGCTGGGCAATATAAAGTTGTTTGGCCGCCAGGCCCATTTTGCCGGTCTCGGCCACGGCGATGAAAATGCGCAGATGACGGATGGTCACAAAAATCGCTCCTCTTTGGCAATGTGATAGGTTTTTGCCTATGATTTTGATTCAATATTACTATTTTACCTGATGGATGACAAGGGGTATAATAGAAGCAAGACGAGGAAAGGCTTTTCGGTGTGAGGAAGAGCCTGAACAGAACGGAAAGACGATGGAGGATAACAATATGGCTATTACACAGAGCGATATCAAGCGAGTCAAGGCAGAGGGCTTTTTGCTCAACCGTGGCACCGAGGAGTTTTCCGGCCGGATCATCACCGAAAACGGCATCCTCACCGCCCAGCAGATGCAGGTGCTCAGCGAAGCTGCTGCCAAATACGGCAATGGCAAAATCGAGTTCACCTCCCGGCTGACAGTGGAGTGCCCGGGTATCCACTATGACAACATCCCCGCTTTCCAGGAAGCGGTGAAAAAAGGCGGTATGCTCACCGGCGGCACCGGTTCCAAGGTGCGTCCTGTGGTCAGCTGCAAAGGCACCACCTGTGTCTTTGGCCTGTATGACACCCAGGAGCTGGCCAAGGAGATTCACGACAAATTCTATACCGGCTATCACGATGTGATCCTGCCCCACAAGTTCAAGATCGCCGTGGGCGGCTGCCCCAACAACTGTGTCAAGCCCGACCTGAACGATCTGGGCATCGTGGGTCAGAAGGTCATCAAGATCCTCCCCGAAAGCTGCAAAGGCTGCCCCTCCTGCTCCATGATCGATAACTGCCCCATGAACGCCATTTCCATGAAGGACGGCAAGGCGGTCATCGACGCCAGCCTGTGCAACAACTGCGGCCGCTGCTCGGGAACCTGCCGCTTCGGCGCCACCGAGGAGAGCGAGACCATGTACAAGGTCTATGTAGGTGGCAAGTGGGGCAAGCGGGTGCGCATGGGCAGCCCCTTGCAGAAGCTGTTCACCCATGACGAAGTCATCGATGTGGTGGAAAAGGCCATCCTGCTCTTCAAGCAGAAGGGTATTTCCGGTGAGCGTTTCGGCGATACTGTGGAGCGCCTGGGCGTGGACAAAGTGGAAAAGATGCTGGTGTCCGACAATCTGCTCAAGCGGAAGGAAGAGATCCTGGAGATCGAAACCGTTGCCGGCGCCAAGTGCTAAGCAAACTAGTCGTTCAGTCATTCAGTCATCATAAACAAAAAACAAGGGGGAAAGCATTGCTTTCCCCCTTGTTTTTTTATTGCTTGGCCTGCTCCAAAAAGCCATACCAAACAGAAGGGTTTTTCACGGAAAATCCTCGGGTGTGACCCATACGGCGAAGAATGGCTTTACGGGGACCGATCACCAATTCCCAGGGCTCCTCATCATACAGGAACTTTAGCAGAAAGCCTTCTTCCGGCGGGGCCGAAAGGGGGAGTGGCCAGATTTGCAGCGTTCCCAGATAAAGGGGGATGTGCTGGAGATCCATTTCTTCCGTCATAACGGCAGACTGTGACCATGTGAGCACCTGCTGGATGGAGATTTCCTCCCAATCCTCCAAGGGATACCAGGGGACAAGAAGGAGGAAGGCCAGCAGCAAAAGAATGAGGATCAGGAGAGCGAACCAGTGTTTGCGGAAAAACAGCTTCATTTCCATCTGCTCCTTTCAGCATCATGCCTTTTTTCGTTTCCTGTTTTGCATCCGCTTTTTCTTGGCTTTTTTCAAGGGCGATTGCTTTTTGGGACCGGAGCGCTTGGGCGGAGTGGGTTTGTTTCCTTTCGGGCTTTTTTTCTTTTTGTCCTTTTTGCAGCCAGGTGTTTTGCTCGGCTTGCTTTCTTTCGGATGGGCCGGAGAAGAAATGGCCGCTTCCGGAGCCGTGGAAAGAGGAGAAAGGCTGGCCGTTTCCAGCACCGGCTGGTGCGGGGAGGAAAGCTGTCCTTTCTTTCCTTTTCGGGGCAGGGGAACCGGTTCAAAACGGCGGAAGCGCCAGCGGAGATAGTGGCGCTCGTCCATGAGATACAGGCTCATGCACAAAGAGAAGATTCCCATCAGGCCAAGGATCAGGGCCAGCAGGCCGCTGAGGGATTCCAAAGGCAGCAGATGGATCATGTTGTTCTGGGCGTCGTAGTAGGCGTCCACCAGATCACCCACAGACCACTGAGAGGGCAGAAGCCAGCCGGTGAGCCGATCCAGCCCCCGGGAGGTAACGGCGTAAAAGTTGCCTTTGAAGCCATGGGTGGAACTGAGCAGGGCCTTGACCCGAACCCAATCGGGGTGAAACAGGGGAGCGCCGTAGTAAACGGCCCCCCGCAAAGCCGAAGCACCAAAGAGCAAAAGCAGGATGGGAGCGGTATAGCGGGGCTTTTTGGGTTTGCCCCGCAGGGAATAGCGGAAAGGCTGTTCCAGATGGACCCGGCGGCCCAGCAAGCACATGAAAAACAGTACCAGAAGTCCACATCCCAAAGCTGCGACCGCACAATAGAGATAAAACAGCTGCTCGTTCTGGATCAGATCATAATTGCGGTAGAAGCAGATGCGGTCGGGATTTTCGTGATAAACGATCTGGGTGCCGTAGCCGAAGGAGCTGTTTTCCCAGGCGGCCAGGATGCTGACGCTGCCCACAAAGGGGCTGCCGTCGGCGGTATGGGTGATGGGGAGCATCCCATCGGGAGGCAGATTGTGAATCAGGCGGACGGTGTGGGGCGTTCCTTCATAGGAAAACTCCACGGTGGGGAAATATTGGGGCTCGCTTCCGGGGATCTGGATCTGTTCCACTTTGGTGATGACGGCATCCAGTACGGTAATATCGGTGATTTGCTCCCGGAAAAAGTGAAAGCCATGCCAAAGGCTCAAGGCGGCCAGCAGGCAGAAAAAAGCTCCTGTCAACCGTTTCATCCCATCATTCCTTTCCAAATTCCCCATTTTTACCATTGTAAGGCAAAGTGTCGAAAAAGGCAAGAAAAAGAGAAAATCCCCTCTATAATTTTATTGAAAATATCTATAAATATTATAGAGTTTTATAAAGAGAAACGATTGGAAATAAGAGGTGAGAAGTGATACTCTGTTAGATAAGGGAAACTTATTTTCGACCAAATTTTCAGAAAGAAGGGAATACCCATGGCAGATTATCATGAGATGTGGAAGAGCCTGGGCATGGACCTGGAAACCCATGACCAGCTTTGCGAAGTTTTACCCGGCATGTTCGGCCAGGTTTATCTCAGCCAGGAGAACCGGCCGGAGGGGATGGATTACTATAATTTCGTCATCGCCGAAATTCACGGGGTGCGCCCCGCCGAACTGATCGAGCATCAGAAAAAAGGCGGCAAGGTCTTTGGCACCTTCTGCGTCTATGTGCCCGATGAGATCGTTTTTGCCGCCGATGCCATTGCCACCGGCCTGTGCGGCGGTTCCCAGTTCTGGGTCCCCGGCGGCGAGAAAGTCCTGCCTGCTAACACCTGCCCCCTGATCAAGGCTTCAGTGGGCGCCCGGCTGGACAGAACCTGCCCCTTCTTCCGCATCGCCGATATGTATGTGGGGGAGACCACCTGCGACGGCAAAAAGAAGGCCTGGGAGATCCTGGGCGAGGATGTGCCCACCTATGTGATGCAGCTGCCCCAGATGAAGCGGGAAAAGGACATCCAGGATTGGGCCTATGAGATCCGTTTGTTCATGGAAAAGGTGGAGGAAGTTACCGGCAACAAGGTGACCCCGGAAAAACTGGGCGCCGCTATCAAGCTGATCAACGACAAGCGCCGGGCCCTGGCTCGTCTCTATGAGACACGGAAAAACAAGAATCTGCCCATCAGCGGCAAGGATGCTCTGGTGATTTCCCAGATCGCCTTCTATGACGATCCTACCCGCTTTACCCAGATGACCAACAAGCTGTGCGACGAGCTGGACGAGCGCATCAAAAACGGCGTCAGCGTCTTCCCCCAGGGCCAGAAGCGCATCCTGCTCACCGGTACACCTTTGGCTGTGCCCAACTGGAAGCTGCACCACATCATCGAAACCAGCGGCGGCGCCGTGGTGGCCGAAGAGATGTGCACCGGTACCCGGTACTTTGAAAAGCTGGTGGATGAGACCCAGACCACTCTGGATGGCCAGATCGAAGCCCTGGCCCGCCGTTATATGAACATCAACTGCGCCTGCTTCACCCCCAACACCGCCCGGATCGACGACATCCTGCGTCTGGCGGAGGAATATCAGGTGGACGGCGTCATCGATGTGAACCTGAAGTTCTGCAGCCTGTACGATTCCGAAGGCTACCATGTGGAGTGGGCCTTGAAGGAAAAGGGCATCCCGGTGCTGGGTCTGGAGACCGACTACACCGATCAGGACGAGGCTCAGCTGCGTACCCGCATCGGCGCCTTCCTGGAGATGCTGGGCGAATAACATGGACTCTTCCCAGATGGTGGGGTATGTGATTTTCCCCAATCACACCAATGCCCTGCGATTGTACCAGCGGCTGAAAGGGGAGAAGATCCCCTGTACATTGGCTCCAACACCCCGGGAGTGCAGCGTCTGCTGCGGGGTTTCTGTCCGGCTCTCCCAGGTGGAGGACATTCCCTGTGTGAAAGAGCTGATACAGGAGGAAGATGTGCAGGTGGAGGAGATTGCCACGCTGCCCCGATGAAAACAACAATAAGGCCCCCGGCGGAAATTTCCGCCGGGGGCCTTTTCTGTGCGCGAAAGGGTTTGTGTGGAAGGGATAGACAAAATTGATGTTTTTGTTTTGTGTGGTTTGCCTCTATGAAGAAAAGGATAGCAAGGTTTATAATGAATCAATAAGAAAAAAATAATTCCCAAAAAAACTTTGCAACTTATTTAAAATTAAAATCCACGCGTTCTTCCATGATCCGGATCAGCTCATGGGGTTTCATATCCAGGGCATAAGAAATCTTGAAAATGGTGTCAATGGTGGGACTTCGAAGGCCTCTTTCTATTTTGCTGTAATGTGTTCGATCCAAAGTGGCCAGGCCGCTTAATTGCTCTTGGGTGAGCCCTTTTTTCTCTCGCAATTCGCGCAAAATATCCCCGATGCTGGTTGCATTGATCATAAGTATTCCTCCTTAATTGGCTAAATCATAGCAAGGGAATATTTTGTATTTGAGGTCAGTTGACCTCATTGAGAAAATGTGCTATTATTTCGGTAATAAAATCAGGAGGAAGACAGCGGGGGCGTGAGGAGAGGATACGATGGAATAGAAGAAGCCGTTCCAAATTCGATTTTTAAATGATACAGTCTTTTGCGTGTCAATGAGTGAAGGAGGGGGTTTGGATGAAAAAAATCAGCAGAATTTTGTCGTTCCTCTTTTCCGCTTTGTTTGCCGTGGTCTTCGCTTTTTCGGCTTGGTGCGGATGGATGCTTCAGTATAGCATCCAGAATTATTTCACTTTGCAGGAAAAGTTTTCTTGGATGGGAAGCAGTCCCGGAGACTGGGAGGCCCGGTTTCAGACCTGGAGCGCTGTGGCGTTGGGGTATGTGGCGCCTGTTTTGTTCCTGTTGCTCATCGGCAGCCTGATTCTGGCGAAGCGTTCTTGGAAAAGCATGATCTGCCATTTGTTTTTCACTTTTGCCGCAGGTTTTTTCCTTATTCTGATCACCCGTTTTATTCCGGTGCTGTCCTTGCCCAATCGAACGGTATATGTGCCCTTTTTTCAGACACTTCCCTTTATGCTGAAAGGAGCTGTGATACAGGGCGATACCATGATTCTTTGCCGGGTGTATCCTGGTCTGATGGTGATTTTGCTGTCCGGGCCTGTGGCCGCCGGTATCCTTTGGGCCAAAAACCGTTTGGGAAGAGAAAAGGCTGAGAGAGGGGAGGAATCTAAATGAAGAAGATCGCCCGGATCGTGCTGCTTTGTCTGTCGGTGTTTTTTGTGCTTCTGATCGCCTTTCCGGCTTGGGTTTATTGGCGGTATCAATATCTTTTTTACAACAAGTATGATGGAGACATCACCCCAGAATTGACCCAATGGATAGAGCGTTTTTGGGGATCTGCTCCTGCGCTGCTGGGATATGTGGCGCCTGCTGTGCTTCTTCTGCTTATTGTCAGCCTGATCTGGGCTAAGTATTCCTGGAAGGACATGGCCTGTCATTTGTTTTTCACTTTGAGCGCTGGGTTTTTCCTGATTTTTCTCACCCAGTTCTTTTCGGTTCATTCAGCCAGGAATATCTATATTTCTCTGTACCAAACTTTTTCCTATCTTCTTGCAGACCCTTTGGCGGAGAACTGGAGCGGCGGCGAAGGTCTGATGCTGACCGTGCTGCTGGCCCCGGCGGCGGTTGGACTGTACGCACTGGCCACCACGCTGAAAAAGCGGCAACAATAGTCGAAAAAAGCCCCCGGCGGAAAAATTCCGCCGGGGGCTTTTCTGTATGGATTTATTCTTTTCCCACAATGGGCAGGGGTTCGGGATCGATGGTTTCGGTGCGCTGCATCCCATCCATGAAGGCCAGGTATTCTTCCTTGGTCATGGGAGCCTTGTAGTGCTCGATGTTTTCTTTCGCCTTTTCCGCGCCGTTTTTCATCAGCCGGTAGGCTGTGAGGGCGAAGATCTTGGCGGTGACCACATAGGCCAGGTACTCGTCTTCCACCCGCACATCCGGGTTGTGGAGGTTGCCCACATAGCCGCCGGTGCAGAAATGAACCAGGGGCATCAGCGTGGCCACATCACCGAAATCATCGCTGCCGGTGGCGTGGGTCAGCATATCCCGGCGATGGTGATAGGGGCCCATGGCGTCCAGATCCTGCAGGACACTTTCCAGCACCTGGGTGTCCGGATTGACCACGCCGGACATATAGCCAGCCATGGTTTCGATGGTGACGCCGCAGCCGGTGGCCATGGCGGCGGCCTTCAGGGAGCGGTCCACCTTTTTGGCGGCGTCCAGATAGGCCTCGGGGGTTTTGCCCCGGACAGAATACTGCATGGTCACATGATCGGCGATCACATTGACGGCGGTGCCGCCGCCGGAGATAAAGCCGTGGACCCGCACGGTGTCCTCGTCCCGGAAGCTCTCTTGCTGCAAAGCGATGTTCACCATGGCCGAAGTGGCGGCATTCAGGGCGTCGATGCCTTCGTGAGGGGCGTCGGCGGCGTGGGAGGAGCGGCCCTGGAAGGTGACAGTCTTGTTCACAAAGCCGTTGCTGCTGCTGTTGTAGATGCCGTAATCGGCGCCGGGGAAGGTGTGGTGGCCCAGGGCGATCTGGATATCGTCAAAGGCTCCCAGGCGGATCAGCTCGCATTTGCCGCCGCCGTAACCCAGCTTGCCCTCTTTCATCATCTGGGATTTGAACTCGATGTCCACAAATTCTTCGGCCGGCACCGCCATGAAGCACAGATTGCCTCCCATGGCCTGGGCTACTTCCGGGTCGCAGAGGGCCATGGCCGCACCCACAACGCCGGTGAGCTGGGCATTGTGGCCGCAGCAATGGGAAGCACCGGTTTCGCTCCAGGCGTCGGGATGATTGGGGATGGGCAGGGCGTCCATCTCACCGATCACCGCCAAGGTGGGGCCTTCCTGGCTTCCCTTGGGCTTGAGATAGCTTTTCACGCCGGTGATGGCCAGGCCGGTCTCACAAGTGAGGCCCAGTTTTTCCATCTCTTCCACAAATTTCTGGCTGGTACGATGTTCTTTGTATCCCAGCTCGGCGTGGCAGAAGATGTCCCGGCCAAAGGCCATGATCTCGTCCTTTTTGCTGTCGATGATCTGACAGATTTTTTCTTCGATCCGATCCATTGGTTTTTCTCCCCTTTTCCTGCCCCGAAGGGCGATATATATACATTATATCGGATTTTCATACTACTTGTAAAGGGGCAGGGAAGTGTGATATGATAAAAACAGAACATTCGTTTGAAATGAAGGAGGGGAGACCATGGACCGGCAGATCCTGCATGTGGATATGAACGGCTTTTATGCTTCTGTGGAGATGATCTTCCATCCGGAGGCCCGGAATGTGCCCATGGCGGTGGGGGGAGATGCCCAGGCCCGTCACGGCGTGATTCTGGCCAAAAATGAGCTGGCCAAGCAGCGGGGCGTCAAAACGGCGGAGACCATCTGGCAGGCCAGGAAAAAGTGTCCGGAACTGTTGCTTTTGCCCCCTCATCACGATTTGTATCACCAGTATTATGAAAAGGCCAACGCCATTTACCGCCGGTTTACCGATCAGGTGGAGCCGGCCAGCATCGACGAAAGCTATCTGGATGTAACGGGGAGCCAGGCTTTGTTTGGAACAGGGGAGGAGATCGCCCACCGCATCCGCCGGGCGGTGAAGGAGGAATTGCAACTCACCGTTTCGGTGGGGGTGTCCTTTTGCAAGACCTTTGCCAAAATAGGCAGCGACTTGAAAAAGCCTGACGCGGTCACCTGCATTCCCCGGGAAAAGGTGCCGGAGATTCTGTGGCCTTTGCCCATTGAACAGATGCTGTCGGTGGGGGCCGTGACGGCGGCCCGGCTGCGGCAGAAGGGCATCGGCACCATTGGTGATCTGGCCCGGCAGAGCCGGGAAACGCTGGAAGAGATGATGGGCAAGCATGGAGCCAGTTTGTATCTGGCGGTGCATGGCCTGGAGGAAGATCCGGTGCGCCGCTGGGGCGAGGGAGAGGACCCCAAATCCATTGGCCGCAACCGCACCTTTCGTCAGGATGTGGTGGGAGATGAGGCGGTGCGCCGGGAGCTGCTGGCTCTGTGCGAGGATGTGGCCTGGCGGCTGCGGCGCCAGGGAATGCGCTGCTGGGGGGTGCAGGTCACCATCAAAGACCCTCAATTTGTCACCATCGACCGTCAAGGCAAACTGGATGAGCCGGAAAATGCCATGACGCCTCTGTTTCAAGCGGCCTGGAAGGTCTATCAGCGCTCCTGGAAGGGGAATAAGCCCATCCGGATGCTGGGGGTTACCGCCATTCGCCTCACCCGGGAAGCGGGGCAGATGAGCCTGTTTGACGATGGGAAAAAAGAAAAACTCAGCCAGTCCATCGATGGCATATGGGACAAATTCGGCCCCGGGGCCATCCGCCCTGCCGCCCTGCTGAAAAAGGAGGACTGAAAATGAACCGGGAAAAGGGAATGGGTTTTTGCGGTCTGGCCTGTTGTTTGTGTGAGGAAAAAGAAGGGTGTCTTGGTTGCCGGGAAGGCACCTGTCCGGAAAAAGAACGATGCCGCCCTTACGAGTGTGCCCAAAGCAGGGCCTTGGAGGGGTGCTGGCAATGTGAAGAATTTCCCTGCCAGGCCCCGGTGCTGCAAAGCCTTCGAACTCAGGCGTTTGTGGGGCACATCGGAAAATTCGGCATGGGAAAAATGCTGGACCGGCTGGAAGCCGGAGAAAAGGATGGAATCGTGTATCACCACCCAGGCCTGCTCACCGGCGATTATGATGGGATGGAAAATGAAGAAGATGTGTGGGCCCTGCTGGAGGGGAACAAAAAGCCGCAAAAAGTCTGATTCTGTCATGAATTGTTAAGAAATTCGTTGGAAAAATCCAGTGGTATGGGATGGGTTCTTTCTGTTATACTGTACAAAATACGCCGGAAAGGAAAGCAGAAGGAGGAGCCCATGGAGCTGATATTGACCGATCGGGAGGCGCTGGCCCTATACCGGATGCTGCTGCGTTGGGAGAAAACAGGCAGACTGGCTCCGCGGGAAGTGGAGGAAGAGCAGCTGCTTTGGGATCTCCAATGCTCGCTGGAAAAGGAGTTGGAGCCGGTGAATGAGGAAGCAACCGGGAGATGGAGAGAAATGAGAGGGTAATATGAGGGTATATCGGACAGCTATGGTCCTGGCGATGGTGGGCCTTGTGCTCCTTTTGGCAGTGATAGGGGCCGGGGTATCCTATCCTCATCCTTTCTTTACCATCGGCACTTTGGTGGGGATGGGATGCGTGTTTCTCAGCCTGCCTTTGTTTTTCATTGCCTGGATCGGGCAGCTGCGTCAGTCTGTAAAAACCAAGCAATATGGATGGGCGCTGTGCATTGCTATTTTCGGGATTTTTCTCATTGTCCGCGGACTTTTACAGATATGGTAGAGGAAGAAGGGGGCAAAAGCGTTGAAAAAAGAGATTTTCTATGATGAGGAAGAACAACAGGGGATGGAGGAAGTCATTCTCAGTCACGATAGCCAGGCTATGTTGTACCGAGTGCCTTGGGAGGTGGCTCGGGATCTGGAAAGCTATTGTGGAAGTTTCAGCGCAGAGTGGGTGTGGCATGGGCCGGAAAAGGAGAAATTCCTGAAGGAGATCGGCCCGGGCCAGCAAGTGGCCGTATATAGTGCGCCGGATTTCATCGACTATCTTAACCGGTGGGTCTTTCCGGAGAGGCCTTGCAGGCTGGTGAAGATGCTGAATTTTTACGGTTATGATATTCCGCCGGAATACCAGGAGACACCCCACTATAATTTTTGAAGCAAAACAAAACGCCGCAGAAATCTGCGGCGTTCTGTTTTGCTCTATTGTTATTTGGCCAGAACCTTTTTCAGCCGAGCAAAGCGGGGCAGACCGTTTTCATAAGGAAGCTGGGTCTCGCCCTGAATCAGGGGCAGGGCATAGGCGATGAAGTCATCGGTGAGGCCGGTGTGGTCGGGCTTGATCCACTGGGTGGGCACCTTCTTTTCGGTGTTAGCCACGATGTCCAGAGGCACCGGCTTCATTTCCAGCTGGTACTCTGCGCCTTCTTTCCGCTCAAAGGCCACCATTTTGTCGGTGACGCCGCTGACAGCCAGCTCCACGGCGGTTTTGCCCGCCTGATAGGCTTCTTCGATGTCGGTGAGGGAAGCGGAGTGAGCAGCGCACCGCTGGAGCAGGGACAGCTCGATGCTGCGCACCTTATAGCCGAAGCGGCTCTTCACTTCGTTTGCCACAAAAGCTCCGGCGCCGCCCATCTGCTTGTGTCCAAAGGCGTCGGTGGCCACATCCTGGCCGTATTCGGCGATGAATTTGCCATTCTTGTCCATGATGCCTTCGGAAAGGGCCACCAGGCAGTTGTTCCGCTTGTCATAGACTTCCTTGATCTGGGCCATGGCGGCTTCCAGGTCAAAGGGCTGCTCGGGCAGATAGATCAGGTCGGGACCGCCGCCCATATGGGAGGCCAGGGCGCTGGCGGCAGTGAGCCAGCCGGCGTTGCGGCCCATGATCTCCACGATCACCACGGTGCCGGTGTCATATACATTGGCATCCTGGTAGATCTCCATGCAGGAGGTGGCGATGTATTTGGCGGCCGAGCCGAAACCAGGGCAGTGATCGGTGCCGAACAGGTCGTTGTCGATGGTCTTGGGCACGCCCATGATCCGGCACTCATAGCCCTGGCTCATCAGGTACTTGGAGACCTTGTTGCAGGTGTCCATGCTGTCGTTGCCGCCATTGTAGAAAAAGTAGCGGATGTTGTATTTCTGGAAGATCTCCAGAATGCGCTTGTAGTCGGTGTCGTCCACGCTGCTGTCCTTCAGCTTGTAGCGGCAGGAACCCAGGGCAGAAGAGGGGGTATACCGCAGCAGGGACAGCTCCTTTTTGTCCTCCTGGGAAATGTCGTAGAGACAGTCGTTCAAAATGCCTTTGATGCCATGGGCACAGCCATAGACGGCGGTGATGCAGTCCTCGCCCAAAGCGGTTTCCAGCACGCCCAGGGCGCTGGAATTGATCACCGAGGTGGGGCCGCCGGATTGGCCGAAAAGGCAGGCGCCTTTCAGTTTGTTCATGGTACATGACCTCCATGGAGAGATTGAGTTTGAAAAATCAAGTGTAACTGTATTTTACCACACAATCCCTTCTGTGGCAATGAAAGAAAGGCCCCGGGCAAAATGCCCGGGGCCAGAAAGAACGATTGCAGCAATTATTCGGTAACCATCACATTGTAGAGACGCCAGATGGTCATGTAGGCCTGCTGGCGGGTGTAGGTGTCGAAGGGGCTGAAGGTGGTTTCGGAGGTGCCGTTCATCACGCCCAGCGCCTTCACATAAGCTACGGCCTCCTGAGCATAAGAAGCCACCGAAGCGTTGTCGGCAAAGGTCTCGCCAGAGGTATCCACATCGGTTTTGCCCATATATTTGCCCATGCGCATCAGCAGAGCAGCGGCGTCCTGACGGCTGATGGCGCTGTAGGGATCGAAGATGCCTTCGCCGCGGCCGTTGATGACGCCCAGCGCATTGGCAGCTACCACATCCCAGCTATTTGTGTCGGAGAAGGGATAGGCCAGGGCCAGCTCCTCCAGGGTCTTGCCGGTGTCTTCCAGGACGATCTCTTCGATGTCTTTACCGGACACTACTTCCAGAAGCTGAACCACGATGGTGGCAAAGTCGCCACGGGTGATGTTGGCATAATACTGGTTCTGCAGATCGGCGGGCACAAGACCATGCTGGATGGCCTGAGTCACTTCTTCATAGGCCCAGTCGGCCATTTCGCCTTCCTGGGGCAGAGGCTGGGTGTAGCCGATGCGGGCAAAGCCATATTTGCCGTTTTCGATCACTGTGATGATCTCATCAGGGGTTATAGTCAGAGAAGATTCCAGCCCGGCGGGGAAATAGCTCTCCTGGGAGATGGTGTTGGAACCGGGCACTTCCTTGCCATAGCGGTCGATGCAGAAGGCTCTGCCGTCCTTTACGGCCACAGCCAGACCATTCGAGTAAGAAGTGATCCGGGTGTACTCAAAGGGAACCACCACATTGTTCTGGGTGTCGATGACGCCGTATTTGCCATCCTTGCAGGCAAAGGCCAGACCTTCCAGGAAGGTGCCCAGTGCATCGTATTCAAAGGGGATCACCGTCTTGCCCTGTTTGTCGATGCCGCCCCATTTGCCGTTCAGATTCTTCACCGAGGCGATGCCGTCGCAGAAGATCTGATAGGTGGTATAGATACCCCGGACATAGAAGTCCTGATACTGGAAGGGAATCACGGTTTTGCCGTTTTTGTCGATGAAGCCAAAGACAAAGTCCTCACGCTCCACATCGTACTTGGCCAGGGGAGACAGGCCCTGGTTGAAGGGACGGGTGTAGGCTTCCTCGGAGAACTCCAGGACGGGTTTGCCGCTTTCGTCCAGATAAAGGCCATTGCCGCCCATGGCTTCGGTGGCGGCGAAGGTGCCTTCGTTCAGACAGTAGCCCACCCAGTAATCGCCCAGGTAGACCTGCTTGCCGGTGCGGTCAAACACCAGACTGGGGGCATAGTTGTCCACCGACATGATGCTGCCCAGCACCACATAGCCGTTGTGGTAATAGACTTTGGCGGAAGAGTCCAGAAAATCCACAAATTCCTTGGCCTGCTTGTATTCTGTGTCTCCTTCCTCTTTATAGCGCAGGGGGGTCACATTGCCCTGTTTGTCCAGGACGGACCAGAAATACACCGGGGCCGTTGCGCCGTCATATGTGGGATACTCACCCAGAGTGCCCACTACGGCCAGACCTTCGCTGAAGGGGAAGGCATAGTCAAACTGGAAGGGGATGACGGTGTTGCCTTCCATGTCGATGTAGCCCCACTTGCCGTCTTTTTTCACAGCGGCCAGGTCTTGGGAGAAGGAGCCGGCATCCTCATACTGGGGGTCGATGATGACCTCGTAGGAAAGGCCTTCCTCCTCGGCGGCTGTGACGGGGAGAATGAGAGAGAACAGGGTACAAACTGCCAGGAACAGGGAAATTGCTGTGCGGGATCGTTTGTGCTTTTTCATGTTTTTCATTCCTCTCTTTTTGGATTTTCCAGGGTATTACTTAATTTTACAATAAAAAGAATGAAAATACAAGAACAGGAAAAAACATACCGCAATTTTTAAGGAAAAGAAATTTGCATGGCATCTGTTTTTCTGATACAATAACGAAAAGACCTACTTTGGAACGATACGAGCAGGAGGAAAACATCATGCCGCTAGTCAGTACAAAAGAAATGTTTGAAAAGGCCTACAAAGGTGGCTATGCCATCGGTGCCTTCAATGTGAACAACATGGAGATCGTCCAGGGTATCACCCAGGCGGCCATGGAGGAAAATTCTCCGGTGATCCTCCAGGTGTCGGCCGGCGCCCGGAAATATGCCAAGCACAATTACCTCATCAAGCTGGTGGAGGCCGCCATCATGGAAACCGGTCTGCCCATTGCCCTCCATCTGGATCACGGCGAAAACTTCGACATCTGCAAAGCTTGTGTGGACGGCGGTTTTTCCTCTGTGATGATCGACGGCTCCAAGTACAGCTTTGAGGAAAACATCGCCATCACCCGCCAGGTGGTGGAATACGCCCATGCCCACGGTGTCACTGTGGAAGGCGAGCTGGGCAAGCTGGCCGGTATCGAGGACGATGTGAATGTGTCCGATGAGGACGCCCAGTTCACCAATCCCGCTGAGGTGGAAGAGTTCGTCAGCCGCACCGGCGTGGACTCTCTGGCCATTGCCATCGGCACCAGCCATGGCGCCTATAAGTTCAAACCCGGTCAGAAGCCCCGTCTCCGTTTTGACATTCTGGAAGAGGTACAAAAGCGCCTGCCCGGTTTTCCCATTGTGCTTCACGGCGCTTCTTCGGTGCCCCAGGAGTTTGTGGCCCAGGTCAACCAGTATGGCGGCTCCATGCCCGATGCCATCGGCATCCCTGAGGAGATGCTCCGTCAGGCCGCATCCATGGCCGTGTGCAAGATCAATATTGACTCCGACCTCCGCCTGTGCATGACGGCGGCCGTGCGCAAGCACCTTTGTGAGCATCCCGATCACTTTGATCCCCGGCAGTATCTGGCCGACGGCCGTCAGGCCATCCAGGATATGGTCCGGCATAAGATCCGGGATGTGCTGGGTTCTTCCGGCAAGGCATAAAATGCAAAACAAAAATCGGGCGGTTTTCCGCCCGATTGAGCGTGTCGAAAAAGTGGCTTTGACCACTTTTTCGAGTTTTGCAAGGGTCTGCGTGCGTGCCAATGGCGCACACTTGCCCCTTGATAAGTGCAAAAAGCCACGCACAGGTCGCGGCTTTTTGCGAATCAGTAGGGGTAGGGAAAACAGCCCATTTTGCCGTATCAATATCAATTTTTCGACAGTTTGAAATCGGGCGGTTTTCCGCCCGATTTTTTAAAAGATTGAAAAAGGAACTATGCTATGAAATATCAGACTATTTTGTTCGATCTGGACGGTACGCTCACCGACCCGGGGGAGGGGATCACCCGCTCGGTGGCCTATGCGTTAGAGAGCTTCGGCATCCATGTGCCCGATCGGAAAGTGCTCTATCCATTCATCGGTCCCCCTCTGCTGGATTCCTTCATGGAGTTTTACGGTTTTTCCGAAAAAGACGCCCGGCAGGCCATTGAAAAATACCGGGAATATTTCGGAAAACAGGGTATTTTTGAAAATGAGCTCTATCCTGGCGTGCCGGAGGCTTTGGAGGAACTGAAAAAAGCCGGTGGCCGTCTGGTGCTGGCCACCAGCAAGCCAGAACCTTATGCCAAAGAGATTCTGGAGCATTTTTATCTCATGGGCTATTTTGATTTTGTCTCCGGCAGTCAGCTGGATGGAACGCGAAGCAAAAAAGGGGAAGTCATCGCCTACGCACTGGGCCATTGCGGCAAAGGGCCGGAGGACAAGGCCCTGATGGTGGGGGACCGGAAGCACGATGTGCAGGGAGCCTTGGAAAATGGCCTGCCCTGTGCCGGTGTGCTTTATGGTTATGGAAGCCGTGAGGAACTGGAGCAGGCCGGCGCCCAATGGATTTTGGAAACGCCTGCCCAGCTTTCCCAGTTGGCCCGGCTGTAACAAAGCAAAAAAAGAAAGACCGTGCCAAACATCAGGGCATGGTCTTTTTTCACAATCAACCAATCAGCCGCATTTCAGCTGCAAACGGAGCTTGTCGGCGATCATGGAGATAAATTCGCTGTTTGTGGGCTTCCCTTTGATTTGGGAGACAGTATATCCAAAGTAACTTTGCAGCACTTCGATATCGCCCCGGTCCCAGGCCACCTCAATGGCGTGGCGGATGGCCCGTTCCACCCGGGAGCTGGTGGTGTTGTATTTCTTGGCCACCGAGGGATAGAGCACTTTGGTGACAGCATTGACCACATCGATGTTCTCAATGGTCATCATAATGGCATCCCGAAGATATTGATAGCCTTTGATGTGTGCAGGCACGCCGATGTCGTGAATCACTTCGGTGACCCGGATTTCCATATCCACCGCCGGGTCCAGTGCCCGGACTGTGGGATTTTGCATGGGCACAGGAAGGTTTTTATAGCTGCAGATCCGCTCGGCCAAAGCAGAGATGTTGCAGGGCTTCATCATGAAATAGCTGACACCCAGGGCTGCGGCTTCGGCGGCCATCTGGTTGCTGGAAAAGGAAGAAAGGACGAAAAACACCGGTTTCTTTCCGGAAGAGGCGCTGGTGATGCGGCGGATGGCGGCCAGGCCATCCAGTTTGGACAGCACAGTATCGGTGAGGATGATATCGGGGGAGAGCTGGGAAGAAAGCTGCACCAGTTCTTCTCCATCGCCAGCGGCCCCTACCACCTGAATCTCAGGGTGTTCCTCCAGATTTTTTTGCAAAAGAGCACGAAACTCCCCGCTGTCATCGGCCAATAATAGGCGTATTTTGGTATTCATAGCTCACAACTCCGTTATTTGACAAATTGGTGTGTTACCAGCGCTGTAACTATAAAATACCACAATAGATGGGGCCTTTCAAGATGGAACGACCGGAAATATTGCAATTTATTTTTACAACAAACTCCGGTTTTGTTCACAAAATACGGTGATTTTACAACTTTCGTGGCGTTTCGAGCATTCTCTCGGATGGATGGATTTTATGAAATCACAAAGCGGGTCATAAGTCCGATGAGGATACACACTGCACCGGCCAGCCAGGAGGCCAAACACCCTTTTTTGGCGTCCATCTGCTCTGGATAGACCGGATGCACGATCCACAGCAGACCATAGAGAACCCAGGCGATGTTGGTAAACAGGCCCTGATGAAGGGCAAAAGCCAGAATGTTTGCCAGAATCACCAGAATAACACCCAGCAGGATCTGTTTTTTAAATGCGGTCATGGGAAATCCCCCTTTGCCATATGGATTGAATTTATTGTATCATATGGCTTTTTGCCTGTCAGCAGCCTCTTGAGGAAATCACGGCAGAGCCAAGGGGTAACATTTTTTTAATCCCAAAAATGAAAAATGATCTCTCCTACGGTTGTAGGCTTCCAGTACCGGATCTGTGTGATTTCTG
The DNA here is from genome assembly GCA_003477405.1 of Ruminococcaceae bacterium AM07-15. Taxonomy (GTDB): domain Bacteria; phylum Bacillota; class Clostridia; order Oscillospirales; family Butyricicoccaceae; genus Pseudobutyricicoccus. The sequence continues at coordinate 75,197 of QUDE01000002.1, forward strand.
ATTCCCCCAGCTTGGCAATATGATTTTGCCAAGGCTGCTGAAGTTCTCTCTTTGTGAGCAGACGGACCGAAGGCTCTGTGAAAGGCAGGCCATAAGGAAAGTCCGAAAAGGAAATTTGTCCCCACTCCACTTTTTCGGCAAAAGCCAGCCAAGGATGGTACCCGTTTTCCAATAGAAAGAAGGAAACACCCTGGATTTGAAGCTGGGCCCAATAAAAATTTTTGCCCGATAGATCGGTGTCAAAAGAATCCACCGTGCCGCCATGCAGGCGGGCTATAGTATAGCACAGGGTGCGAAAAGCCGATGGGGCCAGCGGGAAAAGGGGCGGATCAGTCTTATCTCCAAAACCAGTGATTCCGTTGGGGAGCATATGATGTCTCCTCCTTTCCGATGAGATCCTGTTTCTTTGCTTGATTGTATCATAGAGAGGAATGCAAAGCCATTTCAACTTTCTTAACATTTGCTGGATTCAGTCTAGAAGTTTTTCAAAAAGAGTGAAAGGGCAGCCAGGAAGGCTGCCCTTTGGGTGTGGCTGTGTTATTGCAGACTGTAGGCGGTATCCAGCATATTTTCAATGAAAATGCCGTAGCCCCGGGTGGGGTCGTTCACCAGCACATGGGTGACGGCCCCGATGAGTTTGCCGTTTTGCACAATGGGACTGCCGCTCATGCCCTGGACAATGCCGCCGGTTTTGCGGAGCAGTTCTTTGTCGGTGACTTTGATCATCATGTTCCGGTTGCTTTCATCGTCATCGTCGGGATATACCTTCAGGATCTCCACATCGTAGTAAGCGGTGTCATCTCCCTCCACATTGGCGATGATCTGGGCTTTGCCTTCCTTGATCTGGGATTTGGGAGCGGTCTCCAGGGCCTGCCGTCCTTCATAAAGAGAGGGGTCGGTGATCTTGCCGTAGATACCGCTGTCGGTGTTCTGGTAAAGGACACCCTGGTCACGGGTCAGGTCGTATTCGCCCACCAGTTCGCCAGGGGAGCCAACTTCACCTTTTTCCACACCGGCTACCTGGGAAGGCATCAGACTGCCGCCGCCAATGGGCATCAGTTCACCGGTATCCTGATCGGCCACACCGTGGCCCAAAGCGCCAAAAGCGCCGTTTTCCGGGTCTACGAAGGTGATGGTGCCGATGCCGGCCAGACTGTCCCGCACAAAAGCGCCGATGCGATAGGTGCCGCTGGCTTCATCCTTCACCGGCTTTACCTGGAGGGTTTTTTCCTCTTCCCCTCGTTTGAAATGGATGGTGAGCTGGGATCCTTGGCTGCTTTCCACGGCCTGGGCCATGGATTCGTTGCTGTCTACAGGGGTGTCATTGACTTTGATAATCAGGTCGCCCAGCCGCAGTCCGGCCTTTTCAGCCGGAGAGCTTTGGGAAGAAGCGTCTACCGGAGCAAAGCCCACCACCATGGCCCCTTGGGAAAAGAGCTTGATGCCGGTGGTGTGGCCAAGAGGGATGAGGCGGGTGCTCTCCGGACGGACGATCTCGCCGGAGTCGGTTTTGGATACATTGATGCTGTCGATTTGAGCAGAGACGGCGGCTAAAGCGTCTTCGCCGCCCAGAGGAAACAGGGTCAGAGCGGCAGCAAGAACCAGGGACAACGCCCCGGCGCATTTGCCGATCCGGCCCCAGATAGGATTGGTTTTGTGATTTTTGTCCATGGGATTTCACTCCTTTCTGCCACGCCTATTACTATTCCCGCCGCTATGGTTGATACTTTGCAAGAATAATGGTATTCTGTTTATAATCTGCTAAGGGAAAAAACGGTTCTTGCAAAAGAAAAGGAGGGAAAAAGCTGTGAAACTGGCCATTGTGGGCTCCCGGACCATGGGAGAGGAATTTTATGAATTGCTGGAGAAAAATGTTCCCAATGGAGTGACCACCATTCTCAGCGGCGGGGCCAAAGGAGCCGACAGCCTGGCCAGGCGCGTGGCCCAAGAGCGGAAGATTCCCCTGGAGGAGATCCTGCCCAATTATAAAATTTTCGGAAAAATGGCCCCCATTGTGCGCAATCGGGAAATCGTCCAGAAAGCCGATCTGGTGCTTTGTCTGTGGGATGGAATATCCCCGGGCACACGGAATGTGATTTCACTGTGTATGGAGCTGAATAAGCCCTTTCAGCTGCTGGAGCCGGAACTTTAAAAAGAAAATTTCATTCTATCAGAATTTTTCCCCGATTTTTCATGAAATCTCCGTGAGAAACCGGGGTTTTACTTGTTTTAGAGAGAAAAATGTGGTACAATAGAATAAATTAGCAAAGTGAAAAGGGAAATTTTTGTTCAAATTGATGGCCTGATGGCTGAAAAAGAAAAATGGATATATAGGTGACACTGTATGGCGGCTTAAAGAAGGAGGCGGCGTGATGTATACAGTGGGCGAGAAGGTGGCGCATCCCATGCATGGCGCGGGAGTGATCGAGCAGATCCTACCCCGGGAAGAAGGGGGGAAAGAGCGCCTTTTTTACCTTTTGCGCCTCTGTGTAGGCTCCATGACGCTGCTTTTGCCCTGCGATAGCTGCGGGGCCGTGGGGCTGCGCCCCACCGTTTCCCGGGAAGAAGCCCAGAACCTTCTGGACAGGCTGGGGGAGATCCCCGTGTGTCAGGAGGGAAATTGGAACCAGCGCTATAAAGACAACATGCAGCGTATCCGCAGCGGCGACCTGGAGCAGGTGGCCGTGGTCATCCGCAGCCTGCGGCGGCGGGATGGTCAGAAGAATCTGTCCACCGGTGAGCGGAAAATGCTTTCCAGCGCCAAAAAAATCCTGGTTTCGGAACTGGCTTTGGTGCTGGAGCAGGATTATGGGCAGATCGAGCATATCGTGGAAAAAACATTGGTATAGTAATAAAGGGCAGCCGGTCCTCTGGAGTGGCTGAGAGGGAGGGGATCGGATTTGCTACAACAGTTGCGTTCTTTGCTGAAAAAGAAGGAGCGGCCCTATACCGCTGCGGTGGTGGCCGCCGGCGGCAGCGCCCGCCGGATGGAAGGCGTGGATAAGCTCCTGGCCGAGATCCATGGCGTGCCGGTGATCGCCTATACTTTGCTGGCGTTGGAAAAAAGCTCCTGCGTGGATGAAATCGTGGTGGCGGCGTCGGAAGGGAATTTCCTGCCCATTACCGAGGTCTGCCGGGAGTTTGGCATCAGCAAGGTGTTCAAGGTGGTGCGGGGCGGTCAGGAGCGGGCTGACAGCGTGTATAAGGCGTTGTGCGAATGCAGCCCGCAGACCAAGTTTGTATTGGTGCAGGATGGGGCGCGGCCATTGCTTACCCCCGATCTTGCGGAAAAGGTGTGTCAGAAAGCTTACGAAGCCCGGTGCGCCACAGCGGCCGTGCCGGTGAAAGACACCATCAAAGTGGTGGAAAACGGCCTTGTGCAGCAAACGCCGGACAGGGCTTTTTTGTATGCGGTGCAAACGCCGCAGGTCACCGATATCGACCTTTTGAAAGGGGCTTTGTGCAAGGCGGCCCAGGATGGGGAAAAGGTGACCGACGACTGCGCTGCCGTGGAGAAGCTGGGCATTCGTCCGGCCATTGTCATGGGCTCCTATGACAATATCAAGATCACCACGCCGGAAGATCTGAACATTGCCCAGGTTCTTTTGGAGCGGATGGGAACAGAACAAGGGAGGAACAACCTTTGAAGATACGAGTGGGAAACGGATACGATGTGCACCGGCTGGAAGAAGGCCGCAAACTGATTTTGTGCGGGGTGGAAGTGCCCCATGACAAGGGCCTTCTGGGCCACAGCGATGCCGATGTGGCCACCCATGCGCTGATTGATGCTTTGTTGGGCGCCGCCGGGCTGGGGGATATCGGCAGCCATTTTCCCGATACCGACCCAGCCTACAAGGGCATTTACAGCATCCAGCTGCTGGAGCACACGGCGGCCCTTTTGAAAAAAGAGGGCTGGAGCGTAGAAAATGTAGACCTGATCATCGTGGCCCAAAAGCCCAAATTGCTGCCTTATTTTCCGGCCATGCGGGAAAAACTGGCTCAGGCTCTGGAAATCGGGGCAGAACAGGTGAACATCAAAGGCAAAACCGAAGAGAAGCTGGGTTTTACCGGCCGGATGGAAGGGATGAAAGCCTACGCCGTAGCCTTGCTTCTGGGCCAGTGAGAAGGGGAGCAGTATGGGTGCTTATTTTGGCAATGTAATGGTGCTTTTGCCGGAGAGGCAGTCCTTGGAGGAGATTCCCCGTCTGCTGCATCAAGCGGGGCTGCGGCTGGATGATACCTTTGTCTGTCCCCAGGAAGAAATTTGGGAAGAGGAGAATGTGGTGGCCGCAGCACTTCCGCCGGATACCCGGTGGCTCACCTGCTGGGATCCGGTGTGCCGCCAGGGCTTTGATCCCGACTTGGCGGAAGAGCTGGCCCAGATCTATGGTACGGTATTTCACGCCCCGGCCCTTTCCTTTTCGGTGGAGGATGGGGAGCTTTTGCTCATGGGCTGCTTTCTTCCCGCCCGGCGTTTTTCCCGCTGGTATGCCAGGGGAAGCAAGGAAATTCTGAAAGAGTACGGCATTTCATCCCAGGCTCTGGCCTTTCCCCAGGAGGTTTCCCGTCTGCTGCCCACGCCCCGCATTTTTCCCTTTCATCGGGTGTGGAATGCGCCGGGGATCGGTCGGGAAGAAGAGCGGCTGATGGGTATAGCCGCCTTGTTTGGTTTTGCCCCTGTGAGCCTGGATGAGGGGATTCCACCTCCGGTGAAATCCCGGTTTTTCCGGGTGCCCTATGGCATATAAGAATGAAGAAAAGGCGTTTGCCGGTTTTCCCGGCAAACGCCTTTTTCTATGAAATGGTCAGTTGTTTTTTTCCTGGGCCTCACGAAGAGAGATCTTCCGCCAAAAACGAATGACCAGAGGAAGGGTCAGAATGGCGGTGAGCAGATCGGCAATGGGCTGGGCCAGCTGCACACCCAGAATGCTGTCAAAGAGGGTGGGCAGCAGCAGGATCAGCGGAAGGAAAAACAGCCCCTGCCGTGAGATGGCCAGAAGAGTGGCTTCCTTGGCCTGGCCGGTGGATTGGAAGAGCATATTGGAGATGACCACCAGGGCCTGGAAGGGAAGCAGGGCACACTGGAGCCGGAAAGCCCGGGAGCCGATGGCGATGACCAAAGGATCGTCCCGGCGGAAAATGGCCATGATGTCCGGGGCGAAAATAAAGCCAATGGCCGCCATGATAAAGAGCCCCACCACACCTACTTTCAGGCAGAAGAAATAGGCCTGGCGCAGCCGGTCATAGCGGCGGGCACCGTAGTTGTAGCCGGCCACCGGCTGGAAGCCCTGGCCAAAGCCCAGAAGAGCGGAGAGAATGAACATAAACACCCGGCTGACCACCGACATGGCGGCGATGGCGGCATCGCCATAGAGCCCGGCGGCCCGGTTGAGCATCACAGAAGCCACGCTGGCCAGACCTTGCCGGAAGAAGGAAGGAGCACCGGTACGCAGAATCTCCCAATAGACGGCCCCTTGACGGGACACCGACCGCAGCCGAATGCGCACAGCGCTGCGGCCCCGGATATGGTGGGAAATCAAAATAGCAAAGCTGACGATCTGGCTGAGCACGGTGGCGATGGCCGCGCCCTGGATGCCCATGTCAAAGGTGAAGATAAACACCGGGTCCAGCACCATGTTGAGAAGGCCGCCGAATCCGATGCCCAGCATGGCCAGCACGGCCTGGCCTTCGGCCCGCAGATCGTTGTTCATCACAAAAGAGGTGCACATAAAGGGGGCACCCACCAAAATCACCCGGGCATAATCCTCCGCATAGGGCAAAATGGTTTCGGTAGCGCCCAGGGCCCGCATCAGTGTATCCATGAAGAGGATGCCGAACAAAGTGATGGCCAGGCCCAGAATGGCGGCGGTAAAGAAGGCGGAAGACGCCACTTCATTGGCCTTGTCGTTTTGCTTTTGTCCCAAAAGCCGGGAGATATAACCGCCGGAACCCATGCCCAGCATAAAGCCCACGGCCTGGATGATGGCCATCAGGGAGAATACCACGCCTACCGCTCCGGTGGCGCTGGTACCCAGTTTGCTGACGAAGAAGGTATCCGCCAGGTTGTAGATGGAGGTGATCATCATGCTGACAATGGTGGGCACAGCCAGCTTGCCGATGAGTTTTGGGATAGGGGTTTCGGTCATGCGAATGAATTGGGCGTCGGCCGCCGATGGGGAAGGACTCATAAAACCACCGCTTTCTTTTTTGATTTTCCCACAGTATCGTTAGGATGCTAATGATAGTATACCAAAAGACGAACCGGGATGCAAAACAATTTAGGGGCTTGACAGATGGAACGAAACCCTTCAAAATAAAAAAATAAGGACGGAATACATTCCGTCTTGCTTTTTTGCCGGCGAGGCCGGCGTAAACCCCTGGAAAGGATGAGTTTCTCCATGCAGGACAGCGAAAAGACCCGATTGTTTGAGCAAACGCCCATACCAAAGGCGGTGGCTCAGCTGGCCATTCCCACCATACTCAGTGCGCTGGTGATGGTGCTTTACAATCTGGCCGATACTTATTTCGTGGGTATGCTCAATGAGCCCATTGAAAATGCCGCCGTGACCCTGGCGGCGCCGGTGCTTCTGGCTTTCAATGCCGTCAACAACCTTTTCGGCGTGGGCGGTTCCAGTATGATGAGCCGGGCTTTGGGGCGGAAGGACTATGAGACGGTGTACCGCAGCTCGGCCTTTGCTTTCTATTGCTCCATTGGTGCAGGATTGCTTTTTTCCCTTTTGTGTACCGTGTTCAAAGGGCCTTTGCTCACTTTGCTGGGCGCCAGCACGGAAACGGCCGCGGCCACTTCCGGCTACTTGCTGTGGACGGTGAATTTTGGTGCGGCCCCCGCTATTCTGAATGTGGTGATGGCCTATCTGGTGCGGTCGGAGGGCTCGGCCCTTCATGCCAGCGTGGGCACTATGAGCGGCTGCTTGCTCAACATTCTGCTGGACCCCATTTTTATCCTGCCCTGGGGGCTGGATATGGGAGCCGAGGGCGCCGGTCTGGCCACCTTCATTTCCAACTGCGTGGCTTGCCTGTATTTCTTCGTGCTGCTTTATAAAAAAAGAGGGCATACCTATGTGTGCGTCTCTCCGAAAAAATTCAGCATGGAAAAGCAGATCGTCCGAGGCGTGTGCGTTGTGGGCATCCCCGCTTCCATCCAGAACCTGCTCAATGTTACCGGCATGACCATCCTCAACAACTTTACTTCGGCCTTTGGAGCCAATGCCGTGGCGGCCATGGGCATCACCCAGAAGATCAACATGGTTCCCATGAATATCTCCATGGGCCTGTCCCAGGGCATTATGCCCCTGATCAGCTACAACTATGCTTCGGGCAATGTGAAGCGGATGAAGGGTACATTGCTCTTTGCCGTCAAGCTCTCTCTGGGCTTTATCCTTACCATGTCCGCCATCTATTTCCTGGCAGCCGGTCCTCTGGTGCAGATGTTTATGGACAATCAGGCCATCATCGATTATGGCACCCGGTTCCTCCGGGGCTTCTGCCTGGGTCTTCCTTTCCTCTGTGTGGACTTTCTGGCTGTGGGCGTTTTCCAGGCCACCGGCTTGGGCGGATGGGCTTTCCTCTTCGCCATCATGCGGAAGATCGTGCTGGAGATTCCTGCCCTGTATATCCTCAACAAGCTGTTCCCCCTGTACGGTCTGGCCTATGCCCAGCTCACCGCTGAAGTGGTTCTGGCCGTGGCGGCTGTGGTGGTGCTTGCCCGCTTGTTCCGTAAATTGCAACAGCAGCACCCGCAAAAAGAAAATTGATTTGAAATCATAAAAAATCCCCTCTGGTTACGCCAGAGGGGATTTTTCGTTAAGGAAGCCGCACATCAAAGCAGAACTGTGCTTCGTATACGGTGTTCTGAACGGGCTGGGAAAAGGAAGCGGTGATGGTATAGCGGGCACTGTAAGGGGCCAGCGGCAGCGCGTTTCCTTCCAGCTCGTCCAAAGAAAGGGAGTATGTCCGTTCTCCCTCCAGCTCCTCCACCAAAATGGTGCCGCCGGGCAGGTAGGGAAGAGAGAAACCCAGCCGCACTTCTTTTGCGGGGAAACCTGCGATGCCGCTGGGGTCCCCCTCCCACTGCCAATAGGGCCGCTCTTCCTGCAAGACGCCGTTCCGGCTTTCGCTGAGGATGGTGCGGGCTGCGGAAAGGGGATTTTGCCCCAGTTCCGGATGGTCAAAGAACAGATCCAGAGTGGGAGGTGTGGGATTGGGGTCGGGATCGGGGGCCGAAGGGTCCAGGAAGGAGAAAAGGGCCTCTTTGTCCAAAGGTTCGGTGAGTTTATAATAGATGGCCCCTTTGTTGTCATAGGGAAGTTGAGCTGTGAGAAAATCCTGGGAAAGAGTGAGCCGGGTAGAGCTTTGGTCATCAGAGAAAGTGATAGTGATTTCCCAATCTTCTTCCGGCAGGGAGGTGGTGAGCAAAGGCTCCACAGAAAGCCCCTTCAGATAGTCGGTCAGTCCCTTTTCTTCCCAGGCGTAGATGGATTGGTAAGAAGAAAATCCGTCTTTTTGCGAAATGGCGGTAAGCTGGCTGCGGGAGGAAATGCTCTGAAAGATCAGCTCATCGGCGGTGCGGGCCGGCTGCGCCAGGGCGATGGAGCCATAGCTCATCATCATAAAGAAGGTGCTCAGTCCCAGGAGGAGGGCGCCGGAGAGCTTTTTGCCGGGATGAAGTACCCGACGCAGCCGGTAGCGCAGCGTGCGGCCGCTGGCGGAGAGGCAGGAGGTCAGCCCCAGGCTGCTTCCGGCGGTGTGCAGCAGCAAAGCAGCGTATTTGTGCCGGGTTTTGTCATCCCGGCGATATAGCACCCCTTCGTCGCAGCTCAGCTCTAAATCCTGGGCCACTTTGTAGCAGGCCAGCCAGATCAGGGGATTGAACCAACCCAAGGCCAGGGAGAAAAAAAGGAAGGCCTTGGTTTTGATGTCCTCATTGCGGATATGGCCCACCTCGTGGCAGAAGATCAGCTCCAGTTCTTCCAGAGTGTATTCCCGCTGGGGCAAAACCAGCCGCAGGGTGCGGTCAAACAGCCCCAGAGTGAGGGGTGTTGCAAGCACGGGAGAACGGAGCAGAAGGATCTCCCGGCGGCAGCCGCTGCGGGTCTGGCACTCCCGCCACAGGCGAAGGGTCTCTTCTTCGACCATAACAGGAGTGTTGCGGAGCAGAAGGTGGCCGGAAAAGGGGAGAAACTTTTTCTGCCGGTTTGCAGGTTTTTCTTGCGCTTCCTGCCACAGGCGGAGGCCTTTTTCATCGGTCACCAATGTGGCGTCTTTCAGCACCCGGCGGCGAAAGCGCAGGTGGGTCACCGTTTGCCATAGAAGCATCAGTACAAAGCCGCCCAGCCACACAACGACCATCCAGGGCCGAAAGGCAAAGGGGAGAGGCAGGATAATGCGCGGAGCGAACATTCTATCCAGGTTGAAAAGCAGATAGAGCAGGTTGGGCAGAAGCCACAGGCTGGCGCAGGCCTTGGCAGAAAAGAAGCGGCGCAGCAGAGGCAGAAAGAGCAGAAGCAGGGCAAAATACAAGCTGAGATACCCCAGAAGGATCAAGGCAATGGGGGACAAAAAATCGGCCGAGGGTAAAAAAAGCTGGAAACAAAGGAGCAACAGAAGATAACAGGGCAGAAGTAAGGGAAAGAGCAGCACGGTTTTTCGTCCTTTTTTCAGCGGTTTCCAGAACAGATCCTGCTCTTCCTGCTGTCGGGCGGAAAAGCCCCAGGCAGCGGCAAAAGCAAAAATCAGACTGAGGATCAGCTTCATGGTCATCACAGTTCACCTTCCTCCAAAAGACGGCGCAGTTCCATCAGATCCTTTTGGGTCAGGCCGCCGGCGGAAAGGGCGGCAGCCAGAATGCCCATGTTCCCCTGGCACACATCCTGGACGAAATGCTGGCCCTGACGGGCCAGATAGCTTTCCTGGGAGACCAGGGGGGTGTAGCGGTTCTGGCGGCCTTCCTTCTCGATGCGGACAAAACCCTTTTCTCCCAGCCGGGTGAGGTGGGTCAAAAGGGTGGTCATGGCCGGACGGCGATGAAAAAGTTTCTGAAAATGCTCTTCAATCTCTCCACGGGAAGCGGGAACAGCGCAGTCCCACAGGGCCTGCATCACTTCCAGCTCCCCATCGGGCAGACGGCGGATGGTAGTCATGGCGCTCACCTCTACAAATGTAGTAGTATAGTTTTATTCTACATTTGTAGAGATATTTTGTCAAGAAAAATCCCGGCGGAAAACCCGCCGGGATGGGAAAGCTCCTATTGTTTTTTGCCGTGGGAGATCAGGTAGTAGCCGCCGCCTACCACCAAAGCACCGCCCACCAGGTTGCCCAGGCCGGAGACTAAGATGTTCCAGAAGAAGCCACCCAGGGAAATGGCGGCCTCCTGGCCGGACAGCAACGCAGAAGAGAGCAGAGTCATGTTGGCCACACAGTGCTCAAAGCCTGGGGTGATGAACATGACAATACCCCAGAAGACCATCAGCAGCTTGGCACTTTCGCTTTGCAGCTTAAAAGAGCACCACACCGGCAGGCAAACCAGGATGTTGCACAGAATCCCTGCGATGAAAAGAGTGGGGAAGGAGCTGTTCATTTTGGTTTCGGCGCTTTGGAGGATAAACTCCATGGCTTCTTTTCCAAACAGATTGCCCCAGCGCATCAGCAGGGAAAGGAGAAGGGCCCCCAGGAGATTTCCAATGTAGCTGAACAAAAGAACATAGACACACTGCTTCCAGGAGACCTTCTTTTCCAGAGCTCCCACCGTCATGGTCATGGTGTTGCCGGTGAACAGATCGGCCCCGGCCATAAGCACAAAGCTCAGCGCCCCGCCAAACAACAGTCCCATAATCAGCTTGGTATAGGGGGAACCGGCGGCGGAAAGAGTGCCGCCTACGGTAAAGACCAGAATCACGCCAAAGCCGATATAGGCTCCGGCCAGCATAGTGGAAATGAGCGCGCCCAAGGGATGGCGGGAAAAAAGACGGGCCTTTTTTTCCGCTCCCTGGGCCACTGCCGTGAGTGCGTCCTGATACACGATGATCCATCCTCCTTTTCAAAAAAAGAAAGGGACACGCCTTTGGCTGGCGTGCCCCTTGGGGTTTTTCAGTTCAAACCGGCTTGTTTCATGGCGGCCCGGACCACATGCTGGGCCAGGCAGCTGGTAGTCACCGTACCCACACCACCGGGAACCGGGGTGAGGCGAGCTACCACATCTTCTACGGCAGCCTGATCCACATCGCCGCACAGTTTGCCGTTTTCATCCACATTGATCCCCACATCAATGACCACCTGACCCGGGGAAACATGATCCCGGGAGATCATTTTGGCTTTGCCGGCGCAAGCCACCAGAATATCGGCCTCCCGGGTACGGGCGGGGAGATCCTGGGTGCGGGTATGGCAGATGGTGACGGTGGCGTTTTTGGCCAGCATCATCATACTGAGGGGTTTGCCCACCACCATGCTCCGGCCTACAATGGTCACCCGTTTGCCGGAAAGCTCTACGCCGAAGTGGTCGAGAAGCTCCATCACCGCTTCCGGGGTGCAGGGGGGATAGCCGGAAGGGTCGGCGGCAAACACCTTGGCCAGGTTGTCCGGGTTCATGGCATCCATATCCTTTTCCGGGGAGAGGACATATTTAATGACTCCCTCATCCAGCTGGGAGGGCAGGGGGCGGAACACCAGCACACCGTGGATGCCGTCGTCTGCGTTGAGCTTTTCCAGTTCCCGAATAAAGGAGGGCTGGTCGATGTCCTGGGGCAGCTCCACCACCCGCAGGCCGATGCCCAGGCCGGAAAAGCGCTTGATGGCTCCGGCTTCATAGGACAGGTCATCCGGCCGTGCGCCGCAACGGACGATGGCCATCTGGGGATGCACTCCCGCTTCTTCCAGTTTATTCACCTGCTGGAGCAGCCGTTCTTTCATGGCGGCCACAACTTCTTTGCCTTTCAGCAGTTCAGCCATTTTGCATCCTCCTTATTTGCGGATGGAGCCTTTGACGGCTTCCACCACTTGATCGGCCCGGGGCAGCCACTCTTTCAGCATGGCATCGGCTGCTTCTTCCCACTGGGCGGCAGTTTCCCGGTCCTGCATCAGCTTGGTGTTGATGTACACATTCAGGCTGGCGCCATCCAGAGCGGCCCGGCAGAAGGCGGCACCCACGCCCACATCGGACAAGGCGATGCGGGAACCTTTTTCCGCCAGTTCCTCCAGAAGGGCGATGGCCTTGGTGCAGGCTTCCATAATGCGTAACGGCACCTGGCAGGCGTCTTTCAGGCATTTTTCCATCACTTCCTGCCGGTGAGTCAGCTCCTCCGGAGTGGTTTTGGGCAGACCATAGGCCTGGGACAGAGGCTCAAAGGCGTCGGCATCGGCCTGTACCAGATTTTGCAGATGAAGACGCAGCTCTTCCCCTTCCTTCAGAATGCGCAGGATGTCTTCTTCCACGGCGGCGTATTTCTTTTTGCCCCGGGTAAGGTTGCAGACCATGCTGCCCAGGGCCACGCCCAGAGCGCCGCACAAAGCGGAAGCACCGCCGCCGCCGGGCACCGGCTGTTTTTGGGAAAGCTGGGTGAGAAATTCCTCGCAGGTCAAATGAAGCATAGCTTCTTCTCCTTTGTTTTGTTGTGATAAAAGTAAGCTGAAATCTGCCCGCAGCCATGGCTGCGGGCAGACCGGCAAAACATTAGAACAGGCCGGAGATCTTGCCGGCTTCGTCCACATCGATGTGTTCGGCAGCCGGGACTTTGGGCAGGCCGGGCAAAGTCATGATATCGCCGGTAAGGGCCACGGCAAAGCCGGCTCCGGCGGAGATCTTCACATTGCGTACCGTGATCTTGAAGCCCTGGGGACGGCCCTTTTTCTTCTGGTCGTCGGAGAGGGAATATTGGGTCTTGGCCATGCACACCGGCACATGAGCAAATCCCATTTCTTCGATCTGGCGGATCTGCTTTTTGGCGGCGGGGAGAATGTCCACTCCGTCGGCGCCGTAGATGGTTTTGGCAATGGTCTCGATCTTTTGAGCGATGCCCATTTCATCGGGATAGGTGAACTGGAAGTGGGACAGATCGGCGGTGTCGATGAGCTTGAGCACCTCGCGGGCCAGCTCTTCGCCGCCTTCGCCGCCCTTGGCCCACACCTGGGACAGGGCCACATGGACGCCCATCTCCCGGCACTTCTGCTCCACCAGTTCCAGCTCTTTCTGGGTGTCGGTGGGGAAGGCGTTGATGGCCACCACAGCAGGCAGGTTCCAGACCTTGGTCACATTTTCAATGTGCTTGAGCAGGTTGGGCAGACCCTTTTCCAGAGCTTCCAGATTTTCTTCGTTCAGATCGGCCTTATCCACGCCGCCGTGGCTCTTCAGGGCCCGGACGGTGGCCACGATGACCACGCAGGAGGGAACAAAGCCCGCCATGCGGCACTTGATGTCCAGGAACTTCTCCGCACCCAGGTCGGCGCCGAAGCCGGCTTCGGTGACGGCGTAATCGCCCAGTTTCAAAGCCATGCGGGTGGCTGTGATGCTGTTGCAGCCGTGGGCGATGTTGGCAAAGGGGCCGCCGTGGATAAAGGCGGGGGTCTTTTCCAGAGTCTGCACCAGGTTGGGCTTGAGGGCGTCTTTCAACAGAGCGGTCATGGCGCCTTCGGCCTTCAGATCGTGGGCGGTGACGGCCTGTCCGGAGTAGGTGTAGCCGATGATGATCCGGCCCAGCCGGGCTTTCAGATCCAGAATGTCGGAGGACAGGCACAGAGCGGCCATAACTTCCGAGGCCACGGTGATGTCATAGCCATCCTCACGGGGCATGCCGTTGGCTTTGCCGCCCAGGCCGTCGGTGATGAAGCGAAGCTGCCGGTCGTTCATATCCACGCAGCGGCGCCAGGTAATCCGGCGGGGGTCGATCTGCAGGGCATTGCCCTGGTAGATATGGTTGTCGATCATAGCGGCCAGCAGGTTATTGGCTGCACCGATGGCGTGGAAGTCGCCGGTGAAGTGGAGGTTGATGTCCTCCATAGGCACCACCTGAGCATAACCGCCGCCAGCAGCGCCGCCTTTCACGCCGAACACAGGCCCCAGAGAAGGCTCACGCAGGGCGATAACCACCTTTTTGCCCAGGCGATGAAGAGCATCGCCCAGACCAACGGTGGTAGTGGTTTTGCCTTCGCCAGCCGGGGTGGGGTTGATGGCGGTAACCAAAATCAGCTTGCCATTGGGGGTATCTTTATATTTGGTTTTCAGAAGGTTGTAATCCACCTTCGCTTTGTATTTTCCGTAATACTCCAGCTCGTCTTCGGTCAGGCCGATGGATGCGGCGATCTGCCCGATGGGAGCCATAGTGGTCGCTTGTGCGATTTCGATGTCGCTTTTGAAAGCCATTGCAGTTTCCTCCTCAAAATCGGATTTGTGTCAGTTGCCGCACAGGATTGGTGTCCTGTGCAAATTGCCTATTTCCACTTTGTATTATATACTATTTTGGGAAGTGACGGAACAAAAAACTCCGTTAAAACGCTCACAAATTTGCTTTTTTATTTTTTGAGAATGGGGCGACAGGTAAAAATTGAGAGATTTGCATAAAAAAGGTTTCTTAGTATTATATGATTTCACGAAGAAAAACAGAGAATTGGCCAGGGAAAAGCCCATTATTTCCGGGAAAAGGCAAAATGAACAAAAATATCGAAAAAAATTCGGCGAATCGGCAAATTGACGAAAAAATAACGGAAAAGCCGAAGGAAAATATTTAAAAGCCGTACAAACTTTGGACATAAATGCCAGGTATACTAAAACCATCGACAGGAAAGCCAGCCAAAGGCTTTTACATAGAGACTACGGAAAGGAAAGGAGGCGAGGCCGTGTAGAAGAACGAGTCCGAAATGAAACACCATCCACAAAGATAATTCCTCTTACAAACATAAATCAATTCCATTGCATGAAAGCATGGACAGCGCAGCCTGATTGCGCTTTATAAATGAAATACCACTGTCTGTTCGCCGGGTGGACGGAATACCGGCCCGGCGAACGAGACAGATCAAAAAAGGAAGCAGTCCGGCTGATTGACAGCGCGGGCTTTTTTGTTGCCGGGCCGGGCGGCGAGCCGCCGCAGGCATCCTCTCCCTGGCTTGCTGGGCTGCGGGCCTGGGTACTCCGGCTCCGCTGGAAGGAATCAGGGGGAAACAGCCCGGCGAGCGAGACAGATCAAAAAAGGAAGCAGTCCGGCTGGTTATCAGCGCGGGCTTTTTTGTTGCCGGGCCGGGCGGCGAGCCGCCGCAGGCATCTTCTCCCTGGTTTGCTGGGCTGCGGGCCTGGGTACTCCGGCTCCGCTGGAAGGAATCAGGGTGAAACAGCCCGGCGAGCGAGACAGATCAAAAAAGGAAGCAGTCCGGCTGGTTATCAGCGCGGGCTTTTTTGTTGCCGGGCCGGGCGGCGAGCCGCCGCAGGCATCTTCTCCCTGGTTTGCTGGGCTGCGGGCCTGGGTACTCCGGCTCCGCTGGAAGGAATCAGGGTGAAACAGCCCGGCGAGCGAGACAGATCAAAAAAGGAAGCAGTCCGGCTGGTTATCAGCGCGGGCTTTTTTGTTGCCGGGCCGGGCGGCGAGCCGCCGCAGGCATCTTCTCCCTGGTTTGCTGGGCTGCGGGCCTGGGTACTCCGGCTCCGCTGGAAGGAATCAGGGTGAAACAGCCCGGCGAGCGAGACAGATCAAAAAAGGAAGCAGTCCGGCTGGTTATCAGCGCGGGCTTTTTTGTTGCCGGGCCGGGCGGCGAGCCGCCGCAGGCATCTTCTCCCTGGTTTGCTGGGCTGCGGGCCTGGGTACTCCGGCTCCGCTGGAAGGAATCAGGGTGAAACAGCCCGGCGAGCGAGACAGATCAAAAAAGGAAGCAGTCCGGCTGGTTATCAGCGCGGGCTTTTTTGTTGCCGGGCCGGGCGGCGAGCCGCCGCAGGCATCTTCTCCCTGGTTTGCTGGGCTGCGGGCCTGGGTACTCCGGCTCCGCTGGAAGGAATCAGGGTGAAACAGCCCGGCGAGCGAGACAGATCAAAAAAAGGAAGCAGTCCGGCTGGTTGTCAGCACGGGCTTTTTTGTTGTCTGTTTTTGTTGGCTGTATAAAAAATGCTTGCTTGTGACCCAGCGTCATGATTTATACTGCATGCAGGAGGTGGAAGAATGGAAATGGAAAAAGCCATTCCCACAGGGTATATGACAGTGGGACAGGTGGCAAGAAAAATGGATGTGACCGTGCGCACCTTGCAGCACTATGACCGGGAGGGGCTTTTGTCGCCTACCGCCATCAGCGCTGGAGGCCGTCGGCTTTATACAGACAAAGACATCGTGCTGCTGCATCAGATCCTGGCCATGCGGCATTTGGGGTTTTCCTTAAAAGATATCAAAGATCGATTGCCGAAATTGGAAACACCGGAGCAGGTGGCCTGCGCTTTGGAGGAGCAAGCGGGGGAGATTGAGCAAAAGATCCGCAGCCTCGGCCAGGCGCTTCAGGAAATCCAGGCCCTGCGCCAGGAAGTGCTGCAAATGGGCAAAGTGGATTTTGCAAAATACGCCGATATTGTGGTCAACCTTCAAATGGGAAATGAGTTTTACTGGCTCATCAAGCATTTTGACCAGGATACATTGGGACATATCCGCAATCGTTTTGATCAAAAAAGTGGTCTGGAATTTATCCAAACCTTCCTTACCCTCCAGGAACGGGCGGTGAAGCTGGGAAAACAAGGGGTCGCGCCCCAAAGCCCGGAAGGTCAGGCTTTTGCCAGAGAATATTGGGACATGATCACCCGTTTTACCGGCGGGGACTGGAGCCTTTTGCCCAAGCTGGAACAGATGGGACATCTGGAAGGGACCGATCCGGCCTGGAAGGAGCGGCAGGAGCAGGCCAATGAATTTGTAGGACCGGCGCTGGAGGCCTATTTTTCTGCCTTGGGTGTGGACCCCTTTTCCCAGACAGGAGAAAAAGCATGAAGGCCATCCAAGTGGAAAAGCTGCGGAAAAGCTATGGGCCCCATGAAGTGCTTCGAGGGTTGGATCTGACGGTGGAGCAGGGGGAAGTTTTTGCTCTGCTGGGGGTGAATGGCGCCGGAAAAACCACGGCTCTGGAGTGCATCCAGGGTCTGCGTTCCTATGAGGAAGGGCAGGTTTGGGTGAATGGGCGGATGGGCGTTCAGCTGCAATCGGCCAGCCTGCCGTTTTCCATCCGGGCCATGGAGGCCCTTTCATTGTTTGCCCGGTGGAATGGAACAAGAGTGGAGCCAGGACTGCTGGAAACACTGGGCATCCATGAACTGGGAAAGCAGCTCTATGGCAAACTGTCTCCAGGACAAAAACAAAGATTGCATCTGGCCTTGGCGCTGGTAGGGAACCCGGACATTCTTTTCCTGGATGAACCCACAGCAGGACTGGATGTGCAGGGACGCATGGCGCTGCGCAAACTGATGGAACAACTCAAACAGCAGGGCAAAACGGTGGTACTCACCAGCCATGACATGGGAGAAGTGGAAAATTTGTGTGATGCTTTGGCCATCTTGGCAAAGGGAAAGGTGGTGTTTGCCGGTACGCCTCAGCAGCTTCGGCAGCAGGAGGGACGGGCGAACAAGGTTATTTTGCACACCGATGGAGAGGCCATTTCTTTTTCGGCGGAAGATCTGGGGAGAGATCTGCTTTCTCAGCTGGAACTGTGCCGGGACGCAGGGCAAAAAGTCCTGGATATCCAGGTGGAACGGGACTCTTTGGAACGGTGTTTTCTCCGGCTGACAAAGGAGGAAAACAGATGAAGGGATTGTTTTATGGTGTCCTATTGCAGTGGAAGATGGATCTTCGCAGCAAAACCATGCTGATTGCCTGCTACCTGGTGCCGCTGGCCTTTTTTGCTTTGATGGGAGGCATTTTTGTCTCCATTATGCCGGAGAGCCGGCAGACTCTGACCCAGACCATGACAGTGTTCGCCATTTCCATGGGAGCTCTGATTGGCTTGCCGCCCACATTGGTGGAGTTTTATGGAAGCGATATCCGTAAAGTGTATCAGGTCAGCGGCATTCCAGGATGGGTGGGGTTTGTTTTGGCCCTGCTGTCGGCCTTCTGTCATCTTTTGCTCATGAGTGTGTTGCTACTTGGCCTTTCGTTTGTTTGTTTTGGCGGGGAAATTCCTCAAAATTTGCAGGAGTATGTGCTGGCTTTGATCTTGCTGCTCCTGGCTTCTTTGCTCATGGCCGGCGTGGTGGGACTGGGTGTCAAGGATCAGGCCAAAACCTCGTTGTTTTCCATTTTGCTTTTCCTGCCTTCCATCTTGCTGTCGGGGGTCTTTTTCCCGGCTGAGCTGCTGTCTCCCGTTTTGGAAGGCGTGGGAAAATGTTTTCCCGCCTTCTGGGGCAGCCGTTTGCTGATGGGTGGATTTCATTGGACGGATATCTTGCCTCTTGCAGGGCTTCTGTTTTCATATGGCGGCCTTTGTATGCTGCTGCTGAAAAAGAGCTGAGGTATTGTTCTTTGGGATTTTTTCAGAGAATTTCATAGAAAAGCAGAAAAACTTCCCATTGTTCAGCCAATCGTCACATTTGTGCGGTATACTGAAAGAAACAACGGAAGGAGGGGTCATTATGCCCCGTCTGCTGGTGGCGGACGATGAGATGCGCATTCGGGAACTGATCAAAAAATACGCCAAGTTTGAGGGATATGAGGTAGAAGAAGCGGCCGATGGCCTGGAAACTTTGGAAAAATTCGGCGCAAAGGAATACGATCTGGCGATTTTGGATGTGATGATGCCCGAATTGGACGGTTTTTCCGTTTGCAGGGAAATCCGAAGAAAAAGGCCTACTCCGGTGATCATGCTGTCGGCCCGGGGAGAGGAATACGACAAGATTCATGGCTTTGAACTGGGCGTGGACGACTATGTGGTCAAGCCTTTTTCCCCTCGGGAGCTGATGATGCGGGTGGCGGCGGTGCTCAAGCGCACCGGCATGGAGAGAACCCAAAAAGAGCTTTACGAAAAAACGGCCTGCGGGTGGATTTCACCAGCCGCCCGGTGTGGCTGGACGAGGAGGAGCTGAGCCTGTCCCCCAAAGAGTACGATCTGCTTTTCTATCTGGTGCGCAATCGGGGCGTGGCCCTCAGCCGGGAGCGGCTGCTCAACCAGGTGTGGGGGTATGACTTCTACGGGGACGACCGGACGCTGGACACCCATATCAAGCTGCTGCGCCGTACCCTGGGACGCATGAGCGGAAATATCGTCACTTTGCGTGGGGTGGGGTATCGATTTGATGAGTAAAAGACGGCCTCTGACCATCAAATGGAAGTTGTTTTTGTATCTCTGCCTGTTTGCCGGAGTGCTTCTGCTGCTCCTCTGGCTGCTGCAGATCGTCCTTCTGGAAAGTTTTTACAAGGCTTACAAAGCCCGGGAGATTCAGAAAGCGGCGGAAACGGTGGAGGAAAACATGGACAACAACCAGATTTCCTCTTTGCTGGAGGAGCTGAGCACGCAGCAGGGAATTGATAGTCTGGTGGCCGATCCCCATACCGGGGAGGTGTTGCAGCATCAGACGGGCCAGCGGCCGGCGTTTCCCATGGAGCCGGAAAAATTGCAGGAGTATTACGAGGAAGCGGTGGAAGCCGGAGGGATCTTTCTTCACCGGTGGGAAGAGGAACCGGAGCGGCAAAACGATTATCGTCCCAGTGCCTTTCTGGGTGCAGTGCCGCCACGGCGGGAAAAGATGGAGTCCATCCTCTGCGCCCTGGCTCTTTCTACCAAGGATGGAGACCGTCTGGTGGTGCTCACCAGCGTACTTTCCCCGGTCAGCTCCACTCTGGAAGCGCTGCGGGCGGAATTTTTGTTTATTTCTCTGTGCCTGGTTTGTTGTTCCTTGGCGCTGGCACTGCTCCTTTCCCGGAAGATCGCCCGGCCCATTGCCCGGCTGAGCCAGGCAGCCCGGCAGCTGGGGCAAGGGAAATTTGATGTGACCTTCCAAGGAGGCGGTTACCGGGAAGTGGATCAGCTGAGCCACACCCTCACCCAGGCGGCCCGGCAGCTGGGGCGGCAGGATGATCTGCGCCGGGAGCTTCTGGCCAATGTATCCCACGATCTGCGCACGCCTCTCACCATGATCGTGGGCTATGCCGAGGTGATCCGGGACCTGCCGGGGGAGAACACCCCGGAGAATATCCAGGTGATCATCGACGAAGCGGCCCGGCTCAGTGATCTGGTCACCGATCTGCTGGATCTGAGCAAGCTGCAAGCCCAGGTGCAGCCCATGGAAAAAGGTGTTTTTTGTCTCACCGACAGCGTGCGGGACACCGTGGAGCGATTGCGGAAAATGGTGGGTGCTGCCGGATATCAGGTGGAGTTTTTCCATGACGGCAATGCCTGGGTGGAGGCCGATGAACTGCGTCTAAGCCAGGTGGTCTATAACCTGGTGGGCAATGCCATCGCCCACACCGGGGAAGACAAAAAAGTGACTGTGGAGCAGAAAACAGAGCAGGATCAGGTGTACATCCGTGTCACCGACACCGGAGAAGGCATTCCGCCGGAGGAGCGGGAGCTGATTTGGGAACGGTATTATCAGAAGAGCAAAAATGGCCACAGACCCCAGACAGGAACCGGCCTGGGGCTGGCCATTGCCCGGGCCGTGCTGCAGCAGCATGGGGCCGGGTATGGGGTGGAAAGTCAGATGGGGCAGGGGAGCACCTTTTGGTTTTCTCTCCCTGTGGTTTCACCGGAACAACAATAAAGAAAAGGCCTTTGGAGACCAAAGCTCCGAAGGCCTTTTTAATGATTGGGTAAAGAGCTGGTAAAGGATGCTTTTACATTTCTTCCCCTATTTGTCAGACGCCCTTCACCCCATCGTCACACAAAAGGGGTATCCTAGAAAAGCCAATGGAAGGAAAGGAGCGATGAGCATGGGGAATGCCCATTTTCGCCATGAAAAGAAGCATTATATTTCAAAAAGCGACCATATCGCCTTGCGTCAGCGGCTGCGGGCGGTGATGTCTCCCGACCCTCACACCGGGGCCGATGGAGTTTATCAGGTGCACAGTTTGTATTTTGACGACTGGCGGGACACCGCATTGCGGGAAAAACTGGAAGGGACGCCCCGGCGGGAGAAATTCCGCATCCGGTATTATAATGATGACCTCAGCTATATCAAACTGGAGAAAAAAAGCAAGATCCGGGGGCTTTGCCAGAAGGAGAGCACGGTGATCACAGAGGAAGAGTGCCGTTTGTTGATGGCCGGACAGCCCCAGCAGATCGAACCGGGGGATCGGGCGCTGCTGACAGAATTCTGCGCCAAGATGAACTACCGGCAGCTGCGGGCCCGCACCTGTGTGGTCTATCAGCGGGAGGCCTTTTGCTACGGGCCGGGGAATGTGCGCGTTACCGTGGATTATGAGATCGGCGGCGGCAGTCCCATGAGCTTTCTGGAGCCTGGCCAGCCTTTGCTGCGGGCGGGGAACACCTTGCTGCTGGAAGTGAAATACGACAGTTTTCTCCCGGAGCACATTGCCGGGCTGGTGGAGATGAAGGATCGGTCGGTGACCGCTTTTTCCAAGTATGCCTGTGCCCGCACATTTATTTCGTAAAGAAGAAAAGAAAGAGGTTTTGTTGTGATTACATTCAATGATCTGTTTAAGTCCAGCTTTCTGGAGAAGGTTTCTTCCTTTTCGGCTTTGGATATGATCCTGGCCATGGGCCTGGCCCTGGTGGTGGGGCTCTTCATTTTCCTGGTGTATAAAAAGACCTTCAACGGAGTGATGTATTCCCAGTCCTTTGGAGTTTCTCTCATCGGCATGACGCTGGTGACCACTTTGATCATTCTGGCCGTCACTTCCAATGTGGTGCTGTCCCTGGGCATGGTGGGCGCACTGTCCATCGTCCGTTTCCGCACCGCCATCAAAGAGCCCATCGACATCGTTTTTCTCTTCTGGGCCATTTCGGCAGGCATTGTGCTGGGGGCCGGGCTGATCCCTCTGGCTGTGTTCGGGTCGGTGTTCATCGGGGTGATCCTGTTGGTGCTGGTCAACCAGAAGAGCCGGGAAAACCCCTATATCCTGGTGCTCAACTGCGAAAATGACCAGGCGGAGCGCCAGGCCGTGGAGCAGGCGGCCTCTCAGGTGCGCCGCTACAGCGTCAAATCCAAAACGGTGAGCCAGGGAAATGTGGAACTGACCATGGAAGTGCGTCTGCAGGCTGAGAGCACCGCTTTTGTCAATGCGCTTTGCCAGCTGCCCGGTGTGCGCAGCGCCGTTCTGGTGAGCTACAACGGCGAATATATGTCCTGAGGCGAAAGAAGATGCTCCAAAGCAAAAAAATAGTGCCAGCCATCGCCGTCGTTACCTTGCTGGCCTGCGTGTTCACCATGGTGTTTATGCTGTGCCCCCAGGTATTGCACATCACCCCCTCTTACAGCCAGCCCGATTATGAGGCGCTGTTCGATCCTTTGTCGGTGATGACGGTGGACATTACAGCAGACGAAGAAGAGTGGGCGGAGATGCTGGAAAATGCCATCAATGAGGAATATATCTCCTGCGATATCTCCATCAATGGCCAGGATTTTTCCTCGGTGGGTATCCGGCCCAAAGGAAACACCAGCCTGTCCACGGTGTACAGCAGCGACAGCGACCGGTACAGCTTCAAGCTGGAGTTTGACCATTATATCGATGGCCAGACCTGTCTGGGGCTGGATAAGTTTGTCCTCAACAACATTCAGTCGGATTCCACTTATATGAAGGAATATCTTTCCTATGATCTGATGAGCCAGATGGGTGTGCCCACGCCCCTTTATTGCTTTGTCCAGATCAATGTAAACGGAGAGCCTTGGGGACTTTATCTGGCAGTGGAGTCCCTGGAGGAATCCTTTGCCCAGAGAAACTTCGGTTCCGATTACGGCCTTTTGTATAAGCCGGACTCCATGGAAATGGGCGGCGGAGCCCAGGAGGGTGAAAGGCCGGCCATGGGCGAAATACCGGACAGAAGCCAGATGCCCGATATGAAAGAGATGCCAGACATGGATGAAATGCCCCAGATGGGGGAATCTCCTCAAGGCCTGGAAGAGGAACTGGAAAACGGCCGCCAAAAAGGAATGGGCGGCATGGGAGGCATGGGCCGGGATTCTTCAGCCAGCCTGCAATATATTGACGATGATCCGGACAGCTACGACACCATTTTCGATTCGGCCGTGTTCGACATCACCGAAAGCGACAAAAACCGGCTGATCTCTTCGCTGAAAAAGCTCAGCGAAGGAGAAGATCTGGAAGAAGTGGTGGATGTGGAGGAAGTGCTGCGGTATTTTACCTGCAATGTGGCGCTGGTCAATCTGGACAGCTACCTCAGCTCTATGCAGCACAACTACTATCTTTATGAAAAGGACGGCCAGCTGAGTATGCTGCCCTGGGACTATAACCTGTCCTTTGCCGGCTTCCAAGTGGGAAACGGCGAAAGCGCCGTCAATTATCCCATTGATACCGCCGTCACCGGTACCACACTGGAAGAGCGGCCTATCCTGGGAAAGCTGCTGGAACAGGAAGAGTATCTGCAGCTGTATCATGAATATCTCCAGCAGATCGTGGAGGAATTCTGGTCGCCCCAGGTGATCAGCCAGAAGATCCAGCTTTTGAATGAGCTGATCCGCCCCTATGTGGCGGAAGATCCCACCGCGTTTTACACCCTGGAGGAATATGATGCCGGGGTGGCCATGTTGGAAAACTATATCACTCTCCGGGCCGAAAGCATCCAGGGCCAGCTGGATGGCACCATCCCTTCCACAGAAGAAGGTCAGCAGGCCCAGCCGGACAGTCTGGTGGATGCCAGTACTATTGATCTTAGCGTTATGGGTCAGCAGGGTGGAGGTGCAGGCGGCCGGGGCCGGATGGGGCAGCACAGCACGGCTGAAAATACTCCACCCACAGAGGAAGGGTCCCTGGCGGAAGAGCAGGTACTGGAGGAAGGAGCCGCCCCGTCGGAAGGCACTATGCCGGAAGAAGGGGCCCCGGAAGGGGGAAATGCTCCCGACAGCATGGGAAGGCCGGAGGATATAGCGCCCGAAATGCCGGAGAATCAGCAAGAGCAGCAAGGACAAATGCAGGAGGAAACGAACTCTGACCCGGAAACCATGCCGGAAGAGCCTTCCGGCTTTGACAAAACCCGCGTTCCGGGCTTTTCACAGGAAAACGGCGGAGAGAGCCAGAACCGGGAAAACCTGATCTGGCTGGGCAGCAGTTTGCTGCTTTTGCTGCTGGCGTTGGTGTTTGTATTCCGATACCGGCGGAAAAAAGTGAGTTAAGCCGGTTTTGGATGGTCAAATCCATGAAAAAGACAAAAGGCCCAGTGCAAACTGGGCCTTTTGGGCTGTTTTAAAGGAAAACTTTTTTGGTGGCGATTTTTTCCCGGAATGCCTGGTCATGCTCCACAAAAAGCATGGTAGGAGCAAACTGTTGGATCAGCTCCTCTATCTGAAGGCGGGAATAGATGTCTATGTAATTGAGAGGCTCGTCCCACACATACACATGGGCCTGCTGGCAAAGGCTGCGGGCCAGCAGCACCTTTTTCTTTTGTCCCTGGGACAGATCTTCCAGGTTCTTTTCAAATTGGACCCGGGCAAAATCCATTTTACGCAAGATGGCCTTGAACAGGCTTTCATCCAGGTCTTCCTCCTGGATGAGCCGGGACAGGCTTCCCCGAAGAAAGGAGGCGTCCTGGGGCACAAGGGAGATCACAAGGCCGGAAGCCTTGTGCATTTCTCCCACATAGGGGACGGTTCCGTCGGTCAGCAGCCGAAGCAGGCTGGTTTTTCCGCTACCGTTTTTGCCGACGAGGGCCACCCGGTCTCCCTGCTCCAGGGTGAAGGACACAGGCGGGCACACCGGTGTGCGGCCGTATTGCACCTGTACTTGGGAAAAGGAAGCCAGCCGCCGGGAATGAAAGGGGAGAGGAGAGAGTTTCAGGCTGGAGACCGTTTCCTGGTTTTTGAGAAGGGCCGATTTGTCCTGGATGGCCTGCTGCTGCCGCTGCTTTATCACCTGGGCTCGCTTCATCATCTTGGCGGCTTTATGGCCGATGTATCCCCGGTCCACTGGGCCGTTTTGATATTTGGCCTTTTCCGCCTGCTGGGACCAGGCAGCTGAGCGCTGAGCGGCTTTTTCCAGGCGGCGGATGTCTTTTTTCAGGTTTTCCTGCTGCTTTTCCTCCAGCATCTGCTGCCGCTGGAAATTTTCCATCCAGGAAGAAAAGTTCCCTTTCTGCACCTGGATATCGGCCCGGTTCAAAGAAAGAATGTGATCCACACAGCCGTCCAGAAACCGGCGGTCATGGGACACCAGAAGAAAGCCCTGTTTCCCTTTCAGATAGGCGGCCACTTTCCGCCGCCCTTCTTCGTCTAAGTGATTGGTGGGCTCGTCGATGAGAAGAAAGTGCCCTTCTTTTAAAAAGAGGGCAGAAAGAAGTAGTTTGGTCTGTTCTCCTTGGGAGAGGGAGGAAAAGGGCCGCTCCAAAGCCGCTTCCTCCACATCCAGCAGAGAGATCTCCCGGGCGATCTGCCAGGGCTGGGCCTGGGGGCACAGTGCGGCCAGAACTTCTCCAGCCCGATGCTCCGGATGGGGAACGGGATAGGGGAAATAATCAAACTCCACCGAAGAGTGAATGGAGCCGCCATAGGGATATTCTCCCATCAAAAGGCGGAGAAGGGTGGTTTTGCCCCGGCCGTTGCGGCCGATGAGCCCCAGCTTCCACCGGGTGTCGATTTGAAAGCTGGCATGAGAGAAGATCTCATCATAGCTGGAAGGATAGGAAAAGGTCAGATCGGTTACTTGGATGAGAGACATAAAAAACCTCCTTGGCTGCGTTTGAAACAGTAAAAAATGCAGGCCGAGGGAAGTCCTTTCCCCCGGCCTGCACAGCCAAAAGAGCCGTCTGCACCAGACGGCAAAAGGAAGGAAAGGGCGCACTTCTCCTGCGGCAGCACGGCACAAGGCCGTAAAAACACATTACCGGCAGGAAGAATTGCGCATCTTTCCACTCCTTTCTCATCCATATTTCTTTTCATATGATACACCTGGAAAGGGCAAAATGCAAGGGTTAGGACAGATTCACATGCTTCACATGGAGAAAACGCATCCGGGGGGCATCGTATGTATTGAGGGGGCGGAGATAGGCGTCATAGGTATGGGTGGCAATGAGGATGCTGTCCCGGGTGGGGATGGGGCCGGTGCGGATGACCAGCAGAGAGTGATAGAACTGGCCTTCCTGGGTGCCCAGCTGGATCACATCCCCGGGAAGCAGGCGGAAAATGGGCACTTCCTCCATCACCGGGCCGGGGCCGTTGTTTCCGGTCATGAAGTTGTAGAAAAAATCCACTCCTGTCCAGGCGGGGGCCCGGGAAGAGGGGGAGCGGTAATACCAGCCGAAGGTGGGGGTGAAGTTCATCACACCGGACCCGGCGTAAACGCATTGGGAGATGAAATTGGTGCAGTCGCCTCCCAGATTTTCAAAATCCAGAAAGGCGGGATTGCGCCCCAGGGCCCATTTCCGTGCATAGGCCAGGGCGGCCGGGCGGTCATAGCTTTTTTGCGGCATAGCGAAGAAGCCTCCTTTGGACTTACGATCTTTTAGTATTCTATGCTGCGCCTCATCCATGGGAGAAAGTCCACAAATTAAAGGGGGAAACTTTGGCAGGGGCCTTCGTTGACTTTGCTTTTTTCCGCCGATATAATAAAAATAGTGCTGTAAAGCTGTAAAATCAAATGAAAAGGGAGTTGTGATCGTTATGTCCGGCAAGATCGCCTATGAGGCCATCGACAAAAACCGTTCCCAGCTGGAAAAGCTGAGCCTGGATATCTGGGCTTGCCCGGAGGGCGGATACCATGAATACAATGCCCAGAAGTGGACCGCAGAGCTTTTGGAGAAAAACGGCTTCACCGTGGAGCTGGGGGCCGGGGAAGTGCCCACCGCCATCAAAGCCACTTGGGGAAGCGGCAAGCCTGTCATCGGCTTTTTGGGAGAATATGACGCCCTGCCTGGCCTGAGCCAGGAAGTGGGTACCCAGCAGAAGGCCGTGGAAGGCCAGGCCTATGGCCAGGGCTGCGGCCACAACCTGTTGGGTGTCGGCCATGTGGGCGCTGTTTTGGGGATGAAGGCCGAAATGGAGGAGAAGGGCCTGAAGGGCACCATCATTTACTTCGGTTGCCCGGCAGAAGAGCTGCTCACCGGCAAATCCTTTATGGCCCGGGGCCATGCTTTTGACGGGCTGGACTGCGCCATCGCCTTCCATCCTGGCACGGCCAATGAGGTGACCATGGGCAATTCCCTGGCCCTCAATAGCGTGAAGTTCCATTTCCACGGCGTCACCGCCCATGCCGGCGGCGATCCTCACAACGGCCGTTCGGCCCTGGATGCCGTGGAGCTGACCAATGTGGGCGCCAACTACCTGCGTGAGCATGTGACCACCGATGTGCGTATCCATTACACCATCACCGAAGGTGGCACGGCACCCAACATCGTTCCTGACAATGCTACTGTGTGGTATTATGTGCGTGCGCCCAAGCGGGAGACCGTGGACGAGGTCTATGACCGCCTGGTGAAGGTGGCCGAAGGCGCGGCCCATATGACCGAAACCAAACTGGAGATCGAGTTTATGGGCGGCTGTTATCAGACGCTGAACAACGGCGTGCTGGTGGATCTGATCCATGACTGCATGGTGGAGACTCCCCAGGAGGCCTGGACTGCTGAAGAGCTGGAGTTTGCCCAGAAGCTGGACGAGGCCCGGCCCGATCAGTATGCCGCAGCCATCGCCGGTTACGGCCTGCCGGAAGGCACCCATCTCCACACCGGTGTTCTGCCTGTGGGCGTGGAAGGGAATTTCGGTTCCACCGATGTGGGCGATGTGTGCTACATCTGCCCCACCGTCACCTTCAACACCGCCTGCGAGAATGTGGGCGCTCCTGGTCATAGCTGGCAGATCACTTCCTGCTCCGGCAGCAGCGTGGGTCAGAAGGGTATGATCTATGCCGCCAAGGCCATGGCTCTGTGGGGCCTGAAGATCCTGGAAGATCCTCAGATCCTGGAGAAGGCCCAGAAGGAATTCACAGAGAAGACCGGCGGAAAGCCCTATCATTGCCCCATCCCCGCCGATGTGAAAGTGCCCCAGTAAAATGAAAGCCAAGGCCCCGGAAATCTTCCGGGGCCTTTTTGCAAGGAGGGACTATGGAAAAAACACAAGAAGGGCTTTTGCTGCATCGGGCCTATTCGTTTGCCGCTTTGGCTCATGAGGGACAGAAGCGGAAGGGGAGCCCGGTGCCCTACATCGCCCATCCGGCCGAGGTAGCCCAGATTCTTGCCCAGGCGGGAGCGACGGCCGAAGTGATCTGTGCCGGCCTGCTCCACGACACTTTGGAGGATACTTCTGTTACCTCAGAGCAGCTGGAGGAAGCCTTTGGCCCTGTGGTGCGGAAATTGGTGGAAGGGTGCAGCGAGGACAAGACTTTGTCCTGGGAAGAGCGGAAAGAACACACCATTCAGATATTGAAGTCTGAAATTTCAATGGATGTAAAGCTGATCACCTGTGCAGATAAACTTTCCAATCTGCGCAGCATTTGCCTGGATTATCAGGAGCTGGGAGATGCTCTTTGGGGCCGGTTTCACCGGGGAAAAGAAAAGCAGCGCTGGTATTACCGGGCGTTGGGGGAGGCCATGGCGCCTTTGGAGAGCCGATGGGAACTGATACGGGAATACTGGCAGCTTCTCAAGGAGGTTTTTCCCGAAGAATGAAAAAACAGGGCAACCAGAGGGTTGTCCTGTTTTGTTATGTTTATCGATAGCGGTGGGAGTATTGTCCGGGGGAGACCCCAACCATGCTTTTGAATGTGCGGATAAAATGAGAATTGTTGGAAAAACCAACGATCTCCCCCACTTGCTGCACCGAGATGTTCTGCCGCAGCAGCTCCCGGGCCTTGAGGATGCGCAGATTGATGATGTATTCGTTGAGACCGAAACCGGTCACATCCTTGAACAGATGGCACAGGTAGTACTTGCTCATATAAAACTGTTGGGCGATGCTGTCCAGGGTGATGGGGTTCTGGAAATTCTGCTGCACATAGGACAAAATGGGCTGCACTTTGTGAAAACT
This sequence comes from Ruminococcaceae bacterium AM07-15, assembly GCA_003477405.1. Taxonomy (GTDB): domain Bacteria; phylum Bacillota; class Clostridia; order Oscillospirales; family Butyricicoccaceae; genus Pseudobutyricicoccus. The sequence continues at coordinate 104,295 of QUDE01000002.1, forward strand.
GTCCTTCTGAACGATGAGATGATCCCGATGCACATGGTCGTAAAGGGAATTCACATAGAGCAGCAGCTGGATAAAAGCCATCTGGCGGCGGAGATCGTCTCCGTATTCTCCCTTCTGCCCGGCCTTCTGGGCCTTTTCAAAATAGGACAGGAGCTGCTGTGTCTGCTCCTCGCTCAGCTGCACATTGCCGGTATAGGAGCCCACCGGATGCTCAAAGCAGCGGAGCAGATCGGTTTGGGGAGTGGAAAGGCCGGCGGCGTATTCGGGGATAAAGTGAGCCACATACCGGTCGTAGCTGGGCTGGGTGCTGCCGGCGCTGCGGTGCAGATCCATACTGTTGAACACCAGAAGCCCGCCCCGCTTGATGGGGTAGGTGGATTCCCCTACGAAAAATTCGCCGCCATCCGACAGGCATAGAAGGATCTCATAGGTATCGTGGAAATGAAACTTGTCCATTTTCCAGGAAGCATTCTGATGAAAGCTGATGTAGAAATCCTTGCAGAAATTTTGCTTGTTGTCGGTTTCCATAAAAGACCCTCCCCACCGGTTCGCTGAAGTATCTCCAGTATACACCGAAATAACAAGATATGCAAACAATGTCTCAAAATTTCAAAAGATTTTTGCTCCCTTGAGGTCTAGAATAGGGAGTGTTGAATAAGCCACCGGCTTTTAAGCCGTGAAAAGGAGCGATCATATGGCAAACGCATTGATCCGCCCGATGAGCGGAGAATATGAGGAATATCTGCGGGACGAATCCCGCAGCGTGGGAAAGGCGGAGAGCATTTCTTTCCCCCGTACCACAGAGGATGTCTCCAGCATTTTGAAAGAGATGTACGAAAAAAAGATCCCTGTGACGGTGCAGGGCTCCCGCACCGGTCTGGCAGCGGCAGCTGTGCCCTATGAGGGACACGCTATGAACCTGAGCCGGATGGACAAGGTGCTCTCCTGCCGCCAGGATGAGCAGACCGGCACTTTTTATTTTACCCTGCAGCCTGGTGTGCTGCTGTCTGAGCTGCGGAAGATGATCTCCGGCAAGCGTTTTCAGACGGCGGACTGGACCGAGGAAGCCAAGGCAGCTTACACGGCCTTCTGCCGGGCGCCGGAGCAGTTCTTTACCCCGGACCCCACTGAGACTTCAGCCTCCCTGGGCGGTATGGTCAACTGCAACGCTTCCGGGGCTCGCAGCTTCCACTATGGTTCGGTGCGGGGATATATCAATGGACTGAAAGTGGTGCTGATGGACGGGGAGACCCTGACCCTTCGCCGGGGAGAGCAGTTTGCCCGGGGGAGAGAGGGGACGCTGCGGACCGATAGTGGCAAGGAAATTCACTTTACACTGCCGTCGTATCAGATGCCACACACCAAAAATGCCTCCGGTTATTACGCCGAAGACAATATGGATCTCATCGACCTGTTCATCGGCAGCGACGGCACGCTGGGCGTGACCTGTGAGATTGAGATCCGGCTTTTGCCCCTGCCACAGATCATCTGGGGCGTCACTGCCTTCTTTGACCAGGAGGAAAAGGCCCTGCGTTATGTGCGCCTCATCCGTGGGGAGCAGCTGGAGGGATGCGACCGTTTTGATATCCATCCGGTGTCGGCGGAGTTTTTCAATGGAGATGCCCTGGAGATTCTTCGCCGGGAAAAGCGGGAGAACAGTGCTTTTGCCCAGATCCATGATATTCCCCAGCAGTATGAGACGGCCATTTATGTGGAGCTCCATGGGGATACCGAAGAGGATATGACAAACCGGCTGCTGGAGCTGGGAAAAGCCATCCAGCAGGCCGGAGGGAAGGAAGAGGACACCTGGGTGGCCCGCAGCCAGACCGATCTGGACCGGCTGATGTTCTTCCGTCATGCCATTCCTGAGTGCGTCAATATGCTCATCGACCAGCGGAAGAAAAAGAACAAGGAGATCACCAAGCTGGGTACCGATATGGCCGTGCCCAATGCCGCGCTGGAGGAGACCATGGCGATGTACAACACCATGCTGAAAGAAAGAGGGCTCCAGTCGGCCATCTGGGGACATGTGGGCAACAACCATCTCCATGTGAACATCCTGCCCAATGACAGCGAGGAATACCGAAAAGGCAAAGAGCTTTACAACGACTGGGCTGCAAAGATTACAGCCAAAGGCGGCGCCGTTTCTGCCGAGCACGGCGTGGGCAAATTGAAAGCCGGGTTCCTGAAGGTGATGTACGGGGAAGAGCACATCGGGGAAATGCGGCAGCTGAAAAAGGCTTTTGACCCCCAGAATTTGCTCAACCGGGGAAATCTGTTTGCGCCGGAGGAGGAAAACAAATGAAGATCATCGTTTGCATCAAACAGGTGCCTTCCACAAACCAGGTCAAATTGGACCCGGAAACCAAGACCATCATCCGGGATGGACGCCAGTCGGTGATCAATCCCTTTGATACATACGCCATCGAAGAGGCCGTACGGCTGAAAGAAAAGCTGGGGGGCAAAGTTACCGCCCTCAGTATGGGTATCCCCGCCACCCAGCGGATTTTGCGGGAGGCCATGTCCCAGGGAGTGGACGAAGCCCTGCTGCTCAGCGACCGGGCCTTTGCCGGGGCCGACACCCTGGCTACGGCCTATACCCTGGCCCTGGGCGCACGGCACATCGGGGATTTTGACCTGATCGTCTGTGGACGCATGGCCACCGATGGCGATACCGCCCAGATCGGACCGGAACTGGCCGAGGACCTGGGCGTGCCCCATGTGACCAATGTATCCGAAATACTGGAAGCCAGCGACAAAGAGCTGCTCTGCTGCAAAGTCACCGACTACGGCACTCAGGTGGTGCGGATGAAACTGCCGGGGGTCATCACCGTGGCCAAAGACATCAATATGCCCCGCATGGCGTCCATCCGAGGCGTGCGGGAGAGCCTGGAGGCCCCCTTCACCATGCTGGGGGCGGCGGACACCGGGGCTGACCCCGCCCGCATTGGCCTGAAAGGATCGCCCACTCAGGTGGTGCGCACCTTTACGCCGGAGAAAACAGTGGAATGTCAGTTCCTTCAGGGAGATGAAAAGCAGGCGGCTGGTGCATTGTGCCGTTTGCTGAAAGAGGAACATTTGACAGGGGAGGAAGCATGATGGCTGGTATCGTGATCGATGAAAGCCGCTGCGTTGGCTGCGGCTTGTGCGTGAAAACTTGCCCCCAGGGGGCCATTGAGATCAAAGACAAAAAAGCCCATGTGGGAGAAAGCTGCATCGCCTGCGGTATGTGTCTGGACTCCTGCAAACTGGGAGCCATCTCCCGCGTACAGGAAAAGGGCGGGGAAGACCTGGACAGCTGGAAGGGGATTTTGGTGGCTGCCGAGGCCTGGGAAGGGAAACTCCACAATGTAACCCTGGAACTTCTCTGTAAAGCCAAAGAACTTCAGTGCGATTCAAAATGCGGCATTTCTGCCTTTTTGATGGGCAAAGATGTGGAGAAGCTGGCTCAGGAACTGATCGACCACGGAGCAGATACTGTCTATCTGTGTCAGGATGAATCGCTGGCCTATCCCACAGAAGAACCCTGGGCCGATGCTCTCACCGGTGTGATCGAAAAGGCCCGCCCGGAGATTCTGCTCTTTGGGGCCACTGAGTTTGGCCGCAGTCTGGCGCCTCGGGTGGCCGCCCGGCTGCGCACCGGCCTTACCGCCGACTGCACCGTGCTGGAAATCGACAAGGAAACCGGGCTTTTGCAGCAGACCCGCCCGGCTTTTGGCGGCAACCTGATGGCCACCATCGTTTGCCCCAATAACCGGCCCCAGATGGCCACCGTCCGTCCGGGGGTGTTCCCCATGGGACAGGGGGAGGCACGGCAGGGGACTGTGGTGCGCCTTCCGGTTCCGGCCCTCTCCGGCCGAGTACAGGTGGAGTCGGCCCAGCCTGCGCCCCAGAGCAAGACCATTGCCGACGCCCAGATCATTGTGGCCGTGGGAAGAGGCATCGGCAGCCAGAAAAATATGCAGTATGCCTATGAGCTGGCCCGACTGCTGGGCGGCCAGGTAGGCGCTTCCCGTCCTTTGGTGGATGCCGGATGGGCCCAATATCCCATGCAGGTGGGGCAGACCGGCAAGACGGTGGCTCCCAAGCTGTATATCGCCTGCGGCATTTCCGGGGCCATTCAGCACCTGGCCGGTATCGGCGGGGCCGAGACCATTGTGGCCATCAACACCGATCCGGATGCGCCCATCTTCCAATCGGCTCACTATGCCATTGTGGGCGATTGTGTTGAGGTGCTGAAAGAGATGATCGCTCAGCTGCAAAAATAAAGAGAACACAAAAAGCGGAAGGGGTGTCCCTTCCGCTTTTGGGCTGTTTTGTGTTAGTCCAGAAACTCTTCCAGTACATCGGCGGCCAGCTCCACCGTGGCCAGGCACCGGTCTCCCTCTACAAAGTATTTTTCCTTCACATTCTGGCACAGTTCGCTGCCGGCCTTCTCCTGAAACCGGGTGACGAAAGCCTTCACCTTTTCCCGCATCTCCGGATTTCCGTGGGCATCCAGGTCCATTCCGCCGGTGCGCAAGGCGATGACAGCCGCACCAGCGGCCACCGCGCCGCACAGGCTGCCGCAGCATACGCCGCCGCAAAAAGCGCCGATGAGCTTGAGGCTCTCCGGCGTCACCGGAATGTTCCGGTCTTCGCAGGCCGCCAGAAAGAGGGATTCTGAGCAGCTTTTGTTCTGGCCGATATAGTACTTGAATACATGGTCCTTGATCATCTTCTGTTCTCCTTTTTACCGTTGGCAGGCGGTTGCAAAGACCTGCCGAATGTGGTACCCTTGACTTGCTTCGTTTACTTATGATTATAGCGCTATTATAGCGAAAAGAAAGGAAATTGGGAATGAGTATTTTTGAAGCACTGATGTTGGCTTGCTTTGGGGCGGCCTGGCCTATGAACATCGCCAAATCCTTGCGCACCAAGTCCACCAAAGGCAAAAGCCTGGCTTTTCTCATGGTGATCGAGCTGGGGTATGTGGCCGGCATTACCCATAAGATCCTGTACAGCCAGGATATTGTCATGCTGCTGTATATCATCAACTTCCTGATGGTGGGCACCGATATGACCCTGTATTTTATCTATCGCAGTCGGGAAAAGAAAGAGGAAAAGACAAAGGAGCTGAAAAAATGAGTACATGTCTAACGCCGCAGCAAGAAAAAGAGATCGATTCCATTTTCCATCGCTGGCAAAACGGCCTGTGCCCCGGTGGGCAAGTGCTGGTGCGGCGGAAGGGAGAAGTGATTTACGATAAATCCTTCGGCTATGCCAATCTGGAGCACCAGATTCCGGTGGGGGAAAACACCGTTTTCCATGTGGCCTCGGTTTCCAAACAGGTGACTGTGCTCAGCCTGCTGCTTTTGGCCGAAGAAGGAAAGGTACATCTCACCGACGACATCCGGGACTATGCCCCGGAACTGATTCTGTTCCGTGAGCCTGTGACTTTGTATGATCTGATGCACAATATTTCCGGTATCCGGGACCAGTGGGAGCTTCTGATGATGTGTGGCGTGCGCATTGACGACACCATCACCATGGAAGATCTGAAACGGATGATCTCCATGCAGACCATTCTGAATTTTGAGCCTGGCAGCGAGTATCTGTACAGCAACTCCAATTTCACCCTTATTGCCCATGTGGTGGAGAAGGTCTCCGGTCTGAGCCTCGGGGAATTTGCCGCTCAGCGGATCTTTGCTCCTTTGGGCATGGACCATACCTGCATCAAAACGGCCTATACTCAGGTGATCCCGGGGCGGGCCTATTCCTATGACGATGACGGAGAGGGGACATTTACCTATCATCCCATCAACTACTCGGCCTATGGGGCCACATCCCTGCACACCACCGTTCACGATTTGATGAAGCTGCTGGAAAACTACAAAAACCCCACCATCTGCCGGAAAGAAACGGTAGAAAAGATGATGGAGCGGCCGGTGCTGGCCGATGGCAGCCGCAGCATTTATGGCGGCGGTCTGATGCTGGGAGAATACGAAGGCCATCCCTTCCTGGAGCACGGGGGAGTGGATGCGGCTTACCGGGCCCACACCATCCGTTTTTACGACCCGGAAGACGATCTGGACATCGCCATTGTCAGCAACACCCAGAACACCATTCCCGGCGTAGCGGCCCGGCAGATCGCCCGGGTGGTGCTGGGACTGGAAGAGGAAAAGCCTCAGCATCAGCAGTATCTGCTGGAGCAGATGCCCCAGCAGGAAGAAACCGGTGTTTATTGGGCGGAAGAGCCCAGCCTGGCCTGCTTCACCGTTTGCCGGGATCAGGAAGGCCAGCTGCATCTGGGAGGGGAGAACGGCGCTCCGCTCCATCCTGTGGAGGGCAACTGCTACCGCATCGGTTACCTGGAAGATGTGATGTATCTGGGCAAAGAAAAGGCGGCCTGCCAGATGGGAGCCAATCTGTATCCTCTGGTAAAGGTGGATACCGCTCCTCAGGACAGCGACTTTTTGCTGGAATACGAGGGCACCTATCAAAGCGATGAAGTGGACACCCGGTATTTCATCACCGAAGAGGAAGGTTTTCTGTATGCTTCCCACACCCGCCACGGCCAGGGCCGGCTGTATCCTCTGGGCCGGGATCGGTATGGAGTGCAGATCGGTGGCCTCACTTTGCGCCTGACCTTCACCAGAGGTTCCGGCAACCGGGTCACAGGGCTTGTGATGGACGGTGGGAGAGTGCGGCATCTGGGATTCACACGGGAAGAAATGTAAAAATAGATAGCAGGCAAAAAGCGGGGAAACATACCCCGCTTTTGCCCTGAACAGGAGGAAAGACCAATGGAGAGAAGTTCGCCGCAGGCGATTTACGATTTGCTGAAAGAATGGGGCATTCAATTCAAAAGCATGGCCCATCCGGAAGCGGCCACCATGGAGGATTGCAAAGCCATCGGAGAAAAGCTGGGTGCACCTTTTTGCAAAAATTTGTTCCTGGCCAACCGGCAGCAAACGGAATTTTTCCTGCTGCTCATCGGGGAGGACAAGAAGTTCCGCACGGCAGAGGTCTCCAAAAAGATCGGCCGCTCCCGCTTGAGCTTTGGCAACGAGGACAAGCTGTATCAGGCCCTGGGCGTGCGTCCCGGTTCCATTTCGCCTCTGGGGCTGGTGTTTGACGAAAACCATGAGATCCATCTGATCGTGGATGAGGATGTGGCCGCGCTGCCCGCCTTCTGCGTCCACCCCTGCCGCAACACCGAGAGCCTGGTCATCTCCCAGGAAGGATTCCAGGAATATCTGAAGCACACCGGCCATACCCCTCAGTACATTCAGATCACCGGGGAAGTGCCGGAGAAAGAATAGGAGGAACGAAGGATGAAAGAGCTGCTGCGGGAGTTGGTGTCCCTGCCGGGCACCTGTGGGTTTGAAGAAAATGTGGCCCAATACCTTTACCGCCGGGTGGCGCCTCTGGCCGACGAAGCCTATGTGGACGGGCTGGGCAATCTCATCGTGATGAAGCAGGGCGGTCAGGAAGGACCTACCCTGATGCTGTCGGCCCATATGGATGAAGTAGGCTTTATGGTGCGGAAGATTGAGAAAAACGGCCTGCTGCGCTTTGAAAAACTGGGCGGCCACGATGATCGGGTGCTGCCTTCGGAGCATGTGCTGGTGCATGGGGCCAAGGGGGCCTGCCATGGGATCATCGGCACAATTTCCTGCCATATGCGCCGCTTCGATGATGAAAAGCTGGTGCGGCATTATCGTCAGCTTTATATCGATGTGGGGGCCAGAGACGATGCCGGAGTGCGGGAAATGGGCATTTCGGAAGGAGACAGCATCACCTGGGCCACGCCGCTTCAGGATTTCGGACAGAACCGGGCTCTGGGCCATGGATTTGACGACCGGGCCGGCTGTGCCCTCTTGGTGAAAGCTCTGGAAGAGACCGATTTCTCCCAGGTTCATGGCAAGGTGTATTTCGTCTTTTCCTCCCAGGAAGAGGTGGGGCTGCGGGGCGCCCGGGTAGCCTCCCAACAGATCGCCGCCGATGTGGCTCTGGCAGTGGATACCACCCCGGCCAGCGATACGCCGGAAAGCGTCAACGACGGCACCATTTTGCTGGGCGGTGGCCCTGGAGTCAAGGCCATGGACGGCAGTCTTGTGGCCAACACCAAAGTGCGCCGCCGTCTCCAGGAGCTGTGTGCCAAGCTGAACATTCCCTGTCAGATTGAGGTGTTCCCGGGCATTGGCACCGATGCCGGGGAAATGCACAAGGAGAAGGCCGGTGTACCCACCGGGGTGATCTCCATTCCTTCCCGGTATGCCCATTGCCCCCACGAAGTGATCGATTGGGGAGATATGGACCAGTGCCTGAAGCTGCTTGAGGCATTTATCCTGTCCCTGCGGGAGCCGGGAGAATTCTGGAGTCTGTAAATCTGCAAATGAAAAAGGCGGCTAAAAAGCCGCCTTTTTCAGTGAAAAGAGAAAGGAGTAGAAATGGAAGGAGTCAAACGGAATCAGGTATGCCTTATGCCCCATCAAAGGGCTTGGGACGAGGAATTTGAGCGGGTACGGAAGCAGATTCTGGAGATCTGGGGAGAAAATGTGCTGGACATCCAGCATGTGGGCAGCACGGCTATCCCCTCCATCTGGGCCAAACCCATTTTGGATGTGGCAGTGCGTCTTTGCTCGATAGATCGTATGAACAAAGACAAACTGGAGGAATTGGGCTATGATTACCGGGGCCCTCAGCATGGAAAAGAAACCTACCATCTTTTTGTGCTGCGGGGAGCGGGGGAGTTGTCGCTGCATCACATCCACTGCTACGACAAAAGCGATGGGGAGTTTTTTCAGCTGGTGGGGTTTCGGGATTACCTTTGCACCCATGAGGAAAAGGCCGCAGAATATGAAAAGCTGAAAAAATCTTTGGCCGCACAATATCCCCTGGACCGGGTGGCTTATACAGAAGGCAAGAAGGCCTTTATTCAGGGGATTTATGAAACTTTTGAGAAAAACGAAACAATTTGAGAGGGTTATTGCCTGTTTTCTGTCTGATGAGAACTGTTGAGCAGTTCATAGGTGGCGGTGCAGCCGGAAGACCGGAGGGTGGAAGAGCTGATCTTCATATAGTAGGTTTTTCCTGGCTCCAGACCGGTAAAGCACACCCCGCCGTCCACCGGGGAGACGGTGTAGTCTGATGCTGCTTTGCCCTGGCCAGGGTTGCCCTGGTACAGCTGTACATTGTAGCTTTCGGCACCGGGAGCGGCAGCCAGGACAAAGACAGCGCTGGCAGCCTGGGCGGTAAAGGGAGCACAGAGACTGCCATTGGTACCGGTTTCATTGTTTTGGGACAGATAGGCGGTGCCCACCTGGCCTTGGCCACGCAGTGCTTCCCGCTGGGAAGGGGTGAGGTTGTGAAGAGTCACCGGAAAGGCTGCGGCCAGAGCGGAGGAGAGGGTGGCGCTGAGGCACAAAGCTCCTGCCAGGGGGAGGAGAATCTTTTTCGGGTTTTTCATAAAAAACAGCTCCTTTCAAAATGGGAACGCCTTTGGGGCGTGTCCCATATTGGATGGAGCAGCCGGCCAAATTGCTACCGGGTTTTAAAAAAACAGGAGGAAACGAAAAAAGACACGACCAAAAGTCGTGTCTTTTTCTGGCGCGCCTGAGACGATTCGAACGTCCAACCAACGGCGTCGGAGGCCGCTACTCTATCCATTGAGCCACAGGCGCATATCTTGTTTCAGCTCATTTAGTATAGCATAGGTTTGAAAAAATGTAAAGCATTATTTGAAGAATTTATTATTTCTTTTTTTGACAGAACTATGATATAATATATCGGAAAAGGGGTGGAGCCTATGCGGCACGAGCTGGAAAGGCTGGAACAAGCCGACTACAAAGAAAAACTCCAGGGCAAAGCAAAACCTCAAATGATCTTTTTCACAGCGGAATGGTCGGAGCCCTGCCGACAGATGCAGGGGCTGGTGGAAGAACTGGCCGACGCCCATTACGCCCAGGCGGATTTTTACCAGGTCGATCTGGATGAACAGCCGCTGATCGCCGGGGATTTCAATATCGCCGGTGTTCCCGCTTTGGTCATCTGCCAGGAAGGGAAGGAAGAAGAGCGCATTGTGGGCCTGCGGGCCTATCCCGACTTGGAAAAGGTCGTGGTCAAATATCTAATAAACTAAACCGGGGGATCGAAAGATGGGCGTGCTATTCAAAACGGCCTTAGTCGGCGGCTTTCAAAAAGAGGAAGTCATCGAATACATTGAAAAGCTGAAAAACGATTGGGCCGAGGAAGAACGCCGCTTGCAGGAAGAACTCCGCCAGACCCGGGAGGAAGAAAAACGGGCCTGGCAGCAGCAGGAAGAAAAGAAAGAAGAAAACCGGCGTCTGGAGGAAGAACTCTCCCAGGCCAGGGAGCAGATCCGCACCCTGGAAGAAGAAAAGGAGCAGGCTTGCCGCCAGGCGGAACAGGCCCGGCAGCGGGCTGAAACCCTGCGCCGGGAATATGGAGAGCTGAAGGAATATATCGCCGATATTGAGATTTCCGCCTATAAGCGGGCCAGGGAAGTGCAGGAGGAAGCCAGCCGTCATGCCCAGGAAGTGACCCAGACCATCAAGGATGCCGGCGCTGTGATGACCCCTGTGGCGGAAGAGGCTCGGGAAAAGGTGGTCATGGCCGAAGAAGCCTTCAGCGGATTCAAGGCCCGGATTGCTTCCATCACCGGCGAAATCGACGAGCTGGTGCGGGCCATGAATGAAATTGAGCAGCGATCCCGCCATACTCTTTCGGCCCCGCCGCCGGAAGAGCCGAAAGCCCCCATACAGGCGCGGCCTGCTGCCCCGAAAAAAAGCGACTCCCAGTCTCAGCCTGCGGGCACGAGACTGCGTTCCATACAAGAGATCTTGGACAGAGTCAAAAATATTGGAGAAAAGATGTAGGTGCATTATGAAAGAATGGAATCTGAACACTTCGGAACTGCGCGCCCATGCCAAAGAAATCAAAGTGGGCGACATGGTAAACCTGACGGGCACGATCTATACGGCCAGAGACGCCGCTCATAAGCGCCTGTTCGCTCTGCTGGACGAGGGGAAGGAACTGCCCTTTGACATCAAGGACGCTGTGATCTATTATGCCGGTCCCACCCAGGCCAAGCCCGGTGAGGTCATCGGCTCCATCGGGCCCACCACTTCCGGCCGGATGGACCCCTTTGCTCCCCGTCTGCTGGATCTGGGACTGGTGGCTATGATCGGCAAAGGTGGCCGGGCCCAGCCTGTGGTGGATGCCATCATCCGCAATGGCGGTGTGTATTTCTGCGCCATCGGCGGCGCCGGTGCTGCCATTTCCGGCTGCATCAAGAAGGTGGAAGTGCTGGCTTTTGAAGAGCTGGGCTGCGAATCCCTCAAGCGCCTGACCATTGAGAATATGCCGGTGGTGTGCACCATCGACAGCGAAGGCGGCAACCAGTTTGTCACTGGCCGTGCCGAATATGAAGTGAAGGACTAAATAGGTTTTTCCGCCCGTGGCTCTTTGAGCCACGGGTTTCTTTTGAGTCAAAATGAATTTATAAAAATCATTTTTAGAAAATAAACAGATAGAATCAAAAATAATATTACATAAAATGAAACAAAAAATATTTTAAAAATCATTTTATGAATTTCTCTTGCAAAATGAAAAAGAAGCGGGTAAGATACACTCAGAAAGACAGGGGATGTCCCCCGCAAAAAAATCAGGATGATGAGGTGGAAGAATGGAGCGTTTTGATATCTCCCGAATCTACGGGGAAAATGTGTTCAACGATGAGTCCATGCGCAAGTATTTGCCGACCAACATCTATAAGCAGCTGCGGGCCACCATCGACCAGAACAAGCCTTTGGACCCGGCCATTGCCGACAGTGTGGCCAACGGAATGCGGCTGTGGGCCCTGGAGAAGGGAGCCACCCATTATACCCATTGGTTCCAGCCCATGACCGGTTTCACCGCCGAAAAGCACGATTCCTTTTTGAATCCGCTGTCCGACGGCAGTGTGCTCATGACATTCTCCGGCAAGGAGCTGATCCGGGGCGAAAGCGATGCCTCCAGCTTCCCCTCCGGCGGTCTGCGGGCCACCTTTGAGGCCCGGGGTTATACCGCCTGGGACTGCACTTCTCCGGCCTTTGTCAAGGACAATACCCTGTATGTGCCCACCTGCTTCTGCTCCTTCACAGGCGAAGTGCTGGACAAAAAGACCCCGCTGCTCCGCTCCATGGAGGTGCTCTCCGATCAGGCGGTGCGGGTGCTCCATCTGCTGGGCAAAAGCGATGTGGAGCGTGTGGTGGCCATGGCCGGCGCCGAGCAGGAGTATTTCCTGGTGGACAAGGCCCTGTTTGATCAGCGTCTCGACCTGATGCTCTGCGACCGTACTTTGTTTGGCGCCCGTCCGCCCAAGGGCCAGGAGATGGACGGCCACTATTATGGCAACATCAAAGAGCGGGTCATGGACTTTATGCGGGAGCTGGATGAAGAGCTGTGGCGTCTGGGTGTGCCGGCCAAAACCGAGCACAACGAAGCGGCTCCGGCCCAGCATGAGCTGGCGGCGGTTTACACCACGGCCAACATCGCCTGCGACAACAACCAGCTGATCATGGAGACCATGAAGAAGGTGGCTCTGCGGAAAAACCTGGTGTGCCTGCTCCACGAAAAGCCCTTTGACGGGGTCAACGGCAGCGGCAAGCACAACAACTGGTCTCTGAATATCTACAACGGCCCCAGCCTGCTGGACCCGGGCAAGACCCCGGCGGACAACGCCCAGTTCCTGCTGTTCCTCTGCGCTGTCATTTGGGCGGTGGACGAATATTCCGAGCTGCTGCGCACTTCGGTGGCCTGCCCGGGCAACGACCATCGGTTGGGCGGACATGAGGCACCGCCTCCCATCATCTCCATCTTCCTGGGCGATGCCCTCACCGACATCCTGGAAGAGGTGGAGACCGGCCGTCCTTCTCAGTTCCGTCAGGGCGGCAACATTGAGATCGGCGTCACCACCATTCCCTGGCTGCCCCAGGACACCTCGGACCGCAACCGTACTTCGCCCTTTGCCTTCACCGGCAAAAAGTTCGAGTTCCGTATGCTGGGTTCTTCTATGTCCATCGCCGGCTGCAACTATGCTCTGAATACCGCGGTGGCCGAGATCCTCAGCCGCATCGCCGACCGTCTGGAAAAGGCGGAGGACAAGAGCGCCTGTGTGCGGGAGCTGGTGCGGGAGATCTACCGGGAACACAAGCGGGTGGTCTTCAATGGCAACAACTACAGCAAGGAGTGGGCCGAAGAGGCCAAAGAGCGTGGCCTGCCCTGCGCCACAAACGATGTGGATGCCGCCCGTGGCCTGGTGGTTTCCAAGTCGGTGGAGTTGTTTGAAAAGCACGGCATCTTCCGCCGGAAGGAAGCCGAAGCCCGGTATGAGATCCGTCTGGACAACTATATCAAGACCATCTCTCTGGAAGCCAACACCATGCTGGATATGACCCGCCGTCAGATCATCCCGGCGGTGATCAAATACACCAAGTTCCTGGCCGACAGCGTCAATGCCATCAAGGAAACCGGCCTGACGGTGGACATGACCATGGAATCCAGCGCACTGAAGGATATTTCTGCTGCCGGTGCCCAGATGAAGGCCGCCGTGAGCAAGCTGGAGAAAGCCCTGGAAAAGGCTGCTCAGGCCGAAGGTGCTCTGGCCAAGGCCGAAGCCTATCGGGACAAGGTCCGGGTGGCCATGGACGCTTTGCGGGAAGTGGCCGACAAAATCGAGCTTTTGGTGGACAAGGAATACTGGCCGTTCCCCACCTATTCCGATCTGCTGTTCCGCATCTGATTGTCAGCCAATCCATCCCCCCTGGCTCATACAAAAGCCCCGCGGCGTAGGCCGCGGGGCTTTGTGCGTTTGGGATAGACGCTTATTTGAACTGGGCCTCATAAAGCTCCCGATAGAATCCTCGTTTCTTCATCAGTTCTTCGTGTGTGCCGCTTTCCACCACATTGCCGTCCCGCACTACCAGAATCAGATCGGCGTTCCGGATGGTGGACAGCCGATGGGCCACCACAAAACAGGTCTTGTTCTCCATCAGGCGGCGCATGGCCTCCTGGATCTGCATTTCCGTGCGGGTGTCCACATTGGAGGTGGCTTCGTCCAGAATCAGCATGTGGGAGTCCATCACCATAGCCCGGGCGATGGTCAGAAGCTGTTTCTGTCCTTTGGAAATATTGGTGCCGTCGTCGGTGAGCAGGGTGTCATACCCCTGGGGCAGACGCTGGATATAGGAGTGAATCTTGGCGGCCTTGGCGGCCTGGATCACTTCTTCCCGTGTGATGCCCTGTTTGCCATAGGCGATGTTTTCGTAAATGGTGCCGTAAAAGAGCCAGGTGTCCTGAAGCACCATGGAATAGGCCAGACGCAGGCTTTTCCGCTGCAGATCGTAGATGGAATGGCCGTCCACCTTGATCTCACCGCTGTCCTTGTCATAAAAACGCATGAGCAGGTTGATGAGGGTGGTTTTTCCTGCGCCGGTGGGGCCCACGATGGCGATCATGCTGCCGGGGGAAGCGTGAAGGGAAAGATGATGGAGGATGGTTTTTCCTTCTTCATAGCCAAAGCTCACATCCTGAAGTTCCACATCTCCCTGAGGGTCGTGGAGCGGGAGGGCCTGGGGGGAATCGGCCTTTTCCGGCTGTTCGTCCAGCAGACGGAACACCCGCTCTGCCGCAGCCAGAGCCGATTGCAGCTCGCCGATGATGTTGGCGATCTCGTTGATGGGGCCGGAGAATTTCCGGGAATAGAGCACGAAGGAGGAAATATTGCCCACGCTCATTTTCCCCTGCATAAAGAGGATGGCGCCGAACACCGTGATCAGGGCCAGGGACAGATTGTTGATGAAGTTGACGCTGGGGCCCACCCGGCTGCTGTAATATTCGGCGTTATAATAGGCATTGACCGTCTCGTCATTCACCTGATCCAGTTTTTCAATGGTGTGCTCTTCCTGGCAATAGGACTGGAGGGTTTTCAGACCGGTGATATTTTCCTCGGTGAAGCCGTTGAGCTGGCCGATCTTGAGGGAACGCAGCCGGAACAGGGGACGGGTGCGGGAGGTGATAAACCGGGTGATGCAGATGGACAGGGGAACGGTGATGAGGAACACCAGCACCAGCCGGGGAGAAATGGCGATCATCATTCCCAGGGAGCCGCCCACGGTGATGACGCTGGCCAGCACCTGCACCAGGTCGGTGGAAAGGGAAGAGTTGATGGTGTCGGTGTCATAGGAGATGCGGCTGATGATGTCTCCGGCCTGGTGGGTGTCGAAATACCCCACCGGCAGGGAGGACAGCTTGTTGAAGATGTCCGAGCGCATCTGATAGGTGACCTTCCGGCTGATGGTGATCATGATCATGGACAGCAGATAGGACAGAAGGGCAGAGGCCACATAGAACAGGGCCATAAAGAGGCAGTAGCGAAACACCAGAGGGAATTGGACGGTGCCTGCTTTTGAGCCGATGCTGTCCACGGCCAGGCCGGAAAGATAGGGCCCCATCAGTCCGAAATAGTTGGAAAGGACGGTGAGCAAAAGGGCCAGGATCACCCAGAAGCGGAAGCGCATCACATAGCGGCAAAGCCGCAGCAAAGTGGCCCGTTTCCGGCCGGGGGTCACTCGTTGATGGGCCGTACCCTGGGGGGCCGAGCCAAAGGAAGGAGGGGCATTTCCCATTTTAGGCATCCAAATCATCTCCCATCTGAATCCGGCTGATTTCCTGATAGACCGGGCAGGTCTCCATCAGCTGCTGGTGGGTCCCATAGCCCAGCACTCCTCCTTCTTCCAGCACCAGGATATGGTCGGCATGGCGGATGGAGCTGATGCGCTGGGCAATGATGACCCAGGTGGTGTTTTCGTAGTCTTTGGCAATGGCCTGGCGCAAAGCGGCGTCGGTTTTGTAGTCCAGAGCGCTGGAGGAATCGTCCAGGATCAGGATCTCCGGCCCTGCGGCCAGAGCCCGGGCGATGAGCAGCCGCTGCCGCTGTCCGCCGCTGAGGTTGGCGCCCTTGATGGCCACTTCCCCCTGATAGCCCCGGCCGTTTTCGATGAATTCGGCGGCCTGGGCGGCCCGGGCGCCCTTTTCGATTTGTTCCATGGAAAGATTCCGCCCCAGGCGGATGTTTTCCCCGATGGTGTCTTCAAACAAAGCATCGTTTTGGAACACCACGCCGAATTTCTGCCGCAGAGCGTGGAGGGAATAGCTGCGCACATCCCGCCCGTCCACCAGGATGCGGCCCTGATCCGGGTCATACAGGCGAAGCAGCAGGGAAACCAGAGTGGATTTGCCCGCGCCGGTGGGGCCGATGACGCCCAGAGTCTCTCCCGGGCGGAGGGCAAAGGAAATGTGGGACAGATTGTCTTCCTTCTTATTATAGGAGAAGGACACATCCTCAAAGACCACCCGGAAGCCGCCATCCCCTGCGGGGGCCTCTTCCATCTGGAGCAGATCCGGGGGAGTGTCCAGCACTTCCACGATCCGCTGGGCCGAGGCGCTGGCTTTGGAATACATGGTGATGACCCGGGTGATGGACATCATGGCATTGAGAATGATGGTAAAGTAGGAGAGAAAGGCCACAATGGTGCCTACTTCCGAAGTGCCGGCATTGACCCGGAACGCGCCGGTGAGAATGACCAGCACCAGCCCCAGGTTCATAATCAGGTTGGAGGAGGGGTTGATCACGGCCATATTCCGGGCGGCCCGCTGTTCCCGCTCCATCATCTGGCGGTTGACCCCTTCAAAGTGCTCTTTTTCGTAATTTTCCTTGGACAGGGCCTTGATGACCCGGACGCCGGCGATGTTTTCCCGCACCACCCGTACCAGCCGGTCGGCCGACTGCTGCACCTGGGTGAACAGGCCGGTGCCCCGCCGGGAGATCAGAAAGACCAGCAGGCCCATGAAGGGAAGGAGGGACAACAGCACCAGTGTGAGCACCGGGTCCAGGGTGAGGGTGATGAGAATGCCGCCCAGAAGCAAAATGGGCGCCCGGAAGCCGATGCGCTGCATCATGCCGATGACCTGATGGATGTTGTAGGTATCCGAGGTCATGCGGGAGATGAGGGAGGGGATGGTAAAGCGGTCGATCTGTGCGCTGGAGAGCCGGGCGATGCGAGCGAACAGATCGTGGCGGAGGCGTCGGGTGGTTTCTTTGGCCACTCGGGAAGCCATGCGGTTGGCCAGGATACTGGTACACCATCCCACAATGGAAAACACCAGCATGGCCGCCCCCCACCGGAGCACCAGGGACAGATCCTGCTGCGGAATCACCACATCGATCATGTGGGCCAGTACCCAGGGCAGAAGCAGGTCCATGATGGTGCCGGTGAACTTGAAGCTGAGTCCCAAGGCGATGCGGCCCGCCTGGGGCCGCAGGTAGTGAAAGACGCGTCTCAAAGCGCATCCCCCCTTTTCAGATATGAAGTTGTTTCTTATGATTTATTTTAATTCCATAAAGAAAACTTGTCAATCGAAGGGCGTCTGCTGGTATATCGCCTTGCGTCAGAGCAGCATCACCAGAGTTCCGGCTGTGATCTGCGCCAGGCCCCAGCCGGAACGGGCCGTCAGCTTTTCCCGGAATACCAGCCAGGAGAAGGCAATGGTGACCAGAATGCTCAGCTTGTCGATGGGAACCACCACACTGGCCGGCCCCATCTGCAAGGCCCGATAATAACACAGCCAGGAGGCTCCGGTGGCAAGACCGGAAATGCAGATGAACACCAGTTCTTTTCCGGCAACCTCTTTCACGGCACCGGTTTTGCCTGTGACCAGCACCATGCCCCAAGCCATCACCAACACCACGGCGGTGCGGATGGCGGTGCCCAGATTGGACTCCACACCTGTGATGCCCACTTTGCCCAGGATGGAGGTGAGGCTGGCGAAAATGGCTGAGCCTAAGGCATAAAGCAGCCAGCTTTTGCCCTGGGCCGGGGTGTTTCCCGCCGCTTTTTTCTCGATCATCAAAAAGGTGCCTGCGCCGATCAGCAGGGCGCCGGCTCCTTGAAACAGCCCGATGGGCTCTCCCAGAAACAGAAAGGCCAGCAGGATGGTGAGCACCACGCTGGATTTGTCGATGGGAACCACCTTGTTCACATCCCCCAGCTGCAATGCTTTGAAATAGCACAGCCAGGAAGCCCCGGTGCAAAGGCCGGACAGGATGAGAAAACAGAGCGTTCTTCCTCCAATGGAGCCCAGTTGGTCCTGGGAACCCACGATAAACACCATGAGCCAGGAAAAGAGAAGCACCATAATGGTGCGGATGGCCGTGGCCACGGTGGAATCGGTTTTCCGAATGCCGCATTTGGCCAGGATCGAAGTGAGGCCTGCAAAAAAAGCAGAGCCAAAAGCAAAGATCGTCCACATAAAATGTTACCTCCCAAAGCCATTTTGGCTTTTTACAGATCAATCATGGGACGCCAAAAGACGCTCCATATGGGGAAAGCCTGCTCTGCTTTCCTCTTTGCATTTTCCATAGAGCACATCCAGCAAGCGTGCAAATTCCTGCTGCTCCTGTTCATCCAGAGAGGAAAGCAGCCATTCATAGAATACAGACTCAATATGGGCTTTGGAGTTTTTCAGGTTTTGGGCCTGTTCTGTGGGGTAGAGGAGCTGGCTGCGGCCATCTGCGGGGTTTTTCTCCCGCCGCAGGTACCCTTTGGATTCCAGGTTGGCCGTCTGCTTGGCCACGGCCCCTTTGTCCGCACCCAGGATGCGGCAGATTTCCGATTGTGTGATGCCGGGATGCTTCCTGACTACATGGATCAGGTCAAATTCCGCCGGGCCAACCCCATCTGCTTTCATGGTACGGGCTGTAAAGGCACCCACCTCCCGGGCAATTTTCGTGATTTTCCGCTGAGAAATATCCATTGTATCACCGCCAATTAAAAAGATGTACTATCAACTAATTGGATGATAGTACATCTTATTTTCTTTGTCAACCCAATGGAGAAAGAACGAACCTGTTGGGAGGGCGTAGACAAAGGACACCTCCTTGGGGTATGATAGGGGTATCAATGCGGATGAATTGCAGCAAGGAAAGGAGAAGGGGAAGATGAAAGTATGCGCCATCAACGGCAGTCCCAGACCAGAGGGGAACACGGCCTACGCCCTGTCTTTGGTGCTGGAAGAGCTGGAGAAAGAGGGAATTGAGACCCAGGTCATCCAGGTGGGCGGCAAGGCCATCCATGGCTGCGTGGGCTGCGGCGGCTGCGCCCAGACCGGCCGGTGTGTTTTTGACGACGGCGTCAATGAATGGGTGGATCTGCTGGAGCAGGCCGACGGCATCCTGGTGGGCACGCCGGTGTATTATGCCGGGATGAACGGCACGCTGAAGTGCTTTCTGGATCGGGCCTTTTACAGCCGGGGGCGGAAGATGCGCCACAAGGTGGCGGCGGCCGTGGCCGCTGTGCGCCGCACCGGCGGCATGACCGCTCTGGAGGACATCAACCGGTTTTTCACCATTTCCGAAATGCTGGTGGTTTCTTCCAACTACTGGAATGTGATCCACGGCTCCAAGCCGGGAGAGGTCCAGCAGGACCTGGAAGGACAGCAGATCATGCGCCTTCTGGGAAAGAACATGGCCTGGATGCTGAAAATGCGTGAAATGGCCGGGCAGCAGGCGGGAGAACCGGAAAAAGAGAAAAAGATCGGCATGAACTTTATCCGCTGAAAAAGAAGGGAGAACACTGGAATGGACGAGAAAATGATTGCAGAGACCATCGCCAAAAATCGGGATTTTATGAAGAGCAACTTCGGCCATGTAGAATATGTGTCCGACCAGCAGAAACTGCTGCCTCAGCCGCCTCTGGTGAAAGCGGCCAGGAGTGAGGAGCGCATTCCTCTGACTATGGAGTTTGGAAAAGTGGTAAAAGAGCACGATTATGTGGCCCTGCTGCGGGATCGGGTGAGCAACCGGTTTTATGCCGAGGACCCCATGACCTTGGATCAGCTGGCCTTCCTGCTGTGGTCCACCCAGGGCGTGCGGGCCATCCGTGGCAAGAACTACGCCGCTTTGCGTCCGGTGCCTTCGGCAGGGGCCCGTCATGCCTTTGAAACCTATCTGCTGGTCAGCCGGGTGGAAGGGCTGAAAGAAGGGGTCTATCACTATCTGCCCATGGAGCATGCATTGGAGCCCATTTCCCTGGAAGGGGATATGGCGGAAAAGGCCATCCACTGTGCCTGCGACCAGAAGTGGGCGGGCAAGGCCGCGGTGACCTTTGTCTATACGGCTGTAGCCTACCGGGGCGAGTGGCGGTATAACATCAATGCCCATCGGGTGATGCTCATCGATGCCGGTCATGTGGTGCAGAATCTGTATCTCAGCGCCCAGGCCATTGGCTGCGGCACCTGCGCCATCGCCGCGTTCCGCCAGGAAGACACCGACAAGCTGCTGCAGGTGGACGGCAAGGAGGAATTTGCCGTGTATATGGCACCGGTGGGTGTGCGGGACGAAAGCAAAAACGAACAGAACACCAAGAAACTCTATGCCAATGTATAAAGAAGGAATTCACATTGATGCTTCCCGCTTGCGGGAGAGCCTGGAGGGGCTGGCCGACCTGGCCCGTACGCCGGAGGGCATCTGCCGCCTGACCTTTACCCCGGCCTACGCCCGCTCCTGCGATTATGTGCAGGAGAAGATGGAGCAGGCGGGAATGACCGTCCAGCGGGGAAAGCTGGGCAATGTGGTGGGGATCTATCCCGGAGAGACCGACCGGCGCATTGTGCTGGGCTCCCACATCGATTCGGTGCCAAACGGCGGAATGTTCGATGGCTGCCTGGGCGTGATGGGGGCCATTGAAGCGGTGCGGGCCCTTCATGAAAAGGGCATCCGCCTGCGGCACACGGTGGAGGTGGTGGCCTTTGCCGAAGAGGAGGGCGCCACCATCAGCAGTCTGGTGGGCAGTCGGGCCTTCTGCGGTCTGCCCCTGGAGCCGCTGCAGCAGGAAAAGATCGCCCAGTTCGGGGTGACAAGCCAGGATGTGGAGGCCTGCCGGGAGACAAACCCCATCGATTTCTCCTTGGAACTGCACATTGAGCAGGGGGGCGTTCTGGACACCCAGGGTATTTCCATCGGCGTGGTCACCGGTATCGTGTCCCAGAAGCTGTATGAGCTGGAGTTTTCCGGAAAAGCCAATCATGCAGGAACCACTCCCATGGATCTGCGGGACGATGCCTTGGTGAAGGCCGCCCGGCTGATCTCTTTCTGTGCTCCTGTGGCCAAACTGATCAGCGAGGATATGGTCATCACTGTGGGGCGGCTGGAGGTGTTCCCCGGGGCCACCAATGTGGTGCCGGAAAAGGTGCGCCTCAGCCTGGAGATCCGGGCCCGGGAGGACTGGATGGTGGACAAGGCCTATGAACGGCTGATGGAGCAGTGCGGGGAGGATGTTTCTTCCTTCCGGCTTCTTTGGCAGGAAGAGGCCCATCCCATGGATTCCGGTGTGATGGATGCCATTTCGGAAGCGGCCCGGATGCTGGGCCTTTCCCACAAGCGGATGGTCAGCGGCGCCGGACACGATTCCATGACCTTGTCCCAGGTGACCCGGTCGGGCATGATCTTTGTGCCCAGCGTGGGCGGTTTGAGCCATTGCAAGGAGGAATACACCCGGTGGGAGGATTGTGCCGCCGGATGTGATGTGCTATTGCACACCCTTTTCCAGCTGGACAATATGGAATGATAAAAAGAAAAGCCATTTCCGCAGAATGCGGAAATGGCTTTTTTCTTTGTCTGTGTTAAGATTACTCGTCGCTGCTTCGCAGCCAGGCCGGGCGCTGGCGGAGGACAAAGCCGGCCACAATGCCCAAAGAGAGGAACATGGTCACCAGAGAAGAACCGCCATAGCTGAAGAAGGGGAGGGTCAGACCGATCACCGGCATGACGCCCACACACATACCGATATTGATGAGAATCTGAATGGTGAACATACTGGCAATGCCGGCGCAGACCAAAAGGCTGAAGCGGTTGTCACACTGGCTGGCGTTATAAAACAGACGAAGCACCAGGGTGCCCAGCAGTACAATGACCACACAGCAGCCCACAAAGCCAAACTCCTCACCGATCACCGAAAAGATGGAGTCGGTGTATTTGGCGGGCAGGATGTTGTACTGGGTCTGCCGCCCCTGCATATAGCCGGAGCCGAGAAACTGCCCGGCCCCCAGAGCCAGGATGCTTTGGTCGGTCTGGTAATAGATGCTGGGGTCGATGGCCGGATCGAAAAGCACCAGAATACGGTTGCGTTGATAGTCCCCCAAGAACTGCCACACAAGGGGAGAGACTGCCACGGCGCTCGCCGTGATGCCGCCGATCCATTTCCAGCTCAGGCCGGAGGAAAACATCATAATGGCGAAGATGAACACATAGGCCACCGCCATGCCCAGGTCCTTGGAGGGGATGTAAACCGCGGCCACCGTCAGAAGGAAGTGGAGGGTCAGCTGGGCTACCGCTTTCACCGAATTGATCCGGTCTTTCAGCCGGTCGATGTGGCAGGCCAGGGTGCAGATGAAGATGATTTTGCCGAATTCCGCCGGTTGGATGCCGATGCCGCCGAAACGGATCCAGCTGCGGTTGCCGGTGTCACCGGCGGTACCCAGCACAAAGAGGGACAACTGGAAGAGAATGTTGAAGACAAAGAAGAACTTCCAGAACCGGGCGATGTTCTCCAGATCGATGAGGGAGGCCGCCACAAAACAAAAGACCCCCAGCACCAAAGCGGCGCTTTGCACAATGACATATTTATTGGAGTGATAGCTGAGGGTGGCGCTGTATATGGCCACCAGTCCCAGCAGGGAAGAAATAATCGCCAGATTCAAAAGCAGCAGATCGGTGTGGCGCAGATAGCTTTTGATGGCTTTGAATACTTTGACCATGGGACACAACCTTTCCTGTGTTCCTATTATTTTATCATCTGGCGGCGGATTATTCAATTCTTCCCGGAGAAGAAAAGACACCTTGTCCGGCAGATTTATAAAAAGTTTACACCTTGGGCCGGAGAAGACTAAATGAGAAAAGAAACTATTTTTAACAATTTCACTTTCCATGCAGGCACGCGGATGGTATAATAACCGCATACCGGTTATTATACGGATTTTGCAGCCGTTTTCTCGTCCCTTGCAGGGACAACCGAAAACATGGCCATTATACCACTTCGCCTTGCTTCGTGGTATAATCATAAATAAATACAAAAACACAGAACGGACAGCGCTTCCCAAAGCATGGCTCAGGAGGCGCGGATGGGAGTGAAAGATATGCAGACCCTTGTTAGAGATCAGGTGCATTTCGCCTTTTCGCCGGACAATGTCCCCGTTTATCGTGCCCACAGCGGGGATACCGTCCTGTTTCAGTGTCAGGACTGCTATGCCGGCCAGCTGACAGAAGACGGCCAGCAGATGGAAAGCATGAACATGGCCCACAACAACCCGGCCACCGGCCCTCTCTATATTGAGGAAGCCGTTCCTGGGGATGTGCTGCGGGTGGAGATTCTCTCCATTCAGATCGCAAAAGAAGGCTCCATGTGCGCTCGGGAGGGAGCGGGGATCTACGGGGTCACCGGCTGCCATTGCCGCCGCTTCCCGGTGGAAGGGGAAGAAATGGTTTTTGACAAGGGCATCCGGGTGCCCCTGCGTCCCATGATCGGCGTCATCGGTGTGGCCCCGGCAGAGGGCAGCGTGCCCACCACCGTTCCCGGTGAGCATGGCGGCAATCTGGATATCCGGGATATGAACGAAGGGGCCGTTTTGTATCTGCCGGTAAATGTGCCGGGGGCCCTTTTGTCCATGGGCGACCTCCACGGTGTCCAGGGGGACGGGGAGACGGTGATCTGCGCTTTGGAAGTGCCGGGAGAAGTAACGGTACGGGTCACTGTGCTGAAAGACCGGGGAGATATCCCAACCCCCTTCCTTGTGACAAAAGACCGGTATCTCACCACCGCCGCCGATCCTTCCCTGGATGTGTGTAGCGTGAAGGCGGCCCGGAAAATGCAGAAATTCCTCCAGGATCACGCCGGACTTTCTCCAGAACAGGCGGGAATGCTTTTGTCCCTGGTGGGAAATCTGCGCATCAGCCAGGTGGTCAATCCGGCCAAGGGCTGCATCATGGAGCTGCCCCGTGGACTGGCCAAGGAGAGTTTTACACTATGATAGAGGAATTGCCATTGATCCCGATCAAAACAAAAGAGACCCATTCTCCGGAAGAAACAGAAAGCCTGGGGGCCTATGTGGGGGAAACCTATCCGGACACTCGGGTGATCGCCCTGTTGGGGGAGCTGGGAGCAGGAAAGACCGCCTTTGTCCGGGGCCTGGCCCGGCAGAGGCAGACGGTGGATCAGGTTTCCAGCCCCACCTATGCCATTGTCAATGAATACCGGGGAAAGCGTCCCATTTATCATTTTGATATGTACCGGATCACTGACAGCGACAGTCTGTATGACATCGGCTGGGAGGATTATCTTTCCTCCGGCGGCTTGTGCGTGGTGGAGTGGAGCGAAAACATCCTGGACGCCCTGCCTGAAGGGACCTTGTTTGTCCGCATCGAAAAGACAGGAGAACAAAGCCGCCGTATCACTTTGCTGAAAAAGGAGGGGGAAGGATGCTGATCTTGGCTTTGGATACTACATCCCGGGTGGCTTCGGCTGCTTTGTGCCGGGATGGGGAGATCATCGGTTATGGGGAAAAGGATTCCCAGATGAACCACAGCCGCACCATTTTGCCGGTGGTGCAGCATTTGCTGGAACAAAACGGCCTGGCCCTTTCGGGGGTGGATGTGTTTGCCGCCACCGTGGGCCCCGGCTCTTTTACCGGGGTGCGCATCGGCGTGGCCGCCATCAAAGGCTATGCCATGGCCCTGAATAAGCCCTGCGCCGCCGTGTCTACTTTGGAGTCGGCCGCATGGGCCGCCAAGGACAAAAAAGGGATTCTCTGCGCCGGGGTACAGGCCCGGCAGGATGAATTCTTTTATGCTTTTTTTGAAAACGACGGGGAGATCCGCAGGAAAAGTGCCGATCAGGTGGGGAAGGCCCAGGAGATCCTGAGTCAGATGGAGGAATGCACCGGGCCCCTTTGGATCACCGGGGACGGCGGCGGGCTTTTGATGGAATACGCAGAAAAAGCCGGATTGTCGCCTCTTCTGGCAGAAGGATGCCGGCAGAATGCCGCCGCCACGGCCCTTCGGGCCTTTCAGATGGCGGAGAGGGGAGAGCTGACCGACTGTCACCATCTGACTCCCAGCTATCTGCGGCTTTCCCAGGCCGAGCGGATGAAACTGCAAAACAAGTAAAAATTCAGATAAAAGAAAGGAACGATCAGTATGAAAATCGCTATGGGATCGGATCACGCAGGCTTTGCTTTGAAAGAGCAGGTCAAGCAGCATTTGAAGGAAATGGGCTGCGAAGTAGAGGATTTGGGCACTTATGACGAAAAGTCCTGCCACTATCCCATCTATGCCCAGAAAGTGGCCATGGAAGTGGTCAGCGGCCGGGCCGGTCAGGGCATTCTGATCTGCGGCACCGGAGCCGGTATGGCCATCGCCGCAAACAAGATCAAGGGCATCCGGGCGGTAACAGTGTCCGATTGCTTCACTGCACGGGCCGTGCGGATGCATAATGACGCCAATGTGCTGTGCATGGGCGCCCGGGTCATCGGTTCGGGCCTGGCCTGCCTGATTGCCCAGCTGTTTGTGGAGACCGAATTTGAAGGCGGACGCCATCAGACCCGGCTGGATATGATCGCCGACATCGAAAACGGCAAATAAATTTCCGTTTTCCATCATAGGGCCGGAAAACGGCCGGAGGAATCATGGAACACAACAATTTACATCTGTTGGACCATCCGCTGATCCAGCACAAGATGGCTTTTTTGCGGGACAAGAACACCGGTGTCAAGGAATTCCGCACATTGATCGGGGAAGTGTCCACTCTGCTGTGTCTGGAAGCCACCCGGGATCTGCCATTGCGCCCGGCGCAGGTGGAAACTCCCATAGGGAAGGCCGATGTACAGATGCTGGCCGGGCGGAAGCTGGCCATCGTCCCCATTCTGCGGGCGGGGCTGGGCATGGTGGACGGCATTTTGCAGCTGGTCCCCGCAGCCAAAACCGGGCACATCGGCCTGGAGCGGGATCACGATACCCTGAAACCCCGGGAGTATTATTGTAAGCTGCCTTCGGATATCTCCCAGCGGGATGTGCTGCTGCTGGACCCCATGCTGGCCACTGGCGGCAGTGCTTCGGCGGCCATCCAGCTTCTGAAAGAGAAGGGAGTACGGCGCCTGAGCTTTGTGTGCGTGGTGGCCGCTCCGGAAGGGGTGGAGCGCATCACACGGGAGCATCCCGAAATTCCTATTTATTGCGCCGCCCTGGATCAGGGGCTCAATGAAAATGGTTACATCGTCCCCGGTCTGGGAGATGCGGGAGACCGGATCTTCGGCACCGAATAAAGGACACAAAAAAGGGAGGAGACCTGAGGTCTCCTCCCGGAAATGGGAAAGTCTGTTACCGTCTGCCGTGTCCCGAAGAATAGCGGCTGCGGGCACGCCTTCTGCGGCGGGTGCGGCGCCGTTTGGTGGACACAAAGATCAGAAGCAGAATCAGCAGGATCAGTACCACCAGAATGATGCGGAACAACGGACTTTTGAAGAACTCCTGCACCTGGAAGAGGGCATAGAGCACATCGGAACGCTCGATGTCCTCCGAGGCCACCAGATCGATGGTGCCATACTCGGTATCGCCGATGAACACCTTGGCCGTGCCCAGCTTTTCTCCCTTTTTGATGGGAGCATCGGCGGTGGACACAGCGTCCACTTCGTAGGTCACCTGGCTCAGGTCGGTGTCATTGTGAAGCAGCAGCTCGCTGTCGGCGGCAGCCACCAGCTTGGTGTGTTCCTTGCCGGCGGCAAAGCGCACAGGCACTTCCTGAATGGGGGTATCGGCTGAGGTGATGGTCTGGAGGGAGAAATTCTTCTTGGCGTAATCCAGCAGCTTGATGGTCTCGGTGTAGCAGCCGATGTCGCCGGTCTCCGGGTCCTTTTCACCGCCCAGCACCACAGTGATGTAATCCAGCTCGCCGCTCTGAGCGCCGCCGATGAGGCAGTAGCCGGCGGGAGTGGTGGTGCCGGTCTTGATGCCATAGGCCCCTTTGTAGAAGTACCGGCCATCCTTCAGACGGGAGATCAGGTGGTTGGTGGTGGTGATGGTGGTCTCGTTTTCGTGCATATTGGTGGGCTGGAGCTTATACTGGGTCTTGCCCACGATCTCCCGCAGTTCGGGAATTTTCATGGCGGCCTGGGCGATGATGCCCAGATCCCGGGCGGAAGTGTAGTGGTTTTCGTCATGGAGACCGCTGGGGTTTGCAAAGTGGGTGTTCTGGCATCCCAGCTCCTCAGCCTTCTCATTCATCAGCTCGGCAAAAGCGCTGTTGGACGAACTGATGTGTTCGGCCAGAGCATTGGCGGCATCGTTGCCCGAGGCGATGAGAAGATAGTGGAGCATATCCATAAACTCCATCTGTTCTCCTGCTTTGAGGAAGACGCTGCTGCCCTGTTCCGTCAGACCGTCCACCGCCTGCTGGGACACCGAGATCATATCGCCGGGGGAACAGTGTTCCCAGGCCACCAGGGCGGTCATCAGTTTGGTGGTGCTGGCCGGGTAGAGCTTGTCGTCTGCGTGGTATTCATAAAGGACTTGGCCGGTGGTGGTTTCCACCAGGAAAGCCGCTTTGGCATTGATGGTAAGGTCCGGTTCTTCTGTCACCGGCGCGGCTTGGGCCGACACCGCGAAGATCATGATAAGCGCGAGGAAAAGCGCTGTCAGCTGTTTTGGTTTCATATCCATCCTCCTGCACAATCAAAATATCCGCTCCCCGATTTTTGGGGATACGAATGCTATTGTATCAAAAGAGCGGCTGCAATGCAACGATCAGGGTGGATTTTTAAGAAAATGGAGAGAACTACATACCAGAGTGAGCAACTATGAAAAAGAGGGCGTTGGATCTTCTGATGGCCGCCTGTCTCCTTGTTTGCCTGGGATTTCTGGGCGGAAGAATGAGCGTGATGCTGGAAGGCCCCACCTTGTCTCTGTCCCAGGGAGCGCAGCTTGTGCGTTTGCCGGAACTGGCGCTGGAAACATACCAGGTGGAGGAAAATGATGAGACGCCCGGGGAACTCCGGGTCAACATCAATAAGGCCGGGGAAGAGGAGCTTTGCCAGCTTCCCCAGATCGGGCCGGCCAGAGCCAAGAATATCCTGGAATACCGGGAGAAACACGGGCCGTTTGCATCCATCGAAGAAATTCGGGCAGTCAGCGGCATTGGCGATGGGATCTTTCAGCAGATCAGGGAGCATATCACCGTGGACTGAAAGTCTGCGGAGACAATTTTGACGGAGGGGAACATATGCGAGTATTAGTGGTAGACGACGAAAAATTGCTGGTCAAAGGCATCAAATTCAATTTGGAAAACGACGGATATCAGGTGGATACCGCCTATGATGGGGCGCAGGCTCTGTCCATGGTCAAGGAACAGAAGTATGACATCATCATTTTGGACCTGATGCTGCCCGAGGTCAACGGGCTGGAGGTCTGCCGGAAGATCCGGGAAAACTCCAATGTGCCGGTGATTATGCTCACCGCCAAAAGCGAAGGGGTGGATAAGCTCATCGGCTTTGAATACGGGGCCGATGACTATGTGACCAAGCCCTTTGATATTCTGGAGCTGAAAGCCCGCATCCGGGCCATTCTCCGCCGGGCCGGCAACCAACCGGCTGCCGATCTCCAGGACGATCAGATCAAAGTGGGGGATCTTCTCATCGACACCGCCCAGCGTTCGGTGTTCAAAAACGGCCGCGCCACCGATCTCACAGCCAAAGAGTTTGACCTTCTGGTGATGCTGGCCCGGAACCCGGGCCGGGTGTTCAGCCGGGAAGGATTGCTCAGCGTGGTGTGGGGCGAGGATTACCCCGGAGACATCCGTACGGTGGATGTGCATGTCCGCCGCCTGAGAGAAAAATTGGAAACAGATGACGCCAATCCCGAATACATTCTGACCAAGTGGGGGGTCGGTTACTATTTCAAGCCCAACAGCAGCGCTCAAGCTGATTAAAACCCTTCGCTTCCGCATCGCTTTTTCCATGCTGATCACGGTGGTCACATTGCTTTTGGTGCTGAATTTTTATCCGGCCCAGGCGGTGCGCAAGCTGATTATCAGTTCCAAGGAAACAGAACTTTTGGAGCGGGCTAGAACCTTTTCGGCCACTTTGGAGGAGTTCACCACCCTGACCCAGGAGAATATTCTGGTATCGGTGCAGGTGCTGGATCTGGATGAGGAACAGCGCATTCTGGTCACCGATGGCTTTGGCAGCGTGATTTATGACAACTCCAAAGTCAGCTCCCTGGCGGGGACCTATGCTCTTCTGCCCGATATCGTAGCCGCACTGGAAGGCTGCGATGTGTTCCGCTGCCGCTATGGGGAAACGGCCTTCATTTCCGACGCGGCCTCCCCGGTGATGAAAGGGGAGAAGGCCATCGGCGCCGTTTATATCTATGACTATGACACCGAGCAGGCGGCCTTCCTCAACAGCACCCGCAGCAACATTTTCCGTATTTCCCTGGTGCTGGCTGTGGTAGGGGCGGCGGCTCTGGGCTTCCTCATGGTCTATTTCGGAAAAAGAGTGGGACAGCTGGTGCGGGGCATTCAGTCCATGAGCGCCGGCAATTACGATTCCCGCATCCATCTGAAGGGCCAGGACGAGCTGTCCCAGGTGGCCGACGAATTCAACGAGCTGGCCGACCGTCTGCAAAAAACCGAAGAACTGCGCCGGGAATTTGTCTCCAACGCATCCCATGAGCTCAAGACGCCGCTGGCCTCCATCAAGCTGCTGTCCGATTCCATTTTGCAGACCCGGGACATCCCCAGAGAGTCGGTGAACGAGTTCCTCACCGATATCAACGAGGAAATCGACCGTCTGACCCGGATCACCGAACGGCTTTTGCAGCTGACCAAGCTGGATTATGTGTCCTCCAATCAGATGCAGCCCTGTGACTTAAACGGCCTTGTGAAAAAGATCACCGATCTGCTGAAAGAAAACGCCGCCCATGCCCAGGTGGAGCTGGAAAACCAGCTGGAAGAGGATCTGTGGGTGTTGTTTGACCGGGATGGCCTTTATCAGGTGGTGTTCAATTTGGTGGAAAACGCCATCAAATACAACCGAAAAGGCGGAAAAGTGGTGCTGAAAGGCTGGAAAGAAACGGGAGAAGAGGACCGGGTGTGCCTGACGGTGCAGGATACCGGCATCGGCATCCCGGAAGAAGAGCTGCCTCATATTTTCGAACGGTTTTACCGGGTGGATAAAGCCCGCAGCCGGGAGAAGGGCGGCACTGGCCTGGGCCTGGCCATTGTGGCCGACTGGCTGAAAAATGCCGGAGGCGATATCCAAGTGGAAAGCACATTGGGCGAAGGCACCACATTCCGGGTCACGCTGCTGGCGGGGCCTTGTGAGGAGGTGACGCCATGAAGCGAACCATGAAGCGGACGGTATTTCTGCTTTTGTGTCTGCTGATGCTGTGTGCCGCCGGAGTGGCCAGCTGCCATCAGCAGAAAAAAGAAGCAGGGGAAGGGGAGCTTCAGCTCCAGATCTATTGCCTGCGCATGGATGGAGAGAAAAAGCAGCCCCGGGGCCTGGCCGCCGAGGAAGTCACCATGCCTCAGGGGGAGAATATCCAGGAAACGGTGGAGGATATTCTGCTCAAAATCAAGCAGGTCAACGGAGGGGGAAAGGCTGCGGCCATTCCCGCCGGGGTGACGGTGAACGAAGTGGCCTTTTATGGCAACAGCGTCATCGTCAGTCTGTCCTCCACCTTTGATGAATTGCCGGAGGTGGAAAAAAGCCTGGCGGCCGCCGCCATTGCCTTGACCCTGACCCAACTGGATTCCATCGACTATGTGAAGGTCTCCTGTGCCACCGACAGCTATAACGCTTCCAACGACTTTTACCTCAACGGGGACAATGTGATTTTGGACGAAAGCTCCATCCAGTTCAACACCTTTGACATCACATTGTATCTGGTGAACACCCAGACCGAGCAGCTGGAAAAAGTGGTGCGCACCCTGAAAACCGAAGAGGATCAGGTGTATCTCAACGGTGTGTTCAGCGAACTGGTGCGCCAGCCGGAGGAGGAAAACCTCCAGTCGCCCGTTCCCCAGGGAATGATGCTGCGGCGGCTGTCTTCGGAAAACGGCGTGTGTGAACTGGATTTTCTGGAGATCGGCGCCGAAAAGGTGAAGGAGCTGGACGAGCTGTCCGTTCAGGCCATCGTCAAGACGATGTGTGCTCAGGACGGCGTCCGGGGCGTATTGCTGCGCATCGATGGAAAACCCTTGTCCGAATATGGTCTGGAAGGGTATGACGATGTGCTGACTTGCGAAAAATAAAGACACAAACAAAATGCCATGGGCTTTCGTAGCCCATGGCATTTTTGCGTCTTTTCCTATGTTACCGCATTTCCCGGATCTGATTGATGGGGGTGATGGTTTCAGAGATGGGGCGGATTTCGCAGTTGTTCTGGCGGAAATACGAGACCAGGGAGGACAGGGCCTGAACGCTGGAAGAGTTGCTCATCAAGGAGAGCACCACATTGCCCGAGGTGTTTTCCAACAGGGAAACACAGGAGGAATAGATGGCGGAAGCGGAGCCCCAGAGCCGGGTGTCACCGCTGGGGTCCCACAGACGATAGCCGGCCTGGATCAAAGCGTCCCGCCCTTCCTGGGAGAGATTCTGGCTACCTCCCGGTACCATCAAAGCCCGGCTGTGGGTTTTGGTCACCGCCTGGATCACATCCTGGGTGTCCTGGGCCTGGCGGAGAAGTTCTTCGGTGGATTGGAAGGTGGAGCCGTCCCCATAGAGATTGTTGCCGATCACATGGCCGCTGGCCGCGGCCCGCAGCAGGTAATCGCTGTTTTGTCCCTGGCTCCGGGGGGTGACAAAGAAGGCAGCGGTGTAATTGTTGCTGTCCAGAATGTCCAGAATCTCGGCGGTGTATTCGTTCACATCCCCCTGGATGGCCAGATAAACCACTTTGGCGTTGGGGGTTTCCGGCGTATCCGGCTCGCCGCTGGTGTTGGGAATCTCCGGTTCACCTGGATCTGTGGGCGTGTCGGGGTCCACCGGCGTAGGCGGTGTCGGGGTGTCCGGGTCCGGATCGGTGCCCTGGTTGTAGGCGGCCTGGTACTGGTCATAGATGCTGCGCATCACCGAAAAACCTTTGCTCACCAGATCTTCATCGGATATGCCGCTGTCGTCGGTGTTGATGCGGATCACCGGCCCCAGCAATGTGCTGGACAGATAGGAATACCGGAAGCCGAAGGCGTCGCACACCACACGGGCCGGCACATAATAGGTGCCGTTGTAGCGCACAGCATTGGCGGGATACACATTGCCCTGCTCGTCCCGGGTGATGGCGTTGGCCATGTCGAAGGTGAGAATGTGGTTGATGTTATAGAGAACCAGCTGGTTGTTGACGCTGTCATATTTACCCATCAGGCCGGGGTTGGGCGCGGCGGTGAATGTGGTATAGGGAACATAGGGCAGGCCGCCGATGATGGTGGGCATAGTGGAAGGGGTCAGGTTCCGCAGGAAGGTGTCGTTGATGGCGGTGAAAATGACGCTGGGCGCGGCCCGGGTGGGCAGCGGGGAAATACAGGCGCAGAAAAACAGCAGGGAAAGCACCAAAGCACAGAACCGTTTTTTCACCGGGAACCCTCCTTTTTTATTTCTCAGCCCATTTCTATTCATTATATCGGAATTCTTTTCGGGGTGCAAGGAGGGAACGCTGGAAAAAGCAGCGCATAGACTGAAGGGAGGAGGTGTGCTTTTTTTATGAAAAATCCCAGTTTAATGATATTTCGCTCGGTGACTTATGCCCAGCGAGCCGGAAGAGTGCTGGAGAAACAGGGGATCACCACTTATATGCTGCGCAGTCAGGCCATTCTGGGCGGCGGTTCTTGCAGCTATGCGCTGAAGGTGGCCCCCAGGGAGCTGGAACGCTCTTTGGAGATTTTGCGCCAATGTCAGATCCCGGTGAACGGGGTTTATGTGCTGGATCAGTGGGGGCATTACCAAAAGGCCCAATAAAACAGGAGGGGAATCGGATGATTTATTTGGACAGCGGCGCCACCACTTTTCAGAAACCCCGGCAGGTGTTTCGGGCGGTGCAGAAGGCCATGGAATCTTGCGCCAACCCGGGACGAAGCGGTCACAAACCAGCCCGGGAGGCCGAACGGGTGGTCTATTCCTGTCGGGAAGAGGCAGCGGAGCTCTTTGGCTTGGATCGGCCGGAGCGGGTGGTTTTTACGCAGAATGCCACCCATAGCCTGAACCTGGCCATCAAAAGTCTGCTTCATGAAGGGGGCCACGCCGTCATCACCGGTTATGAACACAACAGCGTGGTGCGGCCCCTGGAGGCCATGAAAGGGCAGGGGGTCACTTATACCGCCGTGTCCTCCTGCCTGTTTGACCCGGAGGACATGGCCCGGCAGATGGAACGGGCCATCACAGAGGAGACCCGGTGCATGATCGTGTGCCATGCGTCCAATGTGTTTGGCTCCATCGCTCCTTTGGATGAACTGGACCGGATCTGCCTGCGGCATGGGCTGCCCATGATCGTGGACGCTTCCCAGTCGGCAGGTACTTTGCCCCTTTCGGTGAAAAAGTACCCCAGTGCGGCCTTTTTCTGTATGCCGGGGCACAAGGGCCTCTATGGGCCCCAGGGGACAGGACTGCTGATTTGCTGTAAAGATAGTCCTCTTTACACCATTATGGAAGGCGGGACGGGGAGCCGGTCGCTGGAGGTGACCCAGCCGGATTTTCTGCCGGATGCTCTGGAAAGCGGTACCCTCAATGTGCCCGGGATCGCCGGGCTTTGGGAAGGACTGAAATTCATAAAGCGGCAGGGGGAGAAGGAAATTCTCCGGTGGGAGCAGGAGCTGATCGGTACCTTGGTGCAGCAGCTGAAGGGCCATCCTTCTCTGCGGGTGTTCGCCGGAGGCGAAAACCAGGGCGGGGTGCTGTCGGTGGTTTTTCCCATTCCCTCAGAGGAAGCGGCGGAAAAGCTGGCCAGCCAGGGAATCTGCGTCCGGGCCGGGCTCCACTGTGCGCCCCTGGCCCACCGCACCGCAGGAACCCTGCCTGACGGCACTGTACGCCTGAGCGTTTCGGCGTTCAACACAAAGCGGGAGATGCTCCGGGCCGCCGATGCCATGGCCAAAATGTTAACGAATTAAAAATGTTTCCCATTTTTTCTTTTTTGATATTGAAAAGAAGAGCGCTTATTGATAGTATAATAAGTAAATTATACATTGAAAATAGGTGTTTCCATGGAATTTGTCGATAATCTGACCCATTTTATCCGATTGCTTACCGTGGCGGACCTGGTGGATATCCTGCTGATCTCTGTGGTGGTCTACAAGGCCCTCAAGCTCATCCGTCACACCAATGCGGAAAAACTGGTCAAAGGCATTGTTCTATTGCTTTTGGCCACGCTGGTCTCCGGCGTCTTCAAACTGAAAGTTATCCAGTTTTTGCTGGATCAGCTGATGCGGATGGGCCCCATTGCGGTGGTGGTCATCTTCCAACCCGAACTGCGGAAAATGCTGGAGCAGTTCGGGCGGAGCAAGCTGCCCTTTTTGCACCGGCCCGGTGCCATGGGGGATGAAAAGACTTTGCAGATTGCCATTATGCGCATCATGGAGGCCGTCTCTTCCATGGCCTGGTCCAAAACCGGCGTGCTGCTGGTGTTCGAGCGGGGAGATAACCTGGATCATATCGTCAAAACAGGCTCTACCATCGACGCCGAAGTCAATGCGGAACTTCTGAAAAACATCTTTTACAACAAAGCGCCCCTGCATGATGGCGCCGTCATCATCAGCCAGGGCCGGATCAAGGCGGCGGGCTGTCTGCTGCCCCTTTCGGCCAATCTGAACATCAGCAAAGAGCTGGGGACCCGTCACCGGGCCGCCGTGGGCATGAGCGAAAATTCCGACGCTTTGTGCGTGGTGGTTTCGGAGGAAACCGGCTCCATCTCCCTGGCCGAGGGCGGCATGCTCAAACGGCATCTGGCGGTGGAGACCCTGGAGCGGCTGCTCATCAACGGCCTGATGCCCGCCGATGAGGAAAAGACCTCTTCGGGCAACCTGTTTGCAAAGCTCAGGGGGAAGAAAAAATGATGGAATGGATTCGAAAACACGATATTCTCACCCGGGTGCTTTCGGTGCTGGTGGCCATGATGCTTTGGCTCTATGTGGTGGAAAACAACGATGAGGACACCACCAAAACCTATCGGGACATCGGCATCCAGATCCAGGGTCTGGATACTTTGCGGGAAAACGGCATGACGATCATCGATGGCGCCGATACCACGGTGGATGTGACGGTGATCGGCAAATGGGACGCCCTGCTCAATGTGCGGCAGGACAAATTCCTGATCACAGTGGATGTGTCCAACATCACAGCTCCCGGTGTATATGAGCTTCAATACACCGTGGCCACCAATGTGGACGGGGCCCGGGTGGCGGACAAAAACCCCCGTCTGATTACCCTGACCATCGACCGGATCATCAATAAGAGCGTTCCGGTGGATCTGGAAGTCACCGGCTCGGTGCCCGATGGGTATCTGCTGGATGACAACTATGTGGTTTCTCCCACGGCGGTGGAGGTCCAGGGGCCGGAAAGCCAGCTGCAGAGCATCGAAACGGCCTATGCTACTGTGGATGTCAGCGATTTGAAGCAGACCTCTACCATGAAGGTTTCCTACACTCTGCTGGACGCTCAGGGCCAGCCGGTGGACATGAGCCGCATCACGGTGGAAGAAGCGGCGGTGAGTGTTACCATTCAGGTGCACAAAGCGGGCGTGGTGCCCTTGGTGCTGGATGTGACCGGCATCCCCGGTCTGCCGGACAGCGCTGTCACCTATACCATTGACCCGGCCAATGTGGAGATCAAGGGAACGCCGGAGACATTGGCCACCATCAACAGCATCAATCTGGGCAGCGTCAGCCTGGCCGCTTTGCTGGCCCAGGGTCAGACTGAGGTGACTTTGCCCATCATCCTTCCCAATGGCGTCACATCGGAGAATGCTCCGGCGGAAGCCACAGTCACCTTTGACTTCAGCCATCTGGAGGAGAAGACCCTCCAGATCCCAGCGGAACAGTTCACCGCTGTGGAGGGGTATGAATTTGTGACCCAGTCCCTGGAAGTGCGGCTGCTGGGTGTGGAGCAGGCCGTGAGTGCACTGACCACCCAGGATGTGGCAGTCACCTTCGATCCTGCGGAGTTGGGTGAGCTGGCCGAAGGCGAACAGGCCACAGTTACGGCGGTGGTCACCTGCGGCGCCGATGATGTGGTGGTGCTGGGCAAATATGAGCTGACGGTGACGCCGGCTGTAGTGGAAGTGGTACCAGAAGAATGAGTTTGATTGTTTCAGGCATCCGCCTGCCCTTTGAGCAGGCGGATGCATCCGCGCTGGAGCAGGCGCGCCGGCAGTGCGGCCTGGGCAAAAACCAGGTGACCGCCAGCCGGATCTATAAAAAATCCCTGGATCTGCGCCATGGGAAATTGACCAAGGTTTTTTCCGTTTTGCTGGATACCCCCTTGGAAGAGCGGGTCTTGCAGCAAAAGGGAGAAGGGCCTATCCGGAAAAAAGCGGCGCCTTTGCAGCTTTCTCCCGGGGGAGAAAAGAAGATGGCCCATCCGCCGGTGGTGGTAGGGCTGGGGCCTGCCGGGTTGTTTGCCGCTTTGATTCTGGCCGAGCAGGGCTACCGGCCTTTGGTGCTGGAGCAGGGCGCGCCCC
This sequence comes from Ruminococcaceae bacterium AM07-15, assembly GCA_003477405.1. Taxonomy (GTDB): domain Bacteria; phylum Bacillota; class Clostridia; order Oscillospirales; family Butyricicoccaceae; genus Pseudobutyricicoccus. Next base: position 141,109 of record QUDE01000002.1, read on the forward strand.
TGGATGAACGAGATCGGGTGATAAAGGCCTTCCAGGATGGCGGCCCTTTGCATGAAAAGATCAATATCCAGTTTGGCGAAGGCGGGGCGGGGGCCTATTCTGACGGAAAGCTCACCACCCGTATCCATGATCCCCGGTGCGAGTTGGTGTTGGAGCAGCTGTTGCGCCATGGTGCGCCGCCGGAGACTGCACTGGCCGCCAAGCCTCACATCGGCACCGATCTTCTCAAAGGCGTGGTCACCTCCATCCGTCAGCGCATCCAGCAGCTGGGAGGACAGGTGGAGTTTCACTGCACTGTCACCGGTTTTCGCCGGGAAGGGGACAGGCTGAAGGCCATTGTTACCGACAAAGGGGAGATCCCCTGTGAGGTGGCGGTGTTGGCCGTGGGCCACAGCGCCCGGCCCTTGTTCCGTACTTTGGCGGATGAGGGATTTACCCTGATGCGGAAAGCCTTTTCTGTGGGAGTGCGTGCCGAGCATCTTCAGGAGACCATCGACCGGGGCCGATATGGGGCCTATGCCGGAAAAGCAGAACTGCCTCCGGCGGAATACAACCTGTCCTGGCGGCGGGGAGAACGGGCCTGTTATTCTTTTTGTATGTGCCCGGGAGGTCAGGTGGTGGCCGCGGCCAGCGAGCAAGGGGGCGTTGTCACCAACGGCATGAGTTATCACGCCCGGGATGGGCGCAATGCCAACGCCGCTCTGGCGGTGTCGGTGCTGCCGGAGGACCTTCCCGGAAGCGATCCTTTGGAAGGGGTTCGGTTCCAGCGGCAGCTGGAGCAAAAAGCCTTCCAGATAGCAGGAAAGAATTTTGCCGCTCCGGTGCAGACCTATGGGGATCTGCGGGAAGGCCGGGTGTCCAGCCGGTTTGGCCGGGTGCAGCCCACCTATGACCGTGGTACGGAATTTGCCGATCTGCGGCAGGTGCTGCCTCCCTTTGTGTGGGAGATGCTGCTGGGGGCCATGCCTCGGTTTGGCCGTCAGGTGCCCGGGTTTGATGGAGAGGACACCCTGTTTACCGGGGTGGAGACCAGAACATCCTCGCCGGTACGCATTCTGCGGGGAGAGAATCTGTTCGCTCCAGGCTGTCAGGGGCTCATTCCCTGCGGGGAAGGGGCTGGCTACGCCGGCGGGATCATGAGCGCCGCCGTGGACGGCATCCGGGCGGCGGAGCGGATTTTGGAAGAATACCGTCCTTTGGAGGAGTGAGAATATGGAACAGACAGGAAGAGTGGTGGGCATTTTGCCGAACGGCCGGGCTCAGGTGGAGATCCAGCGCCGGGCTGCCTGCGCCTCCGACTGTGAGAAATGCGGCGGCTGTTCCCATCCGGAGCAGACCATGCTGGTGGAGGCCCCCAACGGCTGCGGCGCCAAAGTGGGAGAAAAAGTGGTGATCGAAGCCCATACGGCCAGCATCTTGTCCATTGCGGCCCTGGTGTATCTCATGCCGGTGCTTCTGATGATCGCCTGCTATTTTGTGCCGGTGCCCGGAGGGGAAGGAGTGCGGATTTTGTGCTCCCTGGCGGGACTGGCCATCGGGACCGCCCTTTGTATGCTTTATTCCCGGCGGATGAAGAAAAATCGCCGGGTGCTGTTTGAGATCCGGCCTCTTCGCCGGGGCTGATTGCCAAAACAGGCGGGATGTGCTATAATCAATGAGTTACCTTGGAAACAAGGGGGAATAGAAAATGATCAAGAGCATGACCGGCTACGGCCGGCAAAAAGGAGAGAACGAACGGCGGGAAGTCCAGGTGGAGATCAAATCGGTAAACCACCGGTATCTGGACCTGAATGTGAAGGTGCCCCGCATCTATTCTTTCCTGGAAGAACCCATCAAAACGGCGGTGAGTGCTGCCGTGGCCCGGGGTAAAGTGGATATTTATCTGTCCATCACCGCCAAGGAAGGCGGGGATGTGAAGGTATCGCCCAACCTGGCTCTGGCCGGGGAATATCTGCGGGCTTTATGGCAGGTGCGGGACACCTACTCCCTGAAAGACGATATCTCGGTGATGGAATTGGCCCATATGCCCGATCTTCTCACCGTGGCCCGGGAAGAGCCGGACGCCGAAGAAGTGAAAGCCCAGGTGCTGGAAGTTCTGGGGCGGGCTTTGGAAGAGTACAACGCCATGCGGCGCACCGAGGGCGAGCGCCTTTGTGAGGATATTGCCCGCCGGGGTCAGGAGATCGGCAAAATGGTGGACCAGGTGGAACAGCGTTCCCCGCAATCGGTGGAGGAGTACCGCCAGAAGATCGCCCAGCGGATGACCGAGATCCTGGGCGACAGCGACATTGCCGAACAGCGCATCCTGGCCGAAGCGGCCCTTTTTGCCGACAAGGTGTCGGTGACCGAGGAAGTGGTGCGTCTGCGCAGCCATCTTTCCCAGCTCCAAAAGATGGTGCAGGGAGACGCTCCGGTGGGCCGGAAGCTGGATTTCCTGGTGCAGGAACTGAACCGGGAGGCCAATACCATCGGTTCCAAGGCCAACGACTACGAGCTGGCCCAGATCGTCATCGAGATCAAAGCAGAGATCGAAAAGATCCGGGAACAGATCCAGAACCTGGAGTGAGCAGCTATGAAACTGATCAACATCGGCTTTGGAAATATGGTCTCCGCCAGCCGTCTGGTGGCCATCGTCAGCCCGGAATCGGCGCCCATCAAGCGGGTCATCCAAAATGCCAAAGAGAAGAATATGCTCATCGACGCCACCTACGGCCGGCGCACCCGGGCGGTGCTTATCACCGACTCCGAGCATGTGATTTTGTCGCCTTTGCAGCCGGAGACCGTGGCCAATCGCTTGGGCAATCTGGACTATGACGAGGATGAAGGGGAAGAGGAAGATGAGTAAAGGCAATCTGTTTATCGTCACCGGCCCTTCCGGTGCCGGAAAGGGCACTGTGCTGGGACGGCTTCTGCCCACCATGGAGCAGCTGCAATATTCCGTTTCGGCCACAACCCGCGCTCCACGGGAAGGGGAAGAGGACGGGGTCAACTACTATTTCCTGAATCGGAATGATTTTCTCAATATGGTGGACCGGGGCGAGTTTTTGGAATATGCCGAGTATGTGGGCAATTTCTATGGCACCCCCGCAGGCCCGGTGGACGAATGTCTGGAAAAGGGCGTGGATGTGATACTGGAGATCGAGGTCCAGGGCGCGCTGACGGTGAAAAGCAAGCGGCCTGAGGCCAAGTTGGTCTTTATCATCCCTCCCACTTTTGCCGACCTGGAGCTGCGGCTGCGCTCCCGGGGCAGTGAAAGCGATGAAGTTATCGCAAAACGGCTGGAAAAGGCCAAGGAAGAATATTCCATGGCGAACCACTATGATTACATTGTGTGCAATGGGGAAGTGGAGCAGGCAGTGGAAGAGCTGCGCTCCATCATCAAAGCGGCCCGGTGCACCGTGGATCGCCGAATCAATTTGCTGAGGTGAATAAGTTATGATGCTGGAACCTACCATGAGCGATCTGCTCAAGACGATTTCCAACCGGTATTTGCTGGTGAACATTGCTGCAAAGCGTGCCCGGGACATTGCCGACGCCGCTGAAATGGCGGAGGAGCCCCTGGAGGACAAGCCGGTGAAGCTGGCTCTTTATGATATCATCGATCATCGGATCCGTCCGGTACTCCATCCTGTGGAGGAGACCGAGATCGAAAGCACCAGCCCGGAAGCCATTCTGTCTGCTCTGGAACAGTCGGAGCCGGAAGAGCAGGATCTGGGGCTGGATATGGAAGCGGAAGACGAGGAAGAGTAAAGATTTGCAGATGAGGGGTTGTCTTGGCGCGGCCGGGAAAAGGCGGGGAATGTTTCCGCCTGTCTCCCTGCGCCGGGGCGGCCCCTTTTGCCGGTGAGGGATGGTATGTATCTGATTGCAAAGGTGGCGGTGGCCGGGGCGGTCATTTCCATCGACAAAGCCTATGATTATCTGGTGCCGCCTTCGCTGGAGGAAGAAGCTCAAAGGGGAAGGCGGGTCACCGCTCCTTTTGGCCGGGGCAATCAGCTGACCGACGGCTTTATTCTGGAAACGGAGCAAAGGGAGGAAAAGCCCCGGGGCGTCAAGGTTCTGGCCCACATCTTTGGCCCGGAAGCGGCGCTGGATGAGGAGGGGCTGTCTCTGGCAGGTACCTTGCGCCGCCGGTATTTCTGCACCTTTTTCGAAGCGGCCAATCTGATGATGCCCCCAGGCGTCTGGTCCCGCCGGACCTATTACCGGCTGGCTCCCGGGCTGACGGTGGAAGAAGCCTGCGCCCGGTGGGAAAATGACTGGGATGCCCAGGCCGTCTGCCAGACCCTGGGAGACAAGGGAGAAGCCGTGGCGGAGGAGGTTTTGAAAAAAAGCCTGTCGGCCACAGCGCTGAAAAGGGTGTGCAAAGCCCTTTTACAGGATCATACCATGGAAAAGACGGTGCGCTTTGACGGCGGCCCCCGGGATCAGACCATCCGCATTTTGCGTCTGGCTATGCCTCTTTCTCAGGCGGTGGCCGCACTGCGCCGTGGCAAGGGCTATGAGAAGCGGGTGGAAGCTCTGGAGTGCATTGCAGGCTTTCAGGGCATACCGGAAAAAGAGGTGTGCTATCTCACTGGCATTCCCCAGAGCGCTTTGCGGCGTATGGAACAAAATGGCCTTTTGTCCTGCCGGATGGAAGAGACTTTCCGCCGGGTGACGGTCTCACAAGGAGAGGAAGCGCCGCCCTTATGTTTGGAGTCGGAGCAGCAAAAGGTCTGCGAAGGCATCCAGGCCATGGGCTTGCAGCAGCCCGGGGCCGCGTTGCTCCAGGGAGTCACTGGCAGCGGCAAGACCCAGGTATATATCAAGCTGATCCAGTGGGCGCTGGAGCAGGGGCGCACCGCCATGGTGCTGGTGCCGGAAATCTCCCTGACCCCCCAGCTGCTTCGCCGGTTCTGTGCCTATTTCAAAGAGGATGTGGCGGTGTTCCACAGCGGCCTGACCCCAGGACAGCGCTACGACGAATACAAACGGGTGAAAACCGGCAAGGCCCGGGTGGTTCTAGGCACCCGCAGCGCCGTGTTCGCCCCTCTGGACAATATCGGCCTGATTATTTTGGACGAAGAACAGGAATGGACCTATAAATCCGATGTGACGCCCCGGTACCACGCCCGGGAAGTGGCTAAATACCGGTGCGTTCACCACAAAGCCCTGCTTCTGCTGGGCAGCGCCACCCCGGCCATGGAAAGCCGGTTTCTGGCGGAAGAGGGGAAATACCGGTTTTTCCGCCTGGATCACCGGTACCGGAACACTCCCTTGCCCCGGGTGATCGTGGACGATCTGCGGCAGCAGCTGCGGGAAGGGGAGCCGGACATCATCGGAAGGGCTTTGCAGCAGGAGCTGGAGCACAATCTTCAGAACGGAGAGCAAAGCGTCTTTTTCCTCAACCGCCGGGGCAATAGCCGCCTGGTCACTTGCGTCAGCTGTGGCTATATCCCCCAGTGCGAGAACTGCTCGGTGGCCCTGACCTATCATTCCAAAAATGGCCGGCTCATGTGTCATCACTGCGGCTATTCCCAGCCCATGCCGGAAAAATGCCCCCAGTGTGGGGAAGAGCATCTGCGGCTGGTGGGCTTCGGCACCCAGAAGGTGCAGCAGGAGCTGGAAAGCAAATTTCCCGGCATCCAGATTATTCGCATGGACGCCGATACCACGGTGCAGCGTACTTCCCACGAAACATTGCTGGACGCCTTCGGCCGGGGGGAAGCCCAGGTGCTGCTGGGAACTCAGATGATCGCCAAAGGGCTGGATTTTGACAATGTGACCCTGGTAGGGGTGCTGGACGCCGATCTATCTTTGTACAGCGGAGACTACCGGGCGGGAGAACGCACTTTTTCCTTGCTCACTCAGGTCATTGGCCGGGCGGGAAGGCGGGAGCGGGAAGGCCGGGCGGTGATCCAGACTTATACGCCGAAAAATCCGGTGATTTTAGCGGCCGCAGCCCAGGATTACGACAGTTTTTATGACTATGAGATCGATGTGCGTCAGGCGCTGCTGGCGCCGCCCTTTGCCCATGTGATCTCCTTCCTTCTCAGCGGGGAAAACCAGGAGCGAACCCTTCGTTCGGCTCAGCGCCTGGCCGCTACGCTGGAAGGGTGCTTTTGGGGGCCTTATGCCGCCTTGCGTGCTCCGGTGCTGGGGCCTGCACCGCCGGCCATTCAGGTGCTGGGCCGAAAGTATCGTTATCAGGTGTCCTTCCGGGGCAAGGATGACGCCGTGACCCGACGCCTGGTGATGGATCTGCTCCGGGCCTTTTATGGGGACTCGGCCAACCGGGGTATTACCCTGGTGGCCGATATCGATCCCTATTCCTTATAAATCTAAGATACCCATTTTAATCACGAAGGAGTTTTGAAAATGGCAATTCGTACCATTGTCACTGAAGGGGATAGCTGCCTTACGAAGGTATGCCGTCCTGTCACCGATTTCAACGACCGTCTCCATATGCTGCTGGATGATATGCGGGACACCCTGGAAAAGGCCGAGGGAGCCGGTCTGGCCGCACCCCAGGTGGGCATTCTCCGCCGGGCCGCTTTGATCATGGACGGCCAGGGTGGCTATATCGAACTGATCAATCCGGTGATCACCTGGGAAGAGGGAAGCCAGGACGGCCCCGAGGGCTGTCTCAGCGTTCCCGGCCGCTACGGCATGGTAGAGCGGCCTCAGCGGGTGACTGTCCGCTTCCAGGACAGAAACGGCAAGGATCAGGAGATCCATCTGGAGGACTTCCTGGCCCGGGCCGCCTGCCACGAGATCGACCATCTGGATGGTTTGCTGTACACCCGCCTGGTGACAAAATATCTGAACCCTGAGGATTTTGAATGATGCGTATTGTTTATATGGGAACGCCGGAATTTGCCGTGGCCCCCTTGGAAGGGCTGTTGGAAATGGGGGAAACTGTGGTGGGGGTCTTTACCCAGCAGGACAAACCCCAGGGCCGGGGCATGAAAATGGCGCCGCCGCCGGTGAAAAAGGCGGCGCTGGAGCATGATCTTCCGGTGTTTCAGCCCCGGAGCTTCAAGGAAGAGGAAGCCTTCCAGCAGCTGAAAGACCTGGAGCCCGATCTGGTGGTGGTGACGGCCTATGGGCAGATTTTGCCCAAGCGGGTGCTGGAGCTGCCCCGGTACGGTTGTGTCAATGTTCACGCTTCTCTGCTCCCTGATTACCGGGGGGCCAGCCCCATTCAACAGGTGATTTTGCGGGGAGAGACCAAAACCGGCGTGACCATCATGCAGATGGACCGGGGACTGGATACCGGGGATATTTTGCTCATGCAGGAGATTTCCATCGAGCCCCGGGAGACGGCGGACAGTCTCCACGACAAACTGGCTTTGCTGGGCAAAGAGACTTTGTGCCTCTTTATGGAAAAACTGAAAAAAGGGGAGATCACTCCGGAGCCTCAGCCCGAAGAATGCCGGTTTTATGCGCCGCTGATCAAAAAGCAGGACGGGCAGATCCATTTTACCGAAAGTGCTGTGACAATCGACCGGATGGCCCGGGGCCTGACGCCCTGGCCGGGAATTTTCACCACTTTCCAGGGGAAGACTATCAAATTGTTCGGAATTCATGTGAAAGAGGGGTCTGGCGGTGAGCCGGGAGCCATCCTGGATTGCTCGCCGGAAGGACTGACGGTGGCCTGTCCCGATGGACAGGTGGTCATCGACCAGCTTCAGGCCCCCGGGGGAAAGAGAATGGCCTGTGTTGACTATTTCAGAGGGCATCCGTATAATAAGGACGACCGTTTCGAATAGCAGAAAGGACGATCTTCATGTTTTTTGATTATTACTATCTGGTCCTGGTCATGCCTGCCATTTTGTTCGCTCTGTGGGCCCAGGCGCAGGTGAGCGGAACATTTGCAAAGTTTTCCAAAGTGCGCACCATGCGGGGGCTTACCGGCGCTCAGGCGGCAGAAGCCGTTTTGCGGGCCGGGGGCGTTTACGATGTGCGCATCGAGCGCATTTCCGGCAACCTCACCGACCACTTCGATCCCCGGGCCAAGGTGATTCGCCTGTCCGATTCGGTGTATGACAGCCCCAGTGTGGCGGCCGTGGGTGTTGCGGCCCACGAAGCGGGCCACGCCGTACAGCACGCTCAGGATTATTTCCCCATCAAGGTGCGTTCGGCCATCATTCCGGTGACCCAGATCGGCTCTTCTCTGGCTCTGCCTTTGATCATCATCGGCCTGCTGCTTTCCAGCCTGAATCTGGTTTATCTGGGCATCGCCTTTTTCGGTCTGTCCACCGTGTTCCAGGCAGTGACTCTGCCGGTGGAGTTTGACGCTTCCCGCCGGGCCATCGCCACGCTGGGAGAAGAGGGGCTTTTGGCCCGTGAAGAATTGCCCGGTGCCAAAAAGACCCTGCGGGCCGCTGCTCTCACCTATGTGGCGGCGCTGGCCGTCTCCCTGGCCCAACTGCTTCGGCTGCTGCTGGTCTTTGGCGGCCGCCGGGACGACTGATGGCCGCTTCGGCCCGCTCCGCCGCTTTGGAAGGGCTGAAAGCCTGGCGGCTGCGGGGGACCTGGCCCGATCAGTTTGTGAAAAAAGAGCTGCCCGCCCTGGGTCTTTCTACAAAGGACAAGGGCCTTTCGGTGCAGCTGTTATATGGTACCATCCAGAATTTGCAGCGCATTGATTTTTATATCGGCTGCTATTCCTCGGTGAAATTGCGCAAGATCATGCCCCAGGTGCTGGACTGTCTGCGGCTGGGGGTCTATCAGCTGGTGTTCCTCCAGAAGATTCCCGTCAGCGCCGCGGTGAACGAGTCGGTGAACCTGGCCAAGAAGGCCGGGGGAGCGCGGGCGGGCGGCTTTGCCAACGCCATTTTGCGGAAGGTGGCTTCCCAGCGGGATAGTCTGCCGGAAGTGACCGGGGAGGATGTCTCTGCACGCATGGCGGTCTATTACTCCCATCCTTTGTGGTTCGTCCGGCGGATGGTCTCTCTTTTGGGAGAAGAGGAGACCCGCGAGCTTCTGGAGGCCGACAATATGCCGCCGCCTGTGACCGCCCGGGTCAACCGGCTTCGTCTGACGGGAGAAGAACTGATCGCCCGGTTGGCAGAGGAAGGGGTCACGGCCCATCTTCATCCCTGGCTGCCCGACTGCATCGTTTTTGAAACAGGGGGCGACCTGACGAGCACCCACTGTTTTGCAGAGGGGCTGTTTTACATCCAGGACGCCGCCAGTCAGCTTCCGCCCTGGGCACTGGACATCCAGCCGGGGGAGAATGTGGTGGATGTGTGCGCCGCCCCCGGCGGCAAAACCCTCATCGCAGGGCAGATGCAGCAGGGGCAGGGGAGGCTCATTGCCATGGATCTTCACCCCTTCAAATGCCGCCAGCTGGAGGAGACCGGAAAATGCATGGGGCTTTCTCAGCTCTCCGTGCGCTCCTGGGATTCCACCACGGCCGCTTCCGATCTTCTGGGCCAGGCGGATAAAGTGATCTGCGATGTGCCCTGTTCAGGCCTGGGCATTTTGCGGAAAAAGGCCGATATCCGCTTCAAAAAAGAGGAAGAACTTTCGGATCTGCCCCAGATCCAGGGGAAGATCCTGGGGGCCGCCGCCTCTTATTGCCGTCCTGGCGGAAAGCTGGTCTATTCCACCTGCACCATTCTGCCGGAGGAAAACCAGCAGGTGGTGGAGGCCTTTTTGAAGCAGAACAAGGAGTTTTCCCTTTGTCCTCTGGTATTGCCGGGGGACATGGGAGCGGAAGAGGGATACCGCACCTTCTATCCTCACAAAGATGGCACCGACGGGTTCTTTATCGCCTGTCTGCGCCGGAATCAGGAGTCCTGATATGGAGAAAGTTTGCATCAAATCCATGCTGCCCGGGCAGGTGCAGGAATACATGGTTTCCCTGGGAGAGCCTTCTTACCGGGGCAAGCAGGTCTTTCGCTGGCTGACCCAGGGGGTCACTTCCTTTGACGAAATGAGCGACCTGTCCAAGCCTCTGCGGGAAAAGCTGAAGGAGAAGGCTTTTATCACAAAGCCGGAGATCGTCCGGAAGCAGGTTTCCGCCCGGGACGGCACGGTGAAATACTTATTCGGCCTTGCAGACGGCAACTGTGTGGAAACGGTGGTCATGCGTTACCAGCATGGCAACAGCGTCTGCCTTTCCACCCAGGCCGGGTGTCATATGGGCTGCGCCTTCTGCGCCTCCTTTGAAAAAGGGGAGACACGGGATCTGACTCCGGCGGAAATACTGGATCAGGTGCTGTTTGCCCAAAAGGACAGCGGACTGAAAATTTCCAACATCGTGCTCATGGGCACCGGGGAGCCGCTGGACAACTACGACAATGTGGTGCAGTTTCTCCGTCTGGTCAGCTGTCCGGAGGGGCTCAATATCGGAATGCGCCACATTTCCCTTTCCACCTGTGGGCTGGTGCCTCGGATCCGGGAGCTTTCTCAGCTGGATTTCCAGCTGACGCTGTCCATCTCCCTTCATGCGCCCAACAACAAGATCCGCAGCACCATCATGCCGGTGAACAACAAATACCCGGTGGAGGAGCTGATACGGGCCTGCCGGGATTACTTCGCCGCCACCGGGCGGCGCATCTCCTTTGAATATGCCATGATTGCCGGGGTCAATGACAGCGACGGGTGCGCCAGAGAGCTGGCCGCTCTTTTGCGGGGGCTGATGTGCCACATCAACCTGATCCCCCTCAATCATGTGGAGGGAAGCCCTCTGGCCCCCTCCAGCCGGGAGACCATCCGGCGTTTTCAGGAGATCTTGCAGAAGAAGGGTTTCAATGTGACGGTGCGCCGCAGTCTGGGCGGGGATATTGACGCATCCTGCGGCCAGCTTCGGCGCAAGGCCATGGCGGAAAAGAGGAATCAAAACAAATGAAATTTTGGGGAAATTCCGATACGGGAATGGTGCGCAGCGAAAATCAGGATACTTACCTGATGGCCTCTTTGCCCCGGGGAGCCGAGCTTTTGCTGGTGTGTGACGGCATGGGCGGCGCCCAGGGAGGAAAAGTGGCCAGCACCATTGCCTGCCGCGCCTTTGAAGAAGAAGCACGCCGCCTTCTCCAGAAGGAAGAGGGGGAACAGCCTCCGCTTTCCGATGTGGTCACCGTCTCGGCCCAGGCGGCCAACCGGGCGGTGTACGAAAGCGCCCGGCAGGATGCCCACCTTACGGGAATGGGCACCACGCTGGTGTGCTTGCTCACCGACGGCAAACAGGCGGTGGTGGGCAATATCGGCGACAGCCGGGCCTATCTCATCGATGGGGACGGCCTGCGTCAGGTGACAAGCGACCATTCTCTTGTGGCTGAGATGGTGCGGCGGGGAGAGCTGTCTCCCGGCGAGGCCCGGCACCATCCCAACAAAAATGTGATCACCCGGGCTTTGGGTGTGGAGCAGTCGGTGAGCTGTGATGTGTTCCCTCTGACACCGGGGAAAGGCCAGTTTGTGCTGCTTTGTTCCGACGGCTTGACCAATGAGGTCAGCGAACCGGAGATCTATTATGAAGTGTTCCAGTCCCAGGAGCCGGAAAAGGCCTGCGACACCCTGATCGACATCGCCAAGGATCGGGGCGGACGGGACAATATCACTGTTTTGCTGGCATCATTCTAGGAGGAGTGTACGGTGGATAAATATATCGGCAAAATGCTCGATAACCGCTATGAGATTCTGGAGGTTATCGGGCGCGGCGGCATGGCCGTTGTATACAAGGCAAAGTGCCACAGACTCAACCGGTTTGTGGCGGTGAAGATTCTCAAGGAGGAGCTGGCCCAGGACGAGGAGTTCCGCCGGCGCTTCCGGGATGAATCCCAGGCGGTAGCTATGCTGTCCCATCCCAACATCGTGTCGGTGTACGATGTGTCCCGCACAGGGGATGTGGAGTACATCGTCATGGAGCTGATCGACGGCATCACCCTGAAGGATTACATGGAGCGGAAAAGCCCTCTGGGGTGGAAGGAAACGGTTTTCTTTGCCCTCCAGATCGCAAAGGCGCTGGAGCACGCCCATGGCCGGGGCATCATCCATAGGGATATCAAGCCCCAGAACATCATGGTGCTGCGGGACGGCACGGTGAAGGTGGCCGATTTCGGCATCGCCCGCCAGGCCGCCAGCAACAATACTTACAATATGCGGGAGGCCATTGGTTCGGTTTATTATGTGTCTCCCGAGCAGGCCCGGGGCGGCCATATCGACAACCGCTCGGATCTTTACTCTCTGGGCGTTGTCATGTATGAAATGCTCACCGGGCGTCTGCCCTTTGAAGGAGACACCCCTCTGGCGGTGGCCTTGCAGCACATCAACTCGGTGCCCCTGCCCCCCAGAGATCATGTGCCCGACATTCCCAAGACGCTGGAAGACATTGTGATGAAGGCCATGGCGCCTCAGCCGGCCGACCGCTACCGCAGCGCCACGGATATGATCCGGGATATGGAGAATTTCCGGGATGATCCCCATTACAAGATCGATGTGGCCGCGGTTCACCCGGTGAGTGCTGCCCGATCCCGGGACCCGGAAGAGACCCAGGTGATTCAGTATTCTTCGGAGCTCCAGGCTGCGGCCCAGCGCAAGAATGCCCAGCGTCTGAAAACGGCAGCTCCGGTGGAAGAGGATGACGAGGAGGAAGAAGAGGAAGAGCGGGGAAAACGACGGATTTCCAGCTCGCTGATTTTCACCATTCTGGCCATCGCCATTTTCGCCATCGGTGCAGGTTTCTTTATCTTTGCCGTCATCAATCCTTTTGGCAGCGACAAAAAACCGGCGGCTGAAACTACTTTGAAAGCCCCCAGGCTGGTGGGCAAGGTTTATCAGGATGTGATTGCCGATCCGGAGATCACAGAGCAGGGGATCATCATCAAAGAAAAGACCCGCATTTATGACAAAGATGCCAAAGAAGGGGAGATCCTCAGCCAGGACCCCGAAGCCGGGGAAACCCTGGGCGAGGACAAAGTGATCTATGTAGAGGTGTGCAAAGGCGCACCGGCCATGGAAATGGTGGATGTGGTGGGCCAGACTTCCCGCCAGGCCGAACTGGATATCAAGAATGCCGCCACCAAAGCGGGCATCACCATCACTGTGCAGACCCAGGAGGAGTATTCCGACGATGACGCCGAAGATACCGTCATCCGCACGGTGCCCGAAAAGGGAGAAGAACTGAGCGACGGGGATGTGGTGACCCTGTATGTGAGCATGGGGCCGGAGATCCCCCAGAAAAAGACGCCTAATTTCCTCCAATGGAACATCAACGATGTGACCCGCAGCGAAGTGGAGAAATACGGCCTGACCATGGGTTCCACCACCGAAGTGGAGAGCAGCCAGCCGGCGGGAACCATTGTGGGCCAGTCCCCCGATCCGGGCGACATGGTGGATGAAAACACACCGCTGAATTTCGAAGTGAGCAAAGGGCCTCAGCAGAAGGAAGTGACCATCACTCAGGTGATCACGCTGGTGCCCAGTGAAGACGATCCCACAGCTCCCATCCGCGTGGTGGTGGAAGTGGACGGCGAAGTGGCCTATGAAAAGGAACACGATCCCTCCGAAGGTACAGTGAGCGTGCGTCTCAAGGCGCTGGAAGGAGATCATGAGGTACACATTATGGAAAATGGCCAGACCATTTCCCGGGAAACGGTGACCTTCCAATGAGCAATCAAGTGGAAGGGGTGATCCTCAAGGGGATCGGCGGCTTTTACTATGTCCACACTGGCCGACGGCAGATCGAGTGCAAGGCCGGAGGACGGCTTCGCCTCAACCGCCGGGAAAAACCGGCGGTGGGCGACCGGGTGATGGTGGAAGAGCGGGGGGAAGAAGGGCTGATTACCCAGATCCTGCCCCGGAAAAACTTCCTCCAGCGCCCGCCCATCGCCAACATCGACCAGCTGTTCATCGTGGCCAGCCAGGCCAGCCCGGTGACAGATCCCTATCTCATCGACAAGGTGAGCGTCATCGCTCTGCGCCAGGGGATTCAGCCTATTCTGGTGCTCAACAAGCAGGATGTGGACCCGAGCCGGGATTTTCGCCTGATTTACGAAAAAGCCGGGTTTCCCGTGCTCTCCACCAGCGCCGAGACCGGCGAAGGGGTGGAGGAGCTGCGGCAGATGCTGCGGGGGAAGGTGTCGGCCTTCACCGGCAACTCAGGCATCGGCAAATCCAGCCTGCTCAATCGCCTGGAAGAGGGGGTGCTGATGGAGACCGGCTCCATCAGCCGCATCAGCCGGGGACGGCACACCACCCGCCGGGTGGAGCTGTTCTTCGTGGCCGAAGGGTATCTGGCCGATACCCCCGGCTTTTCCTCCTTTGATATCTCCCGGATGGAGCACATCCCCAAGGAGGAACTGGAGCAGTATTTCCCCGAGTTTGAACCCTTTCTGGGCCAGTGCCGTTTTTCCGGCTGCGCCCATTGCAAAGAGCCGGACTGCGCCGTGGACCAAGGGGCCCGGGAAGGGGCCATTGCTCCCTCCCGGCTGGAAAGCTACCGGAAGCTCTATGAGGAGATGGCCCAATGGAAAGAGTGGGAAAACAAATGAACTGGGCCTTTGTCATTGCCGCATCTCCCGAAGAGGAGATCGGCTATATCCGATCGGCCTATGATGCTCTGCCGTCTCCTCTGGTGCTTTGCGCCGACGGGGGACTGCAAAAGGCGGAAAAACTGGGCATCCCCTGTGATATCCTCATCGGTGATATGGATTCCGGCGGGGGAGACGGGGCAAAAGATGTGGTGCGTCTTCCCATGGAAAAGGACTTCACCGACACCCAGAGCTGCCTGGAGGAAGCAGTGCGGCGGGGATGCAGCCATGTGCTCATCACCGGCGCCACCGGCGGGCGGCTGGATCATTTGCTTTGCAATCTTCATTTGCTGGAGGCCCTGGAGAAAAAAGGGGTGCATGGGCTGATTGCAGACCGGGATAACCTGGTGCAGCTTTTGGAAAGCGGCCCGGTGCAGGTGCCGGCCTGTTACCGGTATTTTTCCATTTTGCCCATCGATCAGGAGCTGCGGGGAGTGACCATCCGGGGGGCGAAATATCCCCTCCAGGATGCTGTAGTCCAGCGGGATGATTCTCTCACTGTGAGCAACGAAGCGCCTTCAGGGGAAGTGATCATCCAGGTGAAAGAGGGCCGGGCCTTCCTGATCTTTTCCCGATAGCGGCTGGTCGCTTAACACCATACTGATTTCTGCAAGGGCAGCGCCTTCTGGCGCTGCCCTTTTGTTGGTATGCGCAGAGTTTTTTCGGAAGTTCTTGGAATACTTGATTTGACAAGTAAAACTTGGTATAGTTGAAAGATAAAATAGGATGTGTAACAACAGAACAAAAAGTATGTAGTCAATACACGGGAGGTAACCGATATGGTAGTGAAATATGTACTAAATCGGGATCGTGGCGTACTACATATCAAAACCTGTTTTGCGGCGAAAAACATCTTCCACAGCGAAGTACCGACCGTTTTTTTTGGTTCTATCGCCGCTGCCGCATCCGGTACGGGATTGTGGACAATAGGGACCTGGCCCCGCCGGAGAACCGGCAGTGGGTGCTGGTGCTGGCGGCAGAATATGGTTGGACTTATTCCGTGGAGCGGCTGGGACGAATGCTGGATCATCTAAGGCCGAAGTATGAGGCTCTGAGGCGGGACATATAGACGCAGACGGGAGGGAATGTGGAGCGGCATGGAGAAAACCAAAGCAGCTGAGAGCTGTGGCTGCTTTGCTGGTACCAGTTGTAGCAGGTCCTTATAAATAAAAATGATGTGTACGGATGGAGGAATGAAAGATGGACAGTGCAGTTATGTTCCCTATGATCTTTGCGATTGCGTGTTTCGTTGCAGGGATGGTATATGATGAGAAGAAGAAAAAGAAAGTAGAAAGACAAAGGGAGTTGGACAGGCCGAAGAATGAAGCATTATTTTTTGACCGCTGCGTAGAGAAGGGAATTTTTACAATCAGTGATAATCTTGGCATAAAAGAGGAAGTGCGAAAAACTGCAATAGAGTGTAATTTGCTGCCAACGGATACATATTTGTTATCTGGAAAGGACCAAGTCATGCTGGGGGATGTATTCCAGATCAAGAAAGAGTCAGACGAAGGCAGGAAAAAAAACAGAAACAAGCAGAAGGAAATTGAAAAAGCGGAATGGGCGGAGCTCACGGCCTACGCCGATCTGCCCCCGGAAGATAAACTTCAGACCATGGCTGCCGATGAAATACGGAGACTGCGGGGAGGCCCTTCACCCAAGCTACTCCAGACCAAAAAGACATCAGACGGCATGATACTGGCGGGTACGGCGGCAGGGATCGGCGGCCCCATTCCCGCTCTCGCATCCCTGTCCCGGACAGCGGAGCGGAACGCTCAGATTGAGGCATACAACCAGGGGGTCAATGCAGTCAATGCCATGGTGATCAGCGTTGGGATGAACGCAAGGACTGCCGCAGGCAAAACAGAGGAGATGGCAAAACGGTTTTCAAGCAAAAAGATCGCAGACCTGCCCAAGGAAAAGATATTAGAATATCTTCACTTTGATGAAATAAATGTCGCTCCGTATTCTTACAATTCCGAAGAGTACAAGACCGGCACACTTGCTGTAACTGTGGAAATGGATCCGGCGTCCATTAAAATCGGTGACACCTCCTATTTTGTGGACGGATCTCTCACTGCGGAGATCTTTGACGGAGCTAAGAAAGTCGGGGAGGCTACTCTGGTGCTTCCAATGTGCGGCTCCAGTCTGGACAATCATTATCTGTCTTTGCCATATGTTAAGTTGAGTGACAGGGAGAGAGTCATCAAATTAAAAGGAATCTGCCTGTACTGCAAAGCGGCTGAGAATAAAAGCTGGAGTGAATTAGACAAGTGGAAAGTAAAGATCGTGCCCGGGAAGTACCTGTGGGCGATGGAAGATCTTTCAGGGTTTGATAAATCGCAAATCGATCGAGCGTAAGGGGGCATAATGATTGTTTTCTGGTTTGATCCAGCCACTCTTTCCCTTGGGATAAAGTGTCCCATAGGTGCGCCATGATAAGAGCGGCACCGCAAAGGAGGCCGTGATTGAGATACATCTACCTCTTTTGATCTGACCTCCATCTGGGGGGATCGGAGAAAATACATCCCACTGCCTGTTTTTGGGGCGTGGATAGCCAAGTCGCTATCCACGCCCTATTTTTTGCATATAGAAAACCACTCGCTAGGCGAGTGGTTCAAAAGAAGCCTTGTGGCGATGCATGACATACAAGCTAGCAACAAAGGGTTTTACCCGTCTATGAAAAAATCAAGATCCCATCACAAAAAGATGCCGGGGCCAATATACTGGTAGTACAGAGTATTGGAGTGTTGCACATGAGACCTTGCTGTAACAGACGGGGATGCCTGCCCTGCCTGGCTGCGCTGGTGGCCGGCATTTTGTTGGCGATGCTTCTGCCGCCCTGGCTGTGCTTTGTCATCATCATGGCCGTCCTTGTCTGCCTGTGCCTGCTTTGACGCTGGATTGGGAGGTGTGTTGGGTGAAGATCATGGTGGTGAAGGCCCCGAAAATGTTCCGCGGCCTGCTGCGGAAGGTGTTCGGCATCGGCGGCGAAGAATGAAGCAAAAAAGGGGGCCGTTTCGGAAATTTTTCCGAAGCGGCCCTTTTGTCATATCTTTCGGGACGAGGGCGTATAGATGCAATGATCAAAATTCGGGAAAGAAGGGTTACAATGGAACTGATCAAAAGCCGCGCCCTCCAATATGCAACGGTATCCCGCGCGTCCACCAGCCACGAAGAGTCCCTGGATGCCATCGTGCCGGATACATTCCCCGATATAGAGACCATCTGCTGTGCTCTGGGTTCGCTGGAGATCCGGGAAAAGCTGGTGCAGACCGATCGGGTGATGGTGTCGGGGAACATCCGGGGGACCTTGGTCTATAAAGGGGAACAGGGCGGGCCGCTGTGTGCGCTGGACTGCACCATTCCCTTTGCCGCCTTGGTGGAGGCCAGAGGGTGCAAGGGACAGGATCTGGTGTTTGTCAAAGGCTCCCTCCACCGGCTGGAGGGGCGGATGCTCAACCCCCGGAAATTCACTTTGCGGGCCCAGTTCGGACTGGAGACCCAGGTGTGCGCCCCCAAAGAATATGAGGTGTGCCAGGGAATCCGGGGCGGGGAAGAAGAGGGGATGCAGGCTTTGACCCAGACTTTCTCCTTTGAGTCCGCCCTCTCCATGAAGGAAAAGGGATTTTCCCTCCACGAAGATGTGCGCCAGAAAAGCCCGGAAGGATCGACGGGAGACAAAGTGCTGCGCACCAGCTGCAAACTGGTCACCGAGGACATCCGGGTGATCTCCGGAAAGGTGATGCTCCGGGGCAGCGCCCAGGGGGAGGCCCTGCTGCTGCGGCAGAGCACCGGGGCCATGGAAAAGGAGAGCTTTTCCATTCCCTATTCCCAGATCGTGGAGCTGGAAGGGGCGGAGGAAGGGGATGCCGCCCAGGTGGAATACAGCGTGAAAAACTGCGCCTGCAATTTGTCCTCTGACGAGGAAGGCCCCTTCCTTTCCTGGGATATCGCCGCCGATGTGATGGTGTCCATTCACCGGCCGGTGCAGTATGAAGTGCTGATGGATGCCTTTTCCACCAAAGGGGGATGCACCTTGCAGCAGGAGCCGCTGGATCTGCCTCTGGCCCGGTGCGAGAGAGAGGCTTCCGCCGAAATGCGGGCCACTCTTTCGCCTCCGGAGCAGGCCGACACACTGCTGGATTGGTCGGCCAGCGTGAAAAGCTGCGGGGCCATTGGCAAAGAAGGGGTGGCTCATGGAGAAGTGTGCGTCAATCTGCTGTGCATGACAGGGGATGGCCAGCCCATGCAGTATGACCAGGTGGTTTCCTGGGAGGGACATTTTCCACCCATGGAAGGGGAGGACTGCCTGTGCCAGTGTGATATTTCCGGCCTGAGCCTGAAATGGGCCGACGGTGCATGCCAGCTCACAGGGCCGGTGGCTTTCCATCTCACCGGCCAGAGCGGAAAGCCGGTGCGTCAGGTGGTGGATTGCCAGATGGACGAAAACGCCCCGGCGCCCGCACGCCCCAAGGCTTCCCTCATTCTTCGCCGGGCCGAGGGCGGGGAAACCGTGTGGCTTCTGGCCAAGAGCTTCCGCACATCCCCGGGGGATATCATGGCGGCAAACCATCTGGAAACGGGCGGCGCTTTGGAAAAGGGCCAGCTGGTGATGATCCCCTTTCAGCGCTGAGAGACAAACATCCGCAGGGAGGAATAGCAGTGGAAAAGAGCAGCATTTATGAGGATATCGCCCTTCGTACCGAAGGGGATATCTATATCGGCGTGGTGGGGCCGGTGCGCACAGGCAAGTCCACCTTCATCAAAAGCTTTATGGAGACCATGGTTCTGCCCCGCATCGACAATGTGTATCTGCGGGAGCGGGCCAAAGACGAGCTGCCCCAAAGCGGCAGCGGCCGCACCATCATGACGGCGGAGCCCAAGTTCGTCCCCGAGGACGCCGTGGACATCGCCCTGGACGAAAACACCCATTTCAATGTGCGGATGATCGACTGTGTGGGGTATATGATCGACGGGGCCCTGGGCCAGCTGGAGGGAGACGCTCCCCGGATGGTCTCTACCCCCTGGTTCGATCACGAAGTCTCCCTGCGGGAAGCGGCGGAGACCGGCACCCGGAAGGTCATCACCGAACACTCCACCATCGGCATTGTGGTCACCACCGACGGGACCATTTCCGATCTGCCCCGGGAGGAATACATCCAGGCGGAAGAGCGGGTGGTGGAAGAGCTGAAGGAGCTGCAAAAGCCCTTTGTGCTGGTGCTCAACAGCGTGGAGCCTCGTTCCCCCGAGGCCCAGAAGCTGCGGCGGCAGCTGGAAGAGCGGTACCAGGTGAGCTGTCTGGCTCTGGACTGTGCCAACCTCACCCAGGGGGATATCGAAGGGGTACTGCGCACCGTGCTGTACGAATTCCCAGCCAAGGAGTTCCGCTACACTCTGCCCAGCTGGGTCAATGTGCTGGAGCCGGACAACGAGATCCGCTGCCAGATCTATGACACCATCTATCGCTGTACTGGCCAGATCAGCCGGATGCGGGATGTGAAGCAGGCCCTGGAAGGGCTTTCGGAGTGCCCCTACATCAGCGACAGCCTGATCACCTCTATGCCCCTGGGAGAGGGAGCGGTGGAGATCCGCATCATGGCGGAGGATTCCCTTTATTACACCATCCTTTCCCAGCGCAGCGGCATTGAGATCCGGGACCAGGCCGATTTCCTACCCTTGCTCTGTGAGCTTTCCAGCATCCGGGAAGAATACGGACGCATCCGCAGTGCCCTGGATCAGGTGCGGCAGACGGGCTACGGCATCGTCATGCCCTCCCGCAGCGAAATGACCCTGGATGAGCCGGAGATCGTCCGCCAGGGGGGACGCTTTGGGGTGCGGCTCAAGGCCAGCGCCCCTTCCATTCACATGATCCGGGCCGACATCAAAACCGAGGTCTCTCCCATTGTGGGCAGCGAGCGGCAGTCGGAGGAGCTGGTGCACTACCTGCTCAGCGAGTTCGAGGACTCCCCGGAGAAGATCTGGGAGAGCAACATCTTCGGCAAATCCCTCCACGAGCTGGTGAACGAGGGACTGAACAACAAGCTCTACCGGATGCCCGAAGAGGCCCGGGCCAAGATCCAGGAGACCTTGCAGCGGATCGTCAACGAAAACAGCAGCGGGCTGATCTGCATCATTTTGTAGCAGGGAAGCAGAGGAGGGATTCCATGCAAAGCCGAAGATATAAACCGGTGAAGGCGGCCCGCAGGGCTTACAGCCGGGGCTATGGCCGGGGCAGGGAAGAAGAAGGAGGGCCTCGGATACGCACCATCCTGCTTTGCGCTCTTGTGGCGCTGGCCCTCTATCTCCGTTTTTCCCCCGGCGAGACACCCCAGGCGGTACGGCAGACGGTGGCATCCCTTTTTGGCGGGGATATGGATCTGAAGGAAGCGGTGGCCGTGCTGGGACGCCAGGTGGCCGGGCAGGAAGACGAAGAGGACGCCCTCTTTGTCTTTGGCAAAAAGCTGCTGGGCCAGGACGGAGAAGAAAGCGGGGAGGAAGAGGAAAAAACGGAAAAACAGGAAACACAGGAAGAAGATCAGGGGAACGCGGCGGACTATCAGGAGCCTTCTCAGGAGGAGATCGATGAAATTTCGCCGGAATCCGCCCAGATCGAAAAGACGGCCGGAGTGAAAACCGGCCGCCTTTTTTTATGGCAGAGCGAAACCGGCGGCGTGTGTGAGGCCCCCTATCCCGCCTGGGAGGTGTCCCAGCTGCAGCTGATCTGGGGGAAAGGGGAGGAAAGCGCCGATTCTTCTTTGCCGGAAGAGGTGGACGGCAACACCTACACCTTTTCCGCGCCCTGCGCCGCGCCTTTGCAGGGAGTGGTCACATCCCCCTACGGATGGCGGGATCATCCCATCGACGGGGAATATAAATTTCACCACGGGGTGGACATCGGGGCTAACAAGGGCACTCCCATCGGCAGCTTTGCCGGAGGAACGGTGCTGGAAGTGGGAGTGGGCACGGTGTATGGCAACTATGCCCTGGTGGACCACGGGGACGGCTTCACCTCCTTTTACGGCCACATGGACAGCGTGACGGTGAAAAAGGGCCAGCAGGTGGAAATGGGGCAGGAAATCGGCAAGGTGGGTTCCACCGGCCAGTCCACCGGGCCTCATCTTCACTTCCAAATGAAAAAGAACGGCAAGATCATCGATCCCAACGATTATGTAAAGCTGGGGGCTTAGAGATATGGGGAAAAAATACGGTCTTTCCGGGGCCTTTGTGCTGCTTTGTGCCCTGCTGCTGTGCTGCGAGAGCATCTCTCTTCTGGCCGCCCTTTTATTGGCCGTGGCCATCCACGAAGGCGGGCACATAGGGGCCATCTGGTTGTGCGGCGGGCAGGTGGAGCGGCTGGTGCTGGGACTGGGGGGCATGGATATCCGCTATCGGTGCAGCCGGGACACCTATGGCAAGGATGCTTTCATCGCCCTTATGGGGCCGGGGATGAATCTGCTTTCCTGCGGAGTGGGGGCTTTTCTGGCCAACCGGCTGCCTTGGGAGGGGATTTATCTGTTCTGCGGATGCAGCGCCATTCTGGGCTGTTTCAATCTTCTGCCCGCTCTGCCCTTGGATGGGGGTGTCTTCCTCCGGGCCATGCTGCTGCGCAGGGGAGAGCTGGAGTGGAGCGACCGGGTGCTCACCGCATCCTCCCTGGCGGTGGGGGTGCTGCTCCTTTGTGCCGGGGCCGTCCTCTTCGTTTCCTCCGGGGGAAACTGCACCTTGCTGGTGTGCGCCGGGGCCGTGCTGGGGCGTTTGGTACGAAATTACTTTACACCGGGCCGGAAAAGCTTTATAGTATAAGGTATCGAATGGCTTTTCGGGAGGAAACATGGACTATAAAATCAAACAATGTCTGGACAATGTGCGAAAGCCCGCCCGGTATACCGGCGGGGAATACAATCAGGTGGTGAAGGACAAAGAGCAGGTGGATTGCCGCTTTGCCCTTTGCTTTCCGGAGCTTTATGAGATTGCCATGAGCCATCTGGGCTCCAAGATCCTCTATGGCCGCTTAAACGCCATGGAGGGCGTGTGGTGCGAGCGGATGTATGCTCCCGCCCCGGATATGGAGCGGGAGATGCGCCGTCATGGCGTGCCCCTCTATGGCCTGGAGAGCAAGGACTACGCTTCGGAATTTGACATTTTCGGCTTTTCTCTTCAGTATGAGCTGAATTATACCACGGTGCTCAATATGCTGGATCTGGCGGGGGTGCCCAAGTTCTCCCGGGAGAGAACAGAGCTGACCCCGCTGGTCATTGCCGGCGGCCCCTGTGTTTACAATGTGGAGCCGGTGGTGGACTTTTTCGACATCATTCTGGTGGGAGAAGGGGAGGAGAACCTGCCGGCCTTGGTGGAGCTTTACCGCAAAGCCAAAAAAGAGGGCTGGGACAAGGAAACCTTCCTGAAAGCGTCCCTTTCCATCGAAGGGGTTTATGTGCCCGCCTTCTACGATGTGACCTACAATGAGGACGGCACCGTTCAGGCCATTACGGCGAAAAACGGAGCGCCCCAGCAGGTGAAGAAGGCCATCATCCGGGATCTGGACAAGGTCTATTATCCCGACAGCTTCATCGTCCCCTCCACCGACATCGTCTTTGACCGGGCCATGGTGGAGCTGTTCCGCGGCTGCCGCCGTGGCTGCCGGTTCTGCCAGGCCGGGTACACCTACCGGCCCATCCGGGCCAAAAATGCCGCCACTCTGGTGGAGCAGGCCAAGAAGCTGGTGGAGAGCACCGGTTATGACGAGGTGTCCCTCACCTCTCTCAGTTCCAGCGACTATCCGCAGCTGGACGAGCTGTGCACCGAGCTGGTGGATTACTGCGAGCCCCGCCATGTGAACCTGGCCCTGCCCTCTCTCCGGGCGGATAACTTCAACCTGGAGCTGATGGAGAATGTGCAGAAGGTGCGCAAAAGCGGCCTGACCTTTGCACCGGAAGCAGGCACTCAGCGGCTGCGGGATGTGATCAACAAAAATCTGTACGAAGAGGATCTGCTCCATTCCTGCGCCATCGCCTTCGGCGCGGGCTACAACAGCGTCAAGCTGTACTTTATGATGGGCCTGCCCACCGAGACCGACGAGGATCTGGCGGGTATTGCCCAGATCGTCCGGGATGTGATCTACACCTTCCGGAAGACCGCCAAAAACAAGGCCCGGGGCATCAAGATCAATGTGGGCGTGTCCACCTTTGTGCCCAAGGCCCAGACCCCCTTCCAGTGGGTGGGACAGGCCACACGGGAAGAGGTGCGGCGGAAGCAGGAACTGCTGCGGGAGCAGCTGAAGATCAAGAATGTCAGCTTTAACTTGCACCATGGGGACGCAAGCTATCTGGAAGCGGTGTTCGCCCGGGGTGACCGGCGGCTGTCTCAGGTGATTTACAAGGCCTGGGAGAAGGGCTGCAACCTGGACGCCTGGGATGAATATTTCAAGTTCGATGCCTGGATGGAAGCCTTTCAGGAGTGCTCTCTGGACCCGGATTTCTATGCCTACCGCTCGCCCAAGGAAGAAGAGGTCCTGCCCTGGGATCACATTTTCTCCGGTGTGTGCAAAAGTTATCTGTGGAGCGAATACCAGCAGGCCCTCAAGGGGGTCGCCACACCGGACTGCGCCGCCGGATGCCGGAATTGCGGCGCGCTGACTCTGTCCTGCGGGAGGCCCTGTGATGTTTAAAGTGAGAATCAAATTTGAGAAAAACGAATACTCCGCCTATATTTCCCATCTGGACCTGATGAACACCCTCCAGCGGTCCTTGGTGCGGGCCAAACTGCCTGTGCGGTACACCGAGGGGTTCAATCCTCATATCTATCTGTCCATTCTGGTGCCTCTGTCCACCGGCTACCAAAGCCAGTGCGAGCTGGCCGATTTCGACCTGACGGAGGACACTCTGCCGGAGGATCTGGCCCATCGGCTCAACGGGGTTTTGCCCCACGGTCTGCGGGTGCTGGAAGTGGGACAGGCATCCTGCCCGGTGAACCAGATCGCCTTTTGCGGCTATGAGGTGCACTATTCCTCTCCCTGGGATGAGAGCATCCCCGCTTTGTTTGAGGGAGAAGTGAAGATTTTGAAGCATTCCAAACGGGGCGACCGGGAAGTGGTGCTGGGGGATTATGTGCGCTCCCTGGAGTTTTTTTCCGAAGGGGAAGGCTTCTGCTGCCGGTGCGTGCTCAAGGCCGGGGACGATCCGCTGAACCCCAGCTACATCACCGACATCCTCCGTTTCCATGACAAAATAGAGCGGGAGGACAGGCCCCTTTATGTGCGCCAGAGCATCCTGGATGGGGAAGGGAAGGACTTTTTCCAAACGGGGAAAGGGAAATAAAACCATTCCCCTCTGGCGCCCGGGAAAGAAAAAACTTTCAAAAAAACCAGGAAACCCTTGCAATCAGGGGATTTGTGTGGTATTATAATCGGGCATGCATTACGGATGGTCCTCTGCCGCAGTCAGGGCACGAACATCTATGAACGAAAGGAAAGAGAATTATGGATCTCGTAAAAAAACTGACCGAATCCCAGCTGAAGCCTGACGCTGTCAACTTCGGCATCGGCGACACCGTTCGGGTGCACGCCAAGATCAAAGAAGGCAACCGTGAAAGAATTCAGGTCTTTGAGGGCACCGTCATCGCTATGAAGCACGGCGGCATCCAGGAGACATTCACCGTTCGCCGCGTATCCTACGGCGTAGGCGTAGAAAAGGCTTTCCCCGTCCATTCCCCCAACCTGGAGAAGGTGGAAGTGGTCCGCAAGGGCAAAGTCAGAAGAGCCAAGCTTTACTACCTGCGTAACAGAGTTGGCAAGGCTGCTAAAGTCAAACAGGATATCTAAGAGGATGCAGGGACGGAGCAATTCTGTCCCTCTTCTTTTTATACCCAGCCGGGCCTGTGAAACGGCCCGTCCCGCGCTTTGGAGGATGATGTGATGGACGAACAGCAATTCCGTGAGGAAGAGGAAACAGAGCTTTCAAAGCAAAAAGAGCCTTGGGAGGACGATGGCAAAAAGCGCTCCGTCAGCGCCGATCTGTTCGATTGGGCCGAGGCATTGGTCTATGCCCTGGCCGTCTTAGTGGTGATCTGTGCCTTTTTTGTGCGTCTTTCCGGTGTGGTGGGGTCTTCCATGTATCCCACCCTTCACGAGGGGGATCAGCTTTTGATTTCTTCCTTCGGCTATGATGAGCCGGAGCGGGGGGATATTGTGGTGCTTATGGCCGATGGTTTTATGGATGAGCCGTTGGTCAAGCGTGTCATTGCCTTGGGGGGCGACACGGTGGAGATCGATGGGGAAGAGGGCGTGGTCTATGTAAACGGCGAAGCCCTGTATGAGCCCTATATCAACGATCTGGCCGGCCAGGCCATGTACACCGGTGACCTTACCGGCGCCTTTACTGTGCCGGAAGGGGAAGTGTTTGTCATGGGCGATAACCGCAACGGCAGCTCGGACAGCCGCAAACTCTATGAAGTGGGCACGATCCCCTATGAAAAAATCGTGGGGAAGGCGATCTTCCGCATCTTCCCCTTTAGCAGGGTGGGTTCTTTGTCATGAAGATCAACTGGTATCCTGGCCATATGGCCAAAACCAAGCGCCTGATGCAGGAGGATATCCGCCAGATCGATCTGGTGTGCGAGCTGCTGGACGCCCGGATTCCCTGGGCTTCCCGCAATCCCGATCTTTCCGCCCTGGCCGGGCAGAAAAAACGGATCATCGTCCTCAACCGGGCCGATCAGGCCGATCCTCAACGCACCGAGGGCTGGAAGGATTATTTCAAAAAACAGGGTTTTCCGGTGATCGCTCTGGACAGCCAGAACGGCGGCGGCTACGGGGAGTTTCTCCCCCTGGTGCGCCAGGTGATGGCCCAGCAGATCGCCCGCAATGAGGAAAAGGGGCTGAAGGGCAAAAGCATCCGCATTATGGCCTGCGGTATCCCCAATGTGGGAAAATCCTCTTTCATCAACCGGATTCTGGGCCGTCGTTCGGCGGTGGCTCAGGACAGACCCGGCGTCACCCGGCAGAAACAGTGGTTCGCCCTGAAAGGGGGCGTGGAGCTGATGGACACCCCGGGTATGCTGTGGCCCAAAATCGAAGATGAAGAGACGGGTTTGATGCTGGCTTTCACCGGTACCATCAACGATGAGATTCTGGAGCTGGAAGAGCTGGCCTGCCACCTCATCGACACCTTGCGCCAACAGGCGCCGGGTGCTTTGGAAAAACGGTATAAGGTGGAGAGCACGGCGGACAAGCCTTCCTATGATGTGCTGGAAGATCTGGCCCGGGCCCGGGGATTCCTCCAGGCCGGAGGCTATTGCAACACCGAGCGGATGGCCCGGGTGCTGCTGGATGAATTCCGCAGCGGCAAACTGGGGCGGATCACTTTGCAGCCGCCTCCGGAGGACGCCCATGAATAAAAGCAGCGAGCTGTATCTGTTTGACGAGCTTTTCCGGCAAAAGGGATTTTCCGCCCTTTGCGGTATTGACGAAGCCGGTCGTGGGCCTTTGGCCGGGCCGGTGTGCGCCGCGGCGGTGATTCTGGACCCCACAGAGCCTTTGGAGGGGCTGGATGATTCCAAAAAAATCTCGCCCCGCCGCCGGGAGATCCTGTTCAGCCAGATCACGGCCAAGGCCCTGGCCTTCGGGGTAGGGTGGGCCGATGAAAAGGAAATCGACCAGCTGAACATTTTGCAGGCCACTTTTTTGGCCATGCACCGGGCGGTGGAGCAGATGGGGCTCGCCCCTGATCTATTGCTGGTGGACGGCAACCGGGACCCGGGATTTTCCGGGATCGAGACGGTGTGCGTGGTAGGCGGAGACCGGCAGAGCGCCAGTGTGGCCGCCGCGTCCATCCTGGCCAAGGTGAGCCGGGACCGGTACATGGAAAAAATGGAGGAGGCCTATCCGGGCTATGGCTTTGCAAAGCACAAGGGCTATGGTACCAAGGATCACCGGCAGGCCATCTTGGAAAAAGGTCCCTGTCCCATTCACCGGGAGAGTTTTCTGGGCAAGATCCTGAGCGGTGGCAAAAAATGAACACCACTCTGGCTGGAAAGCGAGGGGAGGCTCTGGCGGCGGAATACCTGCGGAAAAAGGGTTATACCTTGCTGGAGGCCGGTTACCGCAGCCGCTATGGGGAGATCGATCTCATTGTGAAAAAACGGGGGATCGTGGCCATGGTGGAGGTGAAAAGCCGGAAGAGCGACCGGTTTGCCAAGGCCCTGGAGGCGGTGGACGCCCACAAGCAGCAAAGGCTGCGGCTGACCGCTTTGCAATGGCTGAGTGCACAGGAAAAGCCGCCTCAGATCCGCTTTGATGTGATCGAGGTCTATCCCGGCGGTGAGATTCATCACCTGGAAAACGCCTTTGAATAAAAGGAGGGGAGCATGGCGCTCTATACCATTGGAGACCTGCACCTGTCGGAGTCCAGCGGCAAACCCATGGATGTGTTCGGGGGCGTGTGGCAGGATTACCGGCGAAAGATCGTGGAAGCCTTCTCCCAGACCCTGAAGGAGGACGACACCGTGGTGCTTTGCGGCGATCTGTCCTGGGGGCTCAACCTGGAGCAGGCCCTGGCCGATTTCAAGCTGGTGGATTCCTTCCCGGGGAAAAAGATTCTCATCAAGGGCAATCACGATCTTTGGTGGCAGACGGTCACCAAAATGAATAAATTTTTTGAAAATCATCAAATAAAGACCTTGTCTTTTTTGCATAATAATTGTATTTTTTATAAGGACACCGCCTTGTGCGGCACCCGGGGCTGGTGCTATGATCCATCGGACCCGGCCGCAGGAGATGAAAAGGTGTTCAAGCGGGAGCTTTGCCGTCTGGAAGCGTCGCTGCAGGCGGCCCGGCAGCAAAGTCCCCAGGGAGAAATCTTCTGTTTTCTCCATTATCCCCCCATCTTGGCAGGGAAGGACCCTTATGAGGTGCGGGAGATCACCGGGCTTTTGCGCCGCTATGGCGTCAGCCGGTGCTATTACGGCCACCTTCATGGGGAAAGCCTGCGGGGGGCCTTTTCCGGCGAGCGGGACGGGGTGAGTTACCAGGTGGTATCCGCCGATTATCTCCGCTTCCGGCCAGTGATGATAAAACCTTAAAAGAAAGATATTTGTATGAGGAGGAAACTCAAATGCAGCTGAAGGGCATTGAGAAAAAGGAAAAGAATCAGGTGGAGCTGACCATCGAAGTCGGCAAGGAAGAGTTCGAAAAGGCCATGGAACAGGCCTATCGGAAAAATGTGGGTCGTATGAGCGTCCCCGGCTTCCGCAAGGGCAAGGCTCCCCGGAAGATCATCGAGAAGTTGTATGGCGAAGGCGTTTTCTTTGAGGACGCTGTGAATATGTGCTATCCCGAAGCCTATGACAAGGCCGTGGAAGAGAGCAAGATCCAGCCCGTGGATCATCCCCAGATCATGGTGGATGACATCTCTCCCGAAGGCTTCACCTTCAAGGCCACTGTCACCGTCAAGCCCGAAGTGAAGATCGAGGGCTACAAGGGCCTGACCGTGGAAAAGGGCCGGGTTTCCGTCACCGAGAAGGATGTGAAGGAAGAGCTCAGCCGCATGGTGGACCGCAACGCCCGCCTGGTCACCGTGGAGCGGGAAGTGAAGGACGGCGACACCGTTGTCTTTGACTTTGAAGGCTTTGTGGACGACAAGCCCTTTGAAGGCGGCAAGGCTGAAAATTACACCCTGGGCATTGGTTCCGGCATGTTCATCCCCGGCTTTGAGAGCCAGATGGTGGGCAAGAAAGTGGACGAGCCCTTTGATGTGAATGTGACTTTCCCCGAAGAGTACCAGGCCAAGGAGCTGGCCGGCAAGCCCGCCGTGTTCAAGTGCCTGATCCACGAGGTCAAGGAGACCCAGAAGCCCGAGCTGGACGACGAGTTCGCCAAGGATGTGTCCGAGTTTGACACCCTGGATGAGCTGAAGGCCGACCTGAAGACCAAGATCCGGGAGCAGAAGGAAAAGGCTGCCGAGAACGAGTATGACGAGAAGCTGATCGACGCCATGCTGGAGCACTTCGAAGCCGACATCCCCGAAGTGATGATCGAAGCACAAATCGACAGAATTGTCGAGGACTTTGGGTATAGACTGTCCATGCAGGGCGTCACACTGGATATGTACCTGAAGATGAACGATATGTCCATGGAATCCTTCCGCAAGCTGTTCCGTGAGCAGGGCGAGAAGCAGGTGAAGGTCCGCCTGGCTCTGGAAGAGATCGCCAAGCTGGAGAACATGGAAGTGAGCGAAGAAGAGCTGGAGAAGGAATTTGCCAGCCTGGCCGAGCAGAACAAGATCGATGTGGAGCGGGTCAAGCAGCTGCTGCCTGCCCAGTCCCTGAAGGACGATCTGCTGACTCAGAAGGCTGTGGAGCTCATCAAGTCCACCGCCAAGAAGCCCGCCAAGAAGACGGCCAAGAAGGCGGAAAAGACAGAGGAAAAGGAAGAGGAGAGCAAGTAAGTCCTGCCATGCCTTCCTTCCTGTGCTGCAGAAAGGAGTTTTCCCATTATGTCCCTTGTACCTATGGTAGTGGAGCAGACCAGCAAAGGGGAGCGTTCGTACGACATTTATTCCCGGCTGCTCAATGACCGTATCATCATTTTGTCCGAGGAAGTCAATGACACCACCGCAAGCCTGGTGGTGGCCCAGCTGCTCTATCTGGAGAGCCAGGACCCGGACAAGGATATCAGCTTTTATATCAACAGCCCCGGCGGCTCCATCAGTGCCGGTATGGCCATTTATGACACCATGCAGTATATCAAGTGCGATGTGAGCACCATCTGCATCGGCATGGCGGCCAGCATGGGCTCCTTTTTGCTGGCGGCCGGCGCCAAGGGCAAGCGCTATGCGCTGCCCAACAGCGAGATCATGATCCACCAGCCCCTGGGCGGGATGCAGGGTCAGGCCACCGATATCAAGATCCACGCCGACCACATCATCCGC
The DNA here is from genome assembly GCA_003477405.1 of Ruminococcaceae bacterium AM07-15. Classification (GTDB taxonomy): domain Bacteria; phylum Bacillota; class Clostridia; order Oscillospirales; family Butyricicoccaceae; genus Pseudobutyricicoccus. Next base: position 171,557 of record QUDE01000002.1, read on the forward strand.
ATCAAGGACCGGATGAACCGTCTGCTCAGCCAGATGACCGGCCAGCCTTTGGAGGTCATCCAGCAGGACACCGAGCGGGATAATTTCATGACCGCGCAGCAGGCTCAGGAATACGGCCTGATCGACAAGGTGTTTGAGCATCGGGAGTAATCTCTGATTTTCAAAATGTCAAACCGATGGAAGAGGTAAGTCATGTCCGAAGAACAAAAAGAGATCCGCTGCAGTTTCTGCGGCCGTTCTCAAAAGGAAGTGCGCCGGATCATCGCGGGCCCCGGGGCCTATATCTGCAACGAATGCATTGAGATCTGCAAAGATCTTCTGGACGAGGAGCGGGCGGAGGAAGCCCGCTCCCGGGGCAAGAAGAAAGAGGATGAACTGCTCCGGCCTGCCCAGCTGAAAAAGATCCTGGACGAATATGTCATCGGCCAGGACCGGGCCAAAGTGGTGCTTTCGGTGGCGGTGTACAACCACTATAAGCGCATCCGCTCTTTGGAAAAAGGCGGCGAGGACGGGACCGATGTGGAGATCCAGAAGAGCAACATCCTCATGCTGGGCCCCACCGGCAGCGGCAAAACCATGCTGGCCCAGACGCTGGCCCGCACCCTCAATGTGCCCTTTGCCATTGCCGACGCCACCACCCTCACCGAGGCCGGGTATGTGGGCGAAGATGTGGAAAACATCCTTCTGCGCCTGATCCAGGCTGCCGATTACGATGTGGAGCAGGCCGAAAAGGGCATCATCTACATCGATGAGCTGGATAAGATCGCCCGGAAGAGCGAAAATCCCTCCATCACAAGAGATGTGAGCGGAGAAGGGGTGCAGCAGGCCCTGCTGAAAATTCTGGAGGGCACTGTGGCCAATGTGCCGCCTCAGGGTGGACGGAAGCATCCCCAGCAGGAGTTCATCCAGATCGACACCAGCAACATCCTCTTTATCTGCGGCGGCGCTTTTGACGGCCTGGGCCAGATCATCGAAAAGCGCTGCGGCAACCAGGGACTGGGCTTCGGCGCCCAGGTGCTGTCCAAAAAGCAGAGCGAGAAAAACGACATTCTCCAGAAGGTGGAGCCTCAGGACATCCTGAAGTTCGGTATCATTCCCGAACTGATCGGCCGTCTGCCCATTATCACCGCTCTGGACCCCCTGGACAAGGAGGCTCTGGTCAGCATCCTCACAAAGCCCAAAAATGCTCTGACCAAGCAGTACCAGTATCTCTTTGATCTGGACGGGGTGGAGCTGGAGTTTGAAGAGGACGCTCTGGAGGCCATCGCCGAAAAGACTATGGAGCGGAACACCGGCGCCCGTGGCCTGCGTTCTGTGCTGGAAGATATCATCACCGGCATCATGTTCGATGTGCCTTCCGATCCCACCATCAGCCGTGTGGTGGTCACCCGGGATGCGGTGGAGAAGAAAGCCGCCCCCAAGGTGGAGCACAACCGGAAACCGCCGAAGAAAAAAGGATAAGACCGGAATATATTTTGAAAAAGTGGCTTTCGGGCCACTTTTTCTTTTTCACTCCATTTGAATGAAGAGGCGTCATTTTTTGCGAAGTGCACAATCTTTTTCTGCAAAAACTTGTGAAAATTGCGGCGATGTGCTATACTGATTTTATCTATGATGACTTACATAAAACCGTCCCCCATGGGGATGGGAAGGAGAACTTATGCAGAATACAGAACAAAACACCTCGGCCCGGCCGATGCTGCTTTTGCCCCTGCGGGGCCTGGCGATTTTCCCGGGTATGGTGTCTCATTTTGATGTGGGGAGACAGAAATCCATCAAGACCCTGGAGCTGGCCATGTCCCGGCGGGAGCCGGTGTTTTTGCTGGCCCAGCGGGATATGAAGGTGGACGACCCCCAGCGGGAAGATCTTTATGACATCGGCACTGTGGGCCATATCAAGCAGATCCTCAAGATCCACGGGGATGTGTTCCGGGTGCTGGTGGAAGGGGAGTGCCGGGGCAAACTGCTGGAGCTGACCAGCACGGAGCCGGTGTTCTCCGCCATGGTGGAGCCCATCCAGCCGGAAGAGCCGGCCCATCTCACCAAGCGGGATGAGGCTATGATCCGCAATGTGCAGGAGCTGTTTGTGGATTATACCGATCTGGTACCCAAGGTCAACAGCGATGTGGTGCTCAATGTGATGGAAAGCCGGGAGGTAGGCTATCTGTGCGACTATGTGGCCCAGAACACCGCCCTCAAATACCCGGACAAGCAGGAAGTGCTGGAGCAGCTCAATCCCCGCCGCCGGATGGCTTTGCTCATCAAGAAGCTGGCCAGCGAAGTGGATATCCTGCGCATCGAGGACGAGATCCAGAACAAGGTGCGCAGCCAGATGGATCAGAACCAGCGGGATTACTATCTGCGGGAGCAGATCAAGGTGATCAATGAAGAGCTGGGAGAGGATGAGGACACCGCCGCCGAAGCCCAGCGCTACACCGAGCGGATTCTGGCCTTGGGCCTGCCGGAGGAATCGGAAAAGAAGATGCTCAAGGAGGCCGCCCGCCTCCAGAAGCTCCAGCCCTTTTCTCCCGAGGCCGGTGTGGTGCGCACCTGGCTGGACACCTGCCTGGATCTGCCCTGGAAAACCGTGACGAAGGAGAATACCAGCCTGAAAAAGGCGGAAACCATTCTGAACAGCCAGCATTACGGCCTGGAAAAGGTGAAGGAGCGGATTCTGGAGCTGTTTGCCGTCAAGCAGAAGGTGGGCAGCATCAAGGGCCAGATCCTTTGTCTGGTGGGCCCGCCGGGCGTGGGCAAAACCTCGGTGGCCCGGTCGGTGGCCGATGCGCTGGGCCGGAACTATGCCCGGCTTTCTCTGGGCGGCGTGCGGGATGAGGCCGATATCCGGGGCCACCGGAAGACCTACATCGGCGCCATGCCCGGACGGATCATCAACGCCTTGCAGCAGGCGGGCAGCCGGAATGCATTGATTCTGGTGGATGAGATCGACAAGATGGCCAGCGATTTCCGAGGCGATCCGGCCTCGGCCCTGCTGGAGGTCTTTGACACCGAGCAGAACCACGCCTTCCGGGATCATTTTGTGGAGCTGCCCTTTGATCTCACCGATATCCTGTTCATCACCACGGCCAACACCCTGGACACCATCCCCCGGCCTTTGCTGGACCGGATGGAGATCATCGAGCTGCCGGGGTACACGGTGGAGGAAAAGGTTCAGATCGCAAAGCGCCACCTGATCCCCAAGCAGATGGAAAAGCACGGTTTGAACAGCAAAGAGCTGAAAATCAGCGAAAACGCCCTGCGGAAGATCATCTCGGGCTATACCCGGGAGGCCGGTGTGCGTACCCTGGAACGGCAGATCGCCCGGGTGTGCCGGAAAACCGACAAAATTCTGCTGGAAAAGAAGCAGAAATCGGTGTCTGTGACCCCGGCCAATCTGGGAGATTTCCTGGGCGTTATCCGGTATAAGGAAGAAGTCCATTCTCAGCGCAGCGAATGCGGCGTAGTCAACGGCCTGGCCTGGACCAGCGTAGGCGGCGAGATCCTGGAAGTGGAAGTCAATGTAATGGAAGGCAGCGGCAAGCTGGAGCTGACAGGCAACCTGGGCGATGTGATGAAGGAGTCGGCCAAGGCGGCCATCAGCTACATCCGCACCCGCACCAAGACCCTGGGTATCCAGGATGATTTCTACAAGAAGAAGGACATCCATATCCATTTCCCCGAAGGGGCCGTGCCCAAGGACGGGCCTTCGGCGGGCATCACCACCTGCACCGCTTTGGTGTCGGCCTTGATGGATGTACCCATGCCCCAGGATATCGCCATGACCGGTGAAGTGACCATCCGGGGCCGGGTGCTGCCCATCGGCGGACTGAAGGAAAAAACCATGGCGGCCTATCGGGCCCATATGAAAACCGTGATCGTGCCTGCGGACAATGAGCCGGATATCAGCGAGATCGATCCGGTGGTGGCCAAAAATCTGCGCTTTGTCTATGCCAAGCACATGGACGATGTGCTGGAGGCCGCCCTGGGCGTGCGCACCGGGCCGGAGGAATCCCCCCAGGTGCTGCCCCATCCCACAAAGGAAAGCGAAAGCCTGCCTTTGCGGCAGTAAGAAACAAAAGGCGGAAGTAAGATGAATTTTTCCAAAGCGGAATTTGTGCGCTCGGCGGCATCGTCCCGGGATTTTCCCCGGGACAGCCTGCCCCGGGTGATTTTTGCAGGCAGATCCAATGTGGGCAAGTCCTCCTCCATCAACTGCCTGCTTCAGCGGAAGAACTTTGCAAGGGTCAGCGCCGTGCCGGGAAAGACGGTGTTTGTCAACCTGTTTCTGGTGGACAAGGCGCTGTGGCTGGTGGATCTGCCCGGCTATGGTTATGCCCGGGTGTCCCAGCGGGAAAAGGAACGGTTTTCCCAGCTGATCGAGGAATATATGAACGCCGACCGGGACAATGTGGGCAGGGCCTATCTCATTGTGGACGCCCGTCACGATCCCACCGCCGACGATCGGCTGATGGCCGATTGGTTCCGGGCCTACGGGGTTCCCATGGCGGTGATCGCCAACAAGGTGGACAAGCTGAAAAAGAGTCAGGTGGAGCCCAATATGGAGCGGATTCGCCAGGTGTTGGAACTGGACGAAAACACCCCGCTGTTTCCCTTTTCCGCTGAAAAGGGGACGGGCCGGGAAGAGGTGCGCCGGGATATCCTGGGGCTTTTGAACCGTTAGAGAGAAAAAGGAGGGGAGACCATGGAGGAATATCAGAGCTTTTCCCTGGGCAGCCAAGGGGAACTGACCATGGGAGGGGTGAGCCTTCCCGCTTTGGCCGAAAAATACGGCACCCCTTTGTATGTGATGGATGAGGAAAAAATCCGCCATACCTGCCGGGCCTATCAAAGGGCCATGAAGCGGAACTTTGGAGATGCGTTCCATGTGTCCTATGCCAGCAAGGCCCTGTGCGTCAAAGGCATCTATCCCATTTTGAAAGAAGAGGGGATGTGCGCCGATGTGGTGTCTGGCGGAGAGCTTTACACCGCTTTGCAGGCCGGGTTTGATCCGGCCAAACTGCACTTCCACGGCAACAACAAATCCCGGGAAGAGATGACCATGGCCATCAAGGCGGGCATCGGTTCCTTCATCGCCGACAGCGAGGAGGAGATTCACACTCTCAATGAACTGGGAGGCCAGTTGGGCAAGACTGTCCAGGTGGCCCTGCGGGTCAAGCCGGGAGTGGATGCCCACACCCATGAGTTTATCTCCACCGGGGATCTGGACAGCAAATTCGGCTTCGGTTATGAAAACGGCCACGCTCTGAAGGCGGCCTGTCTGGTGTCCAGCCTGCCCCATCTGGAGCTTTGCGGCATCCATTGCCACATCGGCTCCCAGGTGTTCCTGACAGAGCCCTATAAGCTGGCCTGCCGGGTGATGTTTCAGCTGCTCACCGAGATCGGCCGGGAGACCGGAACAGTGCCCCCGGGGCTCAACCTGGGCGGCGGCTTCGGCATCGCCTATGGCCCGGAGGACAAGCCCCTGCCGGTGGATGAGATGATCGATGCCCTGGGTGAAGCGGTGCGGGAAGGATGCCAAAAGCACAACCTGCCCCAGCCCTTCATCACCATTGAGCCGGGACGGAGTATCGTGGGCCCGGCGGGTGTGACGCTGTACCGGGTGGGCTCGGTGAAGCACATTGAGAATGTGCGCACCTATGTGGCCGTGGACGGAGGAATGCCCGACAATCCCCGTTACGCCCTGTACGGAGCCAGCTACCAGGCGGTGAAAGCCACCGATCCCAAAGGGGAGCGCACCCTGTGGGCAGCCATTGCCGGCAAGTGCTGTGAAAGCGGAGACCTTGTCACGAAAGATGCGTTGATCCAGCCGGTACAGGCCGGGGATCTGCTGTGTGTCTTTGCCACCGGCGCCTATAACTATTCCATGGCCAGCAACTATAACCGTCTGCCCCGGCCGCCCATCGTCATGGTGCGGGATGGGAAGGACCGGCTGCTGGTGAAGCGGGAAAGCTATGAGCAGCTGGTGCAGAACGATATGTGATTGGAACCTTGATAAGGAGACGCCATGTTTGGAAACTCTCTTCAGAAATACATGATCCTCATTCCGGCGGTGCTCATCGCCCTGATGTTTCATGAATTGGCCCACGGCCTTGTGGCATACTGGCTGGGGGACGACACCGCCAAGCGGGCCGGACGGCTCACCCTCAACCCTCTGGACCATCTGGACCCGCTGGGTACATTGTGCATGATCTTTTTCGGCTTTGGCTGGGCCAAGCCGGTGCCGGTGAACACCAGCCGGTTCCGCCATCGGAAAGTGGGCATGGCCCTTACCGCTCTGGCCGGGCCTTTGGCCAATTTCCTTCTGAGTTTTGTGCTCATTTTGATAGCCCTTCTGATGCAGACCCTGGCTCCCACAAACCAGATTCTGCTGGCCCTCAGCCGGTTTTTCATTCAGACCGGACAGCTCAGCGTCTGCCTGGGCGTATTCAACCTGATCCCCATTCCGCCGCTGGACGGCTCCCGGGTGCTTCAGGTGCTGCTGCCCAACAAAATCTATTATAAGCTTTATCAATACGAGGCCTATTTCCAGATCGGCCTGATCGTGCTTTTGTTCCTGGGGGCCTTCAATAATCTGCTCTACACCCTCCAGGTGGATATGCTCTCCCTCATTGTGGAGGGGGCGGCCCGGGTGCTTTTGGTGCTGGGGCTTCTATGAAAAGCCCGCTGACCTATCATCTGGAGGCCTTTGACGGGCCGCTGGATCTGCTGCTCCATCTGATTTCCAAAAACAAGGTGAGCATTTACGACATCCCTATTGCTCAGATCTTGGAGCAATATATGGACGAACTGCGCCGGATGGAGGAGATGGACCTGGAGGTCACCAGCGATTTTGTGGCCATGGCGGCCCAGCTGATGTACATTAAGTCCAAAATGCTGCTGCCGGTCTATCCGGAGGAAGGGGAGGAAGATCCCCGGAAGCCCTTGGTGGAGGCCCTGCTGGAATACAAAAAGTGCAAAATGGCCAGCGGCCTTCTGGAAGAGCGGATGGAACTGGGCCGGGATCTTTACACCAAACCCCCAGAGGTGCAGAAAAGAGAAGAACAGCCGGAATACCATTACACCGCCCAGGTGCTGCAAAAGGCCATCGAGACCATTCTCCAGCGCCAGGAGCGGAGGAGCCCGCCTCCTTTGCGGCTGTTTCATGGGGTGGTGGGAAGAGAGCCGGTGCCGGTGGCAGGGAAACTCCAGATGATCGCCCGTCGGCTGGCCGTGCAGCACCACCTGGATTTTGAAAGCCTGGTGCTGGAGTGCCGCAGCCGTTCCGAGGTGGTGGCCCTGTTTCTGGCGGTGCTGGAGCTTTCCAAAGCCCATAAACTGGCCATTGTGGAGCAGGAAGAGGGATATCTTTTGACGCTTGCGGGAGAATAGAATGGAAGCCAATGAATTGCAGTGTGCTCTGGAAGCGGTGCTTTTTGCCGCAGGGGAGCCGGTGGCCGTGGACAAGCTGTGCCAGGTGCTGGAAGTGCCGGAGCAGGTTCTCCACGAGGCCGCCCAGGCTTTGGCGGGAGAATATGACTACAGCCGCCGGGGGATCAAACTGGTGCGGCTGGAGGACCGGTATCAGCTGTGCTCCCGGGCCGATTACGCTCCGTGGGTGCGCCGGACGCTGGAAACGCGCCGGGCCCCCACCTTGTCGGCGGCGGCTCTGGAAGTGCTGGCCATCGCCGCCTACCGGCAACCGGTGACCAGGGTGTATATCGAACAGGTGCGGGGCGTGGACAGCAGCTATACCATTCGCTCTTTGTGCGAAAAGGGGCTGCTGGAGGAATGCGGGAAGCTGGATGTGCCCGGCCGGCCCACTCTCTTTCGCACCACCGGTGATTTTCTCCGTTCCTTTGGCCTTTCCTCCCTCACCGAACTGCCGGAGATCGAGGGGCTGGAGGACGAGCGGATGGAGCAGCTGACCCTGCCCATGATGGAAGAAGAAGCGAAAACGGACACCGAAGGGGCGGAGGCGGCAACGAAGTGAAGATCCTGTTATGGGTGCTGATAGGGTTGGGAGGGCTTCTCCTTTTCCTTCTGGTGCTTTTGCTCCTGGTTCTGCTGCTCCCCGCCCGGGTGCGGGTGATGCTGCGGCAGGAAAAGTTCTTTTTATGGGTGGGGCTGGGGCCTTTCCGCCTGCGGCTGCTGCCATGGAAAGAGAAAAAGCCCAAAAAACAAAAAAAGCCTGAAAAGCAAGAAAAGCCAAAGCCGCAGAAGAGGGAATCTCCGCCGTCGCCGCCACCCCAGGCAGCAAGACACGGGGAGGCGGCCGGTCCGGCGCCTCAGATCCGCAAGGAAAAGGAGAGTGCTCCGGTTTCCGGCGGCATGGAGAAGCTGGACATCCCCTATATCATGGAATTGATCCATCTGGGGCTTTCGGCCATGGAGCAGTTCCGGCGGGCGCTGCGGGTGGATCGTTTTCTGCTGGATTGTGCCATCGCCACGGGGGATGCCGCCAAAACCGCCATGGCCTATGGGGCCGCTGCCGCGGGAGTGGGGATGTTCCTGCCTTTGCTGGAGGAAAATCTGCGGGTGCGGAAAAAAGACATCCAGGTAATTTGTGATTTTGAAGGAACAGAAAGCCAGATCTTCTTGGAAGTACAGGTGTCAGCGCTGGTTTTCCAGCTGCTGATCATTGGAATCAAAGTGCTGCGGGAGTTCCTGCGGCTTCGGAAACAACATGACCAGGAGGCAGTGTCTGTATGAATGAGATCAGCGATGTGATGAAAGAGACCATGTCCAAAATCAAAGAGATGGTGGATGTGAACACCATCGTGGGCAACCCCATCACCACCCCCGACGGAGTGACCCTCATCCCGGTTTCCAAGGTGACCTTCGGCTTTGCCGCCGGAGGCAGTGACGGGAAGGCCAAGGAAACCGGCAAGCCGCCGGTGCGTTTTGGTGCGGGAAGCGGTGCCGGTGTGACCATTTCGCCGGTGGCCTTCATCGTCCTCACCGGGGAAAATGCCCGGCTTTTGTATGTAGATCCCCCGGCCAACACGGCGGTGGACAAGATCATCGATCTGGTGCCCCAGGTGGTGGATAAGATCAAGGAATACAAAGAAGGCAAAGAATAATCTTTCCGGCCTGCCCGTAAGTATCCCATGGGCAGGTGAGAAAAATGAAAAAACGATTGACAGCAGCGGTTCTGGTGTGTTTGCTCCTTTTTCCCTTGGAGAGCCTGGGAGTGTGGCGGCAGCTGGAGGGAACAGAGGTATCGGCCAAAGGGGCCGCCTTGTATGACCCTGCAGCCAAAACATTCCTCTATGAAAAGCAGGGGGATACCCAGCTTCCCATGGCCAGCACCACCAAGATCATGACGGCCCTTCTGGTGCTGGAGCATCTTCCGCTGGAGGCGGAGCACATCATAAAGCCGGAGTGGACGGGGATCGAAGGCTCCTCCATCTATCTCAAGGCCGGAGAAAAACTGACCACCTATGATCTGCTTTGCGGCCTTTTGCTGGAAAGCGGCAACGATGCGGCTGTGGCCCTTTCCTGCCTGGTTTCCGGCAGTGAAGAGGCCTTTTGCCGTCTGATGAATGAAAAAGCGGCAGAATTGGGCCTTGTGAACACCCATTTCCAAAGCGCCAGCGGCCTGGATGGTGATGCACACTATACCACCGCCAAGGATCTGGCCGTTCTGACCGGCGCGGCCATGGCGCAGGAGGAGTTTGCTGCCATCGTTTCGCAAAAGACCATCGCCACCGGGGATCGGGTGATGAAAAACCACAACAAACTGCTGACCCTTTCCCAGGAGGTTTGCGGCGTCAAAACCGGCTTTACCAAAAAGGCGGGCCGGTGTCTGGTTTCGGCGGCCCGGCGGGAGGGGCGGCTGCTCATCGCCGTCACTCTGGGTGCTCCCGACGACTGGAACGACCATCTGCGCCTGTATGACAGCGCCTTTGCCCTGTGCGCTCCCCAGCAAGTGCTGGAGGGAGGAGCGGCGGGAAGCGCACTGGTGCTTTCCGGGGAAAAAAGCCAGGTGGAGCTTTACTACAATGGCTCGTTTGCTCCATTCCTCACAGAGGAAGAACGACAGAATATAAGTGTGCAGATAGTAGGCCCACGGACGGTATGCGCCCCGGTGCAGGCCGGGCAGGTTTACGGCACGCTTCAGGTGCGGCTGGGGGATGGAGTGATCTACAAAACCCCGGTCTATTACAGAGAGACGGTGGAAAAACTGCCCCCGGCCAAAAATTTCTGGCAGAAGATCTGGCAGGGACTGTGGGGCGGAAAATAAAGAAAGAGAGAAAAACGGGAAAGGGGGAAGGACCTTGAAGGAAAGACTGCAAAAAATCCTGTCGGCCAGCGGCGTCTGCTCCCGGCGGAAAGGGGAAGAGCTGATCGCTCAGGGACTGGTGACGGTGAACGGCCGGAAAGCCCAGGTGGGAGACAGTGCCGACCCGGAAAAGGACATCATTGCCGTGAGGGGAAAGCCTTTGGGTCAAAAACCCCCTGGCCTTTACATCATGCTCCACAAGCCTCGGGGCTATGTGACCACCGCCCAGGATGAAAAAGGACGGCGAACGGTACTGGATCTGTTGAGTGGCGTTCCTGGCCGGGTCTATCCTGTGGGGCGGCTGGATATGGATTCGGAAGGGCTGCTGCTTCTGACCAACGACGGCGATTTGACCCTCCAGCTGACCCACCCTTCCCATGAGGTGGGAAAGGAATACCTGCTGGAACTGGATACGCCGGAAGAGGACCCGGTGATGGGGCTGACCCGTCCCATGAGCCTGGATGGCCGCCCGCTGGCTCCGGTGCAGGCCAAGCGGGTGAAAGAGGAAAAGGGCCGCACCTTTTTGCTGCTCACCATCCATGAGGGCCGCAACCGGCAGATCCGCCGGATGTGCCAGCAAAGGGGCTACCGGCTGCGGCGGCTCAAACGGGTGGCCATGGGCCGGCTTTCTTTGGGGGATTTGCCGCCGGGGAAATGGCGGCATCTGACGGCCAGCGAAGTGGCCTATTTGAAAAACCTTGGGTCCATAAAGGATAGAGGATAGGGGAAAAGAGAATGAAACGAATCAACGACGCCATCAACGAATCCTTCGGGGATTTCACCAAAAACCAAAAGGTATTGTCTCAGTTCATCCTCAGCTACTGCGACAAAGCCGCCTTCATGACGGCGGCAGAGATCGCCGCGGCCTCGGGGGTGAGCCAGTCCACCGTGGTGCGTTTTGCCTGGGCCCTGGGGTATGAAAGCTTCACCGCCTTTCACGACGCTCTCCAGAATGAACTGAAATACCGGATCACCGCTTTGGAAAAATTCGAGCTTTTGAACAGCGAGGAGCTCTCCGATTCCTCGGTGTTTGAAAGCCTGGCCCAGGCCGATACCCTGAACATCAAAAAGACATTGGCGGTCAACAGCTCCGATGGGCTGAAAAATGTGTGCACCCGGCTGCAATTTGCCTCCAAGATCTACATATATGGCCAGGGGGCCTGTCAGTGCGGGGCGGTGTACCTGGGCTCCTATCTGCGCACTTTGCTGGGCAGTGTGTGCGTGGTCAATCAGACGGGGGAGGACCCGCTCACTTCCATTGCCACCATCGGCGGCAGCGATCTGCTGTTTTGCATCAGCCTGCCCCGGCACACCGAGCAGACCCGGATGCTGCTGGAATACGCCCAGGAGCGGGATGCCTGCATCATCACCGTCAGCGAAGGCCCCGAGTCGGAGACGGCGGCCATGGCGGATATCAACCTCAGCGCCGAATGCGGCGATTATGGAGCCGCCGGGTCCCTGGCCCCGCTGCTCACTTTGCTCAACACCCTGGTGTGCCTCATCGTCCGCAGCGATGACAAAGCGGAAAAGCGGCTGCGTCTGGTGGACGAGCTTCCCCGGTATCTGCTGCGGGAGGAAGACCGATGAAAGAGGTTTTGGTCATCGGTGCCGGAGCGGCCGGCATGATGGCGGCCATCCGGGCCGCCCAGCAGGGCTGTAAGGTCACCGTGCTGGAAAAGGGAAGAGGGCCGGGCACCAAGCTGAACATCACCGGCAAAGGCCGGTGCAATGTGACAAACGACTGCGAGGTGGACACCCTGATCCGCAATGTGCCCCGCAATGGCCGGTTTCTGTTCAGTGCCTTTCACGGCTTCACTTCACAGGATGCCATGGCCTTTTTTGAAGAACTGGGCGTGCCGCTGAAAACCGAACGGGGCCAGCGGGTCTTTCCGGTGAGCGACAGGGCCAGGGATGTGAGCGGCGCCTTGCGGGACCGGATGCACCGTCTGGGCGTGCGGGTCATTTCCGCCCGGGCCAAGGAGATTTTAACAGAAGAAGGAAAAGTCTCCGGGGTGCTGACGGCCAAAGGGGAGCGTCTGACGGCCCAGAGCGTCATTGTGGCCACGGGGGGCCTGTCCTATCCCACCACCGGCTCCGACGGAGATGGTTTCCGGATGGCCCAGAGCCTGGGGCACACGGTAGAAAAGCCTCGGCCCTCCCTGATCTGGCTGCGCACCCGGGAAAAAGACCCGGCCCGGCTGGAGGGGCTTTCTTTGCGGAATGTGCAGGTGTCCATCCGCAAGGGGAAAAAGAAGATCTATGAGGATTTCGGAGAGATGGTCTTTACCTCCCAGGGGGTGTCGGGGCCGGTGATCCTCAGTGCTTCGGCCCACATCTGCCGGAAACTGCCGGAAGAGGAATTTGATCTGTTCATCGACCTGAAGCCGGCCCTGGACAGAGAGACTCTGGACAAGCGTGTGCTGCGGGATTTTGAAAAGAACATCAACCGGGACTTTATCAATGCCCTGGGTGAGCTTTTGCCCCACAAACTCATCCCGGTGGTGGTAGAGCGCTCGGGCATCGACGGGCGGAAAAAGGTGCATGAGATCACAAAAGGGGAGCGGGAACGCCTTTGTGAGGCTATAAAGGCCTTCCGCTTGACAGTGGTTGATGCAGGCCCCATGGAAGAGGCCATCGTCACTTCCGGCGGGGTGAAAGTCAAGGAGATCGACCCCCGCACCATGGAATCCAAATTGGTGCCGGGTCTTTACTTTGCCGGGGAAGTGATGGATGTGGACGCTTACACCGGCGGCTTTAATTTGCAGATCGCCTGGTCCACCGGCCATGCCGCCGGAATGGCCCAGGGAGAGGAGAGATAGGATATGGGGAAAGAAACCATCAATGTGGCCATTGACGGCCCTTCGGGAGCGGGAAAGAGCACCATGGCCCGGCTGCTGGCCCAGCAGCTTCAATTCGTTTATGTGGACACCGGGGCCATGTACCGGGCCATCGGCCTGTTTGCCCAAAGGGCCGGGCTGAAAGAGGAGAACATAGGGCGGCTGGAAGGGATGCTCTGCGGCATTTCCATCGACATCCGCTATGAAGGGGGCTTCCAGCATATCTTCCTCAACGGGGAGGATGTGTCGGAACTGATCCGCACCGAGGAAATCTCCCGGTATGCCTCCCTGGTGTCGGCTCTGCCGCCGGTGCGTCAGTTCCTTCTGGGGCTGCAGCGGCGCCTGGCGGAGGAAAACGATGTGGTGATGGACGGCCGGGACATCGGCACGGTGATTTTGCCCCAGGCCCAGGTGAAGATTTTCCTCACCGCTACAGCGGAAGAGCGGGCCCACCGCCGCCATCGGGAACTGCTGGAAAAAGGGGAAAATATCTCCTATGAGCAGGTTTATCAGGATCTGCTCCGGCGGGACGAAAAGGACACCACCCGGGCAGCGGCTCCCCTTCGTCCGGCGGAGGACGCCGTGCTCTTCAACAGCACGGAATACAACCTGGAGGAAACGCTTCTTCAGCTGAAAAAAATCATAAGGGAGAAAACCGGCCATGCTGTATAATCTCATTGTGTATGTGGTGCACTTTGCCCTGCTTCCCATTTACCGGCTCAGGGTGCAGGGGGCGGAAAAGATCCCTGAGGGGGCCGCAGTGGTTTGCGGCAACCACACCGCCCGGGTGGATGCAGTGGTGCTGTTTCTGGCCCTGTTCCTGAATGGGAACCGGCCGGCCATCATCGGCAAGGCCGAGCTGTTCCGCAATCCCATCGCCCGGTGGTTCTTCACCTATATGGGCGCGTTTCCCGTGGATCGGGGCAAGGCTGACCTGACGGCCATCAAAAAAGCCCTGACTGTGCTGAAACAGGGACAGAAGCTGATTATTTTCCCTGAGGGTACCCGGGTGAAGGAAGGAATGAGCGGAGAGGCCAAAAGCGGCGCTGCCATGATGGCCGTCCGCACAGGAAGCCCGGTGCTGCCGGTGTACATCACCCCTGGCCGGAAGGCCTTCCGGGGCTGCACCGTCACCTTCGGCGATCCCTTCTACCTGCCCAAGCCGGAAAAAGGGGAGCACGACCCCTACAAAAAAGGCGCCGACCAGATCATGGAGAAGATCTGGGAGATCGGCAAAAGCCGGGGGGAGGTAACACCTCGTGGCTAAGATCACTGTGGCCAAAAACGCCGGTTACTGCTACGGCGTACGCCGGGCCATTGAAAAGGCCGAAAGCCTGGGTGGAAAAGGGCAGAAAGTGTATACCGCAGGGCCTTTGATCCACAACAAATTCGTTGTGGAGCAGCTTGAGGGGAAGGGCATCTTTTCCCGGGAGGACATTGAGAGCATCCCTGACGGGGCCGCTGTGGTGGTGCGGGCCCATGGCATCACTCTGGAGCAGCAGCGGCGGCTGATGGAAAAAGGCTGCCAGCTGGAAGACGCCACCTGTCCTCATGTAGGGCGTATTCACCGGATCGTGGAGGAAGAGAGCGGGAAGGGACGGCATATTCTGCTCATCGGCGCGGGAAAACATCCCGAGGTTCTGGGCATCGCTTCCCGGTGCAAAAGCTGCACGATACTGGAAAACCCGGCCCAGGCAGAGGAGTGGGCAGAAAAAAACAGTCAAATAGCTGTATCGGTGGTGTCTCAAACCACCTTCAATCGTGAAATTTTTGTAAATTGCACAAAAATATTAAAAAACGCTTGTAAAAGCATCAACATCTTTGATACAATATGTAATGCTACGGATGAACGCCAGAAAGAGGCGCGCACCCTGGCATCCGGATCTGACCTTGTGATCGTTATCGGCGACCAGACGAGCAGCAATTCGCGCAGGCTCTACGAAATTTGCCTCCAGGTGTGCCCCGATACCCTTTTCGTGGAAAACGCCAAAGGGATTCCTGAAGGGTATGGCCGCGGGAAACAAGCGATTGCCATCGCCGCCGGTGCGTCCACGCCAGATCTGATAATTAAGGAGGTATATGACAAGATGACTGACGAAATGAACATCCAGGAAACAGAAAGCTTCGCTGAGCTGCTGGAGCAGACTCTGAAAACTTTACATACAGGAGAAAAGGTGACGGGCGTTATCACACAGATCAACCCCACGGACATCCATGTGGACCTGGGCGTCAAGCAGGCCGGCTACATCCCCACCACTGAGCTGAGCGACGACCCCAACTATGTGATCGCTGACAACATCCACATCGGCGACGAGATCGAAGCCTATGTCATGCGCGTCAACGACCAGGAAGGCACCATCATGCTGTCCAAGAAGCGCCTGGACGCTGTGAAGAACTGGGAAGTTTTGGAGAAGGCTGTGGAGACCGGCGAAGTCTATGACTGCGTCATCACCGATGTAAACAAGGGCGGCGTTATCGCCAATGTGCTGGGCATCCGGGTCTTTATCCCCGCCAGCCAGACCGGCCTGCCCCGGGAAGCTGACCTGTCCCAGATGGTCAAGACCCATCAGAAGGTGCGCATCACCGAAGTGACCCGTCCCCGCCGCCGCGTGGTCGGCTCCATCAAGGCTCCTCTCATGGAAGCCCGCCGGGAAGCTGCCGCCAAGATCTGGGAAGAGATCGAAGTGGGTTCGGTGTACACCGGCACCGTCAAGTCCTTCACCTCCTATGGCGCCTTTGTGGACATCGGCGGTGTGGACGGCATGATCCATATCTCCGAGCTGAGCTGGTCCCGGGTGAAGCATCCCTCTGATGTGCTGAAGATCGGCCAGACCGTTGAGGTGTATGTCATCGCTCTGGACAAGGAGAAGAAGAAGATCTCCCTGGGCTACAAGAAGGCCGAGGACAACCCCTGGACCAAGTTCGAGTCCAACTACAATGTGGGCGATGTGGCTCCTGTGAAGATCGTCAAGTTCATGCCCTTCGGCGCCTTTGCTGAGGTTCTGCCCGGCGTGGACGGCCTGATCCACATTTCCCAGATCGCTGACCGCCGCATCGGCAAGCCCGAAGAGGTGCTGACCATCGGCGAGACTGTCAATGCCAAGATCACCGACATCGACAGCGAGAAGAAGAAGATCTCCCTGAGCATCCGCGCTCTGCTGGACGCTTCCAACACCGAGCCCGAAGCGGTGGAGGCCGAGGAGAACGACGCCGAATAAGACCTGATAGGGTCCATTGATTTGCCTGACAGGGCGTGGGGATAAGCCCCACGCCCTTTTTTGGTACTTTCCCCTGAAAAAACGCATAGAATGGCTTAAGGCCAATCAGGGGGAGGCGAGAAAATGGGCCAGAGGAAAAGACGCTCCCGGCGTCAGATCTTTTTTTATGTGCAGCACAAGGGCAATGCCCGTCTGGCGGCCTTGTTGGCTCTGGGCACTGTTGCGGCCCTGGCTTTTTTGCTCATGGATCTTCAGCTGCGCCCCCAGATCCGGGAATGGGGCCAGGCCCGGGCCCGGTATCTGGCCACCCAGGCCATCAACCAGGCCATCAGCCAGGAACTGGAGGAAAACAGGGAGGAATACCAGGACCTGGTCCGGTTTGAAAAGGATCAGTTCGGGCAGATCCTGGCGGTGCAGACCGATGTGGTCAAGGTCAACACCATGAAATCCCGTATGATTGCCCGGGTGTCGCAGAAACTAAACGATGCGGCGGCCGCCACCATCCGCATCCCGCTGGGCAATGCCACCGGTATGGATCTGCTCTATGGCCGGGGACCGAAGATCCCACTGCGGATGATTCCCCTGGGCAGCGCCAATGCAGATTTCGTCAGCGTCTTTACCAATGCGGGCATCAACCAGACCCGGCATCAGGTGGTCATCGAGGCGGAAGTGGAGCTCAATGTGCTGGCTCCCGGCTCCGAGACCACCCTGACGGTGAGCAGCCAGATCTCGGTGGCCGAGACAGTGCTCATCGGCAATGTGCCCGACAGTTATACTTACCTGGACACCCAGGGAGAAAATTTGCTGCAGGATTATTATCTTTTGAAAAACAAAGGGGATCAGGCGCCCTGATCCTCTGGGACGGAGGAAATGCCATGACCGTCAAGGAACAAATGGATCAGCTCACCGATGAGCTGATTGTTCATGCCAAAAAATATTACGAAGAGGATGCCCCGGAGATCTCCGATTTTGAATATGACGCTCTGTCCCGTCAGCTGCGCCAGCTGGAGCAGGAGTATCCCCAGTGGGCCAGAGCCGATTCTCCCACCCAGCGCATCGGCGGCGAACCGTTGGAGGGGTTTGACGAGGTGCGCCACGATTACCCCATGGAGAGTTTGCAGGATGTGTTTTCCTATGAGGAACTGTGGGACTTTGACCGGAAGATCAAGGAGCAGTTCCCCCAGGCCCTCTATTCGGTGGAAGTGAAGATCGACGGCCTTTCGGTGGCCCTGGATTACCGGGATGGGCTTTTTTATCAGGGAGCCACCCGGGGCAACGGAGTGGTGGGAGAGGATATCACCCAGAATCTGCGCACCATTCACAGCATCCCGTTGAAGATTGACACATCCATCCCCCGGTTGGTGGTACGGGGAGAGGTGTATATGCCCTTCGAGGCCTTCCAGCGGCTCAACGCCCTGCGGGAAGAAGAGGAACAGCCTCTGTTTGCCAATCCCCGGAATGCGGCGGCCGGCTCCCTCCGTCAGCTGGACCCGGCGGTAGCTGCAAAGCGGGGCCTGCGCATCCTGTGCTTCAACCTGCAAAATGCCCAGGAGGCGGGGTTCGGGAGCCATTATGACTCCCTGGAAAGCCTTTCGGCCCTGGGCTTTCCGGTGGTGGAGCCCAGATTGCGCACCGGCTCCATGGATGAAGTGATCCGGTTCATCGAAAAGGCCGGAGAAGAGCGGGACAAGCTGTCCTTTGGTATCGACGGCATCGTCATCAAGGTAGACCAGCTGGCCTATCGGGAGGAACTGGGCAGCACGGCCAAGGCTCCCCGCTGGGCGGTGGCCTACAAATATCCCCCGGAAGTGAAGGAGACCCGCCTGCTGGACATCACCATCCAGGTGGGACGCACCGGGGTGCTCACTCCCAACGCCGTGCTGGAACCGGTGCGTCTGGCCGGCACCACCGTCAGCCGGGCCACGCTGCACAACCGGGATTTCATTAAAAGCAAGGACATCCGCATCGGGGACATCGTCCGGGTGCGGAAGGCCGGGGAGATCATCCCTGAAGTGCTGGAAGTGGTGCGGGAGAAGCGGGAAGGGGAACTGCCGGAGTTCCATATGCCGGAGACTTGTCCGGTGTGCGGTGCTCCGGTGCTGGAGGACCCGGAGGAAGCCGCCGTTCGCTGCACCGGCGCCGAGTGTCCCGCCCAGCTGGCCCGGAACATCACCCACTTTGCCAGTCGGGACGCCATGGACATCGAGGGTCTGGGCCCGGCCATCGTCCATAGTTTGCTGGAAAATGGGCTGATCCGCTCCCAGGCCGATCTGTACTTCCTGAAAAAGGAGGATGTGGCCGCCCTGGAGGGGATGGGGGACAAATCGGCAGAAAACCTGCTGTCCCAGCTGGAAAAGAGTAAAGAAAATCCCCTGGAGCGGGTGCTTTATGCCTTTGGCATCCGCCATGTGGGCCAGAAAACCGCCCAGGTGCTGGCCCGGCATTTCCCCACCATGGAAAAGCTGGAAGAAGCCAGCGTGGAAGAGCTGACCGCCGTACGGGACATCGGGGGCAAGACCGCAATCAGCCTGCATCAATGGATTCACTCCCAGCAGGGACAGCATTTGATCCACCGGCTGGAGGAAGCGGGGGTTAACTTTACCCAGCCCCAGACTCAGGTAGGAGATCTGTTCGCCGGAAAGACCTTTGTGCTCACCGGAACCCTGCGCCATTTTTCCCGCTCTCAGGGGCAGAAGCTCATTGAAAGCCTGGGAGGCAAGGCATCCTCTTCGGTGTCCAAAAAGACCAGCTATGTGCTGGCCGGGGAGGAAGCAGGCTCCAAGCTGGAGAAGGCCCTGTCTTTGGGTGTGCCCGTTTTGTCCGAAGAAGAATTTTTGCAGATGTTGCCGCCAGAGGCTCTGGCCGAACAAGGAGAAACCAAATGAAAAAAGAAGAACGGGAAAAAGTAATATTTGTCGTCACCGTTTGCCTTGTAGGCGCCATCGTTATTTGCTCCATTCCCTATTTCTTTCATCTGTTTTTGAATTAACGCTTTTGCCACTTTCTTGACACATTCGCCCGCCGGGTTTCCCGGCGGGCCAGACTGTCAAAAAACTTATCTAGCTAGGGGAAACTATTTGCCCTACTTCTCATCAATCCGCAAAAAGCCGCGACCTGTGCGTGGCTTTTTGCACCAATCAAGGGGCCAGTGTACGCCAAAGGCGTGCATGCAGCCCCTTGCAAAAACTCGAAAAAGTGGCCAAAGCCACTTTTTCGATGCGCTCGCCCGCCGGGTTTCCCGGCGGGCTTTTTCTTTTGCCCAAAGGACAAGGGGTTCTAAAACAGAAGGACGAGCCGTATATCTTCTTATGGGAGGGACACGGAATGAAAGAGGAAAAACAAAGGAAAGATCTGTTTCAGATGGTGCTGGGGCTTCTGCCTCAGAATCTGGCCCGGGCCGCGGATACCCTGGACGAAGGAGAAAGGCTTACCTGCGAAGAACTGCGTCTGCGGGCCGGACAGCCCTTTCTGGCCCGGGCAAAAGGAAGATGGGTCACGCTGCCCCGGGGCGGAGAGCCCATACAGGTGACGGCAGGGGACCTGGATCATCTGCTGGCCCGGTGCACCAGTTATTCGGTGCACACCTACGCACCCCAGATCGCCCAGGGCTATGTGCCTTTGCCGGGAGGATGCCGTTTGGGCGTGTGCGGCGAGGGAATTCTGGGGGATCGGGGAGAGATCACCGCTTTCCGCCGGTATTCCAGCGCAAATCTTCGCCTGGCCCGGCAGGTGCCCCACCTGGCTCAGCCTCTGCGCCCCTGCCTCACAGAAGAAGGCCAGCTGCAAAGTGTACTGGTGCTTTCGCCGCCGGGAGGGGGCAAAACCACTTTGCTGCGGGAGCTGGTGAAGCTCTATTCAGAGGAAGGCAGCGTGTCTTTGGTGGACGAGCGGGGAGAGGTGGCGGCCTGCCGGGAAGGAGTGCCCCAATACGATGTGGGGAGCCAGACCGACATTCTCACCGGCTGTCCCAAGGGACCTGCCATGGAGGCCATGGTGCGGGCCATGGGGCCGCAGTGGATTGCTTTGGACGAGATCACCGGAACGGAAGACTGCGGCGCGATGCTGCTGGCCCGGGGCTGCGGCTGCGGTTTCCTGGCCACGGCCCACGGCAAGGAGCCGGAAGATCTGTGGCGCCGTCCGGCCTATCGCAGGCTGGTGGAGGAAGGGGTCTTTTCCCGCCTGGTGCGCATTGTTTCCCGGGAAGGGAAGCGGGTCTATGAAGTCTATGCCATCCGAAAGGAGGACAGTGCAAATGCTGAAAGTGTTGGGAGCGCTGCTCATTACCGGAGGCTTGGGGGCGGCTGGATACTTGACCAGCTTTCTCTTGGCCAAAAGAGCGTCAGCCATCCGGTCCTTTGTGGACGGGCTGACATTGCTCTCCAGTGAGATCGGAGAAAAGCGGACGCCCTTGCCCCGGGCCGCAGCCCTTTGCGCCCGGGAGACCCCAGGGGCCGGAGGCCGGTTCTGGGAGGAATTCTGCCGCCTTTTGGAGAAGGAGCCGGGAGAAGATCTGGCCATGCTCTACCGGAAGGCGCTTTTTCAGGGAGATTGGGGGCTGGAGGGCGGCGATCTGCGGGAGCTGGCCGCTCTGGGGCCGGTGCTGGGCCGGTACTACGGAGATATCCAGGTGCAGGCCATCGCCCAGTGCCAGAAGCGGCTGGAGCGCAATCTTCTGGCGGCAGAGCAGGAAGTGAACAGCCGGGGCCGGATCGCCCGGGCCGCAGGATTTTCCGCCGGCATCGCTCTGGCGCTGCTGGTGATTTGAAAAAACAGGAGAGAAAACCATGCAGATCGATCTGATTTTCAAAGTGGCAGCCATCGGCATCATTGTGGCGGTGCTGGGCCAGCTGCTCATCCGCTCCGGGCGGGAGGAACAGGCCATGCTCACCACCCTGGCCGGGCTGATCGTGGTGCTGATGATCATCGTCCAGCAGATCGGCCAGCTGTTTGAAACCATCAAAAATGTGTTTGGGTTTTAAATATGGAGCTTGTGATCAAAAGCGCAGCACTGGCCCTGGTGGCTCTGGTGCTGGCGGTATTTCTCCACCGGTACAGCCCCCAGATGGCGCTTCTCACCGCCCTTTGCGCTTGTATGCTGCTGCTATTCTGGCTCATTCCCCAGCTTTCCGCCCTGGTTTCGGCGGCGGGAAACCTGGCGGCCCAGGCCGGGCTCTCCCGGGGGGAACTGCTGCCTCTCTGCAAGGTGATGGGGGTGGCCATCTGCACCCGGCTGACATCGGAACTGTGCCGGGACAACGGAAACCGGGCCCTGGCCGCCCAGGTGGAGCTGTGCGGCGCCGTCTGCGGGCTTTTGTGCGCTCTGCCCCTGGTGGAACAGGCCCTGGGGCTTTTGGGAGCCATTTGAAAAAGAAGGGAGGAGCCATGGAAAAACTGTGCCTTTTGCTGCTTCTTCTGCCTTTGCTGTTTCTGCCGGTGCGGGGAGCGGGGCTGGAAGAAGTGCGGGATCAGATGCCGGAAAGCGTGCAGGAAGTTACCACCGATCTGGGGGATTCCATGGTGTCCTCCGCGGGCCGCTCCCTGCTGGAAAAAGGGGTGGGGCTGTGGCGGCAGCATCTGCGGGAGTCCTGCAAGGCATCGCTGTCCATTTTGGCGGTGTGCGTGCTGTTGGGGCTGGGACAGAGTTTTGCAGGGGCCTCGGGCATCACCCTGCCGGGAAACCTTTTGTCCATGGTAGGGGTGTGCGCCGTGGCCCTTATCGCCCTGGCGGGCACAGGGAGCCTGCTCACCGCCTGCCAGGAAGCATTGGAGGAAATGGACGCCTTGCTCAAAGGGATGATGCCCGCTTTTGTGTCGGCCATGGCAGCCTCGGGCAATCCGGTATCTTCGGTGATGGCCTCCAGCGCCACGCTGATGGGGGCGGGAGTGCTGCTCTCTCTGGGAAAGAACCTGGTGTTTCCCGCCATCCGGCTGTTCATCATTTTGTGGGCCGCAGGGCTGATGAGCGAAAATCCCACCTTGCAAAAGGCGGCGGGTTTTCTCCGGTGGCTGTGTTTTGCCTCCTTCAAAATTCTGCTCATCGGCTTTACCATGTATATCACCATGTCCGGCGTCCTATCCTCCGGGGCCGATGCCGCAGCGGTGAAAGCGGCCCGGGTGACCATTTCCGGGGTGGTGCCGGTGCTGGGTTCCATTTTGTCCGACGCTTCCGACACCCTGCTTACCGGCGCACGGGTGCTGAAAAACGGGGTGGGGGTCTTTGGCATGATTGCGGCCGTGGCCGTTTGCCTGTCTCCCTTTATCCGCTGTCTGTGCTTTTCCCTGGTTTATAAGGTGATGGCTGCTTTGGGCCATTCCTTTTCCGGCGGCACGGTCTCCCGGATGCTGGACGGCGTGGGGGACGCCTATGCCATGGCCCTGGGGCTGCTGGGCAGCTGCTGCGCCCTGGTGTTCATTTCCATGGTGGTGTGTACGGCGGTGGTGAATGGCACATGATGGAGAATATTCTGTTTCTGGCCCGGCGGCTTTTTCTCTGCGGAATGCTTTCGGCCCTGGGCATGACCCTGGTGAAGGGAAGCAGCCAGGAAAACACCATGCGCCTGTGCTGCGCCTGCCTGATGGTCATCACCATTTTCGGTGCGCTGCCCCAGATGAAAACCGGGATGGATTGGTCTTTGCCCCAGAAGAAAACCATGGAGCAGGCCGCCCAAAGAGGTCTGGAAGAGGGGTGGGAGAGCCAGAAGGAGCTGATCTGCACCCAGGCGGAGGAATATCTGGAGAGCCACGCCCTGGATCTGGGAATTTCGTGCCGGGCCATGGTGGAAGGGGAGATCGACGAAGAGGGCGTTTTTTCGGTAAAGAAAGCAGAAATTCTCCTGGCGGCTTCCCTCAGTGCCCAGGAAAAGGAGACCCTGCGCCGTCTGGCAGAGGAAAGCCTGGGGCTTGCAGGAGAGCAGGTCATCATCGGAGAAGGAGAGGGACATGGAGAAGAAATGGACGATGCCGGAATATATCCGGAAGGCCTTTGATAGATATAAGTATGTCCTGCTGGTGTGCTGCATAGGGTTGGTGCTGGCCCTGTGGCCTTCCGGCGGGGGAGGGACAGCAAAGCAAACGGAAGCGGAAGGGTCAGGCGTCCTTTGGGAAGAAGCTGCCCCCGATGCTTTGGAAGAGCAGCTGGCCCGTCTCCTGGGCAAGATGGAGGGAGTGGGCCGGGTGGAGGTGCTTCTCACCCTTCGCCAGGGAAGCCAGCAAAACTATGTTTATAACAGCAGCACCAGGGAAGATGGAGGTGAGGCCCAGTTCGGGAGAGAAGAGCAGAAAGAGCTGGTGGTCATCAGTCAGGGTGGGGAAGAAAGCCCGGTGGTGTCTAGCGTCAGCTCACCGGAATACCAGGGAGCGGTGGTCCTGTGCGACGGGGCCGACGACCCCAGGGTGTGCCTGGAAATCACCCAGGCCATTCGCTCGCTGACGGGGATCACCTCCGATCACATCAAAATTTCCAAAATGAAACAGTAGGAGGAAGCACGGTATGGTCATCAAAAGAAAAAGCGCGATTTATTCGGTGATTGCCCTCATGCTCTGCGTGGCGGTCTATCTCAACTGGAGCTATCAGCGGGGCGGAGAAGAAGGGGAAGCAATGCAAACCAGCCAGACCGACAACAACAAGATCCTGGGAGAGAGCCAGCTGGTGGATAAGACCGAAAGCGGTGAGGAGCCTCTGGAAACTGCTTCGGGAGAAGAAGAGCAGCCAGAAGGCGAGACCACGGCCGCTTCCGACTATTTCTCTCAGGCCCGGCTTTCCCGGCAGCAGGCCAGAGACGAGGCCGTGAGCATCTTCAAGCAGACCAGTGAGAATCCTTCTGCTGACGCCCAGTCCAAGGAGCAGGCCGAGGCCTCCATTGCCACCATGGCGGAAAACGCCGTGAAAGAGGCCCGCATCGAAAACCTGGTGGTGGCCAAGGGATTTGCCGACTGCGTCACCTTCATCAACGAAGAAGGGGTCAATGTGATCGTGCAGAAAACCGAAAACGGCCTGGGGGAAGAGGATGTGGCCAAGATAAGGGACATCGTCATGAGCGAAACCGATTTTGCCGCCGATGTGATCAAAATTATCGAAACTGCCTGATTTCTCTTGCATGAAGGCCCCGGATAGGGTACAATATATTGTACATATTCATCCGAGGAGGAATGAGACATGAGCGATGTAAAGGAGTACTGGCCCTGCGCCGGAGAGATCGCCGATGGCAATATAAAGATTTCTGAGGATGTGTTGGCTTCCATCGCCACCATTGCCGTCACCGAGACCGAAGGCGTGGCGGCGGCCGCTTCCACCGTGGGGGCGGAGATCACCGAGATGTTCAGCGGCCGCAAGGGCAGTACGCCTCGGGGCGTCAAGATCCGTTTTGACGAGGAAGTTCAGGGTTGTGTGGTGGAATGCAGCGTCATTCTCAAATATGGCAGCTCGGTCACCGAAACCGCAGGGAATCTGCAGAAGAATGTGAAGACCGCCATCGAATCCATGGCCGGCATCAAAGTGGCCCGGGTGGATGTGCAGGTCTGCGGCATCCAGCTGCCCAAAAAACAGTAAAAGCCCCATCGCCTTCCGCGCCACAAGAGCCGGCCGCCCAAGCGGCCGACTCTTTCTTTTTTCTCAGGCTCTTTCTTTTTCTTTGGGGATTGTGTATAATAATCGCAGAGCAATTTTGACAAAGCAAGATAGAAACCGCCGCCCTGCGCGGCAGATTGGATGAGAGTATGAGCAGAAGAAATGCCCGGGAGCTGGCGCTCCATATGATTTATTCCGGGGAATACTCCCAGAAGGAGCCGGAACAATTCGTCAAAGATTGTCTTTCCCCCGAACGGTTTTCCTCTTTGGCCGGGGAATATGAGCTGTATCAGCAGGCCCCGCCGGAAAACCAGCTGGATTACATTTGCCGGGTGGCCACCGGGGTGCTGACCCACGGCCCGGAACTGGACGGCTACATCGAAAAATATGCCGTGGGCTGGTCGGTGTCCCGCATCTCCCGCATGGCCAAGTGCATTCTCCGCCTGTCCATGTATGAGATGCTGTATATGCAGATCCCGGTGGGGGCCTCGGTGAACGAAGCACTGGAACTGTGCAAGCGCTATGAATCGCCGGAAACCGCCTCTTTCCTCAATGGAGTGCTGGCTTCCTTTGTGCAGAAGGAGCTGACTGCCTGATGGCCATTTATCTGGGGTTCGATACCAGCAATTACAAGACTTCGGCTGCTCTTTTCGACAGCCAGACCGGCAAGGCCTGGGGGGAGAGCCGCTTCCTCCAGGTGCCCGAAGGGTCTTTGGGCCTGCGTCAGAGCGAGGCCCTGTTTCAGCATGTGCGTTCCCTGGGACAGATCACCGAGAGCCTTTTTGAAAAAACCGGCCGGCTTCCTCTGGCCGCTGTGGGATATTCCGCTCGCCCCCGCAACCAGGAGGGGTCCTATATGCCCTGTTTCCTGGCGGGAGAGATGGCGGCCCGTACCGCAGCTGCCGCCGGAGGGATGCCGGCTTTTGCCTTCTCCCATCAGCAGGGGCACATCGCTTCGGCTCTTTGGTCGGCAAATTGTCTTTCCTGGATGAAGGGCCCCTTTTTGTCCTGGCATCTTTCCGGGGGCACCACCGAGCTTCTGCGGGTGGAATCCCGCCCGGGAGAACTGCTGGAGGTGCAGGTGATCGGCGGCACCCAGGATGCCTCGGCCGGGCAGATCATCGACCGGGCCGGGGTGGCCATGGGTCTGCCGTTCCCCTGCGGCGCCCATCTGGACAAGCTGGCCGGAGAGGAAAAACCGGCGGAAAAACCCTTTGCCGCCAAAATGCAGGGCCTGTTTTTCTCCCTGTCCGGGCTGGAAAACAAGTTCAAGGCGCTTCTCGATAAAGGCTGCCCCAAAGAGCAGGTGGCCGCCTTTGTCACCCAGTCCATTGCGGAAACGGTGTATCGGGTGACCAAAAAGGCCCAGAAGGAAGAGGGCCTGCCGGTACTCTTTTCCGGCGGGGTTTCGGCGTCCTCCCAGCTGCAAAAACGCTTTGAGGGCAAAGACCAGGTGGCCTTTGCCCAAAATGGCTGGGGCGGGGATAATGCCCTGGGGGCCGCACTGCTGGCCGCCATGTGGAAGGAGGGGGTGCTGTGAACGGACAGCCCATCACGGTATCCCAGCTGACCAATTACATCAAGGCCCTGTTGGAGCGGGCCACACCCTTGCAGTCCCTTTGCCTGCGGGGAGAGATCTCCAATTACAAAATGCACCATTCCGGCCATCACTATTTCACTTTGAAGGATGAAAACGCTGTCATCAACGCTGTGATGTTTGCCGGGAATGCTTCCAAGCTGCGCTTTCGGCCGGAATCGGGGATGAAGGTCATTGTCTATGGTAAGGTGGGCGTATTCCCCAAAAGCGGCCAGTACCAAATCTATGTGAGCCAGATGGTCCCCGATGGGGTGGGAGCGCTGTACATCGCTTTTGAACAGCTGAAACAGCGTCTCTTTCAGGAAGGGCTTTTTGACAAGGAAAAGAAAAAGCCTCTGCCCGCTTACCCCGGCACCATCGCCCTTGTCACTTCTCCCACCGGCGCTGCCGTGCGGGATATGCTTCGGATTCTGAAAAAACGCTGGCCCCTCAGCCGGGTGCTGGTGTGCCCAGTGAAGGTTCAGGGAGAAGGGGCCGCCCAGGAAGTGGCGGAAATGCTCCGTTATATAGACCAGCATCAGCTGGCCGATCTGATTATTACAGGCCGGGGCGGCGGCTCCATTGAAGATCTGTGGGCCTTCAACGAAGAGCCGGTGGCCCGGGCCATTGCCCGGTGCAGCATCCCGGTGGTTTCCGCTGTGGGCCATGAGCCCGATGTGACCATATCGGATTATGTGGCCGATCTGCGGGCGGCCACCCCTTCCAACGCCGCTGAGCTGGCCGTGCCCGACAAGGGGGAGCTATGGCTGCGTTTGCAGGATTGGGACAGGCATATCAAAATGCTGGAAACAAAGCGTCTCCAGCTTCTCGGCCAGAAAATAGAAGAAAGCCACCGGCGCATGATTCTGGTGGAAAAGCGGCGGGTGCAGCTGTTGCGTCAGCAGCTTTCCGCCCTTTCCCAGAAGAAGATCATGAGCAGCCCCAAAGAGTATTTCAACGAGCGGCGGCTGAGCCTGTCTTTCTCCCAGGAGCGGATGATCGCCGCAGCCCGGGAAAATGTGGGCCGGAAGCGGAAAAGCTTTATCGGCAAGGCGGCCACGCTGGACGCCATCAGTCCGCTGAAGGTGCTCAGCCGGGGCTATGGCTTTGTGACAAAAGAAGAGAAAATCGTCAAGACAGCGGCAGACATCGCCCCTGGCGATCGGATCGACCTGCGTTTGCAGGGGGGCAGCGCCAGCTGTCTGGTGGAACAGGTGGACCGGAAATAGGGGAGAGGAGGAAGCGTTTTGTCGGAGAAATTTGTGTTTGAAAGCGCCATGAAGCGCATTGAAGAAATCGTCCGGCTGCTGGAGCAGGGGGATGCGCCCCTGGACCAGAGCCTGGCCTTGTTTGAAGAGGGCACGGGGCTGATCAAAAAATGCTCAGCGGCGCTGGACAAAGCGGAGCAGAAGGTGGAAATGCTGGTCAAGACGCCGGAAGGCCCGGAGACCGAGCCTTTCCAGGTGCCGGAGGAATAAAAAGATGGATATGGCAGAGAAACTGAAAGAATATGCCCGCCTGACCCAGGAAGGGCTGGAAACCTATCTGCCGGAGCAGGCGGGGGCTTTGGAAACGATCTTCCAGGCCGCCCGGTACAGTGCCCTGGCCGGAGGGAAGCGGCTGCGCCCGGCCCTTCTGATGGAGTTTTACGCCCTCCACGGGGGAAATCCAGAGAAGGCCCTGCCCTTTGCCTGTGCCCTGGAAATGGTGCATACCTATTCCCTGATCCATGACGATCTGCCCTGTATGGACAACGACGATCTGCGCCGGGGCAAACCCACAAACCACAAAGTGTTCGGGGAGGCCACCGCTCTTCTGGCGGGAGACAGCCTGCTCACCCGGGCCTTTGAAACCATGCTTTGCCATTGTCCCACGGAAATTCCGGCGGAGAATGCCTTGAAAGCTGCCGGAATCCTGGCTGCCCGGGCGGGCATGGAAGGGATGATCGGCGGACAGGTGATGGATCTGGATTTTGAAACACGGCGTCCGGAGAAAGAGGAGCTTTCCCAAATGGTCCATCTGAAAACCGGCTGTCTGCTGATGGCGGCCTGTGAGATGGGCTGCGCTCTGGCCGGTGCAGGAGAAGAAGAAATGAAAAAGGCCCGGCTGTATGGCGAAAAGCTGGGGCTGGCCTTCCAGATCCAGGACGATATTCTGGATGTGACGGGCAGCACCGAAAAGCTGGGCAAGCCGGTGGGCAGCGATGCGGAGAATCACAAAAACACCTTTGTCAGCTATTACGGATTGGAAGAATGCCGGCGTCTGGCAAGGGAAAACACCCGGCAGGCCGTGGAAGCGGTGGCCCTTTTGCCGGGAAGCGATTTCCTCACAGAGCTGGCCCGGAGCCTGCAAAAGCGGGATCATTAGGAGAAAAAGCTATGCTGCAAGATCTTTTGTCCAATCGAGTGCTCTGGACAGCCATTGTGGGCTGGTTTGCCGCTCAGGCCTTGAAAGTGGTCAGCGGCTTTGTGGTCAATCACAAGCTGGATTGGAAGCTGTTTTTCGCCTCCGGCGGAATGCCTTCCAGCCACACCTCCACAGTGGTGGGCCTGACTACGGCGGTGGCCTTTGCCGAGGGGCTGAATTCGGCGGCCTTTGCCATTGCCTTCGTCTTTTCCACCGTTGTGATGTACGATGCCACCGGCGTGCGGTGGGAGACAGGCAAACAGGCCCGGGTGCTCAATTACATGATGCAGAACTGGCACCACAGCAAAACCCCGGAAATGTTCCAGGAAAATCTGAAGATTTTTGTGGGCCACACCCCCTTTCAGGTATGGGCCGGGGCGCTGCTTGGCCTTTGCATCGGCATTCTGATGCAGCTGTAAGGGCGTTTGCATTTATTATGCAAAATTGGTATAATAATATCTGCTGCGCACTGGAACAAAGCCGGTTTGCCTGACAGGCCCTGGCTTTCAGGGCGTATTGCTTTGTTTTGTACGCATGATAATAATAACTCTATGGGCGGCTTTGTGTCCCTTTGAGGGCGGGCTTTGTTTGGGGCCTGAAGTGTGCCGCAGGGAAGGGTGGGACGATGGAGGAATATCCGCTGCTATCTCACATTCTGTCACCCTATGATGTGGGAAAGCTCACCGAGGAACAGCTGGAAAATCTCTGCGGAGAGATCCGGTTTTTCCTCATCCGAAGCCTGTCCCTCACAGGAGGGCATCTGGCCTCCAATCTGGGGATTGTGGAGATCGCCACAGCCATCGACAGCGTGTTTCAGTCGCCGAAAGACAAGATCATCTACGATGTGGGCCACCAGTGCTATGTGCACAAGCTGCTCACCGGCCGGATGGATCAGTTTGCTTCGCTGCGTCAGCTGGATGGGCTCAGCGGTTTTCCCCGGCCTTGGGAAAGTCCTCACGATGCCTTTATCGGCGGCCATGCCTCCATGTCCATCTCGGCGGCTCTGGGCATGGCCCGGGCCCGTACATTGCGGGGCGAGGACCACAGCGTGGTCTGTGTCATCGGCGACGGCGCCCTCACCGGCGGCATGGCCTATGAGGCCCTCAACGATGCGGGTCAGTCGGGCGAGCCGGTGATCGTGGTATACAACGACAACGAAATGTCCATCAGCCCCAATGTGGGAGCGGTGGCCAAGCGTTTGAGCAAGATCCGGCTCAAGCCTCAGTATATCGATCTGAAGCGGCGGATGAAAGCCTGCTTCCGCCGGTACAGCTGGGGCGAGGACGCCATTGCCAAGGTCTCGGCGGTGAAGCGGCGGGTGCGTTCCATGGTGCTGCGCCAGACCATCTTTGATCTGATGGGATTCGCTTACCTGGGCCCGGCCGATGGCAACGATATCAAAACAGTGAAATATCTGCTCACCGAAGCCAAAAAGCTGCAACGGCCGGTGGTGCTCCATTTCAAAACGGTGAAGGGAAAGGGCTATGCCCCTTCCGAACAGAACCCAGGGTATTTCCACGGAGTGGCTCCTTTTGATGTGGACACCGGCCTGCCCAAAAAGCAGGGCGGGCAGAACTTTTCCTCGGTGATGGGCGCCGAACTCACCCAGTTGGGGGAGGAAGATCCTTCGGTCTGCGCCATTACCGCTGCCATGAAAAACGGAACCGGGCTGAATCTGTTCGCTCAGAAATTCCCTCAGCGCTTTTACGATGTGGGCATTGCGGAAGAGCACGCCATCACCATGAGCGGCGGCCTGGCCGCCGGGGGAATGAAGCCGGTTTGTTGCATCTATTCCACCTTCTTGCAGCGGGGCTATGACCAGCTGATCCACGATCTGGCCATCAGCCGTCTGCCGGTGGTCATCGGAGTGGACCGGGCCGGTCTGGTGGGAGAAGATGGGGAGACCCATCAAGGCCTGTTTGATGTGCCCTTTCTCCGCACCATTCCCCATTTGCAGGTGCTTTCTCCCGCTTCTTTCTCCGAGCTTCGTCGGGCCCTTCGCTGGGCCCTGGAGCAGCGGGAAGGGCCGGTGGCCATCCGCTATCCCAAAGGCGGGGAGCTGGAATTCAGAGAGGATACCTTTGATCATCCCCAGGCGGTGCTTCAGGAGGGAAAAGACATCACTTTGGTGTCCTATGGCATCATGATCAATCAGGTCCTGGAGGCTCACCGTCTGCTTTCGCAGGCGGGAATCCAGGGGGAAATAGTCAAGCTCAACAGCTTGACAGCCTTTGATAAAAAAGTGCTGATCCGGTCTCTCCGGAAAACCGGACGCCTGGCTGTGGTGGAGGACTGCGGCAACAAAGGCTGCGTGGGCCAGGAGATCGAGGCTCTGGTGCAGGAGGCGGGAATTTCCCTTGAATACTGCCGCCTGTATAACTGCGGCGATGATTTTGTGCCCGCCGGGAAGGTTTCCCAGCTTTATGAAAGATGCGGCATTACAGGGGCACAGGTGGCCCATTCCATACAGGAGGCGATGAGAAATGTCTGAAAAACAGCGGCTGGATATGCTTTTGGTCCAGAGGGGGCTGGAGAGTTCCCGGGAGCGGGCCAAGGCGGTGATCATGAGCGGCATCGTCTATGTGAACAATCAGAAAGTGGACAAGGCGGGGTTTTTCTGCTCTCCCGAAGATCAGGTGGAGGTGCGGGGAGCATCCTTGCAATATGTAAGCCGGGGCGGCCTCAAAATCGAGAAGGCCCTGAATTATTTTCACTACGATCCGGCGGGAAAGACCGCCATTGATGTGGGAGCTTCCACCGGCGGCTTTACCGACTGTCTGCTGGGCCGGGGAGCCGCAAAGGTCTTTGCGGTGGATGTGGGCTATGGCCAGCTGGCCTGGTCGGTGCGCACCGATCCCCGGGTGGTGGTGATGGAGCGCACCAACATCCGCCATGTGACCCCGGAGCAGATCGGGGAAGAGCTGGATCTGGCGGTGTGCGATGTGTCCTTTATCTCTCTGCGCCTGGTGCTGCCGGTGGTCTATCAGCTGCTGGGGCCCCAGGGGGAGATGCTCACCCTCATCAAGCCCCAGTTCGAAGCCGGACGGGAAAAGGTGGGCAAAAAGGGTGTGGTGCGGGAAAAGAGCACCCACATCGAGGTGCTGGAAAACACCTTGGACATGGCCCGCAAGGCCGGTTTCCATGTGGCCGGGCTGACCTATTCGCCCATCACCGGCCCCGAGGGCAATATTGAATTTCTGGCTTATCTGAAAAAAGAGGGGGAGGACGCTCCCATTGACATTGCCGCCATCGTGGAAGAGGCCCACGGGGAGATGAAAGGCGGAGAACAATGAAGCAGATCTTTCTTTTCCCCAATTTCACCAAAGAGGGCACCCAGGACGCCGCCCAGCAGATCGTCCGGCGATTGCGGGAACTGGAGTTTCAGGTGTGCTGCGATGAAACCATCCGGGGCCAGCTGGGCGGGGAGACCGAGGAGATGTGCCGGTGGGCCTCGTATGAGGATTGTCTGACCAAGAGCCATATGGTTCTGGTTGTAGGCGGCGACGGCAGCATTCTCCGCATCGCCCCGGACGCAGCCCGGCACGATCTGCCCATTCTGGGGGTCAACACCGGGAAACTGGGGTTTATGAGCGAACTGGATACCCATGAACTGCGGTATCTGCGCCAGCTGCAGCAGGGGCAGTATACCATCGACACCCGGATGATGCTGGATGTAACCGTGCAGCGCCAGGGAGAAAAGGTCTATTCGGCCTGTATTCTCAACGATGTGGTCATCACCAAGTGGCCCCTGGTACGGCTGATCAACATTTCCCTCAGCATCAACGGCACACTGACCACTTCCATGCGGGGAGACGGGATTATCGTCTCCACACCCACCGGCTCCACGGCCTACACCCTGTCGGCCGGCGGGCCCATCATCGAACCCAATGCCAACTGCATGGCAGTCACTCCCATTTGTGCCCATGAGCTGGGAGTGCGGCCCTTTGTGCTT
The DNA here is from genome assembly GCA_003477405.1 of Ruminococcaceae bacterium AM07-15. Lineage (GTDB taxonomy): Bacteria > Bacillota > Clostridia > Oscillospirales > Butyricicoccaceae > Pseudobutyricicoccus. The sequence goes on from QUDE01000002.1 coordinate 204,394, forward strand.
TCCGATGAGCGGGTGGTCACCATCACGGCGGGGGCCGAGGACAACAAGGCCTATCTGTCCTCCGACGGAGGGGCTCCTCTGGAGCTGGAACCTTCGGACACCGTGACCATTCGCCGTTCCCAGTGGCAGACCCGGCTGGTGCGCCTGAAGAGCATCGGCTTTTATCAGCTTATTTATAAAAAATTGTCTATCTGATCAAGAGGAGGGATGCGCTTATGAAATTCCAACGGCAAGCAGCCATCATCGATCTGATCTCCAACCACGAGATCGACACCCAGGAAGAGCTCACCGCCAGACTGCGGGAGATGGGTTTTCACTCCACCCAGGCCACCATTTCCCGGGACATCAAGGAACTGCGGCTGATCAAAATCGCCTCTTCCAACGGCGGTTATAAATATTCCATTGCCGAAAGCGAGCAGGATTCCGGTTTTGTGCCAAGAGTGCGGAATATTTTCCGGGAATGCGTCATCAAGGTGGATGTGGCCCAGAACCTGGTGGTCATCAAGACCATCACCGGCATGGCCAATGCCGCCGCTTTTGCCCTGGACACCATGAAGATCAGCGAGATCGTAGGAACCATCGCCGGGGATGACAATGTGCTCATCATCCTCCGGGACAATGAGAGCGCCGAAAACTTTTTTGAGCAAACCAAGGAAATGCTCCGCTGATGAGAGAGCGCAGTTGGAGGAAGGGATATGCTGAAAACGCTGCACATCGAAAATGTGGCCGTCATTGAAAAGGCCGATATCCAGTTTATGGCCGGTTTCAATGTGCTCACCGGTGAGACGGGAGCGGGCAAATCCATCATCATCGACTCCCTGTGGGCCATTCTGGGGGCCCGCACCAGCCGGGAGCTGATCCGGCATGGACAGAACAAAGCGGTGGTGAGCGCCCTGTTTTCCCCCTTGTCTCCCGCGGCGGCGGCCAAGGCCGAGGAGCTGGGGTTCCCTCCTGAGGACGATACCCTGCTCATCAGCCGGGAGATCGTGCAGGATGGCCGGAACACTTGCCGTATCAATGGCCGGCCGGCTTCGGTGTCCATCCTCCGGCAGCTGGGGGAGACCCTGGTGAACATCCATGGGCAAAACGCCGGTATCGCCTTGCTGGACGAAAATTCCCATATGGATTATCTGGATTCCTTCGGGGGTTACCAGGATGTTTTGGAGGAATACTACGCCCAGTACCGCAAGCTTCTGGAGCTGCGCCGCTCCATCAAGGAAAAAATGAAGCAGAACGCTCTGCTGCAGCAGCGGGAAGATCTGCTGCGTTTTCGCTGGGAAGAGATCAGAAGCGCCGCTTTGCAGCCGGGGGAATACGAGCGCCTGCGCCAGCGGCGTCTTCTGCTGGGAAACCAGGAAAAGATCTCCCGCAGTCTGCTGGCGGCGGTGACGGCCTTGTCGGGAAACGACGAGGAAACGGGAGCCATCGGCCTTGTGAGCCAGGCGGAAGAGCGTTTCCGCACCTGCGCAAAGTGGTCGTCGGAGATCGAGAGCTTCCGCAGCCGCAGCCAGGAGATTCTGGCTTTGTGCCAGGAGCTGGAGCGGGACGCCGGGAGTTTTCTGGGAACGGTGGATTATTCCCAGGAGGAGCTGGCCCAGACCGAAGAGCGGCTGGAAGTGCTGGAGCGGCTGATGAAAAAATACGCCGTGGACGAAGAGGGACTGCTGCGGCTGGAAGAGGAAAGCCGCCGGGAAGTGGAACAGCTGGAGCATATGGGGGAGGACCTGTCTCAGCTCAATGAAAAATATGCTGCCTTGCGGGACAGGGTTCAGGCCTTGTCCCAGACGCTCCATGACAAGCGGCAGCAGGCGGCAAAGAAGCTGGAAAGCCGTATCGAAGAGGAACTGCACCAGCTGGATATGTCCCATGCCCGCTTCCAGGTGCAGGTGTGCCATGCCGGGGAAGAGGGCCATGTGAAATTCACTCGCCGGGGCACCGATGAGGTACGGTTTCTTCTCACCACCAACCCGGGGGAGGACTATAAGCCCCTAGCCCGGGTGGCTTCCGGCGGTGAGCTTTCCCGCATCATGCTGGCCATCAAAACGGTGCTCACCACCGCCGAGGACGCTTCTACCCTGATCTTCGATGAGATCGACACCGGCGTCAGCGGCCGGGCCGCCAACAAGGTGGGGGAAAAGCTGTTCGCTCTGTCCATGGAAAAACAGGTGCTGTGCGTCACCCATCTGCCTCAGATCGCCGCATTGGGAGAGCACCAGTACCGGATCGTGAAAGAAGCCCAGGGGGACAAGACCCTGACCCAAGTGGAGCTTTTAGACGAAGAAGGGCGGGCCATGGAGATCGCCCGTCTCACTGCCGGATTGGGGGTCACCCAGCAGACCCTGCGGTCGGCCCGGGAGATTCTGGAGATCGCCCGTGCGTTCCAGGAAGACTGCATGGCAAAAAAGCACTGATCCTGCGGCAGTGGTGATGAATGTAAAAAGAATGCCGGTGAAAAGCCGGCGTTCTTTTTATTATCCGCATAAGGGAGCAATGGCCTGTGCTTGCCTTCCAGAGAAAAGGAATGTAAAATAAGGGCTGACAGTGTTCTTTTTTTACCCAAGAGATTGGGTGCCAAGCGCAACAGGGGGCAGTTGGATGAAGCATATTTTTCTTCTGGAAGACGACGAAACTTTGGCCCGGGGCATTGCCATGGCGCTGGAAGGGCCGGAGCGCACCGTACAGGGAGCGGGCACTTTGCAGCAGGCGGAAATATGCCTGATGGAAAAGCGCTTTGATTTGTTGATTTTGGATTTGAATTTGCCCGATGGCAATGGGCTGACCTTGCTGCGGCAGCTGCGGCAGCGAGGCGATGCTGTTCCGGTGATTCTTCTCACCGCCAACGATTTGGAACTGGATGAGGTCACCGGTCTGGAGGCCGGGGCCGACGATTATATCACAAAGCCCTTCTCCCTGGCAGTGCTTCGGGCCCGGGTGAATGCCCAGCTGCGCCGGGGAACACCTCCGGCGGCCGGTGCTTTGGTGCTGGGGCCTTTTGTTTTCAATTTTGACCGGATGGAGTTCCATTGTCATGGCAAAGCGGTGGAACTGAGCAAAACCGAACAGAAGCTATTGCGGGTGTTGGTGGAGAACCGGGGCCACACCATGCCCCGCGCTTTGCTGGTGGATCGGGTATGGACGGATGGAGCGGAATTTGTAGAGGAAAACGCTCTGTCTGTTACGGTGAAACGGCTGCGGGGGAAGTTGGAGGAAGATCCCTCTAAGCCGGAATATCTGAAAACCGTTTACGGCATCGGTTACACATGGGCGGTGGGGCCATGATGGAAAGCTTGGGTTTTATCGCTCTTTGTCTGGCCGGGGGACTGATTCTTTGGAACCGCTGGCAGACAAAACGCACTATACAGCGGTTGGATGAAATGCTCACCTCGGCCATGAACGGGAATTTCACGGAAAAAGTCTTTGATGAAAGCCGCCTGTCTGCGCTGGAAAGCCGGTTGAGCCGGTATTTGTCAGCCAGCTCCCTGTCTGCCCGAAAAATACAGGAGCAAAAGGATCAGATCAGTGCATTGATCTCGGACATTTCCCACCAAACCAAAACACCGGTTGCCAATCTTTTGCTGTATACCCAGCTGCTTTTGGAGCAGCCCCTTACCCCGCAGGGTCAGGACTGCGCCCAGGCGATTTCTGCGCAGACGATGAAATTGCAAAGCCTGATCCAGGCCCTGGTAAAGACTTCTCGCCTGGAAACAGGAATTCTGGCGCTTCACCCGGAAAAAGGAGAAATCCAGGCAATGGTGAACCGGGCCGTGGACCAATACAGGCCAAAGGCGCGGGAAAAAGGGATTGCGCTCGAAACAGGTTCTTTCGAGGGCACGGCGGTTTTTGATGCCAAATGGACGGAGGAAGCGCTGTGCAACTTGCTGGATAATGCAGTGAAGTATACCTGCTCCGGAGGGAAAATACAGGTGAAAACGGAGAATTATGAAATGTTTTCTGCCGTTTCCGTAACCGATACCGGCCCGGGCATTCCGGAAACAGAGCAGGCCGAAATCTTCAGCCGGTTTTACCGCAGCCCCAGCGTTTACCAACAGGAAGGCCTGGGGATCGGGCTGTACCTGGCCCGGCAGATCAGCCAGGCCCAGGGCGGATATATCAAAGTGAAGAGTGCGCCGGGGCAGGGAAGTACCTTTTCTCTCTTTCTCCCCCGCCCATAAAAAGATTCTTTCAAAACTGTTATATTCTCGAAAGTGTGAGGAAAGATTTCAGGAGTAAAGTCTGTATTGCCGAAAGGCGGTACAGACTTTTCCTTTGGAGGACACCGATATGAGTATTTTGCAGACAAAAGACCTGAAGAAATATTATGGTTCAGGGGATACCCAGGTCAAGGCTCTGGACGGAGTGGATCTTTCCGTGGAGCAAGGGGAGTTTGTGGCCATTGTGGGAACCTCTGGCTCGGGGAAATCCACTTTGCTCCATATGCTGGGCGGGCTGGATCGTCCCACTTCCGGCTCTGTTCTGGTGGACGGAAAGGATATTTTCTCTTTGAAAGATGAGGGCCTCACCATTTTTCGCCGGCGGAAGATCGGTTTTGTCTTCCAGGCTTATAACCTGGTGCCGGTGCTCAGCGTGTGGGAAAACATCGTTCTTCCCATTCAGTTGGATGGGAGAAAAGTGGATCGGGAGTATGTGCGGGAGGTCATCGGCATATTGGGACTGGAGAAGAAACTGAAAAGCCTTCCCAATCAGCTTTCCGGCGGACAGCAGCAGCGGGTGGCGATCGCCCGGGCCATGGCCACAAAACCCGCCATATTATTGGCTGACGAACCCACCGGCAACCTGGACAGCAAAACCAGCCAGGATGTGCTCAGCCTGATGAAAGTGACAGGGCAGAAATTTGCTCAGACCATGGTGATGATCACCCACAACGAAGAAATTGCACAAATGGCCCATCGCATTGTCCGTATTGAGGATGGGCGCATTGTCACACGGTGAGGAGGTGTCCAGATGAAAGTTTCCAATCAAGGCTGCATTCGCCGTCTGAGTCTGCGCTTTCTTCTGGCCAGCCGGACGCGGAACATCGTGGCTGTCCTGGCCATCGCATTGACAGCTGTGCTTTTCACCTCTCTTTTCACCATCGCACTGTCCATCAACGAAGGAATACAAGAAAATGCCTTCCGTCAGGCCGGAGGATGGGCCCATGGCACCTTTAAGAGCCTGAGCAAAGAACAGTTTGATGCGTTGAAAGGCGATCCCCTGATAAAGGAATGGGGCGTACGCCGCTTTTTGGGAATGCCCGAGGAGGCGCCCTTTCACAAATCCCATGTGGAAATCAGCTATTGTGACGAAAAAGAAGCGCATTTTATATATTGTGACCCGGTGGAAGGCCGGCTGCCCAAGGAAAACACCAACGAGGCCGCCACAGATACCCGTGTTTTGAAGCTTTTGGGGATCACACCAAAGGTGGGAGAGCAGTTCACTGTCACTTTTCTGGTGGATGGCCACGAAACCACCCAGACCTTTACATTGTGCGGATGGTGGGAGTACGATGAGGCCATCACAGCCAGCCACATTTTGATTCCGGAAAGCCGGGTGGAGGCCGTTTTGCAGGAAACGGGCGTCACACCCCCAGGGGAGGACCAGTTGACCGGCGGATATTCCCTGGATGTGATGCTGAAAAACGGCTCCCGCTCCATTGAATCCGACATGGTGAAGATCCTGGAAGACCATGGTTATGAAAAAGGGCATCGTGGCCAGGGAGAAAACTGGATTGCCATCGGTGTCAACTGGGGTTACACCGGAGCCCAGCTTTCCAACAAACTGGACCCGACGACGGCCGCGGTTTTGGTGGCCATGCTGATTCTTATTCTGCTCACCGGTTATCTCATCATCTATAATGTGTTTCAGATTTCTGTGGCAGGGGATATCCACTTTTACGGTTTGCTGAAAACCATTGGCACCACGCCCCGGCAGCTGCGTCGGATCATCCGGAGCCAGGCGCTGATCCTTTCGTTGATGGGCATTCCCATCGGTCTGGTGCTGGGCTGGCTTCTGGGAGGGGTTCTCACCCCGCTGGTGGCGGCCCGCCTCAACGGAGTCACTGAAATGGTATCGGTCAGCCCGGTTCTTTTTGCAGCATCGGCTGCCTTTGCCTTGGTGACCGTTTTCATCTCCTGCAGACGCCCGGGAAAGGTGGCGGGGAGGGTATCGCCGGTGGAGGCGGTGCGTTATACCGAAGGAAAAATTTCCCGCAGTAAGGAGAAAAAAGGAGATGGGAAGGTATCCCTGTTGTCCATGGCCTGGGCCAATCTGGGACGCAATCGGGGAAAAACCGCTGTGACCATGCTTTCTTTGGCTTTGGCGGTGGTGCTTCTCACCATGACGGTCACCTTTGCCGGGAGCTTTGATATGGAAAAATTCATTTCCGGATTTACTGCCAGTGATTTCATCGTGGCGGACGGGGGAAAATTCCAATCCACGGATGATTTCAGTGAGGAAACGGCCGTGCCGGAAGAGGTGATCGATGCTATTGATGCCCAGGGAGGCATTGCAGAGAGCGGCAGAATCTATGGCAAAGTGACCCCCGTTGAGGAATTTGTCACCGAAGATTATTACCGTTCGGTTCAGAGCCAGTGGAACTCTCAGGAGCAGATCGATTCCATGATCGGTTATATGGAGCGAACCCCGGAGGGGCTTTTGGCAGACAGGGCCCAGCTTTATGGCATGGAGTCTTTTGCCCTGGACCATTTGACCGTGCTGGAAGGCGATCTTTCCGCTCTCAGTCAGCCGGATAGCTACGCCATGGCCGCAGTCTATTCGGAAGACGACTATGGGAAAGCAGAGGAGAACAGCCACTGGGCCAAGCTGGGAGACAAAGTGACTTTGCGGTATGTGGAGCGATATGAGTATTATGATCCCATTACCGGCCAGGTCTACGAGAATTTGGAGGATATCCCCAACGAGGCGAATTGCAGCACACGGGCGGTAGAATACCGGGATGTGGAATATACAGTGGCCGCCTTGGTGACCGTTCCCAATGCGTTCAGCTATCGCTATTTTGGCGCAGATGAGTTTGTTCTGGGAGCAGATGCCTTTGTCCGTGATACCGGTACCCGCTGTGTGATGTACTATGCGTTCGATACGACGAAAAAGTCCAATGCATCCATGGAGAGTTTTCTTCAGGATTACACGGAAAACCAAAATCCCCAGTTGGATTATGAGAGCAAAAGCACCTATGCCGGGGAATTTGAAAATGTGCGCCGGATGTTTTTGATCCTGGGCGGGGCCTTGAGTTTTGTGGTGGGGCTGGTGGGTGTATTGAACTTCTTCAATGCCATTCTCACTGGGATTGCAGCTCGCCGGCGGGAGCTGGCGGTGCTCCAGTCCATCGGCATGACCACCCGGCAAATGCAGATTCTGCTGTCTTTGGAAGGACTGCTGTATACGCTGGGGGCCGCCGTTTTGGCAACGGTGCTGGTGCTCATTGCTGTGCCCTTCTTGAGCAGAACCTTAAACCATATGCTGTGGTTTTTCACCTATCGTTTTACGGTCTGGCCCATTTTGATGATTTTGCCGCTGTTTGCGGTGATGGGGGTGGCGATTCCTCTGTTCAGTGGCCGGGCGGCCCGGCGCCGTTCCGTGGTGGACCGTCTGCGGCAGGAATAAGAGTCAACAAGCCTTTGGGAGTCTGTCTTGGGCAGGCTCTCAAAGGCTGTTTTTCTCCATTTGTACAATTCCGCTCATTGGTGTAAAATAAAGATGCTGCGCCAGATATAGGTATTGCAGCATCTTTCAAATTCCATGCAACAAATAAGAGGGGGATACCATGGAGGAAAAGAAGGGGAGCAAGAGTCAAAAAAGCCATTTTTATCTCAAATGGCCCTGGAATGTGCTGGTTTACATTCTGTTGGTGATTGTGCTGCGCATTTTTGCCATTCCTGTGATTCTGCTGATTATGCGGTGGAACAAAAAACAGCAGCCCGATGGCCCGGTGGAAGGCTATTGCCTCCAGCGCACAAGGGGAAGGCTGATCCAGCTGTTGTGGGCCGCTATCATTCTGCTGGCGGTGGCCGCGTTGAGTGTATACCTGGTGACAAGCTGGATGGAAGGTGGGCCGGAACGGGGCTATACAGACTATATCATTATGATCGTAGGCGGCATGGCCGTGGTGGGCGGTTTGCTCATCGCCGTTTATGAAGCCTATACCGGCGTGCGGGATGTGTTCTGCCCGGAAAAAAGCCGCCTGGCCCAGTCCATCCGCAATCAGCTGACTTATCCGGAGGAAGCACCGCCGGTGAAGGAACTCTTTGCCATGGTGGATGAGGACATCCGGCGCAATGGCCAGTGGTTCGGCAATCTGGCCGTGGGGGAAAAGTGGATTTTGGGGGACGAGGTTTCCTATATTCCCCGCATCCGCGGCGTCTTTTTCAAAGATGAGATCCGGACCCATCACAGCAATGGCCGGCTGCGTTCTTCCCGGATTATGCAGCTTTGGATCGTGGATGACCGGCAGAACCGGCAGCTGACCGATTTCAAATCGCCCAAAGCGCTGAAAGCGGCCTTTGAGTTTCTCCAGAAGCGTGTCCCGGCCGCCGTCTTTGGCCTCTATGATTCCCAGGAATACAAGGCCCTTGCCTATGCCAATGAGGACGAATGGTACGAAAAGGACCGGGCTTACCGGCAGAAAACCGCCCAGCTGCAAGAAGAAATGCAGAAGGAGCAGGAAAGACAAAGCCAGAATCAGGTGCTGACCATGCCCGATGGCTCGGTCACCTCCCGGATCACCGGGGACAGTTTGAGCCAGCTGCTGCTTCAGTGCCGCAGGCAGGGGGAAAGCCGCTCCTTTCAGCTGGTGCCCGGCATTCCTTTCCAAGGGGAGGGGCGTGTTTTCAGCCGTCTGGTCTGCTTTTCGGGGGAAGGGTCGGAGCCGGTGCGTATTTTTGTAGAAGAGTACTCTGGCTCACCTTCGGAGCCGGGGATCTACGGCTGGAGCAATACCATGACAGTTTATGAAGCGGAGACTTTGCTCCGGGCCTGGCTGCGGGGGCAGGTTCCCTCTCTGAACGGCTGGGATAAGATGGAGCGCACCAGCCGTGGCTGGGCACAGGCGCTTTCCCGGTAACAATCAAAAAGTTTATTTGAGCACAAAATGCCCCCCTGCAAGTTTGCAGGGGGATATTTTTGAGAAAAGAGAGAGGATCAGGCATTTTACAGAGCTTCCTGCTCGGCCTGGAGCTCGACGCACTGCATGACCTTTTTCTTCTTCATGTAGAAATGCATCATCAGGAAGCGGGCCACCTGGTCCACGGCGATGACGATCCAGATGAAGACCAGAGGAGCGTGGAACACATAGGCCGACAGGGCAGCCAAGGGGATGCGGAACAGCCAGATGCCGATCATGGCGATGAACATGGGGGCTTTGGTATCGCCCATGCTGCCATAAATGGTTCCCTTCATGGTGCGCTGCACATTCTGCGGAATGTAGATCAGGCCCATGACCATCAGGTAATATTTGCCGATTTCCATCAGTTCGGGGATGTCGGTGACCGCTCTCATCAGCAGCATGGGGGCGAAGATCATCACCAGACCGCCGATGCCGCTGACAATGGCATTCATCCACATCTGCTGGCGGAAATACTCCCGGAAGAGGGGGCCGTTTTTCTGGCCTTTGGCTTTGCCGGCCAGGGCGGTGGCGGCCACGGTGAAGCCGATGACAGGCAGTTCGGTGAACAGCTCGGCGCTGCCGCCCAGGGAGAACCCGGCATAGGCATCGGAGCCATAGGTGAGGATGATCTTGCTCATGAAGATGGCCGAAAGCTGCCAGGCGCCGTCTTCAATGGCAACGGGAATGGCTTTGAGGAAGGTCTGCTTGATGGATTCCCGGTCTTTCAGCTTGAAGCTGGTGAGGCCGGCCTCCCGGAAAGCGGGCTTGCGATAGAGCAGGAAGGTGCCTACGCAGCCGCCGGCGATCTGGGCCGCAATGGTGGCCAGACCGGCGCCCATCAGGTCCATCTCCAGGGCAAAGATAAAGGTGTAACCGCAGACAATGTTGATCACATTGTTCAGCACCTGCATGAACATGGGGGTACGGGTGTCGCCCATGGCATTGAAGCAAGCGCCGTTGAGACGATGGATAACATTAAAGGGCAGGCCGATGAGCATGATGTACATATAACCCCGGGCGGCGTCCAGAATCTCTGCATCTTCCACGAAGAAGGAGAGGATCTGGCTGGGGAAGAGCACCAGAGTCAGGATGAAGACAAAGGCGATGCCCAGGGTGATGGTAATGATGTTCTGATAGCCTTGTTTTAATTCTTTGTAGCGGTGCTCGCCGTACAGGCGGACATAATAGACCATGGAACCGATGCGGATACCGCTCCACACCACATTCAGCAGGCTGATGATGCGGATGACGATGCCTTGGGAAGTGACGGCCATGCCGGTGAGCCGGCCCACAAAGCCAGCGGAGACAATCTCGGCCAGATAGGTGAAGATGGACTCCAGAATCACCGGGATGATCAGAACCAGAATATCTTTTCGGATTTGTTTTTTGTTCAGCGTAGTATCGGTGTTAGACATAATCGTTTCCTCCCAGAATGATTTTCATCAACCCCACCGTTCATCGATGGCTTTGATGCCCAGAATATACATTTTGATGGCATCAAGGAGCACAGGGATGTTGTGGGCTTCATCAGGGCCATGGGCGGCGCCGTGGCCAGCGGGGAAGGGCTTGACTTCATGAGGATTGCCGCCGCCAAAGCCGCAGCCGTGGCGGAACAGTCTGGCATAGGTGCAGGCTCCCATCACATAGGGTTGATCCTGGGAGTTTGTTTCATTGTTATAAAGATCGGTGAGCATGGTCACCATGGGATCGTCGGCCGGTACATAATAGCCCGGGTTGCGCTTGGTGATCTCCAGGGAGAAGCCCAGCTGGGCCGCCGTGGCCTGGAGAATGGGCAGGGCGTCCTCCACAGGGAAGGAGACCGGCAGGCGCACATCAAAGGAGAAGCAAAGCTGATCACCCTGGGTATCCAGCTGGAAAAGCCGCAGCAGGGTCTGGCCGCTGACTGCATCCTGGCGGTGGAGCCCCAGCAATGCAGCGATGGGATCGTCGCACAGTTCCCGCAGCACCTGGTCGGTCAGAGCATCCTCCAGCAGAGGGCCATGCTCCTTCACCAGGCGGGCCAGGGGATTGTCGCCATTGTCCCGGCGGCTTTCGGTGATGGTTTCCCCATCACGGCAAAGGGTGGCGCTGTCGTGGATCATCCGCTGCAGCTCTCCCTGGCTGTGCAGGCTTTCCACCCTGGGATGCTTGCGGGCGGAGAGGGTGAATTGAATCTGTCCCTTTTCCCCGTTGGTCACAGGGAAGTCGTCGTCCACCGCAAGGCCCCAATCGGGCTGGCCCACCTTTTCCAGGTAGTAAGCCATGTCGTCCATGCCCCGCTCTTCGTTGGAGCCAAAGACCAGGCGGATATCATTTTTCAGCGGGATCTGTTTTTCCTGGAAGAATGCCAGCGCATAGAGGGTGGCCATCAGCGGTCCTTTGTCATCCACCACGCCCCGGCCGACAATGTAATCACCCTGAACAGTGCCGCCGAAGGGAGGATAGAGATTGTCCTTGTCGGCGGGGACCACATCGGCATGGGATGCGATCACCAGACGGCGGCCCTGGGACGGCTGGGGCGGGCGGACTTCCAGACACCGGTAATCGTGATTGACGGCATCCAGTCCCTTTTCCCGGCAGAGCCGGGCGCAGAAATCCAGGGCCCGGGCACATCGGGGACCATAGGGATAGCCTTCGGCCCCAAACTCGGCCACGCTGGGGATTTCCACAAATTCACAAAGATTTTTGACGATTTCGTCTTTGTGCGCAGACAGATAATCGTCAATTTCTTGTTTCCAGTCCATTTTCCCCTCCACGAAAACAATAAATTTTGTCGCATCGCTCTCATCCCCCTTCATCAAGTTGACAATCCCTTCGGCTGCCTTTATGATAAAAGAGAAAACAAGAGCAAATAATTTGATATAAATAAAAATATGAGCGTTAAATTTTACTTATACCAAAAACGACAACTAGAGTGTAGCAGAGTAATCGGGGATTTTCAACAAGTTTTTAAAAAAGTTGAACAAAATAAGAAGGGTAAATTTTATACATATCAAAATAACCAAAAAAGGAGGGGCCTATGACACAAAATGAACAAATCGGCGCCAGAATCAAAGCTTGCCGGGTGGCCAAAGGACTGACCCTGAAACAGCTGAGCCAGCTTTCCGAGCTTTCGGTGGGGTTTTTATCCCAGGCGGAGCGAGGTCTGGCGGCCATCAGCCTCAATTCCCTGTATCGCCTGGCCACCGAGCTGGAGGTGGATGTGGGATCTTTCTTTGGCAAGGACCCGGAAGAGGAAAAACGGGATTCCTTTGTGGTGCGGGGCTATGAGCGCAACTGCCTGCGGGTGACGCCGGAGTTTGTCTGCTATGCCCTGTGTCCCGATCCCAAGAAATCCGCCATATTCCCGGAGATCTATGAGCTGCGCCCCGGGGCCGGGAAGGGGAAAGAGTTTTTTCAGAATAAACAGGAAGAATACTTATATGTCATCGAAGGAGTGCTCCATGCCTGGATCGATGAGCAGGAATACACCCTGTATCCCGGCGACAGCATGTGGATTCCTTCCAACTGCAAGCATAAATGGCAGAACAACACTTCCCAGATGGTGAAGATCTTTTCCGTGGGCATCCGGCTGGAGCATCCGCCGGAACAGGCCGATGGTTGACAAATGGGGAAAAACAGGATAAAATAAGCTCTGTCAAATGCGATGATCGGAAAAAGTAGCAGGAACTCCTGGCTTCAGAGAGGCCGTGGTTGGTGGAAACGGCTGCGAGGATCTTGTGAAATACCTCCGTGAGCGGGACCCCAAAACCCAGGAAGGGGAGTAGGCGGTCACAGGTGCGCCTGTTACAGCGCAGGAGTGTGTTTGCACTCGTGGAGGCGTCTTTCCGCAAGGGGGACGCAAATAGAGGTGGTACCGCGGATTTTTCGCCCTCTGCTTATTTTTGGCAGAGGGCGTTTTTGCGTTCCTGCCCCCATAGGAGGAATGAATCAATGACAGTGTATGAGGAACTGAAAGCCCGAGGCCTTGTGGCCCAGGTGACAAACGAAGAAGAGATCTCCAAGATGATCAACGAAGGCAAAGCGGTGTTTTACATCGGCTTTGACTGCACAGCCGACAGCCTGACCGCCGGTCATTTCATGGCCCTGACCCTGATGAAGCGGCTGCAGATGGCGGGCAACCGGCCCATCGCCTTGATCGGCGGCGGCACTACCATGATCGGCGACCCCTCCGGCCGCACCGATATGCGGAAGATGCTCACCAAGGAGGATATCGATTACAACGCCCAGTGCTTCAAGCGCCAGATGGAGAAATTCATCGAGTTCGGCGAAGGCAAGGCCAAGATGCTCAACAACGCCGACTGGCTGCTGAAACTGAATTATGTGGAGCTTCTTCGGGAAGTGGGCGCCTGCTTCTCGGTGAACAATATGCTGCGGGCCAAGTGCTATGAGCAGCGGATGGAAAAGGGTCTGTCCTTCCTGGAATTCAACTACATGATCATGCAGTCTTATGACTTTTATCATCTGTTCCAGCACGAAGGCTGCAATATGCAGTTTGGCGGTGACGACCAGTGGAGCAATATGCTGGGCGGCACCGAGCTGATCCGCAAGAAGCTGGGCAAGGATGCCCACGCCATGACCATCACCCTGCTCACCGACTCCCAGGGCAACAAGATGGGCAAGACCGCAGGCAACGCCGTGTGGCTGGACCCCAACAAGACATCGCCCTACGAGTTCTACCAGTACTGGCGGAATGTGGGGGATGCCGATGTGCTCAAGTGCATCCGGATGCTCACCTTCCTGCCTCTGGAGCAGATCCAGGAGATGGACAGCTGGGAAGGCGCTCAGCTGAACCAGGCCAAGGAGATTCTGGCCTTCGAACTGACCCGCATGGTTCATGGGGAAGAGGAAGCCCAGAAGGCCCAGGAAGCCTCCCGCGGTCTCTTTGCCGGCGGCGGCGACACCAGCAATATGCCTTCCACCACACTGACACCTGCCGATTTGCAGGATGGTGCCATCGGCCTGCTGGATCTGATGGTCAAGTGCGGCCTGACACCTTCCAAGGGCGAGGCCCGGCGTCTGATCACCCAGGGCGGCGTGCTGGTGAAAGGGGAAAAGGTCACCGATCCCACCGTGCGCTTTACCGCCCAGGATTTTGCTCAGGAATTTATCATCAAGAAGGGCAAAAAGGTCTTCCATCTGGTGCAGATGGGAGAATAACAGACAAAAAAAGAAGCCCCAAAAGGGCTTCTTTTTTTGTGCGTTCAGCAGATGAACATGGCATCGCCAAAGCTGAAGAACCGGTATTTTTCCTCCACGGCCTGGCGATAGGCATTGAGAATGTTTTCCCGACCGGCCAGAGCGGAAACCAGCATCACCAGAGTGCTCTCCGGCAGATGGAAATTGGTGATGAGGGCGTCCAGCCCTTTGAAGGTATAGCCGGGATAGATGAAAATGTCGGTGTTGCCTTCCCCGGGGTGGGTCACATGGTTTTCATCGGTGACGGTTTCCAGAGTACGGCAGGAGGTGGTGCCCACGGCGATGACCCGGTGTCCCGATTGCCGGGTCTGGTTGATGATTTCCGCCGACTGGGGGGTGATGAAATACTGTTCCGAATGCATCACATGGTCGGTGATCTCCTCTTCTTTCACCGGGCGGAAGGTGCCCAGGCCCACATGGAGGGTGACGGGAGCAAAGACCACGCCTTTTTTCCGGATGCGCTCCATCAGCTCCGGGGTGAAGTGGAGCCCGGCGGTGGGGGCGGCAGCGGAACCCGGTTCCCGGCAATAGACCGTCTGATACCGGTCCGGGTCGGAAAGGTGCTCTTTGATGTAGTGGGGCAGGGGCATTTCCCCCAGTTCCTCCAGAATCTCCAGGAAGATGCCTTCATAGTGGAAGGAGATGATCCGGTTGCCTGTTTCCAGCACTTTGTCGATGGTGGCTGTGAGCCGGCCGTCGCCAAAGGTGATGTTGGCCCCTTCTTTCAGCCGGCGGCCGGGATAGACGATGCACTCCCAGCGGCTGTCTCCCAGGTCTTTCAGGAGCAGCACTTCCACGGCACCGCCGGTGCCGGTTTTTTGCCCATAGAGCCGGGCCGGGATGACTTTGGTGTCGTTGATCACCAGGCAGTCGCCCTCCTGGAGGTAATCGATGATGTCATAAAAATGCTTGTGCTGCACCTGGCCGGTCTTTTTGTCCAGCACCATCAGCCGGGAGGTGTCCCGCTTCTCCAGAGGAGTCTGGGCGATCAGTTCTTCGGGAAGGTCGTAGTAAAAATCACTTTTTTTCATAATTCTTATGCAGCAGGTCCTACCTGCACTCCTGTAAAATAAAATTTGATGATATCCTCATAGGAAAATCCCGCATTGGCCATGCCGTTGGCGCCCCACTGGCTCAGACCGATGTGGTGGCCGTTGCCCGCGCCGGTGACGGTGTAGGTGCCGCTGCTGGCCTTGGCCTTCTGGGTGGCGGGGATGGAAACCGTGCCGGAACCGGTGATGGCGGACAGACTGCCGGAATATACCGAACCGATGATCCCGCCTTGGCCGATGGCATACATTCCCGACAGGGAAGAGAAGGGCTGGCCGTTGATGGTGAAGCCGTCCACATTGCCGCCGCCGGAGCCGGAACCGCCAGAAATGGTATAGCGGTGACTGAGGATGGAAACGCCGTAGGCCGAGCTATTGAGAATGGAGCGGGCGCTGGATTTGGAAAAGACCAGGTCCTCGCCGCTGTCCTGCTCCACCGTCAGGCCATCCACATTGCCGTGGGAGGTGGTGTGGCTCACATATACATTGGTCACATTGCCCACCGAATATCCCTTGCTGCGCAGAATGGCAGCCACCGTTTCATTGGTGAAAGTGGCGCTCCAGTTGACGGGGTTTTTGAGATAGGTGTCCTCCACGCCCCGGAGATAGGGAACATAGGAAGTCCAGATGTTCTCCACATCCTCGGTGGAGCCGCCGCTGGAAGCGTGGTAATAGGCCTGGGCGATCTGGCCGTCATAGAGGATATACTGGCCATAGACGGCATCCACGGCGCTGTCCGAATTGGCGTTGGCGGCGTTGGTGCCCTGGTAGACCTGGCAGTCGGTGGAATTGCACAGGTCAAAGCCCTGGGAAGAATGCTTGCCCAGGCTGTTCATGGAGTAGGACTTGGTGCACAGGGCCTGGGCCTTCAGGGCTTCCACAGGCCAGGAGGCACTCATTTCATAAGGGATGACCCCTTTGACATAATCGGTCAGTCCCACCACATTGATGACCGTCAGGTCGTTGCCCTGCATCCGCTTGTATTCAAAAGCACCGTAGTATTTGAAGCCCTTGAACCAGGTCTGGGTCTTGGCGGCCCCCATGGGCTGGATGCCCAGGTAGTTCCCGCCGCTGTCCAGCTCAAACAGGATGGTGTTGGTGCCGGTCTTGGTGACAGTATAACAGCTTTCGCTGTATCCGCACACACTCACTGCCCCGGCCTGGGCCGAAACGGCGCTTTGGGCCGCCTGGGCCTCCGAAGTGGAGGAATACTGGCCGATGCGCACCACATAGTTGCCGTTTACATAGGCAGGGAAGGCTCCCAGAGAAGAAAGGGACTGGGCAAAATTCTGGGCTTCCGATGCCGAAGAGAAGGTGCGGCTGGTTTGCAGGTGATAGGGCCGGATGACGGTATGATAGGAGGCCGGGGCCACATCATAGTAGTCCTTTTCTCCATTGATATACAGCTGCTTGTCCTTGACCACGGTGATCTCCACTGTGGAGGTCTCCAGCAGGGAGACGAATTGATCCCCGGAAAAATACCCCAACCGGTAGCCGCTTCCGTAGCCGGTCACATTCTGCAGATTGGCGGCAGGCAGGCCGTTGGAGCCATAATACAGGCCGATGCGCAAAGTGGGGTCGGCGGCTGCGGCCCGGACAGGCGGGGAAGTTCCCCAGGAAACCAGCAAAAGGGCTGTCAAAAATAAGGAAAGAATGGATTTTTTTCGTTTGTTCATGTGTTTTCTCCCTATGCGCTAGCGAAACATACAAAGAAATTATACCGCAAATCCTTTTTCGATTCAACCACTGCCAGCACTTGCTGGAAAGTGGCTTATTTTGTATAATAAAAGAAAGGAATGCAGACCGATTCGCTCTTTGAACAGAGACAAGGAGAAACCATATGAAATTGACTTTTATCGGCGCTGCTCATGAAGTCACCGGCAGTTGCAGTCTGCTGGAGGTGAATGGGCAGAATGTGCTCATCGACTATGGCATGGAACAGGGGCAGGACACCTATGTGAACATCGGCCTGCCCATTGCTCCCAGCCAGGTGGATATGGTGATCCTCACCCATGCCCACATCGATCATGCCGGGCTTTTGCCCCTTTTGTACCGCCAGGGGTTCCGGGGAAAGGTCCATGCCACCACAGCCACTTGCCAGCTGTGTGACATCATGCTGCGGGACAGCGCCCATATTCAGATGTTCGAAGCAGAATGGCGCAACCGGAAAGCACGCCGCTCCGGCGGGGAAGAATATATGCCTTTGTATGAAATGGAGGACGCCGAAGGGGTATTGGAGCTGTTTTGCTCCCATCCTTACGGCAGCCGGTTCACTGCGGCCCCAGGGGTGGATGTGCGCTTTGTGGACGCCGGGCACCTGCTGGGCTCTTCCAGCATCGAGCTGTGGCTCACCGAAGAGGACCAGGAACGGAAAATCGTCTTTTCCGGGGACATCGGCAACACCGGCAAACCCATTCTCAACGATCCCCAGTACATTCTCCAGGCCGATTATGTGGTGATGGAATCCACCTATGGCGACCGGAGCCACGGGGAAAAGCCCGATTACATCACCGCCTTGACCCAAGTGCTCCAGGAGACCTTTGACCGGGGCGGCAGCGTGGTCATTCCCTCCTTTGCGGTGGGGCGCACCCAAGAGCTTTTATATTTCCTCCACAAGATCCGCCGGGATGGACTGATCCGGGGCCACGATGATTTCCCCGTCTATCTGGATAGCCCCCTGGCCATCGAAGCCACCCACATCTACCGGGAGAATATGCTAGGCAATTTTGACGAAGAAGCCATGGAAATGGTGCATCGGGGAGAAAATCCCCTGACTTTTCCCGGCCTGATCACCACGGTGACGGCGGAAGAATCCAAAGCCATCAATTTTGATGAGCGGTGTAAGGTGATTCTGTCGGCCAGCGGAATGTGTGAAGCGGGGCGTATCCGCCACCATCTGAAGCACAATCTGTGGCGGCGGGAAAACACCATCCTGTTCGTGGGCTATCAGGCCAAAAACACCCTGGGCCGGGCACTGTTTGACGGAGCCAAACGGGTGCGGCTGTTTGGGGAGGACATCCAGGTGAACGCCCACATCAAAAGCCTGGCGGGCATCAGCGGCCATGCCGATGTGGACGGCCTGATCCGCTGGCTCCAGTATTTTTCTCCCAAGCCCCGGCTGGTGTTTGTCCAGCACGGGGAAGCCCAGGTGTGCGAGCAGTTTGCCGAGCGGCTGCGCACCCAGCTGCACTATGCCGCCGAAGCGCCATACAGCGGCTCCAGTTATGACCTTCTGAACGGGGCCTGGGCCCATCTCCATTCGCCGGTGCTGGTGCCGGTGCGCCGGGGCAAGCAAAAGCCCTCCCTGGCCATGGCACGGCTCAAGGCCGCTTTGCAGCGGCTCACCGATCTGGTGGAACAGAGCCAGGGAAGGGCCAACAAGGACCTGGCCCGCCTGGCCGACCGCATCCAGGAACTTTGCGACAAATGGGAGAAATAAACCGATGAATATCACTTTTTATTCCATGGAAAAACTGCGCCGGCAGCTGGAAGAAAACCAGGAGGAGTTTATCGCTTTCTGCGAAGAGGAAAGCCGGGAAAAGCCCCGCAAACTGGCCCGGCAGCTGGCAAAGCACAAAGGACAGCCGGTGGTGCTTCTCTGCGGGCCCTCCGGCTCGGGCAAGACCACCACGGCCAGCCGTCTGGCGGGGGAGCTGCACGCACTGGGCTTTCCGGCCCGGGCCATCTCCATGGACCATTACTTTCTGCCGGCCATCAACCCTGATGTGCCCCGGGACAAAAACGGAGAGATCGATTTTGAATCCCCCTACCGGCTGGACATTTCCCTGCTTTCCAAACAGATGGAGGACATTTTCGCCTGCCGTCCCACCTATGTGCCTTATTATGATTTTCCCACTCAAAGCCGTAAGCCGGGGTTTTTGTTCCAGCGTCAGCCCGACGAGTTTGTGATTTTTGAGGGCATCCATGCGTTGAATCCCCTGGTCACCGGGGCGGCCTTGGATTTTTCCAGCCGGATCTATATCAGCGTGCGCACCCGTCTGCGTTTTGAAAACGGGGAGTGTCTCCATCCCTCCCACATCCGGCTGATGCGCCGTCTGCTGCGGGACAGCCGCTACCGGGGCCGCAGCTTTTTGGAGACCATGGACCTTCTGCCTTCGGTGACGGCCGGGGAGGAAGATCATATCCTGCCCTTCAAGCGCTTTGCCGATTATGAGCTGGATTCCTTTATGCCCTATGAAGGAGCGGTCTATGCCAGCTTGCTTACAGGGGAAAATTTGCCCCAGCATCGTCTCACCGGAAAGCTCCGGCGGTTTTTGGAATTTCTGCCCTCCCTTTCCCAGGAGAATGTGCCTGGCGATTCCCTTTTGCGGGAATTCATCGGCGAGATAGAGGAATGATTTTTTCTCCGGCCTCTTTTATGAGGGAGCGGGATGTGCTATAATCAAACTGTTGCGGCCCTTTGGCCGCCGGAAAGGATGAGCGTTTTTATGCAGCGACATGAAATTTGGAAGATCATCGATGAGCGGCAGGAGGACCTGATCCGCTTTTGTCAGGATGTCATTCGCATCCCTTCGGAGAACCCTCCCGGCGATGTGGAGGATGTGACCAAGTTTATCTGCGATTTCCTGGATACATACCATATTCCCTATGAAATCGTCCGCCCGGTGCCCGGATGCCCCAACATTCTGGCCACCTTCGGCAAAAAAGGGGGCAAGCGGGTAGTGTTCAACGGCCACTGCGATGTGGTGCCCGCCGGAGACGAGAGCAAGTGGGATTTCCCGCCCTATTCCGGGGAGATCAAAGACGGCCGTATTCTGGGAAGAGGCACTTCCGATATGAAGTGCGGTCTGGCTTCTTCTCTTTTTGCCATTGCCATGCTGGCCCAGCACAACGCCGAGCTCAGCGGTGAGATTCTATATACCATCGTGCCCGATGAGGAGACCGGCGGATACCATGGCACCCAGTGGCTCTTTGAGCATGGATACATCAAAGGGGACTGGGGCATCGTGCCCGAACCCACCGGTTTTGACAACATCGAGGTGGGGCAGAAGGGCAACCTGGGCATTCATCTGACTCTCACCGGCCGCAGTGCTCACGGGAGCCTGGCTCCCTATGTGGGCCAAAGCGCCGTGGAGGATATGATGGAGCTGTGCCAGGCCCTGAAGGAGCTGCGGGAGATCCACGGCAGCTACGATGGAGAGATTGCCCAGGTGATGGAGGTGTCCAAGCAGGCCATCCGGGATATCCAGAAGGTGCCCGGGGTGGAAAACTGCATGGATCATGTGACGGTGAACTTCGGCGTCATCCAGGGCGGCACCAAGTACAACATGGTGGCCGACAGCTGCCAGGTGGACATCGACTGCCGGGTGCCCATCGGCGTAGACGGTGAGCAGGTGCAGCAGAAGGTGGCCGAAATCATCGGGCGTCTGGGTCTTGCCGATCGGTGCAAAGCAGAGTACCGGGGCGGCCGCACCGGAAACTACTGCTCCATCAATGATCCCATCGTCCTTTCGGCCCGGCGGTGCGCCAAGGAGCTGATGGACATCGATCTGATCGCCGCTTATCAGTGGGCCAGCAGCGATACCCGGTATTTCCGGGAAGCGGGGATCTCCACCATCCAGTATGGCCCCTCCAATGCCGAAGGCATCCATACCTACAATGAGACGGTGGATGTGAAAGATGTGATCTCGGCCTGCAAGATGTACGCCGGCATGATCCTGGATCTGATCGGTTAAGGAAGCAATGCCAAAAAGCGCCGGAAAGGCGCTTTTTTGGTGAAGAGGCGAAGAAAGGGGCAAAGATGGAATTTTTCGCTCTTTTGATTGCGGCATTTCTGCTGCTTGCAATGCTTGTTCTGCTGGTGTTTCAGCAAAAAAAGCTGGGCGATCTGGCCCGGCAGCTGGAGAGCCGGAAGGATAATGAGGAGCTGGCCGCCCTGCGGGCCCAGATGGAGGCTCTGCTTTCTTCCCAGTCCCGCGCTCTGGGAGAGCAGCTGAACATTTTGCGGCAACAGCAGGTGGAGCAGGGGATGCAGACCGAGCAAAAGCTGGAAAACCTGCGGCGAACCCTGAGCTTTTCTTTGGATCAGGTACAGCGGCAGAACCAGCGGCAGCTGGATGAGATCCGCGCCACCGTGGATGAAAAACTCCAGACCACCCTGGAGAAAAAGCTGAACGACTCCTTTGCCATCGTCAGCCAGCGTCTGGAACAGGTCTACAAGGGCCTGGGAGAGATGCAGACCCTGGCCGTGGGAGTGGGGGATCTGAAAAAGGTGCTGAGCAATGTAAAAACCCGGGGCACGCTGGGAGAATTGCAGCTGGGGGCCATTCTGGAGCAGATCCTGGCGCCGGAGCAATACGCCCGGAATGTGTGCACCAAAAAGGGAAGCGCCGCTGTGGTGGAATTTGCCATCAAACTGCCGGGAGACGGAGAAAAGCCGGTGTGGCTGCCGGTGGATTCCAAATACCCGGGGGATGCCTATGAGCAGCTGCTGGATGCCTATGACACAGGGGATGCCCAGCAGGTGGAGCAGGCCCGGCGGGTGCTGCGGGACCGGCTGCGCAGCTTTGCAAAAGACATTCATGATAAATACATCGATCCCCCGGGCACCACCGACTTTGCTCTGATGTTCCTGCCGGTGGAAGGGCTGTATGCCGAAGCGGTGCGCCTGGGCATGATCGAGCAGCTGCAAAAAGAGTTCAAAGTCAACCTGGCCGGGCCCACCACCACCGCCGCTTTGCTCAATAGTTTGCAGTTGGGTTTCCGCACTCTGGCGGTGCAGAAGCGCTCGGCAGAAGTGTGGAAGGTGCTGGGCGCGGTGAAGAACGAGTTTTCCAAATTCGCTTTGGTGCTGGAAGGAGCCCAGAAGCGGCTGAACCAGGCCAATGAAGAGCTGGACAAGCTGGTGGGCGTGCGCACCCGGCAGATCCAGCGCACATTGCGGGAAGTGGAATTGCCCGCCGAAAGCCAGGAAGAATTCTTATCCATTGAAGGAGGAGACCATGTTTAAAGTAATCAAGCAGGAGGGGCGGGCCCGTCGGGGCGAATTTACCTGTCCTCATGGCACCGTCCAGACCCCTGTTTTTATGAATGTGGGTACCCAGGCCGCCATCAAAGGCGGGCTGTCTGCCAAGGACCTGCGGAATATCGGCTGCCAGGTGGAGCTGTCCAACACCTACCATCTTCATGTGCGTCCCGGGGATGATGTGATCCGCCAGATGGGTGGACTCCACAAATTCATGCGGTGGGATGGCCCTATCCTCACAGACAGTGGCGGGTTCCAAGTCTTCTCCCTGGCTGGACTGCGGAAGATCACCGAAGAAGGGGTACGCTTTGCCGCTCACACCGACGGCCACCGGATCTTTATGGGCCCGGAAGAGAGCATGCACATCCAGTGGAATCTGGGCAGCGACATTGCCATGGCCTTTGATGAGTGCATCGAAAACCCGGCCCCCTATGACTATGTGAAGGCCTCCATCGCCCGCACCGTCCGCTGGCTGGAACGGTGCAAAAAGGAGCTGCACCGGCTCCAGCAGCAGGAGGACACCATCAACCCTGGCCAGGTGCTCTTCGGCATCAACCAGGGCGGCACTTATACCGATCTGCGCATCGAGCACATGAAGCAGATCGCTCAGCTGGATCTGCCAGGCTATGCCATCGGCGGCCTGGCCGTAGGGGAGCCCACCGATGTGATGTACGAGATCATCGAGCAGCTGGACCCCTATATGCCGGCGGACAAGCCCCGGTATCTCATGGGCGTGGGCACGCCCTCCAACATCATCGAAGGGGTAGCCCGGGGCGTGGACTTTTTCGACTGCGTCATGCCCGCCCGCAATGCCCGTCACGGACACCTGTTCACTTCTCAGGGCATCATTAACATCAAAAACGCCAAGTACCAGTTGGATGACGGCCCCATCGATCCTCAGTGCCAGTGCCCGGTGTGCCAGGGTTATTCCCGGGCCTATCTGCGCCATCTGTTTAAGGCGGAAGAGATGCTGGCCATGCGCTTTGCCGTCACCCACAACCTCTATTTCTATAACCACCTGATGCAGCAGATCCGGGATGCGCTGGATCAGGGGAATTTTGAAGCTTTCCGGCGGGAAAACAGCGAAAAACTGGGAAAACGCATCTAAGGCTTCGGCGAAACAGGGATTGGGGCTTGTCACCGGAGAAAAAATGCAGTATACTTTTACTACTGTCTATCATCAGGAGGATACCGAACTATGGAATGGACCGCCTATATCTGGATCGTAGCCACCTTTGCGATTTTCTATCTTTTGCTGATCCGTCCCCAGCAGAAGCGGGAGAAAAAAGAGCGGATCATGCGCAATTCCCTGGAGGCCGGGGATCATATCGTCACCATCGGCGGCATCGTGGGCAAGATCATCTCGGTGAAAGAGGATGAGATCGTCATCGAAACCGGTGCGGACCGTACCAAGCTCACCATGAAAAAATGGTGCGTGCAGGCCAAAGAGAACGGCGAGGAAAAGAAGTAAAAACCGTACTGAAAAAAGAATCTCCCTCATAAAGATACTGTGTATCTTGATGGGGGAGGTTTTTTTATGCCGGAAGACAAGAAAAAAGAAAACAAAGGTGTGCAGGCCACTGTCCATTTGTTCACTGCCGCCGGAGGGGGCATCCTGTGCGTCATCGCCCTTTTGTGGATCATGGCCTTTTCCCTTTATTCCGGGGTGATTCCGGCGGGATATCTGTCTCTTTGTCCCTATCTGGCCGTAGGCCTGGGAGGAATTCTGTGCGGCCTGCTTTCCGCCCGCTTTCCCAAAAGGCTGTATGGAGCCTTGGGCAGCGCTGCGTTGATGGTGCTGTTTTTCGCCTTGGTGGGGATGCTTCTGCCCGGCGCAGCCTTCCATTTGCCCGGCGGGGCCTTGGTGTTGGTCATCGCTCTTTTTTGCTCTGCTTTGAGCAGCGTGATTCTGTCCCTTTTCCGCTGATCGAAATGAAAAACAAGGCCCGCCGCAAGGAAGCGGCGGGCCTTTTGTGTGCAAAGAGCTTAGATTGCGAAAGAAAACAGGTCGTCCTTTTCCTAATCAATCTGCAAAAAGCCGCGACCTGTGCGTGGCTTTTTGCACTTTTCAAGGGACAAGTGCGCGCAAAAGCGTGCACGCAGACCCTTGCGGAAATTCGAAAAAGAGGCCAAGGCCTCTTTTTCGAGGCACTTTAGCGGTAGAGGGCGTTAAACACCAGTTTGAAGGTGCCGTGGGTCTGGCAGCGGTGCTGAGGGGCAAAGCCATAGAGCACCACTTCGCCCTGGCCGCAATGGGCCTGGAGCAGAGCAGGAGTTCCGGCGATGAGCTTTTCGCCGGTAAGCAGACCGCTTTGCAGCACATCTTCCTTGGCATAATGGGCGGCCACCTGATATTGCTGGGCGTCAAACTTTTCTTTCACCGCCAGCACCGGACCATCCCAGTGGAATGCCAGGGCTTCCTTGGGCATGCCATAGCACAGGGGGTTCTGGGTGTCCAGTTCCATGTGCAGGGTGGAGCCGTGGGTGTTGAATTCCTTGGCGGAAAGGCCCTTGGCCAGGTTCTTCACCTTCAGATGGCAGGCCTCAATGGCAAAGTCGCAGGACTGGTTGAAGGCCAGCAGCTTGCCGCCCTGTTCCACAAAGGAGCGGATGGCGTTCATGCCTTCGTCGCCCAGGCCGCTCTGCTTTTCCGGCGGCTGTTTGCCGATGAACTGCATCAGGCCTTCATACTTGGGAGAATTCACATAGTGCTGCAGGCCGTAGAGCATCTCATAGGAATCACTGGGCAGAATGAGCACATCGAAATCCTTCAGCTTGCCGTTTTTGATGTCGGCATCGAAAACGGTGGTATAGGAATAAGCCATGTTGTCAAAGAGCAGCCGGGTCCAGCCTTCGTCGGCGTTGCCGGTGTAGAAGCGCTGGTACATGGCCACCCGCAGAGGCTTCAGCGGGGTCATCTGGGGATAGGGTTTTTCCACCGGCCGGACGGTGGCCTGGGCGGCATCGAAGATGGGGGCCAGTTTTTTGATATCCCCTTCCACATAGAAATCATGCCAGGGGCAGGTGTCGATACGCCACACCGGGAAGCCTTGGGCCAGAAGCAGATTGGCTGCGTGATAGCCCCGGTTCTCCTTGGCCGAGATCACATAGCCTGCCGCCTGGGACAGGGAAGTGAGGGGGATGGCATCCAGAGCGGTGAAGGGAGTGAGTTCTCCTTCCACCGGAGCATCCGCCGGGATGACCTGCACGCCCATGTATTCCGCCACGGTATCGCTGGCGGTGTCAAAAGCGGTGAGAGCATCCTGCATATCCCGGGTCCAGAAGTTGTCGGGATAGAGGGTGCGGGCCAGCAGATTCATCACGACGCCCATCTTGGGCTGGGCCAGGGGGATCACATAGGTTCCCTTGGGATAAGTGACGGCGCCCACCGACAAGTCAGACGCGGCCCGCTTGATTTCGATGCCCTGATCCAGCAGAATCTTCAGCAAAACGCGCAGCACGCCCTGGTCGAACTGGTTTTCCGGAATGAGGAAGGCCTGCTCATGGCTTTCGCCGCCCCGCTTGGTCTGGCGCAGCGCCTTCTGAGTCATGTTGTAAAGGATCTGCTCCCGGTTTTTGGCCATGGTATCCAGCACGGTATAGGCGGCGCAGTACTGGCGCTTGACGATATCGCCCAGACGCCACCAGCCACCGGGCCAGGGATGGGTGAAGTGTACCTGAGGACCATAGAAGGGGGTGGACTTGTCGTGGTTCCCCTCCAGCTGTTCGGGGTGGATGTACAGCGGGGTAGCCAGCTTGGCATTGGCGCTTTCGCTGAGCATACCGGCGATGTTATGGCTGTTTGTAATCCAGTGGTAGCCATAGTGGCCCCAGCCGGGGAATTGAGACATCATGGAAGCGCCGGACAGATCCTCCTGCTCCATGCGGTAGCACATATTGGCCCCATACAGGGACAGCTCGTTATAAACCAGAGGATCGGTGTAGGGTCTCACAGGGTTCTTATAAGGCGGCACGAAAATACGGGCGCCATAGCTGCCCATGTGGTGGTGATCAAAATAGGACTGGGGAGTCCATTCCTTGAACAGGATGTCCCCTACATACTGGGATTCCACGATATTGTGGGCAAAGGCGTCCCGGTTGTTGTCGTGGCCGGTGTATTTATGATAGAGGGAGGGGTAGTTGCAGCCTTCATAGGGGGTTCCCAGGGTGGAGTTATACCAATCGGTGACCATGATCTGGCCGTCGGGGTTGAAGCAGGGCACCATCACCAGCACCACATTCTGAAGGATGTTCTGGATCTCCGGGCTGTCGCCGGTGAGCAGGTCATAGGCCAGCAGGGGAGCCATCTGGGTGCCGCCGATTTCGGTGGCGTGGAGGCTCATGCTCTGCACGCTGACCGCTTTGCCCTTTTTCACCAGTCCCTGGATCTCTTCCTGGGACAGGCCCCGGGGATCGGCGATGGTCTGGTTGATCTGACGCAGCTCCTCCAAATGGGCGAAGTTTTCCGGGGAAGTGATGATGACCTTGAGGAAGGGGTTGCCCTCGGTGGAGGGACCCATTTCGGTCACCTGGATCCGGTCGGACTGGCTGTCCAGCAGCTTGTAGTATTCCACGATCCGATCCCAGCGGGCGATCTTGTAATCGGCCCCCAGGTCAAAGCCGAAAAACTCCTTGGGAGATGTGATGGTTTGCATCGTTGCTGACCTCCTTGTGATCTGAAATCATAAAATAGGGAAGGGGAAATCCATCCCTTTTGAGGATAGCACAACACTGCACAAAAAACAATGGGAAGAACTTTTGTTTTCTCACTTTTTGCACAAACAGGCCCTGAGAGGGGATAAATAAGCATGAAGTTTACAGAAAACAGTTTACAGAAATCAAAAATCAATCTTGCGCCAGGGAGAAAAACAGATATAATAAAAGAAAGGCATTTTTCCGCTTGCCTGGCCGTATAGATGGGCGAGGTGAAAAGACGATGCCAGGAAGAATGAAAAAAAAGGACTTGCCGCCCCTTCCCCTGCTGGTTCTCACCGGATGCCTTTTGCTGGGGGCCGTGGCCGGGTGCATTTGGATGGTTTTGTTCCAGAAGGAAGGGACCGGGGCCCTTTCCTTGGAGCAATGGGCCGGAGAAGGACGGCTATGGCTGTTTTTCCGCCTGCTGGGGGGCTTCCTTCTCTATCTGCTGCCCCTGTTCTGCTGCGGGCTTTTTTCCTTCGGGGCCTATGGAGTGCTGCTGCTCTTTGCCGTGCGGGGATTTACTCTGGCCTGCTGGGTGGGAGAGTTCTGCCGGGATTACGGCCTGGGTGGTTATGCCGCTTCCCTCTTGCTGGGAGCAGGGGGCGTGCTGCTCACCACCCTCTGCATGCTGGAGCTGGGGGAGAGCGCCATGCGTCAGGCTTTAAAGAAAGCGCCGGGAAGAAAGGGAAGGCGCCGCCGGGGAATGAAACGCCGGCCCATTGCTCCGGATTATCTTCGCACAGCGCTGCTTTGCCTGTTGCTCTGCCTGGTGTATAGCTTTCTGGGCAGCCTGCTGGCCCCCTGGTTTTGCCGGGCCGCCTTGGCCTGGGTGGGATAAACAAGAAAGGAAAGAAAACATGGACAGCCGGTTTGATGCTTTTCTGGATGATCTGAAACAAAATACTCCGGCTTCTCCCCATACCAGCCAAGTCTATCTGCGGGATGTGGCGGCGCTGGATGCCTTTTTGGGCTTGGAAAAAGACAAGGATTATGAGACGGTCACACAAAAGCAGCTGGAGGAATACTTTTCAGAGCTGAAGCAGCGGGGCCGCTCCGATGCCACCCTGGCCCGGGTGCGCTCCTCTTTGTCCCGGTATTATGCTTTTCTCATGGCTCGGGGGATCGTGGCGGAAAACCTACCCCGGCGTCTGGCGGTGGAGCGTCACAAAGGGAACCTGCCCGCTTTCCTCACTCTGGAACAGGTGCGGCATTTGTTGGAATCCCCTCAGGGAGAGTCCTTTGCCGCCCGGCGGGATCGGGCCATTCTCCATGTGCTCTATGCCACCGGCCTGAAAAGTGCCCAGCTTACCGCCCTCAACACAGACCAGGTGCTTTTGGAGCGGGGGCTTCTCCATGTTCCGGAGCGGCCGGAGCCCTTTTTGCCCCTGTACCCCCAGGCCGTGGAGGCGCTGAGGGATTATCTGGGCCCCTGCCGGGATGGGGTACTGAGCCAGGCGGAGGAGCCGGCCCTGTTTCTCAATGCCGCCGGGAAACGCCTGACCCGCCAGGGATTATGGAAGATTTTGGGCCGGAGGGGGAAAGAGGCGGGTCTTTCCCTGCCGGTGACGCCCCAGCTGCTGAGGGTCTCCCTGGCCGTTCATCTGGCGGAGAAGGGGGCCACGGCAGAGGATCTGAAAGCCCTTCTGGGGCTGGAGGACCCTTACTGGGTGCAGGTGTATTTCCGGGCCCTGGAAGGGGAAGCGGGAGAACGCTACCGGAGACTGCACCCCCTGTCCCGATGACCACAGAACAAAGGAGCATTGTTATGGCAAATACCACAAAGCAGGCCCTGGAGCAATCGCTGAAAAAGCTGATGCAGGTCAAGGCCCTGGACAAGATCACCATCCGGGATATCACCACCGACTGCGGCATCAGCCGCATGGCCTTTTATTATCATTTCAAGGACATCTATGATCTCATCGAATGGGTGTGCATCGAGGATGCAGGCCGGGCCTTACAGGGGAAAAAGACCTATGACACCTGGCAGGAAGGTCTGCTGCAAATTTTTGAGGCCGTGCTGGAAAACAAGGTCTTTGTACTGAATGCTTACCGGTGCATCAGCCGGGATCAGATGGAGCGCTTTCTCCATAAGCTCACCTATGACTTAATCCGGGGCGTGGTAGAGGAAAAGAGCCAGGGGGTCAGGATCTCCCTGGAGGACAAATCCTTTATTGCCGATTTCTATAAATACAATTTTGTAGGGATCATGCTGGATTGGATCCGTCAGGGTATGACTGCCGATCCAAAGGTGATCGTAGACAAGATGAGCATCACCCTGCAAGGCACCGTGGCCCACTCCATCCAGAACTTCGCAGAGAAAAACTGAATCGCTTTACAAAAAGGGCGGGATGATAAAATTTTTATCACCTGGCCCTTTTTGTAAATGGTATTGTGTACCCAAAGGGGGTAGGATAAGGACAGAAAGAAAAACAGAAAGGCAGGTCCTTATTCTATGGATAAAAAAACAACGGCCAAGATGGCTGCGGCGGCCGCCGCACTCACCGGAGCAGGAGCAGCTGTCATGCTGGCCAAGAAAAAGAAGAACAGCCAGAAGGAATCTGCATCCGGCCAGGTGCCGGACCGCAGCGATTACCGAAACACCGAACGGGGAAAGCAGGAGAAGAACAGCAAGGGCATTTATTATTCCAATGGCAACTACGAAGCCTTTGCCCGGCCGGAAAAGCCGGAAGGAGTGGAGGAAAAAAGCGCCTATATTGTGGGCAGCGGCCTGGCCTCTCTGGCGGCGGCCTGCTTTTTGGTGCGGGATGGCCAGATGCCTCCTTCCCACATTCATATCCTGGAGGCCATGGATGTGGCCGGCGGCGCCTGCGACGGCATCTTTGACCCCAGCCGGGGCTATGTGATGCGGGGCGGCCGGGAGATGGAAAACCATTTTGAATGTTTGTGGGATCTGTTCCGCTCCATTCCCTCGCTGGAAAAGCCGGGGGCCTCGGTGCTGGATGAGTTCTATTGGCTCAACAAGCATGACCCCAACTATTCTCTCTGCCGGGCCACCGTCAACCGGGGCCAGGATGCCCACACCGACGGCAAATTCAACCTGAGCCAAAAGGGTTGCATGGAGATCGTCAAGCTCTTTATGACCCCCGACGAAGATCTTTACGACAAAACCATCGAAGATGTGTTTGATGATGAGGTCTTTTCCTCCACCTTCTGGCTTTATTGGCGCACCATGTTCGCCTTTGAGAACTGGCACAGCGCCCTGGAGATGAAGCTCTATTTCCAGCGCTTCATTCATCACATCGCCGGCCTTCCCGATTTCAGCGCCCTGAAGTTCACCCGGTACAACCAGTATGAATCCCTGATCCTTCCCATGCAGAAGTATCTGGAGGAAGCGGGAGTGGACTTCCAGTTCGGCACCCAGGTGACCAATGTGCTCTTTGACATCAAAGAAGGAAAAAAGGTGGCCACTGCCATCGAGTGCAAGGTGGATGGTGCAGAAAAAGGCATCCTGCTCACAGAGAAGGACTTGGTATTCGTCACCAACGGTTCCTGCACCGAAGGCACCATTTACGGCGATCAGGATCACGCTCCCAATGGGGACGCCGAAGTGCGCACCAGCGGCTGCTGGAACCTTTGGAAGAACATTGCAAAGCAGGACCCGGCCTTTGGCCGTCCGGAGAAATTCTGTTCCGATGTGCACAAGACCAACTGGGAATCGGCTACCATCACCACGCTGGACGACCGGATTCTGCCCTATATCACCAACATCTGCAAGCGGGACCCCCGCACAGGAAAGGTGGTCACCGGCGGCATTGTCAGCTGCCAGGACTCCAGCTGGCTGCTCAGCTGGACCATCAACCGGCAGGGCCAGTTCAAAGAGCAGGATGAGGAAAAGGTCTGCGTGTGGGTTTATGGCCTGTTCACCGATGTGCCCGGCGACTATGTGAAAAAGCCCATGAAGGACTGCACCGGCAAGGAGATCACCCAGGAGTGGCTCTATCATCTGGGCGTGCCGGTGGAGGAGATTGACGATCTGGCGGAAAACAGCGCCCAGTGCGTCCCCACCATGATGCCCTATATCACCGCCTTCTTCATGCCCCGGCGGAAGGGGGACCGGCCCGATGTGATTCCCGATGGCTGCGTCAACTTTGCCTTCCTGGGCCAGTTCGCCGACACCCCCCGGGATACCGTCTTCACCACTGAATACTCGGTGCGCACCGCCATGGAAGCGGTGTACGGACTGCTGGGCGTGGATCGGGGCGTGCCCGAAGTGTGGGGCAGCGTCTACGATGTGCGGGAGCTGCTGCAAAGCTCGGTGCATCTGATGGACGGCAAGTCCCCCCTGGAGGTCCGGCTGCCCGGGCCGCTGGAATTGCTGAAAAAGCCGCTGCTCAAAGTGGTTTCCGGCACAGTAGTGGAGAAACTGATGCGGGAGGCCGGTGTCATCCAGAACTGGATGTAACAATTCCATGCATACAAAAACTGCGCCGCGATGAAGCGGCGCAGTTTTTTGCATAGGACAGTGATTCAGTTTTCGCCGAAGAACAGGGCCAGGTCCTCTTCTACGGTGCCGATGCCGGCGATACCGAAGTTCTCCACCAGCACTTTGACCACATTGGGGCTGAGGAAAGCGGGAAGGGTAGGGCCAAGATGGATGTTCTTTACCCCCAAAGACAACAGGGCCAGCAGCACAATGACGGCCTTTTGCTCATACCAGGCGATGTTGTAGACGATGGGCAGATCGTTCACATCCTCCAGGCCGAAGGCCTCTTTCAACTTGAGGGCGATGAGGGCCAGGGAATAGCAGTCGTTGCACTGTCCGGCGTCCAGCACCCGGGGGATGCCGCCGATATCACCCAGCGGCAGTTTGTTGTAGCGGTACTTGGCGCAGCCGGCGGTGAGGATGATGGTGTCCTTGGGGAGCTCCTGGGCAAACCGGGTATAATATTCCCGGCTCTTCTGACGGCCATCGCAGCCGCCCATCACCACGAATTTTTTGACGGCGCCGCTTTTCACCGCCTCCACCACCTTGTCGGCCAGGGCGGACACCTGCTCATGGGCAAAGCCGCCCACGATCTCGCCCTCTTCCAGCGGCGTGGGGGGAGGACAGGTTTTGGCCATCTGGATGATGGGGGAGAAGTCCTTTTTCTCGCCGATGCCGCCGGGGATGTGGGGACAGCCGGGGAAACCGGCGGCCCCGGTGGTGAAGAGCCTTGCCTTGTAGCTGTCCTTGGGCGGCACGATGCAGTTGGTGGTCATGAGGATGGGGCCCTGGAAGGCTTCGAATTCCTCCCGCTGCTTGTGCCAGGCGTTGCCGTAGTTGCCCACGAAATGGGAGTATTTCTGAAAAGCGGGATAATAATGGGCGGGGAGCATTTCCGAATGGGTGTACACATCCACGCCGGTGTCCTTCGTCTGTTCCAGCAGCATTTCCAGATCCCGCAGGTCGTGGCCGGAGATCAGAATGCCCGGGTTTTTCCCTGCGCCGATATTGACCTTGGTAATCTGGGGATTGCCGTAGGCCTGGGTGTTGGCCTTGTCCAGAAGGGCCATGCCCTTGACGCCGTAGCTTCCGGTCTCCAGAGTGAGAGCCACCAGATCATCGGCGGTCAGACTGTCATCCAGGGTGGCGGCCAGCGCCCGCTGGAGGAAAGCGTCCACCTCTTCGTCCTCCTGGAGAAGGGTGTTGGCGTGCTCCATGTAGGCGGAAAGGCCCTTGACGCCGTAGGTGATCAGCTCCCGCAAGGAGCGGATGTCCTCATGCTGGGTGGAGAGCACCCCCACCTGACGGGCCTTTTCCTCCCAGTCTCCCGCCCCGTCCCACAATGCGGCCTGGGGCAGCACGGAGGGGTCTTTCACCTGGCCCAGCAGGGCAGATTTGGTCTCCAGGGTGGAGCGGATGCGCTCCACGATCCGCTCTTTGTCAAAATTGGCGTTTGTGATGGTGGTGAACAGGTTGAAGGTGATCAGGTGATTTACCTGCTTGCTCACCGGCTGGCCCTCTTTCCGCAAAGCGGTGGTCACGGCAGAAAGACCCCGGGTCACATAAACCAGAAGATCCTGCATGGCGGCCACATCGGGCTGCTTGCCGCAGACGCCGGCCTGGGTGCAGCCAGCACACCCGGCGGTCTCCTGGCATTGATAACAAAACATTTTTTCCTTCATGGCAAGGCTCCTTTGCTCAAATTGTTAGAAAATGACCACCAGCAGCATTTTGAAGGCTTCTTCTCCATAGACTGCATGGGGATGGTCGGCCGGCATGACGATGGACTGGCCTTCCTTTAAGATATATTCTTTCCCGTCAATGGTGATTTTACCCACTCCTTCCAGACAGGTGACAAAGGCGTCCCCCTCCGAGCGGTGGGTGCTGATCTCTTCTCCCTTGGCAAAGGAGAACAATGTGACGCTGACGGCGTCGTTCTGGGCCAGGGTGCGGCTGACCACCTGGCCCTCCTGACAGGGAACCAGCTCCCGCAGGGTCACGATTTTCTCATGGGGAATGTTTTTGATTTTTTTATCCATAAAAATGCCTCTTTCTTTTTCAGTTGGTCTTGTCCAGGATTTTTCCGTCCACCGACAAAGTAACCACCTGCCAGGGGATGAACTTGCCGCTTTGCTGAAGGGCTTTTTTCGCCGCCATTTCCAGACCGCCGCAGCAGGGCACTTCCATACGCAGGATGGTGACGCTCTGGATGTCATTCTGGGCGATGATCTGGGTGAGTTTTTCGCTGTAATCCACACTGTCCAGCTTGGGACAGCCGATGAGAGTCACTTTGCCCGCCATGAAATCCTCATGGATGTTCGCATAGGCATAAGCGGTGCAGTCGGCGGCGATGAGCAGCCTGGCCCCGTCAAAATAGGGGGCGTTCACCGGGGCCAGCTTGATCTGGCAGGGCCATTGGGCCAGCTGGGAAACCCTTTCTCCGGGCGAGGAAGGGGAGTGGGCCGCCGGAGCCGGGCGGGAAAACTGGCGCATTCTTTGTCCGGGGCATCCGCCCTGGGCCTGCTGCTTTTTCCTCTGGTTTTCCTTCACCGCCTGCTCGTCATAAGCCGCGGCTTCCCGCTCCACAAAGGTGATGGCGCCGGTGGGGCAGGCGGGCAGGCAGTCACCCAGACCGTCGCAGTAATCGTCCCGGAGAAGCTGGGCTTTGCCATTCACCATGCCGATGGCTCCTTCGTGGCAGGCCTGGGCGCAGGCGCCGCAGCCATTGCATTTTTCCTGGTCTATTTCAATGATCCGTCTTTTCATTTTTCCATCGCTCCTTCTTGATTGGATGAACTCAGTATAGTACAATTCAGAAAAAAGTATGTGGTTAAAACAACGAAATGGGGGTTTTTTATGAAAATGCCCGATCATCCGATTTTTGCGGCCATCGCCCAGGAAGAATATGAGGAGATGGCCCGACGGGGGTGCATCCGTCTGGCGGACTATCCCAAGGAGGAGGTTTTGCTGCGCACCGGGGACAAAACAGAGGAATTCGGCATTTTGCTTTCTGGGAAAATACACATTGAAAACATCGATCTGTGGGGCAACCGGATGATCCTTCACAGCATTCTTCCCGGCGGGGCCTTTGGCGAGACCTACGCCTTTTGCCAGGCCCCTATGATGGTGGATGTGCTGGCCGTGGAGCAAAGCCAGGTGCTTTGGGTGCGTCTGACGGCGCTGCTTTCTTCCCAGAATGAAAGGGAGGGCTGGTATCATAAATTGCTGCGGAATGTGCTGATTTTGTCCACCCAGAAGAACCTGGCCTGGTCCAGCCGGGTGTTCTGCATTTCGGCCAAAACCATCCGGGGCCGGGTGATGACCTACCTGTCCTCCGAAGCTCTGCGGACGGGAAAGCGGCAGTTCACCATTCCCTTTGACCGGCAGCAGATGGCCGACTATCTCAATGTGGAGCGCAGTGCCCTTTCCAAGGAACTGGGGAAAATGCAGAGGGAGGGGATTCTGACCTTTCGGAAAAACACCTTTTGTTTGCTGAAAACAGCAGGGGAGTGTTAAAAAAGCCCCTTGCAAGACTGTTTGGTCTTGCAAGGGGCGTCTTGCTATTGCGATTCAATGCCTGACAAGTTTATTGACTTTACAGAATATTTGTGCTTTTTGCCGAAAAAACGCAAAGAAACAGATGAAAAGCTGAAAAGCATTACACCGGTTGATTTTCCTGGGTTTTCTCCTGATGATCTTCTGGATTCCCCTCGCCATCCTCTTCTTTTTTAGGCGGCGGAGAAAAATGGGCCAGAGGACTGTGAAGGGCGGCCTGCTTCATGTTTTCATCGGTGACATGGGTGTAGATCATGGTGGTGTTCAGATTTTCATGGCCCAGCACTTCTTTCAGTGTGCGCACATCCACGCCATTCTGATACATCAGTGTGGCGGCGGTGTGACGCAGTTTGTGGGCGGAATATTTTTTGCCCCCCAGACCGGCCATCTCCAGCTGACGGCCCACCATCCATTTCACCGTCTGCTGGTTGATGCGTCGCCCCACCCGGCTGATGAAAAGGGCCTGGGCATCTTCGGGACGGGGCTTGATTCGTTTGGGCAGATAGGCTTTGATGGCTTGCTGGCAGGCGTCGTTGAGATAGACCATTCGTTCTTTGTTGCCCTTGCCCAGCACCTGAAGGGTGTCTCCCCGCACATCGGAAAGGTTGATGCCCACCAGCTCGGAGACCCGCAGGCCGCAGTTGAGAAACAGGGTAATGATGCAATAATCCCGCTCGGGATAGGCGCTTTCCACATGGCTCAGCAGCTCCACGCTTTCTTCCATGGAGAGATGACGGGGCAGGGATTTTTTGTTTTTGGGCGATTCCAGATTCTGCACCGGGTTGTGGTCCAGCTTATGGACCTTTTCGGTGAGATACCGGTAAAAGGAGCGGAGCGCCGCAACCTTCCGGGCCCGGGCGCTGGAACCGTTGCCATAGGTGGTGGATGGGCTTTTGTGATAAGTGGGCAGCTCTTTTTGAGCGTAGGCCAGGAAATCATAGAGATCGGTCAGGGTGACGCTGGCGATCAGCGGCAGATCCACCTGCTCGATGGAAATTTCTTCCCATGGAGTTTCCTCCGGGACTAGTTTTCGCTTTTTCAGCAAAAAGCGAAAAAATGTGCGCAGATCCAGATAATATTCTTTGCAGGTCCGTTCTGAACGGCCCCGGATGGTGCTCATATAATTGAGGTAATTGCGGATTTCTTCCGGCGCTTCATAACGATAGTCCATAGTTTGCTTCCTTTGCCAAAGGGATTGGGGGTTCGATGCACTTCATATAATATAGCACAAAACCATAAAATTCACCAGTTTTTCATGGCATCTGGCGTATAGGCCGGAAAATGGCTGGAAAGACCATAAACAAGAGAAAATGAAAAGCAGGCGAAAAAAGCCATTGCAGCCGCAGGATCAAAGAAACAAAAATAAACGAAAATAGAAACGCGCTGTACGCTGTACATGGAAAGTTTTTTTACAGCAAGAGAAAAAAGATCGCAGGGTTAAGCCTTCCGGAAGCAATTAAAAATCTCAGTATGGTTCGGGACGAAGACTTTAGCGCCAGCAGAAAAAACAAAGAAAAAACACCATGAAAAACAACAATGATTTCATTGCAGCAAAAAAACAATACAATTTGCAGTCAAACAGGCCCGGCGGTCAGAAAAGCCGTCCAAGGGCTAAAAACGGCTGTTTTCCTGGAAGAGGCCTTTTTCGCCTCCACTCAATTATACAAAACAGCGATTTGGTATAATTCATAGTGAAAATTTAGGGCCCCTTCTTCCCAGCTTTTTTGCCTGGATTCCGGGGCCTTTTCAAAACTTTTGTTTGTGATGGTTTTTTCTTTCTTCTTTCTTCCGTACTTTTCTCCGGTCATTCCCGGCGGATGGCGTCAATGGGATGCATGGCGGCGGCTTTGCGGGCGGGCAAAATCCCAAACAGAATCCCGCAGAATCCGGCGGCGCCTTCGGCCAGCAATAAATACTGCCAGTGAAATTGCACCGGGATTCCCGAGAGTTTCTCACCGGCAAACAACAAGCCCCAGCCCAGCAGCCCTCCGGCCAGACCGCCCAGCAAGCAAACGATCACCGCCTCCATGAGATAACTTCCGATGATGTCCTTCTTTTGGGCGCCGATGGCCAGATAAATGCCGATCTCCTTTCTCCGGCTTTCCACCGCCGCCGTCATGGAGTTCATCACGCCAATGCCTCCCACCAGCAGCCCAATGCCGCCGATGGCCGTGATGAGCAGCGATACCGTTTGCAAGATAGATGAAAAAGTATCAATGTATCCGCTTACATTTTCCGCTTTGAAGGAAGCGCCATCGGTCTGGCGGCTGAGCTGATCCAGGGCAAAGGCGGTGACGGTCTCAGCATCGGCTTCATCCTGGGCCGCCAGGGCCAGCTGATTGGTGGAGGAAACGCCGGAGAACAGATTGGCTGTCGTATAGGGCACATAAACAAAGGCCGGCAGGGTGTTTTCGCCGATGAGTGCGCTGACACCGCTTTTTTGGGAAGAGATCACACCGATGATCTGATAACTTTCGGTCAGCTGGTCGGTAGAGATCCAGATCTCTTTTCCCACCACATTCTCCCGGCCGTAGGCCGCCAGGGCCATGGTATCTTCGATCACCGCTACCTTCTGACAAAGACGCACATCTTCCTGGGAGGGCAAGCGGCCGTATTTTACCTGGACATGAAAAATAGAAGAAAACTGCTCATCCACGCCCCACAGCAGCATATTGCGCTTTTCCTCCCGCAGTTTGCAGGAGCCATACTGGGAAAAAAGAGGCATGGCGGCCTTGAGGCCCGGCACGCTTTGGGGCAAAGCCCGGATCTCTTCTGCCGCCATCATCCCTTGCTCCTCCTTTCCGAATACCATGATTCCGGAAAGGCCGCTTTGCTCCACCTGCCGGGTGATCCGATCCCGGGCGTTGCGGGAGATCTCGCAGATCATATACACCGATGCGATGCCCACGCACACGGCCAGGGCGCAAAAAAAGGTTTTCTGCCGGGACCGCAGAGCGTTTTTCAGCGCCAGAAGCCCCATATCACCCCAATTCATAGGCTTCTTCCTCTTCTGTCACGGCCTGGCCGCCTTTCAAAGACCCGGGAGCACGGATCACCCGTTCCTCCCCTGTCAGTCCGGCGGTGATCTCCACCTGCTCCCCCACTTCCAAACCGGTTTCCACCAGCATTTTTTTGGCTCTTCCCCCCTGTACCACCATCACATATTCCCTGTTTTGTTCGTCCTGGGCCACACAGGTATAGGGCAAAAGCAGGGTGTCCTCCCGGCTTTCGGTCCGCACTTTCACCGAAACGGTGTAGCCCGGCTTCACATCTGCCACATCGTTGGAGATGGAAAAAATCACATCGGTGCTCACTCCGCCGCTCTGATCCAGCAGAGAGGCCGCTTTGGCATAGGGGGCCACCGATTGGACTTTTCCGGTGAGACGGGTGTCCGGAAAGGCGGTGAGGGTCATTTCTGCAAACATACCCGGCTGTATCTGGGGCAGATTTTCCTCCCCCACCTGGGCTTTCACCACCATCTGATTTAAATCGGCCAGGGTGAAGCAAGGAAGCAGCGGAGAAACGGTCTCCCCTTCTGCAAAAAACACATCCATCACTGTGCCGTCACAGGGGGCATACAGGATGTATTCCTCCTGCGCAGGCTCTGGGGACTCTTCCATCCCGGCCCCGGCGGCCCGGGACAAAAGGGCCTGGCTGTCCTCTTCCAGACTGCCGTCCTGGGCATCCTGAAGGAGGGATTCCAGCATTTTTTCCCCGGCTTCCCTCGTGGCCTGGCGCAGCTTTTCCGGGTCCTCTGTCACTTGCAAAAGGGCCAGGGCCTCCCCTTTTTTGACTTCCGTCCCCTGGGAGACATAGAGCTTTTCCACCCAGGCGGCCGAGGGAGCATACACCTTGGTTTCCGATGCGCTTTCGGTCTTTCCCGACATGGTCACCGCATTGAAAATATCGGCCCGTTCACATCCCACCGTCTCCACCGTTTCCGCCTGGTTCATGGCCCGGTAGGGGCTGACCCAAAACATCCCGAGCACCAGCAATATGGTAAACGCCAGGCACAAAAATCCTCGCATGGCAGCACCGCCTTTCGTTTTCTCCCTTATATTCTGCAAAAAATCGGTGAGAATATTACCGGCAATTTGCAAAGAGGGAGGGGAATATTTTGAGCATTTGCTGCAATGAGGTATCCTGCATCTATCACAAAATGGGAGAGTGTGTCCTGGACCGGGCCTTGTCCGCCGGAACCTGTGAGGAAGGCGACTGCGTCTATTTTGTGAAAAAGCAAGAAAATAAGTGAGCGATAAGACGCTCACTTATTTTTTACGCAGGGTTCTCTGTATTCGGTTTGCTTTGCCGGAAGGCTCCCCGGATGGCCTCCCGGATGTCCCGCACCGGCAGAATTTCCAGCCCTTCCGGCACCTCGATGTCCTCACACCCGGCGGCGGGGAGAATACACCGGGAAAAGCCCAGCCGGCTGATTTCCCGCAGACGCTGGCTGGGGCCGGATACTGCCCGGATCTCCCCGGAAAGGCCCATTTCCCCGAATACCGCCGTGTGAGGGTCCACCGTCTGTTCCAGATAGCTGGAAGCCACCGCAATGGCCGCGGCCAGGTCCACTGCAGGTTCATCCACCCGCAGGCCACCCACTACATTGATATAGGAGTCGTAATTGCTCAGAAGCAGCCCGGCCCGTTTTTCCAGAATGGCCAGAAGCAGCACGGCCCGGTTATAGTCGATACCGGCGGCCATGCGCCGGGCGGCGCCATAGGCCGTTTTGGCAACCAATGCCTGGACTTCGGCCAGAAGGGGCCGTGTGCCCTCCAGGGTACACACGATGCAGCTGCCGGAGGCTCCCTCCGGCCTTCCGGCAATGAGGGCCGCCGAGGGATTGGTCACTTCCTGCAGGCCGGATTGCACCATTTCAAACATACCGATCTCATTGGTGGAGCCGAACCGGTTTTTGGCGGCCCGCAGCATCCGGTGGGCGGCATACCGCTCTCCTTCAAAATAAAGGACGGTATCCACCATATGCTCCAGCACCTTGGGTCCGGCGATGCCGCCGTCTTTGTTCACATGGCCCACCAGAAAGGTAGATACCCCCCGCTGCTTGGCATACTGCATCAGCCGCAGGGTGCTTTCCCGCACCTGGGATACGCTGCCGGGCATGGATTGGCTGGTGTCGCTCTGGATGGTCTGGATGGAGTCCACAATGAGGGTCTGGGGGGACAGACGGTCGGCGGCCTGGAAAATGGCCTCCAGATCGGTTTCCGGCAAAATGAGAAGCCCGGGGCACATGGCCCCGATGCGGGAAGCCCGCATACGGATCTGGGCCAGGGACTCTTCCCCTGTTACATAAAGCACAGTTTGCTTTTCTGCCAGGTTCCGGCACACCTGCAATAGCAGGGTGCTTTTGCCGATGCCCGGCTCACCGGCCACCAGCACCAGAGAGCCCACCACCAGCCCGCCGCCCAGCACCCGATCCAGTTCGCTGATGCCGGTGAGCACTCTTTTATCAGAGTGCAGATCGATGTCGCACACCGGGATGGGCTGGGCGGCCAGCTTGTTTTTGGGCGCAAGGCTTCCCGGCTTTTCCTCCCGGATGGTCATTTCTTCCAAGGTGTTCCACTGGCCGCACTGGGGGCACTTCCCCATCCATTTGGCGGTTTCATAGCCGCAGTCGGAACAGACATAAACGGTCTTTTTTTTCACTTTGTTTCCTCTTTCTCCCCGGCAAAGCGCAGATAGGAGCTGACGATGGCCAGGGATGCTTTGGTCTGATAGGGGTCCTGCCCCAGTTTTTCCGCCTCCTGGGGGTTTGACAGAAAGCCGCACTCGGCGATGACCGCCGGAGCGGTGACCTTCTTCATCAGATAAACCCCGTCGGGGGAAGGCTTGATCTTCCGGTCGTTTTCCGGGTCCAGGGCCTGGCGGAAGGCATCCTGCATATACTGGGCCAGCGTTTGCCCCTCCGGGGCTTTGCCGTAAAAAACCTGGGCTCCATGGTATTTTGTTTGGCTGAACTGGTTCATATGAATGCTGATGAGGCAGCTTTCGGGAAACCGCTCCGCCACTTTCACCCGGGCCCGCAGGTCATTCTGCTTGTTCTGCCGCACCGAGGCCCCTTCTTCATAATCCAGGGAGGTGTCGCTGTCCCGGGTCATGACGCAGTCCACGCCCATGAGCTTCAGCAGCATCCGGCTTTTCTGGGCGATGAGCAGGTTCAGTTCTTTTTCGGTCTGGCCGCTTTGGGCCACCGCTCCCCCGTCCATGCCGCCGTGTCCGGCATCCAGGATCACCGCCGGCTCATAGCCAATGGAGCCGGAGACCTGCTGGTGCTGATTTTTTTGCCCTATCCTTATCAGTATAAAGGCACTGGCAGCAAAAGTCAAAAGGGCCAGAAGAACAAAAAGGGCTTTGGGATCGAGTTTTAAGTGGTGTTTCATAGCGCCACCCCTTTCCACTCATCCTTACGCCCTGTTTGCCTGTCCTATGCAGAAAAAGGCTTACAGCACCATGGCCTTTTCGATGTATTTGCGCCCATCCGGGGTGTAGCGCACCGGCAGAGCAAAGGGGAAACGGTCAAACTGGGTGCACAGATCGAAATCCTCCCGAGGGGCAAAGGACTGATCCTCCGGGATGAAAAACCGCTGGCCGTCGCCCTTCCGCATGATCTCCACGGCCTTTTCCTTGTCAAATTCCTCACCCAGCAGCAGAGCGCGGAGATACTGGGCGCACAGAGTGTCCTCATCGGTGGGACGGCGGCAGGCCAGACCCATGCACACCAGGCTCACATGCTGGGGATTCAGCCGGCGGATGTATTCCGCCGTGGCTTTGGCATTGACCAGTGCCCCGGCCAGCAGCACATCGGCCCCGGTGGCGTTTTCCAGCCCCTGGGTGCCGGCGCTGGTGGTATGGATCATGGTGCGGCCCTGTACATCGCTTTTCATAATCTCCAGAGGGGAATTGCCAAAATCGCATCCCTCCTGCTTCCGGCCTTCCCGCTCGCCGCAGAGCAGAAAATCCGGATGCTCCCGTTTCAGTTCATAGGCCTCTTCCAGATTGCCCACGGGATAGATCCGCTCCATCCCTCCGGCAAAGGCGTAGCTTTCCACGCTGTAGGCCCGAAACACATCGATAACCACGGTGACACCCCGGGCCTCCCGGGCGCCTTCCAGCAGCTGATGAATGGTAACTTCCATAACGATCCCTCCATGTCGTTTTATTTTTCCTCCTATACTTTAGTCTCTTCCTGCTTAATGTCAAGACAAAATTTTTGAATTTATTTGAATATATGAGAAAATGCTTTTTAGGAGATGGATGAATTTCCCATTCACCCGACGCCGCCGGGGGAATATGATGGAATGAAGGAAACTTCAAATCTGCCTGAGGAGGTAATTCATTTGATGCCTGATAGAGTTTCTCCGGGCCCGCTCTGCGGGAACCATCCGCCCAAAGAGGCCGTCTGCATCCATACCAGAAAGGTTTATGATTCCTGCCGTGATAAGGAATGTCTGCAGGATCTGCGGGTTTATCCCACCCGTTGTTCCCAGGCCATTCTGGATCAGGCCACCAGCGTCAAGGTGAAGGGCGCCGAGCTGCTTTGGTCCTATGTGGATGTGGAGCCCATCGCCTTCAACAAGGGCTTCTACACCGTGGATGTGAAGTATTTTTACAAGATCACCGCCGAGGCCTACTGCGGACTCAGCCGTCCCAAGGAGATCTGCGGCCTGGCCACCTACGACAAGCGCACCGTGCTCTTTGGCAGCGAGGGCAGCGTCCGCATTTTCAGCTCCCAGTATATGCCCAAGGAGAGCGATCTGCAGAACTTCGAAAAGACCAATCTGCCCATCGGCGTGGTGGAAGTGGTGGACCCTGTAGCTCTGGGGATCAAGGTCACCGAAAGCTGCGGCTGCGGCGACTGCGGTTTGAATGACATCCCCGATTGCATCTGCCGGTGCTTCGAGGACGATATCGTCATCTGCGACGAGGGCAAAAAGCTCTTTGTCACCCTGGGCCAGTTCAGCATCATCAAGCTGGAGAGGGATATCCAGCTGCTCATGCCCGCCTATGATATCTGTATGCCGGAAAAGGATTGCTCCGGCAGCGGCGGCAGCGACGATCCCTGCGATCTGTTCCAGAAATTCAAATTCCCCGTGGATGAGTTCTTCCCCCCGAAATATTCCGATTATATCAAGGAAAACGGCGGCAACTGCCAGAATGGCAGCTGCAAGACCGGCAAACGCTGCTAAGGTTTCCCTTTTGGGACGCAAAGACCCCCGGCCAAAATGGCCGGGGGTCTTTTTCTTCATCAATAGCCGATCTTCCGGTCGATTACATGATGCA
Organism: Ruminococcaceae bacterium AM07-15; assembly: GCA_003477405.1. Taxonomy (GTDB): domain Bacteria; phylum Bacillota; class Clostridia; order Oscillospirales; family Butyricicoccaceae; genus Pseudobutyricicoccus. Next base: position 247,740 of record QUDE01000002.1, read on the forward strand.
TGGGCTGGCCCGCAGCAAAGAGGGGCAGATTCTCGAGGAATTGAGACAGGATGGTGTCGGTGGTATAGTCCAAAGAGTCGTTGCCCGACACATGAGGGGTCAAAATCACATTGCCCATGTCCCACAAGGGATTTTCCGGGGGCAGAGGTTCGGGAGAAGCCACATCCAAAGCGGCGCCGCCCAGCAGACCCTTTTGCAGCATCTGGATCAAAGCATCCTGATCCAAGGCGGTGCCCCGACCGATGTTGAGAAGCAGGGCGTCCTTTTTCATTTTGCCCAAACGCTCAGCCGTCATGATCTGCTGGGTCTCATGGGTGCCGGGCAGGCACAGGGCTACCACATCGGCCCCCTGGATGGCCTGATCCAGGTCTTTTGTCAGATAAAGCTCGTCCACATAATCGGGCTTTTCGCTGGGGGTGCGCTTGACGCCCCGCACAGTGGCTCCCATGGCCTTGCAGCGCTTGGCAAAGTTGCCGCCGATGTTGCCGATGCCCACCACGGTGACGGTGCTGCCATAGAGAGAGCGGATCTTGCCCAGATACTCCCACCGGTGCTGCCGCTGGCCCTCTTCGTATTCCCGCATCCGGCGCATGAGCATCAGGGTGCAGGTGATCAGGTGCTCGGCGATGGCCACGCCATAAGCGCCGCTGGAGTTGGTGAGGATCACATCGGGATTGGGATAAAGCTCATCGGCCACATAATTGTCCACTCCGGCGGAGGCGGTGGCCAGCCAGCGGAGCTTGGAGGCGCTTTTCAAAAGCTGGGGCGGGATGCTGCCGAAGAGAATCTGACAATCGGCCACATCTTCCGGGCCGAACTTCCCTTTTTCAAAGATTTTCAGAGTATAGCCCTGCTTTTCCACGCCCTGGCGCAGCCGTTCTTCCCGCTGAGCGGTCAGATCGGCCACACAGGCCCCCACAATGATTTTTTCCATGTTATTCACCGTTCCTTTTTCGAATTTTCTTTTCCTGGCGAAGCACCAGCACGATATGATTCAAATGTCCCCCCAGGATCAGAATGATCCCGGTCATATAGAACCAAAGCATCAGGATCATCACGGCGCCCAACGAACCATAGAGCACCGAGTAATTGGCCAGATTGGATACATAGTACGAGAAGAAATAGGAGATGGCCGACCAGACGGCCACAAAGAACAGTCCGCCGGGGGCGGCCTGGAGAAACCGCAGCCATTTGGCCGGGGCGATTTTATAAAACAGGGTGATGATGAAGAACAGATACACCGGCATGGCGGTAAAACGCAGCCAGTTCCAGATGCGCACCAGGAAAAAGGGAATGGGCAGCACCCGGGCCGCCAGGGCCAGCAGATTTTCGCTGATGAGCACCAGCCCCAGCAGCAGATACATGGACAGCAGCACCACCACGGTGACGATCACCGAAAAGAAAAAGTTCAGCTTCCCTTTCCGCGGCTGGCGATAGGCCACGCCGATGGACAGCATCAGGGAATTGACCGCCCGGGAAGTGAAATAAACGGTGAGCACCGAGCCGGCATACACCAGTGTGCCCGGCTGGAGGTTGGTGATATAGCCGATGTATTCGGTGATGAGGGAAACAATCTGTTCCGGCAGCAGAAGGGACAGGTTCTCCATGATCTCCTCCACCGACAGGTGAAAGGAGCTGACCAGCACATTGCTGAAAATCACCAGGGGGAACAGGGTGAAGAGCATATAATAGGCCAGCTCCGCCGAAGAGCGGGCCACATGATCTTTGAAGTACCGTTCCACCAGTTGGCTGGCCACATACCGGGTCTCCCGGGCCACCTCCAGCAGCTTACCACCGATTTTCGTGAACAAGGCCATGCAGGCTCCTCTCCGGCTGGGGCGGCTGCACCGAAGGCACGCCCAAGGCGATGCCGCAGAAGGGCTTGATGTGCTCCGGCAGACCAAACAAAGCGGCGATCTGTTCTTCCCGCTCCGACTGGGGCGGAATGCCCAGCCAGCAGCCGCCAAGCCCCATGGCCTGGGCGGCCAGCAGGATATTTTCGGTGCAGGCGGCGCAGTCCTGCTGGTAGAAATGAGGTCCGGGCTGTTTCTGGGTATCGCCGCAGACCAAAATCATCACAGGCGCCTGGGAAAGCATTTTGGAGTAAGGATGCACCGTTTGAAAGCGCTCCATCATTTCTCTGTCCCGGCAGACGATAAAGTGCCAGGGCTGTTTGTTCATGGCCGAAGGGGCCATGATGCCGGCTTCCAATAGTTTTTCCACCTGCTCCCCTGTCACAGGGTCCGAGGTGAACTTCCTCACGCTTCTTCGATTCCGAATGGTTTCCAACATGATAAAACCTCCCACAGGCCCATGGGCCTGGATTATTGCGAAAAGATTCCGGGGCTTCTCCCCTTTTGCAGCATCGTTTTGATGATGCGGTTCAGGAACTAAATGTTATTATACCACAAGGAGAGCTTTCTGGCAAAGGCGGGACAAGTTTCCATAGATCCCATTATATCTCTTCCCCCGCAGCAAAAAAAGGCGAAAAAACACCCACAAAAAGTGGCTTTCGTCACTTTTTGTGGGTGTGTACATTATCCGATTTGCGGATGTTCCTCAGGGGCAGCTGGTGCCTCTTTCACAGGAGGCTGGATTTTTTCCAGACTGACGGTGGCCTTGAACAGGTCGCCGTCCACTGTGATGGTAAAGACTCCACCCTGGAGCTCCACCAGGTTTTTGGCGATGGCCAGCCCCAGACCATTGCCTTCGCTGTGGCGGGAGGCGTCTCCCCGCTTGAACCGCTCCATCAGCTCGGAGGGGTCCACATTCAGCTCATAGGCGGAAATGTTCTTGACGGTAAAGGCGGCCTTTCCCTCCTGCTCATCCACATCCAGATAGACGCGGGAGGAAGGCATGGCGTATTTGAACACATTGGACAACAGGTTTTCCACCACACGCCACAGCAGTTTGCCGTCGGCCTTGACCCATACGCCCTGGGCCGGAAGATGAATGCGGAAATCCAGCCCCGACTGCTCCATCTTGTCACTCAGCTCGCCCATGCCCTGACGGATCAGGCTGCACAGTTCCACCGGCGCCAGATCCACCTGGATGTTGCCGCTGGCCGCTTTGGACACTTCGAAGAGATCGTCGGTGAGCATTTTCAGCCGCTGGGCCTTCTGGCCGATGACCTGGCAATAGCGGGAGGCGTTGGGGCTCTGGAGCCCCTCTTTCTGCAAAAGATCGGCGTAGGTGATGATGCTGGTGAGAGGGGTGCGGATGTCATGGGACACATTGGTGATCAGTTCCGATTTCATCCGCTCGCTTTTCAGCTCGCTTTCCACGGCGTTGTGCAGGCCGTCGGCGATGGAGTTCACATCATCGGCCAGGCCGGCGAAAAACCGCTCATCCCCCAGGTCGATCTGATGGGTCAGGTCTCCCTGGCGCACCAGGCTCACCCCTTCCCGCACCTTCTGGTAGGCCGAGGCCATTTTGCCCACAAAAAGCACAGCGGCGATGATCAGAGCGATGCTCAGGGGGAAAACAATGGCCAGAAGCAGGCAGAAAGATCCATACAGGCCGGTGAACAGCATCGCCCGCTTGACGGTAAGTTCCTTCCGGGACAGCTCGCGGAAGGCCCGGGCCGCCTTGCGGAAAGGAGCCGCCAGCAGCCGGAAGAAATGGCGCAAAAGGCAGCTTTTCCAGAAAGTGCGGGCTTTGAAGCGGCGGCCGAAGGAGAGCAGAATGGCGGTGATCACCAGAAATACGGCCCAGGAACAAAGGGCCAGAAGGTCCGGCTCCTGGTACTGCCAGGAAAGCAGGATGGAAAAAACATACCCGCCCACGGCCAGGCCCCCCAGGGCCAGAAGGACTTCGGTAAAGACACGATCGATAAAATACAGCCGGATCTCATCTCCTTTTCGTTTTCGTCCGCAGGTACGCAGCAGGTATCCCAGCAAAAACAGCGTGATGAGGAAGGCTCCGCCGATCTGGGAGAGATACTGGATGGTCAGCTCCCGATTGGCCGTCACCTGCTCCTGCATCTGCAAGGGGTAGTCATCGGTAAACCAGATGTAAGCGGTATCTTCTTCGTCATAGGACAGCAGGGACTCCCGAAGCTGAGTCGACAGCCAGCCATAGCTGTTCTGGGTGTTGAAAGCACCCCCCGATTGATAGGAGAAATGTTCATCATAAATATCTCCCTCCACGCGGCTTTCCCCCATCTGGATCTGCACTTCGCCCTTTTTCATCAGAAGGAAGATCTCTGCCTGCTGAGCCTGCACGGCCTCTTCTTCCGATGCGTTGGCGAAAGTCTTTTCCCCATGGCGGATATAATAGCGCAAAGCGGGCTGGGTTTGCAGGTTGCGCATCTGCCAGCGGTAATCGGACAGCTGGATGCGGATGAGCTCCTGAGGAATCTGCTGGATCTGCTGCTGGTTTTCCGATTCGAACTGGGCCAGAGGCTCCGGGGCCTCTGGGCCTTCCCGGCGCATGATGAACTTCCCGTCCTCGCTGCGGGAAAGGGCAAAAGTGCTCTGGTTGATCAGTTCGTTCAGGGCATCCTGCCAATAGGTTCCGTCCGGCGTGGTCAGTTCATAGGCCGTTTCCACGCCTTTCGTATCGTAATTGTAGGAATAGTTGTAAAATGCCTCAGACACCAGCTGATAATAGGCGTTGCGCAGATCGGACTGGGTGAGGGATTTGCCCGCTTGGATGGACTCCTCCCCTTCATACTTGGTGGCCACATGCAAAACAGCGTCCTCCAGCAAAAGGGTGTCCCGGAACACAGCAGAATCGTTTTCATAGCTTTCGGCCAGCGTGGGCATAAAGCTGCCTGCGCTTGCTTTCCCCGCCAGGTCGAAGATCTGACAGGCTCCCCTGGAAAAGCACGCCGCCGCCAACACAAGGGCCACGGCCTTCAAATACCAGGGATGACTAAATTTTCTCGATTTTGTATCCAATTCCCCATACCACCTTCAGATATTTCGGCTCTTTGGGATTGATCTCGATCTTCTCCCGAATGCGCCGTACATGTACCGCAACGGTGTTTTCCGGGCTGTAGGCCGGCTCGTTCCACACCTGCTCATAGATCTGCTCGATGGAAAAGACCCGGCCGGCGTTTTTGGTGAGGAGCAAAAGAATTTTGTACTCCACTGGCGTCATGCGCACCGGCTCGCCGTCCACCGTCACCTCCTTGCGCTCGTCGTCCACCACCAGCTCTCCGGTTTGAAACACATGCTCGCTGCTTTGGGCGCTGCCCAGTTTGGTATAGCGCCGCAGCTGGGATTTCACCCGGGCGATCAGCTCCAAAGGATTGAAGGGCTTTGTCACATAATCGTCGGCGCCGATGTTGAGACCCATGATCTTGTCGGTGTCCTCGCTTTTGGCCGACAGCATGATCACCGGAATGTTCCGGCTTTCCCGAATCTTCAAGGTGGCCCGGATGCCGTCCATCTTGGGCATCATCACATCCATGATGATCAGATGGATGGTCTCCCTGTCCAGCACCTCCAGGGCCTCCTGGCCGTCATAGGCTTTGAAGATCTCATAACCTTCGTTTTTCAGATAGATCTCAATGGCTTCCACAATTTCCTGCTGATCGTCGCAGACTAAGATGTTCATCCCCACTTCCCCTTTCCTCCTTTGCGGTACATCTGTATGGTATCAGATGGTTCTTTCTATGGGTTTTATAAAACTCTTTCAAAATTCTTAATTCTTCCAAATGGCAAAACAAGCGGCCGTCGGGCCGCTTGAGAGTGTCAAAAAAGTGGCTTTTGCCAATGAATAAGGGGTAACGCAAAAGGGCTTTTGCGCCATCACATATGTTTTTTTGCAGCTTATAAGGGCTGGTTGATCCGGTTTAAAGCACCTTTATCTGAAGGCTCTTCATCACCAGGAAAGCCGCCTGTTGGGCTTCTTCCGTGATGGCCGCCACACAGGCGGAATCCACCGTAACCTGAGTTTCGGGCAGAGCCGCTTTGCATAAAACGGCGTTGGAGATGACGCAGATATCGGTGACAACGCCGCACAGCTCGATCTCCTCATATCCCTTGCCTTCCAGCCACTTTGCCAGGGCCATGCTGCCGAAAGCAGGCTTTTCAAACTGGGGGCAGGAAGCGAGCAAATCGGCGGCTTTGCCGTAAAGCTGATGCCCTTCACTGCCTTTGATACAGTGGGGAATGGGCAGGTTCTTCCCTTCCTGGGTCTCCAGGTAATCTTCCCCGTGGGTGTCCAGAGTGTAGATGATATCCTGGCCCTCTGCCTGATAGGAGCGGATCTTTTCACACAGGGCTTCTTCGATCTCTTTGGCCGCGGGAAAGCCCAAGGCCCCGTCCACAAAATCCTTCTGATAGTCCACCACGATCAAGAGCTTTTTCATGCTGCCACCTCAGTCCAGTTTCTGAAATTCCAGAGTGTATCCATTGGGATCGGAAAGGAAAAAGGAATACACCGGGAAACGGGCGTGGTGCTGAGGAGCGCCCTTCACCTGGCAGGCCGGGTTGTCCTTGATGCGCTGGTACACTTCATCCACCTGCTCCCTGCTCTCACAGTTGAAGGAGATGCACACGCCGGTGGCCATGGGCCGACCGTCCCCATATTCCACAAAGCCCAGATAACCATAGCCGGTGTCCAAAATCAGGTTTCCCTCTTTTTCCTGATGAATGGTCAGTCCCAGTACATTGGTATAATAGTCCCGGGTTTCCTGCTGGTTCTGACAGGGGAAAAAGACAACGCTGGATTCCATCCACTTTTTCATGCTTTCACATCCTCCTCTTTTATGGGGTCACTACACCCATTATAGCAAGATTCCCCCGGCTCCACAAGGAGAGCCAGGGGAATTTACAGGCTTTAGATGGACTTTTCCACAAAGCGGGTGAGCATGGCGGCCACCTGGGCCCGGGTGCTCTCTTCGCTGGGATTGAGCTTTCCCTGCTCATCCCCCTGGAGAATGCCCTGTTCTGCACACCAGATCATGGCGTCCTGCGCCCAGGAGGCTACTGCGCTGCCATCGGAGAACTGTTCCAGAGCCTGGGCGCTTCCGGTCACTTCCGGAGAGCCTGCGGTCCGGTAGAGCATCACCGCCAGCTGCTGCCGGGTGACGGTGTCCTGAGGAGCCAGCTGGTTCCCTCCCACGCCCTGGATGATCCCATTTTCCGCAGCCCACTGGGCGGCCTGCTCATACCAAGCCCCCTGGGGCACATCCTCAAAGGGGAGACCGGCGGAAGAGACCGGCTGACCTTCCAGCCGGTGCAGCACCGTCACCACCATGGCCCGGGTCATGGCGTCGTTAGGAGCAAAGGTATTTTCCATGGTACCAGAAAACAGCTGCCGTGCGCCGGTGAACTGGGCATAGGGTGCAAACCAGTCTCCTTCTGCCACATCCCGGAAGGTGGCGGTGCGCTCTTCCAGGCGGATCAGGCCGGAGGCCTTCACCTGAAGGGCCACTTTTCCATCCCGCCATACCGAGTAGGGCAAAACACGGGTGCTGCCGTCGGAGAGAACCTCCACCGCCACCACCTGGCGGCTGCCCTGCCAGGGGATGGAGAAGGATGCCTTGCCCGTCCCTTCCGGCAGGGAAACCTGCGCGCTCACCTGGCCGTCTGCTGTGGTGGTCACTTGGGCCGTGGCGCCGGTATTGCTGTCGGTGATCGTCACCGTAGTATCCTCACCGGGGTTTTCCGGTGTGGTACCGCCAGAGCCGCCGCCAATACCGCCGCCGGCACCTCCGCCTCCACCGATGCTTCCGCCACCACCAATGCCGCCGCCGGAGCCGCCTCCGCCCGGCGGGGTCACAGGCTCTTCGTCCTTGGTGGGCACATCCTGGATGGTTTCCCAGGCATTCTGCCGTGCGCTGGAAGCTTCCTCCGGGGTTTCCGCACGGCCGATGGCTGCCAGTCCCTGCTCCAGCGCCTGCTTCAGCTTCTGCTTTCCGGCATCGGAATAAAGGGACTGATCCAGACTGTCAAAATCGCTTTGCAGTCCCACGGTTTCGCTGTGCTTTTGGTTGGAAAGCTCTTCCCGGGTGCGCAGGGCCTGGGGCAAAGCAGAGGCGATGGCGTCCTTTACCGGCTCTCCCAGGCTTTCGTACTGGGCCAGGGCATTTTGATAATCGCTGAGATGCTCCCCTTTCACTTGGTTGAGCGCCCGGGTGCTCAGGCCCCCCAGGGACTGCACCCACTGGGCCGCCTGGTGCAGATGTTCCAGCTGTCCGGCGGTATCCTGCAATGCCAGGGCGGCCTGGGCGGCCACCTGCTGTTTGTCCTGGGCATTTGTGAGAGAGCTGAGCTTTTCCAGCTGCTCCTGGGCCAGATCCGCAAGGGCCTGGGCAGCCAGGGTTTCACCCTGCCCGGCGTTTTCCTCCGTCAGGCCGTTTTGGAGCAGGGCCAGAACAGAACCATGGGCATTTTTCCATCCCGACACCACTTCTTCTGTCCGGTTCTGACGGGTGGGGACCTGCTTCATGGCGGCGATGGCCTGATCCAGGGCGGCTTTCATCTCCCCTTTTTCCTGGGCGGCCTGGATGCTCTTGACGCCGTCGGCATAGGCTCGGGTCAGAGTGCCCCAGTCCTCCTGGGTGTAGCGGAGTTCTTCTCCATCGCCGCTCTGATAGGAGCGGAATTCCTTTTCCAGGGCCTGGATGTATTCCTTTTGCTGCTCTGCAATGGGGGTACGCCACACGGCGTACAGCTCCACGGTGCCTCCGGCCACCGGAGTCAGCCCGGTCACCTGGGCGCCGTTCAGATACTGAAGAGGCCCGCCAGAAGTCCGGGACCAACCCACCAGCTCCTTGCCTTCCTGGGTGAAGGCATCGGTGGTGAGGGTGACCGCCTTGTCATAGGTGGCTTCGATGGTCTGGGTGTCGCCGATGCCATCACCGGCATGGAGCTTCACGGTGTAGGAATTGGCCTTCCACTGGGCATAGAGCCGGGCCCGGTCTCCATCGGTATGTTCTCCGGCCAGGTTGCGCACCGTCTCGCCGTTCTGATAGGTGTGTTCGTCTCCGGTGGGCTGGGTATTCCAGTGGGAGAAGGTATAGCCCAGGCGGTGGAACTGGTTTTCCTGCAAAACCACATCCTGATCCCAGGTTCCCTGCTGCTTTTCCATGGAACCGGCGCCGCCGTTGCCATAAAAGACAATGGAATAGTTGTTGGGGACCCGGCGGCCGTAAAGGGTCTGGCCCTGGGCTTCCAGGGTTTCGAGAGCGGGGATGGTGTATTCTTCATCCAAGAACCACTCCACCCGGTCGTGGCCCAGAATGGGGTTTTGCTCTTCGTAATCGTCCCGGTATACCGTCAGGCCCGGCTGGTTGGGCAGATAGATGGTGCGCAGGTCGTTGTTCCGGCCCACAAACCCGCCCCCTTCCAGCTTGGTGTTGCCGCTCATGTCCAGAGTGGTCAGGTTGTTGTGGTCGATGTGCAGGAAGGTCAGGTTTTTCAGATGGCGCACATCGATGGAGGTCAGCTTGTTGTCAAAGGTCTCGATGAACTCCAGGGCGGCGTTGTCGGAAAGGTCCAGCTTTTCCAGCAGATTGTGCCGGGAATAAAGCCAGGACAGCTGATAACAGCCCGACAGATTCAAGCTGGTCAGGTAGTTCATTTCGCAGTTGAGGGCGGTCAGCTGGCCTTTGCCGCTCATATCCAGGCTGGTTAGCCGGTTGAAGGAGCAGTTCACATAGTCCAGCTGATCGTTCTGGGACAGATCCAGATTGTTCAGCTGGTTGTTGGCACAGTACAGCTTTTTCAAGGCGGTGTTTTTGGACACATCCAGCCGGGTCAGATTGTTGTAGGAGCAGTTGAGCACCTGGAGATTGGGGAAACTCTCCAGACCATCCAGGCTGGTCAGCCCCAGGCCGGACACATCCAGCTGGGTGACGCTCTGCCGTTCGCTGAGGGTCAGGACACCGTCGGTGCCGATGCCGCTGAGATTGTTTTTGTTTTTCAGCCAGTTTTTCAGAATGGGATCGGAAAAGGTTTCTTCAATGGACAATTCCCCTTCCATGGAAGGGAGAGCGGAAGAATCTGCGGCCAGGGCAGACAAGGTCAGCTGCCCACAAAGCGCGGCCGCTGTCAGGGCGCTTGTGATCTTTTTCAAATTGGTATGCATTGGTTTTCTCCGTGGGATGATATTTCTCCGGCCTTTCAGGCCAAGATTGCCCCATTATACGGGCTTATGGCCTCTTTGTCAATGGTAATAACAGAAGGGATTCCAATGTTTGCAAAAATAATAAAAAATCCGCTGGAGCCTGTTGGGGGCCACAGCGGATTTTTTTCAGAAAAAGATCAATTTCTTTCTTCCTTGCGCAGACAAGCAGCGCGGGCATCGTATTCCATCAGGCCTGCACCGTAATTATAGCCTTCGTCCAGCTGGACTCCCAAAGCGTCAGGACTGTCCAGGGCGGCTAAAATTCTTCGTTTGTCCGGGGCGCTGTGCACTGGATTGATGGTTTTGATCATTCCATCCAACATACCATCCAGCATCCCGATGGGAAAAGCAGCCGCCAACTCCCCCTTATCAAACCGGCCATAGATACGGGTGCCCCGGCACAACAGGGAGATATTGATATCATTGGTGTGATAAACTTTGGAAACCATGTCGGAACACATGGCCTGGTTTCCGTAGAAACAGAGATTCTGAGGGGCGCCATATTGGTAGGCATAGCCCTGCATCACCCGCATGATGGCCTCTGCAAAACCGGCGATGATGACAATATCCGCCTGGTCCATTTCCCGCAAGGGCCCCACTTCGATTCCATAAACCGGCATATCAATAAACTGCATGGCCTGGGCAATCTGACGCGCCACCGTATGGGTCCGGCACAAGCCGCAGTACTGGATGCTGCGGCCCTGGGCAATGGCTGGATCGGGCTTGCTCAGCCCCACGGCATAGCGGCCATAATCACAGGAGACAAGACCTTCCCGAATGATATAATGCTGCCCATCCATCGCATTGCGGATGTGAAAACAAAAAGAACCCCGTTTGGGCGCTTCCGGCAGGGATGCAGCCTGATAATCGGCTTTGAAATCCAAAAAGCGTACGCCCACCACCTCATGTTGCAGCTCCAGGGCCAGAGCGATTTGCCCCAGTCGTTTTTCTTCCATGTTTCCCACCTGTTTTCGATATTTTTCCTGTCTTGTTTCAGTATAGGCAGGAAATGGACCTTTCGTCAAATTGATTTTTGCAATAATGAAACGGGGAAAAATCGAAAAAGCCGATGGATATTGCTACAAAAACAAAAGCAGGCTGACGGCCATCACCGCCATGCCGGCGATGAGACCATAGATGGAAAGATGGTGCTCTCCATATTCCCGGGCCGCCGGGAGCAGCTCGTCAAAGGAGATGAACACCATGATCCCGCCCACGGCGGCGAACAACACGCCGAATACGCCGTCATTGAAAAAGGGACGCAGCACCAGCCAGCCCAGAAGAGCCCCCACCGGCTCGGCCAGTCCGGAGGACAGGGAGTAGAAAAAGGCTTTCCGCCGGGAGCCGGTGGCCTGGTAAATGGGCACTGATACGGCGATGCCTTCCGGAATGTTGTGCAGGGCGATGGCGGCCACGATGGGCAGGGCTACGCCGGGCTCCTGCAAAGCGGAGACAAAGGTGGCCATGCCTTCAGGAAAATTGTGAATGCCGATGGCCAGGGCGGTGAAAATGCCCATGCGCATCAGCCCGGCCTCCCCCGGGGCTTTTTCCCCCTCTTGCTCCACCCCTTTGACTTCATGGGGATTTTCCGCCGAAGGGATGCATTTGTCGATGAGGGCGATGAGCAGCATCCCGCCGAAAAAGGCCGCCACCGTGGCCCAGCTGCCCCCTTTTCTCCCAGGGCGCCGGTGAGAAACTCCCGGGCCTTTTGCAGAATGTCGGTCATGGACACATAGACCATCACCCCTGCGGAAAAGCCCAGGGCGATGGAAAGAAACTTGCGGTTGGTCCGGCGGCTGACCAGGGCGATCAGGCTGCCGATGCCTGTGCTCAGCCCGGCCAGGGCGGTGAGCAGGAAGGCGTATAAAATGGAATGATCCAAAAAGCATTCTCCTTTCGGTGTTTTTTTGGTTTGCGCCAGCTAACCTTGGGCCAGTGTATCATGTTCCCCCCTTTTGGTCAATGGGAGAAATTTTTGCCATGATCCTTGCCTTGACAAGAAAAGAAAAATTTGGCACACTAATGGAAACTCGGTCAAAGGGAGCGATGCTTTGTGGGAAAGATTTATGTGACAAGCGATATTCACGGCCATTATCAAAAATACAAGAAGATTTTTGATGCTCTGCCCCTCCGGGAGGAGGACAGCCTGTTTGTGCTGGGAGATGTGGTGGACCGGGGGCCTGAGCCCATGAGCATCCTGCTGGATATGATGGAGCGGCCCAATGTGTTCCCCTTGCTGGGCAATCACGAGATGATGGCACTGACCTGTCTGAAATTGCTGTGCCGGGAGATCACCGAAGATGCTCTGGAGCATCTGGCGCCGGAGGAGCTGCAAGGGCTGCTGGACTGGCTGGCCGACGGCGGCCGGGCCACTTTGGATGATTTCACCGCCCTCTCTCCGGAGCAGCGTCAGGCGGTGATGGAGTATTTCGAAGAATTCTCCCTGTATGAAGAGCTTACCGTGGAGGGAAAGGAATATCTGCTGGTCCACGCCGGGCTGGGGAATTTTTCCCCGGAGAAAAAGCTGACGGAATACGCCCTGGAAGATCTGCTTCTGGACTGGCCGGACTATGACAAGGTCTATTTTCCCGGGAAATACCTGGTCACCGGCCACACCCCCACCCGGCTCATCCCCCAGAACCAGGGGAAAGACCGGATCTATCAGGGAAACCACCACATTGCCATAGACTGCGGCTGTGCCTATGACGGCCCGCTGGGGGTCTTTTGCCTCAATGACGGCCGGGAATGGTATTTATAACAAACAAAAAGCAGGGCGATTGCCCTGCTTTTTGTTTGTGGCAGCGAATTGCTCCATTTTCCAGAAGGCCGGGTGGTGCTGCTGCATCCACTCTTCCCCGTTTTGCTTGAGTATGCTTTCGTAATGGGCCTTCCAGGCGTCAAAATAGTCCTGTCCGGTTTCGGCCGCCGTTTTGATGGCGCTTTCCGGGGCCAGCTCATCCAGAAGCTGACGCAGCAGCTGGCCGTGCAGCCCGGTCTGTCCCCCTTTCAGAAAGGCGTCAAACACATAGTCCAGGGTGGAATCGCCCAGATAGAGCAGCTGATTCCATTCATCGGGATGGGCGGCGATGTAATCCCCCGGTGCGGAAGAGGCCGCCGGTGAGGCCTCCACCTTTTCCAGCAATGCCGGGATCAGACGGGCGGGGTTGACTCCGCCCCGGCTGATCGCCTGGGCATAGCAGTCCTGCATCTGCATGAGCACATAGTCCTGGGTATTCAGGGCGCTCTGTGCCAGATTTTCCGGAAAGTGCTCCTGGATGTCGGACAGATAAAAACTGCCGTCCCGGGGCGTCCAGTAATCGGTGAGCACATAGCCCTCCTTTCCTTCCTGGAAAGTGAGGATGGCCGGGATATGGCTCCCCTCCTGGGATTCCAGCCCCTCTCCGCTGCGGGCGAAGGCCTGGTACATGGCGATGCCATAAAGAACCAGACCGCCATCCTGGGGTGGGTCGCTGTCCACAAGAAATGTATCCCGGCCCAGTTCCACAAAGCTGCCGCAGCGGACCAGGCTGTCCCCTGTTTCTCCCGGGCTGTTTTGCTCCACAATGGCCTGGGAAACGGCATCGGCCAGGGGTTCCCCTTCCTCCATCTCCTGACGGGTGAAGCGGGCCAGCTCCTGTTCCGGCGATTTGCTCCAAAAGGCGATGACCCCCAGATTGCCGATGCGGTCAAAGGCCTGCATAGCGCAATTTCGGAAACCTTCCCGGCTCCCCTGGCCCTGTCCTTTGAGATAGACCGTCAGGCCGTAGGGCTCCTTTGTGGTTTGCAGCTGAACGGAAGCGTAGGAAAGCCCTTCCGGATAGGACAGGCTCTGGGCCACGGCCACGGTTTTGGGGGCGTCGCCGATGTAGACGGTGGAGATCTCCCCGGCTCCCTTGGGTGTTTTCGGCTCCGGCCGGTCGGTGAGCAGGCATACCCCGGTGATCAGACCTGCAGCCAAAGCCAGCAGAATCAGCCAGAACTGGGGCTTTTTGTAGTTCATCACCCGGCGCACCCGTTCTTTGACCCCCACTTCCCCGAAAGCCAACGGCCCGGTGAAGGAGTGCCGCCCCAGGCTGCACTGGAGCAAGGCCCGGGAATAGGCCCGCCGCTCTTCTTTTTCCATGTCCTTCACCGCTTTTTCGTCACAGGCGGTCTCCATATCCCGGCAGAACAGGATGTAGGCCAGCCATAGAAGGGGCTGGAACCAATAGACCGAAAGCAGCAGAAAAGCCATGGGTTTGAACCAGTGATCCCGCCGGCGGATATGGGCATTTTCATGGGCCAGTACATATTTCTGGCAGTCTTCGTCCAGATGATAGGGCAGATAAATGGTGGGACGGAACAGGCCCATCACAAAGGGAGACGACACCCACTGGCTGCCTTTGATCCCCTTCCCCAGCAAGGTGGCGTCGGCCAGCCTTTGCCGCAGGGCCAGGAGCGAACAGAGCGCATACAGCAGCATGAGCCCAAAGCCCAGCACCCATACCCGGGAAAATACCATGCCCCAGTCCAGGCCTTGGGATGCCTGGATTCCAGGTGCTGCGGAATCGGGATCTGCGCCCTCTGTCAAAAGGGTGCCCGGCAGGGCCTCTTCCCCGGCGCTTGGGGAAAATCTTTCTTCCAAAGCTGGCGTCTCCGGCGCAAGGCTCAGCGGGCTTTGGATGGAAACCGGGCACAAAAGGCGCAGGGCTACCAGGCCCCACAACAGGCAAAAGATCCAGCGCGGTCCTTTGCGGAACAGCAGGCGGAGAAACAACACGGCCAGCACCATAAAGCTGGCGGCGATGCTTCGGTTCAGCAAGGCGAAAAACAGTTTTTCCATAACGCCCTCCTTTATTTTTCGATGATCCGGCGGATCTCTTCCTCTTCTTCCTGGGAAAGGGCCTGCCGCCGGGCAAAGGCGGCCAGGAAGGCGGGCAGCGATCCTTCAAAGGTTTTTTCCATCATCTCTTCCATCTGGCTGAGCTGCACCTCTTCTTTGCTCACCAGAGCGGTGACGGTGGCGTTTTCGTTCTTCACCACACCCCGATCGCTCAGCCGCTTGATGACGGTATAGGTGGTGGTGCGGCTCCAGCCCAGCTCCTCCTTGCAGAGCTTGGCCAGTTTGGTGCTGTTGATGGGCTCATTCCGCCACAGAATCAGGCAGAACCGGTATTCGCTTTCAAATACCTTGGGAGCGGACATAGAGGCTCCTCCTTTTTTGCATGGGTTTGTCTAATGCATTAGACTTTAGAGAGAGTCTAACCCATTAGACGCATTTTGTCAAGAGACAAAATAAAAAATGACGGAACCCGGTGAGGGCCCCGTCACTCCTTTTTCCGCCGAACACTATGCAGCCGGCATATTTCAACATTGTTTCGTTTGTGGTATCATGATGTTAGGGTTCCTGTATGAGTGCGATACAGGGCAGAGAAACGATAGATTGAGAAAGGAAATGATGAGCATGAAAAGATGGATGGCATTATTGCTGACCGCGGTTCTATGCTTCTCCCTTACGGCTTGCAGCGGCAATGAGAGTAAAAGCGGCGGTAATGAAAGTGCGAGTGAAGATAAACTAATCACAGATGCAGAATCATTAGATAAACCTACATTTATAAATGATTTTAATGATAATAAAGCAAGAATAGAGTCCAACTATATCGGAAATCCATACAAATTTACTGTCGAGATTAGAAGCATAGAAAGTGACTATGCCTTGTGCAATTGCATTCCTTTTGATAAAGATAATTTAGAATTAGTTAGTATTGGCGCGGGTAGTTTTAAGTTTGTGAATATGAAAGTATATCTTCCAAGCGATGCATTGTCGGAGCTGGAATCGAATACCATTATAAGTGTTGTTGGTACATTCGATAGTTTAGATAAAGATGAAAACGGCAATGATATTTTAATAGTCAAACCCGCAAATATTATAAGCGATACATTTGATATAAATGGTAAAATTATATATGAGGAAGAAGATATCGTTAATAATACGAAGTTGCTTTTAATACAAACTTTAGGGATCGAGAATATGGAAAACATGAACGCAGGAATCATAGTAGGATATCAATTCCCATTGGATTTGGTTAGTAATTTTAAGACCGACGATACTATAAATGTTTCCGGAAAATTAACTCATACTACAAGGCCAAAAGGCAGTGATATTAGTTTTGTAAATCCGACTATTATTGACGAATAATGGATATCGCATAAAACGAAGAGAAAGCGGCTAGTATCTAATGCTAGCCGTTTTTTCATAGGTTTTGCGATGCAGAACACTATGCAGCCGGCATATTTTCACATGATTCCGATTGTGGTATCATCATGTTAGGGTTCCTGTATGAGTGCGATACAGGGCAAAGAAACGATAGATTGAGAAAGGAAATGGTGAAGATGAAAAGGTGGTTGGCGTTATTGCTGGCGGCGGCTCTATGCTTCTCCCTTACGGCTTGCAGCGGAGACAAAGGCGGCGAAGCAAAAGAGGAAGAAAGTGGTCCCATGACAAAAGAAGAACTGTCCGAAGCAGCAGAGGAAAAATCTTTTCCCGATCTGGGTACAACAAATAAGGCGAAACTGGAGACCTATGTTGGTGAGGTTTATAAAATAAGCGGATATATCAACAGCATTGAAAGCGATTATCTGGTCCTTCAGGAAGAAGGCCTTCCTAAAAAAGAGGGCCAGACAATCAAAGCTGCGAAGTTCTGCATCCATGTCTATTTGGATACAGAGACGCTGGCCGGGCTTTCGGAATGGGACAAAATCACAGTTGTCGGAGAAATCACGGATACTGGAACAGAGACGCTGGAGTCCTTCCCAACAACTTACGATAGACTGTATATTGATATGGGAAATGCCTATATCGCATAAAACAAAGGAAAGGCGACTGGTATGATGCTCCAGCCGTCTTCCCTTTCTCCCTGGTTTTTCAGGGAGAATAATAAGAAAAAAGCGAAGAGACCTTTGGGTCCCTTCGCTTTTTGTTCTGTATGAGGAAAGTATGAACGGGATCATTTTTGAAGATGCAATGCTGTGATCAGATTTGAATGATCGTTATACCAATCAGATTTCGTTTCTTTCTCTTTTTCGCATACTCTACCAGCTCCCGTGCATTGCTGCCGGGGTGCCAGGCATAGGCAATCAGGTAGTTTGCATGGTCTACAACATAGCGGTTGGCTCTTATAATTGCAGCTTTTCGTGGAACGCTTTCCAGCCCTGGCGGATAGAATGTTCCGTCAAATCCATCGGGTGTCGACCTGGGTTGATCCATTGGATGGTATGGCAATAGCAAGGTGAGTTTCACTTCTGGGTGAAAATGTTTCGCTTTCTTAACGGCCGCAGCTGCAAGGCGGTCAAATCCACCGTAGTGACCGACGATAAATTCGGTGACGCCATATTCAACAATGTGTTGCTCCACAGCCGCATACAATGCAGGATAAATTTCCTCCAATGCCTCTCTATGCCCGATAAAAAAACAGTTTTTTCCGCTCAAAACCCTTCCCCCCTTCTAGTTGTGTTTATCGTTAAAATTATACGATAAAAATGATTAAACTGCAACGACTTATCAAAGTATAATTTACGAAGAACACAAGTAAAGGAGGAGTGTGGGTGAAGGATATTCTCTCGGCTATCACCGCGTACCGGCAGGAAAGGGGCTGGACAGAGTATCAGCTGGCGGAACGCTCCGGCCTGCCCCAGTCCACCATTTCCTCCTGGTATCGGAAGAACATGGTTCCCACCATTCCGTCTCTGGAGAAGATCTGTACCGCTTTTGGCATTACGCTGTCCCAGCTGTTTGCCGAAGAAGATGCACCTGTTTCCCTGACGGCGGCCCAGAAAAAGCTTCTGGAGCGATGGTCAAGACTGAGCGAAGAACAGCAGGCTGTCGTATTTGCTTTGATTGATAAGATGTAAAAAAGCGAAGAGACCTTTGGGTCCCTTCGCTTTTTTGATGTATAAAAACCAAAAGCTATTTGCTATTTATTCCCACTCGCCGAGTTAAATCCATTTCTAAACTTTTTTGTATAGAGGATTTGATTCGTCGTGGTTTTATTTGATGCAGATTATCCTCATCATAAGGTCTATTCGGACTTTTGCTATCAAAAATCTATCATCTGGGGCTAGCAGAGGAGAAATATTCCTTATAAAGCTTTATTTATATCAGTGCACACCTTTTCAAATCTGTCCAACGCCTCTGCAATATCTTCCATTGTCCAGACATCAGAGTGTTTAATCAAATACATACTTGGCCTATAATGATCAAAGCGTACATTCGGATTTTGGGAAAGTACCGCTTCTGTTGAGTGTAGGACCTCACCTCCTTTGAGTAACTCTACTGTAACGGCCTCATTACCAGTTAATTCATAGCAAGCATTTACAAGTTTTGCATAAGCTGAAGCACCAATAATATCTTCAATATCGCTCGAAGGATATTGGGTGTAATCACTGGCTAAAAGTATGTGACTTGTTTCCAGTAAACCACTCTTTTTAAGACGATCAATTTTATTTTTATCTCCTGGATGATAATCTGTCAATGTAACAATTTTAAGTGCATTTCCGCCAAAAAGTGAAACAAAACTTTGAATTTTATCAATACCCCCAGAAGGGCAAATCGTCCACTCTTTGCTCAATCCATTTCGTCCCAATTCTTGGAGTTTTTCTGAAAAATATGTTAGATATAGTATGTCAGATGGGCCTTCAACTAATAATGTGTTTTTCCCGATAAACAAGGTTTGGGTAATATCGTACCCGAAAGCAGCTTGAAGCGGGAAGGTAGTATCACGGTCTTTGCTCAAGACTTTCGATCCAACCTTTGTTCCAAGTACATTTTCGTTTTCATCTGTAACATCCTCAACGGTTCTTGCCGAAAGTATGTCTGAGAAATCCAACATAAACGGGGAATGCGTAGTGTATACCAATTGGAATTTAGGAACAATTCTTTCTTTGAAATAACGAATCAAATCTCCTTGTGCTTTTGCATGAAGTGTAAGTCCCGGTTCATCCAGTAAAATAATTAAATTGTTCTCTTCTTTTTGAATGTAATTAAACCAAATCAAAAAAGAGAAGAACCAAACAAAACCAGCACTTCGATCATCAAAAGATACCGAAGAGTCATGACGCGTATTTTCTATGCGAGTTGAAAAAATATACCCATCGTTAAATGGCGGCTCATCGCCTGGCTTAGCCATATCACACCGAAATTCGACCTTCAAATGCTTGTTTTGGCTCCAATACGCAAAAATTTCTCGTGTAATTTTGCTCGATATGCCTCTTGTTTTATTTATCAATGCCTCTAACTTGTTTGATTCCTTAATTTCCGTTATAGAGGTATTGGCTAAGGACAACAACGCCTCAAATACCTTTTCATTTGCTGTAAGTTTGCCTTCAGAACTCTTTTTAACAAAATTATTTAGCGCAATCCTACCGGGGAGCTTTTGGTATTCTGAGAAGTAAGAGAACTTGGGTAAATACTGGAGCAAATGAGTTTCAGAAAATGCATCTAATTTATTGTCCGGAAATGATGTATCAAACCATTTCTTAAACCCCTGCTCAGCTTCAGATAGTGTACTAATACTTTTCAACTGAGCACGCACTTCTTCAACGGAATCATATGTTGCAATTTGAGCCTTGTCGGAGACACCAAATTCGAAGTCTTCCATTTTCTTTTCAAACAGCACATGAAAATTTGCATCAAAATCCCATGTGCGTTTATTATTATAACCATTTGAAACAGTAACGACAGTTGACTCATTTATGAAATCAACACCGAACTTTTCTCCCAAAGCCTCAATCTCTTCTGTAGTAAATTTCCAATGCGAGATTACAACCGTATCTCCATCATCGATCAAACCTGCTTCAAAATCTGTTTGATACATTTTCGGATACTCATACAATGCGTCATAAGTATCTTCCTTATCGACAGGGTTTAATTTATATAACGCCTGAAGAATAGCACTCTTTCCAGATTCATTCTTTCCAACAAGACATGTTAATTGATCAATAGCAAATGTCTCAGAATCTAAAATACACTTATAGTTTTTTATTCTAACATCAACTAAAACCATTTTTTCACATCCTTTGAAATTCAAATATAGTGTCAGCCGTGTCAATCATTTTTTTGGAGATAAGCATTAATCTTTGATAGAATATTTTCAAAGTCCTGCCTTACCTCACACTCCCAAATCACAATGACTTTCCAGCCAATGGCTTCAAGTTCTTTAATATGTTCCTGATCCCGCTGCTTTGTTCGCTCTATCTTGGGACCCCAGTATGTTTTGTTTGACTGGCTCGTATGGGCATATCGGCTTCCGCAATCATGTCCATGCCAGTAGCATCCATGAATAAAAATAGCTATTTTCTTTTTGGTAAAGACAATGTCAGGTTTACCTGGCAATGCCTTATAATTGACCCGGTACCGGTATCCCATCGCAAAGAGGCGGCGGCGTACCATCATCTCAATGCTGGTATTCTTACTCTTGATGTGGGACATGATTTTACTTCTCCGGTCAGAAGAAATCGTATCGGCCATTATACAGTCAAATCCAGCGGCAAATCAGAAATGTCTTTTAGCCGCTTGCCCTGAACAAGCGTTTCCAAAGTTTCAACTGCATCCTCGGAACCAACTTCTTTGACAGCACGCATCAACTCATAGAGAGCAAAGTGGTATACACAATCAATATCGCCTGTTCCTAACGCAAGTGATGCCAGACGGTTCGGAATGGGTTCCGCCGTAACTACAACGATATGAGGCAGGTGTCCCTTCCTGTTCCGAATCAAATTCAGCGCCTCAGTCCGGCTATTTTGAGCCCGATCGCTTCTCATTGTAAATTTGGCTGATACACTTGCGTGCAGTATGGGTTTACCACCGTTGGCTTTCCGAATATCTGCCATTTTACTTACATCTGTATCAACGATACGCTGAACGGCGTTGATTTCATCATCTTCATATAAATCGCGATAAACTACTACATCTGGTGCCACTAAGTAATCGTTTCCCAGAGCAGCTGCCAACTGAGCGTTCTGTGTAGTAAGTGCGTTTAAGTACGCAAGATGCTCATATTGAGCAAAATCACTTGTCTTTAGTTTGTTGTTATTTCCAAGCTGTAGGATAGTCCAGCACCCTGGCCGTAAATTCTGAAGATGTGGAAAAGTTTCACGCAAAAAATCCATTGTAAGGATTTCAAATTGTTTGCCAAGTGTTTGCCCGGAAATCTTATCTACTGTATTTACAATATGATGATGTTCATCAACTAAAATATCAATAATTTTTCTGGAAATTGCTTTTGAACCCCGACTGCTGGTATCTGCATTCGATGCGACACCAGCCGAAGTTAATGTAAGGGTGTTCGTCTCAAATAACCGCTCGTGAAAGTGAAATCTCGCATTCGCTATCAATGCATCCATGTTCAAGACACTCCTTTATCTCTTCACCAACCGCTCGCGCTACCGGAGGAGGAAATGCATTTCCAATCATCCGGCACGCCACAGTTTTTCTTTTTCCGAATGTCCATGTGTCCGGGAATCCTTGAATTCGTGCCATCATGCGGCTTGTAAGCCGGGGCATTCCCTCAAAATCTGGTGCTGGCGCTTCATTCGCAATCCCTTTCCCATCAACACCAAGTTCTGCCCAAGCATTGCGTGCTCTTGTCGGGCCCAAATCCGGCCCACCGTGCTTTTTAGAGCCGCCTACCAGCGTAGGAGCAATTTTATTAGCTTTAGCCGCCCAGTCTTTAGCCCCCGGCCAACCATTTTCGGCCATTAAATCATACAATGTTCTTCCCACGGTAGGGGCACTGCTAGGATCTTCATCTGGGTAGGAAAATACTCCTGCCTGATCGTTGCGTATACCGACAATAACCACCCTCGGACGAAGTTGTGGAACGCCAAAATTCGATGCGTTCAACAACTTAATTTGTGTCTTATATCCCAATTCCTGAATAGAGTCTAAGATATGTGTGCGGTACTCATTAAAGCTTGAATCTAAAAAACCTCTAACATTTTCCAACATAACTGCACGGGGCTGAATTTCCTTGATAAGACGGATTGCTTCCGGGAACAGGTCGCGCTCATCATCTTTTCCTAACTGTTTACCTGCTACTGAAAAAGGAGGACATGGCACTCCACCCGCGAACAGATCTACACCCCTGTAAGGGCGTCCATCAAAATCGTGAACATCCGCACATATAACATTCCACTCAGGCCGGTTATCTTTTAAGACTTTACAATAATCAGCTTCATATTCCACTAATGCGACATGAACAAAGCCAGCCATAGCAAGGCCCAGAGCCTGCCCTCCAGCTCCTGCACATATTTCAACACAAGTCAAAGGACGCTGCATATAATTTCTCCTCACTGTTCTTTTGCAAATTGTCTGTACAGCCATCACTCGTCTATAAATTCTACAATCTCGCCTATATCACATGATAGGGTTTGACAAATCCGGTGAAGGCTCTCCATAGAGACATATTCATTCTTGCCCATTTTGGCCAGTACATTGAAACTGATTCCCGCAGCGTCTTTTAGCTCTGTTCGATTCATCTTTTTATCAATCAGCATCTTCCATAGCTTGTCGTAACTGACTGGCATAATCAATTCCCCATTCGTTGTCGAATTGTTTTATATTATACCACATCACGCACGCATCAGCAAGATAATCTCACGAAAGGGTGAGTGCACAGGGTGTAGGTGTTACAATGATGTGTGACAAATAGAAAAAAGAAGAGCGAATAGGAGTGACCTGTGATAAGGTTAAGTTGCTGAGACAAAACCGAAAGGCAGGTGTCACCCTATTCGCCATGAATAAGATAGCACAGACAATGCGGTTTAGACAAGTGGTGATAGAGTATGCAAATAAGCATGGTGTGGCAGAAGCCACGATCCGTTATCATGTGAATCGGCAATATATCTATCGCTGGCGCAAACGGTATGACGGAACGCTCCAATCCCTTGCAGACCGATCCCATCGACCACATAGTCACCCCAATCAGCACACAGAGGAAGAGATCAAGCTCATTTTGAATATGAGACGGCGAAATCCCAATACGGGAATTGTGGTATTCTGGGTAAAGCTGCGCAAACGAGGCTACACCAGATCCATCTCCGGATTATACCGGTTTCTTCGTAAGCGAGGGGCCATGGCCACCAAGCTGCCGAACCCTAAATACATACCAAAGCCCTATGAGCAAATGCAATATCCCGGTCAACGAGTGCAGATCGATGTGAAGTTTGTGCCACAAGTCTGTATTGTTGGGCAACAGGAGCCAACACAGTGGTTCCAATATACCTTCCTGGATGAGTACAGCCGTTTTCGGCACATAGAGGCTTTCCAGGAACACAGCACTTATTCCTCCACGGAGTTCTTGCGCCATGTGATCAAAAAATTTCCTTTTGCCATTGAATGTGTTCAGACAGACAATGGCACTGAATTTACCAATCGTCTGCTTCCAAAAGGCAATGACAAGCCAACACTCTTTGAACGGGAACTGCAACGCCTTGGCATACGGCACAAACTTATTCGCCCATATACGCCTCGCCACAACGGCAAAGTTGAGCGCAGCCACCGCAAGGATAATGAGGAATTCTATGCTTCCCACCGCTTTTTCAGCTTTGAAGATTTCAAAACTCAGCTCGCCATCCGGGAGCGAGCTTACAACAATTTCCCCATGCGTCCACTCTCCTGGCGCTCTCCTAAACAGGTCTTACTCTCTTTTCCTCATCTGTAACACATCATTGACAAACCTACA
>QUDE01000020.1:2500-46922 GCA_003477405.1 Ruminococcaceae bacterium AM07-15
ACGCGGAAGAGGCCAAACCAGAGGTAGCAATATCTCTGGGGTTCGGACAGCAACATGTATCAGCGGAGATAGCCGAAGGGCATGGGAAGGCCCATCATAGAAGGTGAGAATCCTGTAGGCGAAATTGAAACTGAGCTAGCTGTATCCAGAGTACCGCGGGACACGAGGAATCGCCGTGGGAAGACGGGTGGACCACCATCCAAGCCTAAATACTACTCAGTGACCGATAGAGGAGCAGTACCGTGAGGGAAAGGTGAAAAGGACCCCGGGAGGGGAGTGAAAGAGAACCTGAAACCTTGTGCTTACAAGCACTCAAAGCCCGTTAAAGGGTGATGAGGTACTTTTTGTAGAACGGTCCGGCGAGTTATTGTTTCATGCAAGGTTAAGGAACTGGAGTTCCGCAGCCGAAGGGAAACCGAGTCTGAATAGGGCGTATGAAGTATGGGGCAATAGACCCGAAACCGGGTGACCTATCCATGAGCAGGTTGAAGTGGAGGTAAAACTCCATGGAGGACCGAACCCACGCCTGTTGAAAAAGTCGGGGATGACTTGTGGATAGCGGAGAAATTCCAATCGAACTCGGAGATAGCTGGTTCTCCCCGAAATAGCTTTAGGGCTAGCGTCATGTTAGATTACCGGAGGTAAAGCACTGAATGGACTAGGGGCCGCGAGGTTACCGAACCCTATCAAACTAAGAATGCCGGATAATTGGTGCATGGCAGTCAGACTACGTGAGATAAGTCTCGTGGTCAAAAGGGAAACAGCCCAGATCCACAGCTAAGGTCCCTAATAGATGCTAAGTGTAAAATGATGTGGAGTTGCACAGACAATCAGGATGTTGGCTTAGAAGCAGCCACACATTCAAAGAGTGCGTAATAGCTCACTGATCGAGTGGCTCTGCGCAGAAGATATAACGGGGCTAAGCATCTAACCGAAGCTTGGGCAGCGCATGCGCTGGGTAGGGGAGCGTTCTTATCGGGGCGAAGCAAGAGCGGAAGCACTTGTGGACTGATAAGAAGTGAGAATGCCGGAATAAGTAGCGAGAATTATGTGGGAATCATAATGGTCGAAAATCTGAGGTTTCTTGGGGAAGGTTCGTCCGCCCAAGGTAAGCCGGGAGCTAAGGCGAGGCCGAAAGGCGTAGTCGATGCACATACGGTGGAAATTCCGTAGCCGCTGACATTTAAACCGCAGTGACACTTTGAGATAGGAGAACCCGGGCGATGGTTGCCCCGGGCGTAAGGGACCGAAATTACAGTAGGGAAGTCTTCGATGCTCAGAGGCGAGAAAAGCTGTGGCGTATACTAAAGCGCCCGTACCGCAAACCGACACAGGTAGATGAGGAGAGAATCCTAAGACCAACGGGAGAAGGGTTGTCAAGGAACTAGGCAAATTGGACTCGTAACTTCGGGAGAAGAGTCGCCCTCAGCAATGAGGGTCGCAGTGAAAAGGCCCAAGCGACTGTTTAACAAAAACACAGGTCTCTGCTAAATCGAAAGATGAAGTATAGGGGCTGACGCCTGCCCGGTGCTGGAAGGTTAAGAGGAGAGGTTAGCGCAAGCGAAGCTTTGATCTGAAGCCCCAGTAAACGGCGGCCGTAACTATAACGGTCCTAAGGTAGCGAAATTCCTTGTCAGGTAAGTTCTGACCCGCACGAATGGCGTAACGATTTGGGCACTGTCTCGACAGCCCGCCCGGCGAAATTGTAGTACTGGTGAAGATGCCAGTTACCCGCAACTAGACGGAAAGACCCCATGGAGCTTTACTGTAGCTTGATACTGGATTTTGATATTTCATGTACAGGATAGGTGGGAGGCTTGGAAATTTGGGCGCCAGCTCAGATGGAGCCACTGTTGGGATACCACCCTTGAACTATTGGAATTCTAACCTGCGGCCGTGAATCCGGTCGGGGGACACTGTCAGGTGGGCAGTTTGACTGGGGCGGTCGCCTCCAAAAGAGTAACGGAGGCGCTCAAAGGTTCGTTCAGCGCGGCCGGAAATCGCGCATTGAGTGTAAACGCATAAACGAGCCTGACTGCGAGACAGACATGTCGAGCAGGAACGAAAGTTGGAGTTAGTGATCCGGTGGTATGTGAGTGGAAATGCCATCGCTTAACGGATAAAAGCTACCCTGGGGATAACAGGCTGATCTCCCCCAAGAGTCCATATCGACGGGGAGGTTTGGCACCTCGATGTCGGCTCATCACATCCTGGGGCTGAATTCGGTCCCAAGGGTTCGGCTGTTCGCCGATTAAAGTGGTACGCGAGCTGGGTTCAGAACGTCGTGAGACAGTTCGGTCCCTATCTGTTGCGGGCGTAGGAGATTTGAAGAGAGCTGTCCTTAGTACGAGAGGACCGGGATGGACGCACCTCTGGTGCACCAGTTGTTCCGCCAGGAGCACAGCTGGGTAGCTATGTGCGGGCTTGATAAACGCTGAAGGCATCTAAGCGTGAAACAAACTCTAAGATTAGATCTCCCATCCGAAAGGAGTAAGGCCCCACAAAGACTATGTGGTTGATAGGTCAGAGATGTAAGCACAGTAATGTGTTCAGTCGACTGATACTAATAGGCCGAGGGCTTGACCTAAAATATTGGGCAACCTCGTTTCCGAATTTCCTTCCTTGTTCAGTTTTCATTGTGCTTTTGAAAGCACAATCTGAAATGCACCTTTAGCTCAGTTGGTAGAGCAACTGACTCTTAATCAGTGGGTCCCGGGTTCGAGTCCCTGAAGGTGCACCAGCATGAATGTCCGCTCGCTCTGCGAGCGAGCGGACTTCATATAAATGCAGCATGTGGCCCGTTGGTCAAGCGGTTAAGACGGCGGCCTCTCACGCCGCAAACAGGAGTTCGATTCTCCTACGGGTCACCAAGTTTATTATCCCTTCGGGGTTAATAATATAAATTGAATAGTAAGTGCCAATGACCGTGAGGGTCCACCTGTTCCCATTTCGAACACAGAAGTTAAGCTCACGAGTGCCGAAAATACTTGGCTGGCGACGGCCTGGGAAAATAGGTCGGTGCTTACACAAAAAACAAGACAGGATTGTTCCTGTCTTGTTTTTTACATAGAGCGTGGCAAAAATTAGAAAAAGTTCATTCTTTTCTGAAAAATAGAGTGAAGTTTTGCCTGCAAAAGTGTAAAAAATCCGGGAAAATAGCCGGAAAAAACGGATTGTTACCCTTTCGTAATTGCTATTGTGGGGTGAGAAGCATATAATGGAAGGCAGAAGCCCGTCCTGTTGACGGATCTTATGAAGTGGAGGGTGCAGAATGGCCCAAGTGACCCAGGAAGAAAAATTGAATCAAGCGCAAGGAAAAAGCCCATCGGGGAAATACGCTGATGGAAAGCGTCCTTTTTTTCGTAAACCCCTAGGAATAGCCGCCATTGGAGCAGGGGCTCTTTTGGTGCTGGTTTGCATTGCTTTGGCCGGGGTCCTGTTTTTGTATCAGGGCATCTACCCCGGTGTGCAGGTGGGAGATCTCTCTGTGGGGCAGATGAAGCAGAAGGAAGCACAGACAGCCCTGGAGCAGGAGTATGCTCAAAAACAGGATCTTTTGAAGAATGTGACCATGGTGGTCAACGGCGCAGAACATCAACTGGATATCAGTCAGATGAATGCCGCCTATAACCTGAAACAGACGGCGGAAAATGCCTGGGATTATGGCAGAGAAGGCAATGTATTTCATCGGATTGGCCAGATTGCCCAGGCGGCCTTTGGCGGAGCTCAGGTGGACATTGTGGTGGATGTGGATCGGCAGCAAGTGCTGGATCAGATGGACCCTATTGTGCAGCAGGTGAGCCAGCAGGTGATCGAACCCACCTATACCCTGGAAGGGGAGACCCTGGTGGTGGACAAAGGACAGGCCGGCTATCAGGTGGACAAAGAGGACCTGACAGAGCTTTTGCTGAAGCATCTTCGGGAAGGCTCGGAGGGTAAGGTGGAGTACACCGCTCCGGTGGTAGAACCCAGCCCGGTGAGCATGGAGGATATCCATAACCAGTTGTCAGTGGAGGCCCACAGCGCCTATCTGGACTTGCAGAACGACCCTTCTGGAAATACCATCGTTCCCTCCCAGTCGGGGGCTGAATTTGATGCGGCTCAGGCCCAGCAGACTGTGGATGCTTCGGAAGAGCGGATGGTGCAGATTCCGGTGCAGCTGATCGAGCCGGAAGTGACCACAGAAGAGCTGCAGAGCGTGCTTTTCCGGGACACTTTGGGCAGCAGCACCACCAAATTCAACGCCAGTCTCACAGGGCGTACCACCAATGTGAAGCTGGCGGCCCAGAAGATCAATGGAAAGATCCTCAACCCTGGGGATGTGTTTTCTTATAACGATACAGTGGGCCCCCGTACTTATGCCGCAGGCTTTAAGGATGCCACCGTCTTTGCCAATGGCGGCGCCGAGGACGGTGTAGGCGGCGGCATCTGTCAGGTGTCTTCGACCCTGTATGTGGCCACCCTTCGGGCCGATCTGGAGATCGTGGAGCGGAAAAACCACAGCTTGTATGTAAGCTATGTGCCGCTGGGACAGGACGCTACCGTGGCCTATGGAGCGGTGGACTATCGCTTCAAAAACAATACCAATTATCCCATCAAAGTGGTGGCTTACACCCAGGGTTCTTCTCTGACCGTTTCTCTGGTGGGAACACAGACCCAGAATAAGAAGGTGGAGATCGTCACCCAGACTTTGTCTCATGATCCCTTCCAGGTGATTTATCAGGAAGATTCCTCTTTGGCTCCAGGGACAACACGGGTCAAAAACGGTGGTTATCCCGGGTATAAGACGGTGTCTTATCGGGTGGTGTACATCGACGGCAAGGAAGTCAGCCGGACACTGGAAAACAACAGCAGCTATAAGCGTGTGGACAAGGTGATCCTGCAAGGGTCGGCGCCTGCTCCGGAACCCACACCGGAACCGACACCAGAGCCCACGCCCGAACCGACGCCGGAGCCTACCACGCCGACGGAACCAACACAAACCCCCAGTGAAACCACTCCCACACCCTGAATCCCATAGCGGATGCCCAGATAGAGAGACACCCCAGGAGGAAATGGAATGAAACTCAGCATTTTCTATATCCGCAGCATGGCCCGCGGGCTGATGCGTCAAAATTACGGCACCTGCATGGCCAGCATGGGTATTCTTTTGGCCATTACCCTTGCCTTCAGCGTGTTGCAGCAGACCTTCCTTTTCAGCGATACGCAGGGCTTGCGGGCTTTGATCGTGACTCTCTTGCTCAGCTTGTTGTCTTTGGCGATTCTCTCCCCGGCCAATGTGGGAAGCAAAGAGGTGCTGTGCGATGTGGCTTCCAGTCGGGAGACCAAGGCTGGAAAGGTGTTGGCTTGGTATGGAGATGCCAGAAAAATCCGCCAGTCCATTCTGTTGCAGCTGCTTCAGTCGGTGATTTTCCTGTGCATCGGAGCGGTCTTTGGTCTTTTGATCTTTGGCGGCGCCTATCTGGCCGGGATGGACTATGTGGCCAATTTGCAAAGCGCTGATGTGCAGAAGCAGCTGGAAGGACTGATGCAGGTGTATCAGCTGATGTTCCTCACCATTGTTCCTTCCTATCTGGTGGCAGTTCCCTTTTTGCCGGCGCCTTATCTGCTGGCCCAGCAGCCGGAGAAAAAAACCTGGAGCTGTATCCGGGAAAGCCGTCGGCTGGTCCGCGGTCATTATTGGAAGTATGTAGGAATACAGATGCTGTCCATGCTGCAATTTTTGGGCTATGCCATTCTGATTTCAGTGGTGTGTTCTATTTTCTCCGGCGGCGATCTGAATACGGCCACCACCAGCGCCACTTTGCTGGCCCAGTTGGTGCTTTATTTCAGCATTCTGCCTCATCTGGATATCAGCACGGCCCTGTTCCTCAACGATGTGCGGGTACGCAACCAGGTGAAAAGCGAAGAAATGGGCGGAGAAAGCCTGTAAAAGCAAAAGATAAAATGATGGATGTATGGCCCCCTGTCATGGCTTGTAAAAAGCGGCCATGGCAGGGGACTTTTTGTGCTCCATTGTGGCCTGGAAGGGAAATAAACTGATTTTTGCCGGGAAAATCCCACGGCCTTTGCTTTACGCCAAGGGAAAGTTGTGATATGCTAATGTTTAGTGAATAAACCGCAAATCGGCGTGTTGGTGCGGTGTTGGCCGCATCGATCTCAAGCGCCGGAAAAATCGGCAGAAGAAAGGTGGAGAGGGCAAAAATGTTTGATCTTTTGATCAAAAATGGTACAGTGATCGATGGCACAGGTGAGGCTGGGTTTACAGCCGATGTGGCCATCACAGGGGAGAAAATCGCAGCGATTGAACCCCATATTCCGGTAGAGGAGGCCCGACAGGTGATCGATGCCCGAGGTTTGGTGGTGGCCCCAGGGTTTATCGACATTCATTCCCATTCGGATACCTATTTTCTCCGGGATGACCGGGGAGAATCCCGGATCTATCAGGGCGTGACCACCGAGCTGGCGGGCCAGTGCGGTTCCACCATCTATCCCTGCCCGCCGGAGCATATGGAGCGCATACAGGGCTTTGCCGATGCGGCAGTACGGGACTATGCTTCGGCCTCCTTCGGCGCATTTTTGGAAAAGGTGCAGCGGGATGGCAAAAAGATGGGTACCAATCTGGTGCCGCTTATCGGCCACGGCGCTTTGCGCTGCGGCGTGATGGGGTATGAGGACCGGCCGGCCACAAAGGAAGAGCTGGAGGAGATGAAGCGGCTGCTGGATGAGGATATGGCCCATGGAGCCTGGGGCCTGTCCCTGGGACTGGGATACACTCCCGGCGTGTCCTCTGACCAGGAGGAGCTGTGCGCCTTGGGAGAAGTGGTGGCCCGCTATCAGGGCATTATTACCTCCCATATGCGGGATCAGGGCCTGGGCACGCCCCGCTCCCTGGAGGAGATGTACGAGATCAACCGGCGCACCGGGGCCCATGTACATATCGCCCATTTCAAAGCCAGCGGCCGGGCAGCCTGGGGCAAGGCGCCGGAGTTTGTGGACAATGTGCGAAAAGCCCAGAAGGACGGAATTCATGTGACGGTAGATCTGTATCCCTATCTGGCCGCCTCTTCCGGCATCACTAATTCCTTCCCCAAGTGGACCATCCAGGGGGGCAAGGAAAAGGCTGTGGCCATTTTGCAGGACCCGGAAAAGCGGGGAGAGATCATCCGCCAGCTGGAAGAGCGTTTTTCCACAAAGGAAGACGGGGAAGGGCTTTATGTGGTCACCACCGAGGGACGGTATCCCCCGGCGGACGGTAAGAACATCTGGCAGCTCAGCCAGGAGCTGGGGCTGTCCATGGCCGAAACCATCGCCCGGGTAACAGTGGAGACCCAGGCCCAGGCCACCTGCATTTCCTTTGCCATGTGCCAGGAAGATGTGGATTATATGCTGTCCCAAAAGGATTTTGCCATCGGTTCCGATGGCGTGTCCCTGCCCCTGGCGCCGGAAGAAAACGAAGGCAAGCCCCATCCCCGGAACTTTGGCACCTTCCCTTGCTTTTTGCGTCTGGCCCGGGAGAAGGGATTCTGCACTCTGGAGGAAGCGGTACACCGGATCACCGGCCTTTCGGCCCGGATCATCGGCCTGAAAGACAGAGGTATTCTCCGGCCGGGAATGCAGGCCGATATCACGGTGTTTGACGGGGAGAAAGTGACCGACAAAGCCACCTATGAAAACCCCTTCCAGAAGCCCGAAGGGATTCATCATGTGTTCATGGCCGGTCAGGCCGCCCTGCTCCATGGAAAGCAGACCGACGCCCGTTTGGGCCGTTTCCTTTTAAAAAAGCATGGGTTTTCGGGGGAATATTCAATAAGCCTTGACAAAAAATGATTTTAAACTTATAATTTCAGTGTTATCGTTGCGTATAGCAAGAACAACTTGGACCGATTTCCTGATTCTGGGAAATGCAAGGCCATACGGACAGCCCGGTCAACTGCCGATTGTGGGGTTTCCCACATCTATTGATTGCGTCTTTGGCGCAGCTTTTATAAGTTGGCAACTTAATTGCCAGTTGGTTACTTTATAACCAAAAGTGTACTAGGGTACACGCTTGTGAAATGGTCAATAAGAGTAGTAAAAGTAGTTCTTACTATACAGACTCTAAAAATCAAAAGGGCGGCCCAGGGGCTTTCCCCCAAGGCGCCTGTCTGTTGGCCGATTTGACAAGATGTACCGCAGTACGCTGTGGTACATCTTTTTTTTCGGAGGTGCGTCATGGGCGGAAAAATGAAACTGTATGGGTTCAACAACCTGACCAAGTCCCTGAGCTTTAATATCTACGACATCTGTTATGCCAAAACAGCCCGGGAGCAGCAGGATTATATCAAGTATATCAACGAACAATATAACTCTGACCGTCTCACCGAGATCCTGACCCGTCTCACCGAGATGATTGGCGCCACGGTGCTCAACATCTCCAAGCAGGACTATGAGCCCCAGGGGGCCAGCGTCACCTTCCTCATCGCCGAGGAGAGCATGGTGAAAAACCGCAGCGGCGAGACGGTGGTGGCCCATCTGGACAAAAGCCATGTGACGGTGCACACCTATCCGGAATACCATCCGGAGACCTCTATTGCCACCTTCCGGGTGGATATCGATGTGGCCACCTGCGGCCAGATCACTCCGCTGTCCACACTGGACTTCCTCATCGGCAGCTTTGACTCCGATATCATCACCATTGATTACAGAGTCCGGGGCTTTACCCGGAATATGGAAGGGGAAAAGATCTTCATCGATCATTCCATCACTTCCATTCAGGACTATATCAGCCAGGACATTCTGCAGAAATACGACGCCGTGGACATCAATGTGTACCAGGCCAATATGTTCCACAGCAAGCTGCTGATCAAGGACATCGTGCTGCAGAATTACCTCTTCAATTCCGATGTGTATGAGATCCCGCCCAAGGTGCGGCTGGATATCACCAATGCCCTGCGCCGGGAAATGATCGAGATCTTCAGCGGCGCCAATGTGTTTCAGGAGGTGAAAGGCTGATGGATCAGGACCGCGCTCCTTTGCAGGAAGCCCTGGAGCGGATGCGCCGGGACCGGCTGGTGCCCTTTGATGTGCCCGGCCACAAGCGGGGCCGGGGCAACCCGGAACTGACCCGTTTTCTGGGAGAACAGTGCCTTTCGGTGGATGTCAACTCCATGAAGCCCCTGGACAATCTGTGCCACCCCACCAGCGTGATAAGAGAGGCCGAAGAGCTGGCCGCCGACGCTTTTGGAGCGGCTCACGCCTTCTTTATGGTGGGAGGCACCACCTCTTCGGTGCAGGCCATGGTGCTCTCCAATGTGAAAAAAGGGGACGAGATCATCCTGCCCCGGAATGTGCACCAAAGCGTCATCAATGCCCTGGTGCTCTGCGGCGCCACGCCGGTGTATATCAACCCCCAAAGCGATAAAAGCCTGGGCATTGCCCTGGGAATGTCCCTCAGCGATGTGTGCGCCACCATGGAGCGCCATCCGGGTGCCAAGGCCATTTTGATCAACAATCCCACCTATTACGGTATTTGTTCCGATCTCAAGTCCATCACCGAAGCGGCCCATCAGAAGGGAATGCGGGTGCTGGTGGACGAAGCCCACGGGACCCATTTCTATTTCGGCCGGAATATGCCCATTTCCGCCATGGCCGCCGGGGCCGATATGGCGGCGGTGAGCATGCACAAATCCGGCGGTTCCCTGACCCAAAGCTCGGTGCTGCTGTGCGGCAAGAATGTAAATCCCCACTATGTGCGCCAGATCATCAACCTGACCCAGACCACCAGCGGTTCTTATCTGCTGCTGTCCAGCCTGGACATTTCCCGGCGGAACCTGGCCACCCGGGGACAGGAGATCTTCGACAAGGTAGAACGCTTTGCCGGCTACGCCCGGGAGGAGATCGGGAAGATCGGGGATTATTTCGTCTATTCCAAGGACCTGGTCAACGGGGACAGTATCTTTGATTTTGACACCACCAAGCTGTCGGTGAACACCCTGGGGCTGGGTCTGGCCGGGATCGAAGTCTATGACATCCTGCGGGATGAATACGATATCCAGATCGAGTTCGGAGATCTGGGGAATATTCTGGCCTATATCTCTGTGGGAGACAAAACCAAGAACATCGAACGGCTGATCAGCGCCCTCAGCGAGATCCGCCGCCTTTACAAAAAAGAGCGGAAAGGGATGCTGGAGGACGAATACATCACTCCGGAAGTGCTCCGAACCCCTCAGGAGGCCTTTTACGCCGACAAAATTAGCCTGCCTCTTCACGAGTGCGAAGGCAAGGTGTGCGCCGAGTTTGTCATGTGCTATCCCCCGGGCATTCCGGTGCTGGCCCCCGGCGAGAAGATCACCCGGGCCATCATCGATTATATCCAGTATGCCAAGAGCAAGGGCTGCGTGCTCACCGGGCCGGAAAGCATGGATGTGACCCGGCTCAATGTGCTGAAAGGAGAATGAGATGGACGATCTTTGGTACAGCGAATATCATACGCCAAATGTGCGTTTTTCCATCAAGGTGAACAGTCAGCTGCATTTTGAAAAAAGCGATTATCAAACCATTGGGGTGTTTGATTCCCCGGAATTCGGCCGTTTTCTCACTCTGGACGGCATTATGATGCTGACAGAAAAGGACGAGTTCATCTATCATGAAATGATCACCCACCCCGCCTTTGCCGTTTGCCCGGGAATCTCCCGGGTGCTGGTCATCGGGGCCGGGGATGGAGGGGTGGCCCGGGAACTGGCCAAATATCCTCAGATCCGCCAGATCGACATTGTGGAGATCGATGAGCGGGTGGTGGAGGTCAGCCGCAAGTTTCTGCCCCAGACTTCCTGCGGCTTTTCCGACAGCCGGGTGTATCTGTTCTTTGAGGACGGGCTGAAATTCGTCCGCCGGAAGGAAAATGAGTACGACCTGATTATCGTGGACTCCACCGATCCCTTCGGCCCGGGAGAAGTGCTCTTCACCCGGGAATTTTACGGCAACTGCTACCGGGCCCTTACCGAAAAGGGCATTCTGATCAACCAGCACGAAAGCCCCTTCTATGAAGGGGACGCTCAGGAAATGCGCCAGGCTCACAAACGGCTCAGCCGGGTTTTCCCCGTCAGCCGGGTGTATCAGGCCCACATTCCCACCTATCCTTCAGGCCATTGGCTCTTTGGCTTTGCCAGCAAGGGCCTGGACCCTCTGGAGGACCAGCAGGAGAGCCGGTGGGAGCTTCTGCGCATTCCCACCCGGTACTATAATTCCCAGCTGCACCGGGGCGCTTTCTATCTTCCCAATTATGTAAAGGAGCTTTTGGCCGATGAATAAAAACATCCAGACCTTCCTGGCCTGCGACGCCGATTACGATCAGGCCGATCTGGTGCTCTTCGGGGCGCCCTTTGATGGCACCACTTCTTTCCGGCCGGGCACCCGGTTCGGCCCTTCGGCCATCCGGAATGAGAGCTTTGGCATCGAGACCTATTCCCCCTATTGCGATAAGGACCTCACCGATTGCAGCATCTGCGACGGGGGAGACCTGGAGCTGCCCTTCGGCAACACTCCCCGGGTGCTGGAGATGATCCGCAGCCAGACCGAGGAGATTCTCAATGACGGGAAAAAGTTCCTCATGCTGGGTGGCGAGCATTTGGTGACCCTGGGTGCTTTGGAAGCGGTGGCGGACAAGCACCCTGACCTGCATGTGATCCATTTTGACGCTCACACCGACCTGCGCACCGAGTACCTGGGAGAAGAACTGTCCCATTCCACCGTGCTGTATCACGCCTGGAAGCTGCTGGGGGACGGACGCATCCACCAGTTCGGCATCCGCAGCGGCGAAAAATACGAATTTGAGTTTGCCAAAGAGCACACCCATCTGCACAAGTTTGATCTGAAGGGTTTTGCAGAGACAGTGGCTCGCCTCCAGGGCAAGCCGGTGTATTTCACATTGGATCTGGATGTGCTGGACCCTTCCATTTTCTGCGGCACCGGTACACCGGAGGCCGGAGGCATCACCTTCAAAGAGCTGATGGAAGCCATTTTGCTTCTGCATAAACTGGACATTGTAGGCTGCGATATCAATGAGCTTTCCCCTCACTATGACCACAGCGGCACATCCACCGCCGTGGCCTGCAAGGTGACACGGGAAATCCTGTTGCAGCTTTTGCACAACCATTAACATCCAAGGAAAAGGAGAGAGAACCATGGGAAAATGCATGATCATCGGCTGCGGCGGCGTGGCCAGCGTAGCCATTCATAAGTGCTGCCAGAACAGCGAGGTTTTTGATGAGATCATCATCGCCAGCCGTACCAAGAGCAAGTGCGACGAGCTGAAGGAAAAACTGGAGGGCACCACCAAGACCAAGATCTACACCGAGCAGGTGGATGCCGACAAGGTGGACGAGCTGATTGCCCTCATCGAAAAATACAAGCCCGATGTGGTGCTCAACCTGGCCCTGCCCTATCAGGACCTGACCATCATGGACGCCTGCCTGGCCACCAAGACCCATTATGTGGACACCGCCAACTACGAGCCTCTGGACACCGCCAAGTTTGAATACAAGTGGCAGTGGGCCTACCGGGAGAAGTTCAAGGAAGCGGGCATCTGCGCTCTGCTGGGCAGCGGCTTTGACCCGGGCGTCACCAGTGTCTTTTCCGCCTATGCTTTGAAGCATCATTTTGATGAGATCCATTATATCGATATCCTGGACTGCAACGGCGGCGACCACGGCTATCCCTTTGCTACAAACTTCAACCCCGAGATCAACATCCGGGAAGTGTCCGCCAAGGGCAGCTATTGGGAGAACGGTCACTGGGTGGAGACCGAGCCCATGGAGATCAAGCGGGAGTATGACTTTGACCAGGTGGGCCGCAAGGATATGTACCTGCTGCACCACGAAGAGCTGGAGAGCCTGGGGCTGAACATCCCCGGCATCAAGCGCATCCGGTTCTTCATGACCTTCGGCCAGAGCTATCTCACCCACCTGAAGTGCCTGGAGAATGTGGGCATGACCTCCATCGAGCCGGTGGAATACGAAGGCCACAAGATCGTGCCTCTCCAGTTCCTCAAGGCGCTGCTGCCCGATCCCGCCAGCCTGGGCCCCCGCACCGTGGGCAAGACCAACATCGGCTGTATCTTCCAGGGCGTGAAGGACGGCAAGGAAAAGACTTATTATCTTTACAATGTGTGCGATCATCAGGAATGCTATAAGGAAGTGGGCAGCCAGGCTGTCTCCTACACCACCGGCGTGCCGGCTATGATCGGCGCTATGCTGGTGATGAACGGCACCTGGAACAAGCCCGGCGTATGGAACATGGAAGAGTTCGATCCCGATCCCTTCATGGACGCCCTGAACAAATGGGGTCTGCCCTGGACCGAGAACTTTAACCCGGTGCTGGTGGACTAATGGACAAAGGCCTTATGGGGGTGCAGACCCCCTGTTATGTGGTGGATGAAAAGCGCCTGCGGGAGAATCTGACCATTCTCCGGCAGGTGGCGGAGGAGGCCGGCTGTAAGATCCTGCTGGCCCAGAAAGCTTTTTCCATGTTTGCGGTTTATCCCCTCATCGGGGAGTATCTGGCGGGCACCACCGCCAGCGGCCTGTTTGAGGCCAAGCTGGGCAAAGAAGAGATGGGCGGAGAAACCCACATCTTTTCGGCCGCCTATGTGGAGGAGGAGTTTGAGGAGATTTTGCAGGTGTGCGACCACATCTCCTTCAATTCCTTTGCCCAGTGGAAAAAATACCGGGAGCGGGCGCTGAAAGC
Organism: Ruminococcaceae bacterium AM07-15; assembly: GCA_003477405.1. GTDB lineage: Bacteria > Bacillota > Clostridia > Oscillospirales > Butyricicoccaceae > Pseudobutyricicoccus. The sequence continues at coordinate 16,226 of QUDE01000020.1, forward strand.
GGGAAAAAGCTGTTCCATCCGCATCAATCCGGAACACTCCACCCAGGAGCATGGCATCTATGACCCCTGTGCCGCGGGCTCCCGCCTGGGCGTCACCCGGAAGAACTTTGAGCCGGAAGAGCTGGAGGGCATCGAAGGGCTTCATTTCCACACTCTGTGCGAGCAAAACAGCGATGCGCTGGTGGAGACGGTACAGGCGGTGGAAGAGAAATTCGGCCCCTTCCTCCATCAGATGAAATGGGTGAATTTCGGCGGCGGCCACCATATCACCCGGTCGGATTATGACAGGAAAGCCCTGATTGATTGCATTCGGGCCTTCCGGGAAAAATACGATGTGCAGGTCTATCTGGAGCCGGGAGAAGCCATTGCCTATTATGCAGGCTTCCTGGTGACAAAGGTGCTGGATGTGGTGGAAAACAGAATCCAGATCGCTTTGCTGGATGCGTCGGCGGCCTGCCATATGCCCGATGTGATCGAAATGCCCTATCGTCCTCCCTTGATGGACAGCGGGGAGGCGGGAGAAAAGGCCTATACCTACCGGCTGGCGGGCAGCACCTGTCTGGCCGGGGATGTGATCGGCGATTATTCCTTTGACCATCCTCTGAAAGAAGGGGACAAGCTGGTGTTTGAGGATATGGCCATCTATTCCATGGTGAAAAACAACACCTTCAACGGCATCTGCTTGCCCTCTATCGCTCTGCGGAAAGAGGACGGCAGCATCCAGGTGATCCGCCGGTTCGGATACCAGGATTTCAAAGGCCGGCTGTCTTAACAAAACAAAAATCCCCGGCGGCCAAACCGGCGCCGCCTATGAGGTGAAGCAGATGATCGTGGCAAAATTCGGCGGCAGTTCTCTGGCAGACGCCGCCCAGTTCCGCCGGGTGCGGGATATCGTTTTGGCGGATAGCCGCCGTCAGGTGGTGGTGCCCTCGGCCCCGGGCAAACGCTTTCCCCAGGACGAAAAGGTCACCGATCTGTTTTACCAGTGCCACAAGGCCCGGCAGAAGGGGGAGCCCTTTCAGCCGGTGCTGGAGGTCATCCGGGGCCGCTATGGGGAGATTGCCGAAAACCTGGGCCTGGCGTTGGACCTGGACGGTATCTTCCAGCAGATCTGGGAGCAGATCGCCCGGGGGGCCGGTCCGGATTACTGCGCCAGCCGGGGAGAGTTTGTCAACGGCCAGCTGCTGGCGGAATATCTGGGCTTTTCCTTCCTGGATGCGGCCCAGGCCATCGTTTTTGATGACAACGGCAAGCTGGATGAAGAAGAGACCAACTCCCTTTTGCAGCAGGAATTGCTGGAACGGGTGCCGGTGGTGCTGCCCGGATTTTACGGCAGAGGCCCTCAGGGTCAGATCAAGGTCTTTTCCCGGGGTGGCAGCGATGTGACCGGGGCCTTGGCGGCCCGGGCCGTGGGAGCGGAGGTCTATGAAAACTGGACCGATGTATCCGGTTTCCTCATGGCCGATCCCCGGATCGTCCAGGACCCTCAGCCCATCCGCCATCTGACCTACCACGAGATGTATGCCCTCAGTTGCGCCGGGGCCACGGTGCTTCATGAGGACAGCGTAGGCCCGGTGAGCCGGGCGGGAATCGCCACCAATATCCGCAATACCAACCGCCCGGATCATCCTGGTACCATGATCACCAGCACAGCGGTGAAGCGGGAGAACTTCTCCATTTTTGCCGGCATTGCCGGCCGGAAGGGGTATAGTCTGGTGCTGCTGGAGGGGGAGGACCCCCAGCAGGGGGCGTTTGCCCAAAAGATCCTCCGGGCCGCCCGGGCTCATGGTATGGACCCCCAGGCCCCGGCTGTCAGCGGCGCCCACATCAGCTTTTTGGTGGACAGCGGGGAATATGAGCACGAGGAAGAGGAATTCGCCGCCAGAGCTGCCGTTCTGGGCGCTGTCCAGCCGCCGGAGGTACACACCGGCTTTGCCTGTATTGTACTGGTGGGCTATGGCGTGCCTCATAACCACCGGACCCTGAGCCGGATTTTCCAGACCTTGCAGAGCCGGAATATTCCGGTGGCCATGATCCATCAAGGCATCAGCGAGATCAGCACCTGGGTGGGCGTGGGAGAAGAACATATGGAAGAAGCCATTCGGGCCCTCTATCTGGAGTTTGCCAAAGGAAAATAAAAAGCATTGTGCCCTGCCGCTTTCGCGGCAGGGCTTTTTCTTTGTTGACATACCTGGAAGATCTAAGTATAATAAAAGCATAGAATCTCTAGGTATAGGAGGTGGGAATATGACGGTGGATAAGGGATATCTGGCAGGCAGTGCTTCTCTTTTGGTGCTTTCTCTTTTGGAGAAAGAAGACCAATATGGTTACCAGATCATCAGGCGATTGGAAGAGCGGAGCCAGAAGGTGTTTTCTCTTCAGGAGGGGACGCTCTATCCGGTGCTGCACAAGCTGGAGAACAAAGGGTATATCACATCCTATGAGCAGCAGGCCCCCACCGGGCGAATGCGGAAATATTACCGGATCACCTCGGAAGGACTGCAGCAGCTGGTGGAGGAAAAGAAGCGGTTCGAGGAATTTGCCGGAGCGGTGCGCCAGGTGATGGGAGGCGGCTTGTGTGAAACAGGAGCCTTTTGAACAGTGGCTGGAAAAAGTGCTGCACAGAGTCCATTACCGGCCGGACCGGCAGGCCATCGCCAGGGAGCTGCGAGGCCATTTTGAGGACGGTGTGGAGTTTTACCGGGAAGAGGGCCTGGAAGAAGAACAGTGTCGGGAAAAGGCCTTGCTGGATCTGGGAGAGCCGGAAGGAATCGGGAAACTCCTCAACCGGGAGCACAGTCCGCTGCTGGGCTATGGGCTTGTGGTGGTCAACTTGCTGGCGGCCCTGCTGCTCATTCCCGCGCTGCTGGCATTGGGCAGCGCCTGTTATGAAGGCATCTCCCAATACCAGCGATGGATGCCTGGGTATAAACTGGAGGATGTGCCCTTGGCCTGGGAGCAGGATCTGGGGGAAGGGGTTTGGGTGGACAGCACCTATTTGCGCTATACCAAGGCCCTTTGCACCGAGGAAGGGGATTTGTATGTGTTTTATATGAAATGCACCCTTCCCGGTTTCATCGAGCAGGCGCCGGTGGCCCAGGTCGCCGACAGCCAGGGAGAAGTTTACCCCATGCAGCGGGTGAGCGGACAAAATAGTCCGTTGGCCTTCGGCTATATCCAGGTGCCGGAATACCCCACTGAGGAAAAAGATTTTCAGTTGCTCTATGTCCGGAGTGACCGTTCCTATCGTCTGGAGGTGGGGGCATGAACCGTCTCAGAGGGAAAAAGCTTTTGCGGCGCTTTGTATTTCTGCTGTTGTTTGTGGTGCTGTGCCGCAGCTTCTGGCCCCTGTATCTTACATCCTGGGGCGCGCAAAGGGCTTTTCAGAGGCAGTATCACTGGGGGCCAGGGCAGGTTCTCTGCCAGGAAGAAGGCAGGCGGGAATACCGGCTGCTTGCCTGGGAAGGAGATACCGCTCTGGTGACATTGAAACGCTGGGGGCCTTTTTGGATGGCCGAGGGCAATGTGCCGGCCCTTTTGATGGGGGAAAATGGCCTTTTGTACAGCTGGCGCAGTTGGGGCGGAGAAGAATATGAGCTTGTGGTCTATGGCAAGACCGAAGACAACCGGATCAGTCAGGTGGAAGTGGAATTCCTCACCGGGGAAACAAGAAGGCAGGAAGTGACTGCGGAAGGGGGCTTTTTGCTTGTGGAAAGCCGGGGTACTTCCGATGATTTTTATGTGAAAACCATCCGGGGACTGGATGAGAAGGGCAACATCATAATCGAAGATGTGATCATCAAACGATAGCGCACAAAAAAAGGACGGCAAATGCCGTCCTTTTTTGCAGTGTTGTTTTTAATACTTATCGGACAGATAGTGGGTAGGAACCGAAGCAGAAGGAACCGAGGAGAATTGATCATCGGCAGCGACAGGCGAACCGGAAGCGGGCTTGTCGGCCTTCAGCTGGAACTGATCCAGCAGGTTCTTCATCACACCGGCCTGACCGGACAGCTCTTCGCTGGCGGCGGCACTTTCTTCCGAGGTGGCGGAGTTGGTCTGCACCACGCTGGAGATCTGGTCGATGCCCACCGAGATCTGGGAGATGGAGTCGGCCTGCTCGTTGGAAGCCTGGGCGATCTTTTCGATCATGGCCAGGATATCCTGGGCAGAGGTGGCTACATCGTTGAAGGCAGCATCGGTGCGACGGGCGATCTCTTCGCCGCGGGACACATGCTCCAGAGAATTCTTGATCAGCTGAGTGGTTTCCTGAGCGGCCCCGGCGGATTTCTGAGCCAGGCTGCGCACTTCATCGGCCACCACAGCAAAGCCCTTGCCGGCGTTGCCAGCCCGAGCGGCTTCCACGGCGGCGTTCAGAGCCAGAATATTGGTCTGGAAGGCGATGTCGTCAATGACCTTGATGATGCTCTGGATGTTGTTGGAGGCCTCGGCGATATCCTGGATGGAAGCCAGCAGCTGGGACATCTCTTCCTTGCCCCGGGCCACGGTTTCTCCGGCTTCCTTGCCCAGCTTATTGGCCTTCTGGGAGAAGTCGGCGGTGTCGGTGATACGGTTGGAAACATCGGTGATGGCGGCAGACAGCTGCTCCACGCTGCTGGCCTGCTCGGTGGCGCCCTGGGCCAGAGCCTGGGCACCGTCGGCTACCTGATCGGCGCCGGCGCTGACCTGGGAAGAGGAGATCTCCAGCTCTTCCAGAACATTGCGGATCTTTTCCTGGAAGTGCTCAATGGACTGCTGAATGTGGGCGAAATCGCCGATAAACTGAATGGGGCAAGTGCAGGTAAAGTTGCCTTTGGAAAATTCGCCCATGCCGTAGTCGATGGCATCCACATATTTGCTCAGCTCCTGGAAGGAGAAGTTCATCTTCTCGGCCAGTTCGCCGAATTCGTTGGCACCTTCGTAATCCATATGGGCTTTCAGATTGCCATGGGACAGCTCAGAAACAGCATCCTTGGCCTTCTCCACGGTCTTGGTCAGCAGGCTTGTGGTGCGGAAGGCGATGTACAGAGCCACGGCCAGAGCAACAACAAACACGGCCAGTGTGGCAATGATGAAAACACGCAACATTGTCATGGTATGGGTTTCGGCCTCTTGCCGCTGGGTGGCAATGGTGCTGTCAATGTTCTGGACCACAGAAACCAGTTTTTCCAAAGCGGGGGAGCATTCATTGAGGATGGTCTGACGGGCGGTTTCTGTATCGCCCTGATCCACTTCATCCATCACTTTGGAAGCCACCTGGAACCAATCTTCAAAGGCGGACTCATACTGATCGGCCAGGCCGTCGGATGTACCGTGAGCTTTTTTGAAAACATCGATCTGCTCAGTGATGGATTCCAGGCTGGAATTGATATTTTCCTTCAAGTCAGCAATTCTGGCAGTGTCATCGGTGAGCAGCATTTCCCGCAGATCTCTTGCGGCGATATTGGCCTGAATACGGCAGGTTTTCACAGCGCTTTCTGCCTCCAGAACCTGGTTGACCAAGGCATCGGTGTTGTTGCTGGTGTTGATGAGGCCGATGATGCCCAGGGCCGTGATGATGCCGGCCAGCAGGATCATGACACAAAACGCGGAGAGCAAGTAGGGCTTGAGTTTCATTTTGTGAAACATACGGATTCTCCTTTGTAAATGGTATGACTTTATCAGAACTGTATCGGAACAGTTTCTTCTGTATATATATGGGAAAGGGAAATCAGCCTTTCAGATGTTTGGCCAGTTTCCGGTCTTCGGTGCGGATGTGAGAGATCAAGACGGCGGCCATCTGATTCAGCTGGCCCAGAGCGTGCACAGTGGGACCTTCGGCCAGAAGCTGCTGGGTGGCATCGGAAAGCTGGCGCTTATAGCCATCGTGGAATGTTTTGTGAGGAGGATATCCAGGATAGTTGCTGCTCACCTGGAGCTTTTCCTCATCGCTGAAATGCTTGTTCACATAATTGTTGAGGAATTTGGCGGTGTCCATCAGTTTTTCCCGGCCTTTACCCTGAGCGCAGGCGTCCAGCAGATCGTTGATGGCGGCGAAAAGCTGTTTGTGCTCAGTGTCAATCAGATTGTTGCCGGTAAGTAGATCCTGTGTTAATTCATAACGCATAATAACTTCTCCTGTTTTCAAGATTAGAAGCATAGCTTCCATAAGCGGGATCGGATGCAGGTTACAAACCCTGCACCATATTATATCGACATAAGCCGCAAAAAAATAAAGGATTATTGCAAAAAAAATCGGCAGAAATTTGAAAAGGAAATTCGGTATTATTGACGAAAAATTTAGGCCTTTTCCACAGGATGACTTAATTTTTCAAAAGTGGGGACGATAACATAAATAGCAGAGATGAATAGAAAAGCATTTTTTCTTGCAAACGCCGGTTTTGAAGCGGCGGAACTGGAGGGGAGTTTCCCCAAATGTTTTTACCACGCACCAAAGGAGGATGCCGGATGTTTTCTGCCATTAAACCCACTGGGGCGTTCCCCCTTTCCGGACACACGGGCCATACTCCGCTCACAGGAGCCGGTCAAAATAAAAATATTGCGGAACGCCAACATTATGATCAGTTTCAGCGCTCGGTTCAGCTTTCCGATGAGCAGCAGAAGATTCAGGAAACGGTGAGCAGCCTGTCCAAACAGGCCCGTATGCGCCCCACCCGTAGCCAGCTGGAAAGCCTGCAGAAGCAAATTCAGGATGGGACTTATCAGCCTTCGGCCACAGAGATTGCCGCCCGGATGCTGATGATATATGACCAGGAGGACTAATATGACTTCTGAATACTCTGAGTATTTTTCCATGCTGGACACCCTGGCGCATCAGCTGGAGGAATTGGAGCAGTTGCAGCATAAGAAAATCCAGGCTGTGCGGGATCACGATCTGGATGTGCTCAACGACTGCATGAAGCAGGAGCAAGCGGCCTCTCTGGCATTGCGGGGCCTGGAGCAGAAACGGGAAAGTCTCAGCCGGAAGCTGGGACTGGAAAAAGCGCCTTTGAGCAAGGTGCCGGAAATTCTGCCGCCGGAAGAACGGGTCCTGGCCCAGCAGAAAGTAGAACAGCTGCTTCGGCTGTGGGAGCGCTCCCGCAGTGCCCAGCAGGCCGCCCGCACCGTGGTGGAAGGAGACCTGCGCCGGGTGAACAAGCAGCTGGAAAAGCAGGGGATCGATCCCCAAGTGGAAGAAGGATATCACACCGCCCCGGGCGTACCGCCCAAGGGCTTGCGCACCGATTTTAGGGCATGAGGAGGAAACAGGCATGAGCAGTACATTCGGCTCGTTCGGCGTAGCCCGTCTGGGGATCTATGCGGCCCAGAAGGGTTTGGATGTGACGGGCAACAATATCACCAACATCAACACACCTGGCTACACCCGTCAGCGGCTGGATCAGGTCAGCTTGATCTCCAGTGTGTCGGATAAATATTTCAATCAGAACATGACCCGGGTGGGACAGGGTGTTTTGACTACCGGGGTCAGTCAGCTGCGGGATCCGGGACTGGATCTGATCTACCGGGAGGCCCAGGCCGATCTGGGCGCTGCCGGCGGCAAGCTGGAGGGACTGGGTAGTCTGGCCTCTATTCTGGACGAAGTGGGCAAAGGCGATGGGGAGCAGGACGACGGCGTCATCCTCAGCCAGCTCAACGATCTGCGGGATCTGATCAGCAAAGCGGTGACCAACGGCATCCAGGGATATGACAGCCTGATCCGTGAGTCGGCTTCGGCATTGTGTACATATCTCAACAGCACCGCGAAGAAGCTGGAAAATCTCCAGGGTACCTATGAGACCTATCTGGATCAGGATATCCAGAAGGTCAATGATATCCTGAAGAACATTCAGGATCTGAATACATCCATCCGGGATGCCGATATCCGGGGCGATGATGCCTTGGAACTGCGGGATTCCCGGAATATGCTGCTGGATGAACTGAGCCAGTATATAGACATCGATGTGAAATACACCATGGAAGATCTGGGTGCCGGATTTATGGTGGAAAAACTCACGGTGACCTTGGGCACAGGGAATCAGAATACACTGATCGATGGAGAATATGCCACCAAGATCGGCAGGGATCCCGCTGATACGAACTACAATATTCAGTTGTACGCCCTGAAGGATGCGGACGGAAATAAGAAGGACGAAAAGGCGGATGAGTTTGTAACTTTGAAAGATAATGACCTGTACGGCTCTTTGCAGGCCCGGCGGGAGATCCTCACCGAGAGCGGAGAATATGCCACCCAGGAGACGGTGAATAGGGTGGATAAAAACGCCGCTGTCAAGCGGGGCATTCCCTATTATCGCAATGCGCTGGACAGCCTGGCCCGGGAACTGGCCAAAGAGATGAACAAGCTGAACAATGTGAACGATGTGGATATCCCCGGCAAGGGCAATCTGTTCAGCGCAGGCAGCGACACCAATGAAACTTCTGTCAATGGCCAGGGAATTACTGCGGCCAATATTTCGGTGTCCAAGGGCTGGCGTGAAGGTTCGATTTCCATGATTCCCTCCCGGGACCCCGGCGCTTCCAGCGGCGATACCAGCAATCTGGCTGCCTTCCTGTCCCTGTTTGAAAAAACAGTGGAATTTAACCCCAATGATTTGGTCACAGGTGCTGTAGGAAAGGACTCGCCCTACAAAGGCACTTTTGAAGATATGCTGCTGCACATCCAGTCCACTTTGGCGGAGGATCAGATGAGCACCAGTTCTGTGTATAACAACTATGCAATCACCGCCAATGAGATTTATACCGATCGGGACAGTCTGTCCGGCGTGGATCTCAATGACGAAGCCACAAACCTCATGGTCTACCAGAAAGCCTATACAGCGGCCTGCCGCCTGATGACAACATTGGACGAGGCGCTGGATTCCCTGATGGCCATGTAATGGAAGAATGGGAGGAAACGCGCCATGACACGCATTACCACAAACGGTATGCTCTTCAATTACCGTTATAATTTGATGACCACCACCAATCAGCTGAACAAGGCCATGACCCAGGTCATGACCCGGCGCAGCTTCAATGCTTATGCGGAAAATCCGGCAGGAGCTACCCGGGCGTTCAAGATCCACAGCTCGCTCAATGCCACCCGGGCCCAGTACGACAACAACAAGACGGTGACCAGTAAATTTGAGACGGCCTGGAGCATTATGGACGGCGTCATTAACGACCTGGCCCATGAACTGGGTAAAGTACCGGCCATGGAAGGGCTCAACGGTACCAACCTGGATAATCTGGACACCCAGGCTCAGATTCTGCGCTCCGGTGCAGAGAGCATTATCCAGAGCCTGAATGGCCGCTATGATCAGGACTTTATCTTTGCCGGTTCGGACAACCAGGAGGCGCCTTTTGCCATTGAGGATGGTCATGTGACCTATCGGGGCGTCAAGGTGGATGCAGAACTGGAGGACACTTACCACGATAAGAACGATAATCCCATTATAAAAGATGGGAAGGAAATGACCAATGGTCAGGTCTTGCAGATGTGGGCCGAGGAAGACCCCCTCTATGTGGACATCGGACTGGGCTTTGAGTTGGAGGATGGAAAAGTCGTCGAGTCCACTGCCTTTGACGCCTCCATTTCCGGCATCAAAGTGATGGGATATGGAGTGGATGAGGACGGAGACCCCAAGAATCTGGCTTCCATCATGCTGCGCATGGCCGAGGTATTCGAAAGCTATGATCCGGAGAACAAGGGGGATCCCTGGAATGGCAACGAGGAAGAGGCCAACCGTCTGATCAATAAATTTAATGATGCCCATGAGCGTATGAGCGATGCCCATTCGGAGCTGATGGCCAAGGCCAATTTCCTGGAAGCCAACGGAACCACACTGGAAAACACCTTTGATTCGCTCAACACCGAGCGGCAGAGCCTGGAGAATGTGGAGCCGGCCGATGCGGTAATGGCTCTGTCCTGGGCCCAGCTGTGTTACAGCGCTGCTTTGCAGGTGGGAGTCAATGTGATTCCTCAGTCGCTGATGGATTATATGAAATAAAAAGAAGAGCCCAGGGGGCTTGTAATGACTGCGGATGCAGGGGGAAGGAGCGGTTTTGATGTATCCGTTGATAGAAATTCAGACAGTACCCATTGAGATTCAGATGAAAGTGACCAATGCCCGGCTGGAATATGCCCGGGGCACAGCCCAGATGGAGATATCCCGGGACAAGGGCGGACTGCAGATCCGCAGCCAACCCATTCGGGTGAATATCGACACCTTTGAGGCTCGCAGCTCGGTGATGCCTACAACGGCCCAGAACATCCAGCAGGGTGCGCAAAAGGGAATGCAGGCGGCCTATCAGGCCACCGGTATTCTGGCCCGGGAGGGGCGGATGATGATGGAAGCCAAGATTGGGGAAAGCGTGATTCCGGAGCTGGCCCGCGAGGCTACTTTGCAGCAGCCGGTTCAGCTGAATGTACAGTTTTTGCCTTCGGCGGCCCCGGATATTTCCTGGGACGGCGGGGAGATGAATATCCGCTATGAGATGGATAAGCTCAATTTCGATTGGCGGATGGAGCAGATGAACTTCACCTTTGTGCCTGGTGATATTGAATTCACCATGACTCAGCGGCCCGATGTGGTGATCAAATATGTGGGTGGGCCTTTGTATGTGCCGCCCTCTTCCGATCCGGACTATGAGCCGGTGGATGTGAAAGCGTAAGGAGTGGATTCCATGAAGACCGAGACGAAATACTTCGGCCCTGTGGAGTATGAGCAGGAAGAGGTTATTTCTTTTCCCAGCGGGCTTTTTGGCTTTGAGGAGGAAAAGGACTTTTTGATGCTGCCCTTTGCGGGAAGCCAAGGGAATCTTCTTTGCTTTCAGAGCCTGAAGACCCCGTCCCTGGCCTTTATCGCCATGAACCCCTTTTCTTTGGATCCCACTTATGCCCCGGTGCTCACTCCGGAAGAGTTGAAACTCATGGAAGTGGAGACCAGTCAGGAGCTTTGTTATTATGTGCTCTGCGCCGTGCGGGAGCCGGTGAGCGAGAGCACAGTCAATATGAAGTGTCCGGTGGTCATCAACGATCAAAGCCGCCGGGCCGTACAGGTGATATTGGAGCAGGGCGATTATACCATGCGCCACCGTTTGGGGAGCTTTCCCAATGGGGGTGCGGAATAATGCTGGTTTTACGGAGAAAAGCGGGCGATGGCTTTGCAGTGGGCGATTCGGTGAATATCACCATCTTGGGGGTAGACCCCAGCGGAACGGTGAGCATTGGCATCGATGCCCCGCGGGATGTATTGATTCTGCGCAGTGAGTTGCAGCAGGCCGCCAATGCCAACCGGGATTCTGCAGAGGATGTGGCCTCGCTTCAAATGGTGGAGCAGCTGGAATCGATCTTTTCTCTGGGTGGAGCCAAGGAGGCTCACCCGGAGAAGCCGGAATAAGAATGGAAAAACACCGAAAGGAGGTGTTTTTTGTGGATATGATGAACGGAATTGCCGCCACAGCCATGTCCCTTTCGGCGGCCAAGCTTTCGGTGGATTATTCCACGGCCGTCACCAAGAAGGCCATGGATTCCCAGGAAGCGGCAGTACAGCAGCTGTTGGAGATGCTGCCGGAGCAGCCGCCTATGGGTAAATATATCGACACCTATGCGTAATGGAAAAATTTTTTCAAAAGCCATTATCTTTTGAAAAACAGGTGCGATATAAGTAGTGTAAGGTTTCAGCCGTCCCTTCTGTTCAGGCCTGCGGAAGGGACGGAAGAATACCTAAGGAGCAAGATGGAGCTTGCTTCGTTAAATTTTCAAGGAGGAAGATTTTTTTATGCGCATTCAACACAACATCATGGCGATGAACGCCTATCGGAACTATTCCAACAACACCAGCGCTCTGAGTAAGAACCTGGAGAAGCTGTCTTCCGGCTACAAGATCAACCGGGCCGGCGATGACGCTGCCGGTCTGGCCATTTCCGAGAAGATGCGTGCCCAGATCACCGGTCTGAGTGTGGCTCAGAAGAATGCCAAGGACGGTATTTCCCTGGTGCAGACCGCTGAAGGCGCTCTCACCGAAGTCCATGATATGCTCAACCGTATGGTAGAGCTGGCCGACCAGTCCGCCAACGGCACCTATGACGGTACCGACCGTATTCAGCTGCAGAAAGAAGTGGATGAGCTGAAGAAGGAAATCGACCGCATCGCCGATTCTTCCAACTTCAACGGCATCAATCTGCTGGACGGCAAGCTGGGCAGCGGCACCACTGGCGTAGCGATTTCGACTACTAGCACTGAGTATACTACTCTGGACATTGAAATCAGTGGCTTGGAGTCTGGTAAGAATGTCACGATTGGCACAGCAGCTGCTGCTGGCATCACTGTCGACAATAGTGGCAATCTGACTATCCTGCTCGAGAAGAATAAAACATATACCCAGGATGACATTGATGAGCTGGTTCGGAATGCAACTCTTCCTGAGTCTGCAAAGAATCTGGAGATCACGCTGAAGCAGAATATTGTCACGGCAGATGTAACTGAAAAGGCTAATTCTGTGACTGGCTTTACTACTTCTGAGGCTAAATATGCTACAGCTAAGGGCGGTAATGTGACCAATACCGACGGCAAGACTACCAATATTGTGTTTACAGCTTCGAAAGCCGGTGCACAGGATTTCACTGTTACTGTGACAAACGGAAATAGTGCTGAGGGTGCTGTTACCGCAGCTGATTCCGGAAATGTGACTTTGAATCTGTCTGCTGACAAGGAGTACACTGCTGCTGATATCAACGCTATGTTGAGCAAGGGCGGTGCTAATGTGACCGTTTCCTTTGAGGGCAAACTGACAGGTGCTACTATTGAGGGAAGCGGCGGTGCAACTACTGGTGCTACTGGTGGTGTTTGGACTATGAATGGCACAGATGGAACTGCTGGTGCTGGTTTGGCTTCCGGTGGCGGCCTGACCCTGCAGATCGGCGACACTTCCGACAGCTACAATCAGCTGGAAGTCACCATTAAGGATATGCACATCTCCGCTATGGGCATTAGCAGTATTGATATCTCCACCCAGGAAGGCGCCAAAGCTGCCGTGGATGTGATCAAGGAAGCCATTAACTATGTGTCCGATGTGCGCGGTACTCTGGGCGCTACCCAGAACCGGCTGGATCACACCATCAACAACCTGAGCGTCATGGAAGAGAATATCCAGGACGCCGAGTCCACCATCCGCGACACCGATGTGGCCGACGAGATGATGGCTTATACCAAGAACAACATCCTGATCCAGTCCGCTCAGGCTATGCTGGCTCAGGCCAACCAGGTTCCTCAGGGCGTGCTGCAGCTGCTGCAGTAATTTCCAAAAGAATCTGGAAAATGCACAAAAATGCTCCCTCCGCCAAAGGCGGAGGGAGCATTTTCTTTTATTACTTTTGATAAAAAGCTATTTCAAGGTTTTCAGATGGGTCATCAGCACGCTGGCGATGTTTTCGCAGGAGGCCTGGACGGTGACGGCCCCGATCTCTTTGGCCACGGCAGGCATACCGTAAACCACGCAGGAATCCTGATCCTGGCCGATGGTGTAAGCCCCCGCCTGGCGCATTTGCAAAAGCCCTGTGGCGCCATCCCGGCCCATGCCGGTCATGATGATGCCCACCATGGGGCATTTGACACTGGTGGCCATGGAGGAAAAAAGCACATCCACCGAAGGCCGGTGGCCGCTGACTTTTTCACCGCTCTGGCAGGCCAGAGTGTACCGGCTGCCCATGCGCACCACCCGGGCCTGATAATCAGCCGGGGCAATGAGAGCCAGGCCGCGATGAATTTCATCGCCATTTACCGCCTCTCGCACTTCCATCTGGCACAGACGGTTGAGCCGGTCGGCATACATCTTGGTGAAGCCCACAGGCATATGCTGCACGATTACGATACCCGGGGTATCGGCCGGCAGCCGTTTCAGCACTTCCAAAGTGGCTTCGGTACCGCCGGTAGAAGCGCCCAGGCCGATGATCACATTGTCCAGCACATGGGACGAAAGGCCACTGCTGGCCACCTGAGGAGCGGCCGCCGCAGAAGACGGGGCGGGCCGGCGGAGTGTTTCCCGGCGGATCTTGGCACAGGAAGCCACCAGAATCTTGCTGTAAAGAGAGCGGAGGAAGGAAGAAGTGCTTTCGGTGCCGTCGGGCTTGCGGACGAAGTCCACCGCACCCGCGGCCAGAGCATCAAACACCCGCAGGTTCAATGAGGAGACCAGAATCACCGGGATGGGATGCTGGGGGAGAAAACTTTTCAGGAAATCGATCCCATTCATCCCCGGCATTTCCACATCCATGGTCACCACATCAGGGGTCAGTTGAGCAATTTTGGTTTTGGCGTCCACGGCGTTGATGGCGGTCCCCACCACCTGGATACGGGGATAGCTTTCCAGGCCTTTGGTGATCATATTGCGGGCGACCAGCGAATCATCCACTACCAGAACGCGGATGGGTTTTTGCTGGGACAACATAAAAAAGATCCTTTCTTATTCTAGCGGGAACCGCTACTTTTTTTGATAAATGGAGGGGGCCACCAGGCGGAACAGCGGGGTCTGGCCCAGGGATTCCGAGTGGCTGATGAAGAAATAAGAGGTGGGGCCCGGACGCATGGCTTCCCAGAACCGGCGCACCAACGCATCCCGGGTGGGCTGGTCAAAATAGATCATCACATTCCGGCAGAAAATCACATCAAATTTAATGCGGAAATGGATGGGGTCCATCAAATTGAAAGGACGGAAAATCACATTGTTGCGAATGGAGGGAGCCACCTGATACAATCCCGAAGCCCGATCTTTGGTAAAGTACCGGCGCACCCATGTATCGGGCATGTCGGCGGGCATCTGATAAAGGCCTTTCTGGGCCTTGGCCAGTGCTTGCTGGGAAATATCCGTGGCCAGAATGCGGGTGTCCCACTGGGATGCCTGGGAGCCGAAAAATTCCTTGAGATAGATGGAAAGGGTGTAAGGCTCCTCACCACTGGAACAACCGGCGCTCCAGATGGAAAGCACTTTGTCCCGCTTGTGTTTTTCGGCCAGCTCCGGCAGTATTTTGTTTTGGAAATAGGTGAAATGATCGGTTTCCCGAAGGAAATAGGTGTAGTTGGTGGTCAGTTTGTTGAGAATCAGTTCCAGATCATCCGGGTCCTTGGTGGAAAACAGATGCTCCAGAAAGGGCGCCATTTCGGTATAGCCTCGCTGGCGCAGCGAATGGGACAGACGGCTGGTGATCAGCGTCTTTTTCTTGCTCAGATCAATGCCGTAGTTTTTTTGAATGAAATCCACCAGCCGGTGGAAGTCTCTGTCGGAAATAGAGATATCATGGAGAATATCCAAAACGATCCACGGCCTTTCTATCGATGAGATTAGTAGGATGACCCCAGAAGCTGGGCGCAGTCAAAGGCCAGCATGGTCTGGCCATCGGAGAGAGAGCACATACCCGATACCAGCTTGCGGCATTCTGAGGAGGGAGAGGGCAGGATTTTCTGCTGGTCCAGATCGATCATACGCTGGACGGTGTCCACCAGAATGCCCACCATCACTTCGTCGATGTTCAGAATGATGATGCAATCGGCACTATCGGCAGGCTGGCCCAGCAGATTCCGGATGTCCACGATGGGAATGATCTGTCCCCGCAGGTTGATAATGCCCTTGACATAATCGGGCACCAGGGGAAGGTGAGTGACCGTGTGGTTTGTGATGATCTCCACCACATAATCGGCGACTACGCCGAACAAAAGCCCTCCCGATTGGAAAAGCAGATATTTTTGATTGGTCTGCGCAGCGGCAGCGGCATCCGATGTCTCTGAAGCTGCGTTTGAGGAGAAGATTTCATATTCGTCCATTGTCCTGTGCCTCCTGTGCCTTACTGAATGGGGGTATACAGATTGCCCACATCCAGGATGATGCTGATGTTGCCGTCACCCAGAATGGTGCATCCGGCGATGCCCCGGCTCTTGATGTTGAAACTGTTGAGATAGCTGGGCAGCGGCTTGACCACTACCTGCTGTTCGCCCAACAGTTCATCGACGAACAGACAATAGGAAAGCTCTCCCGATTCCAGCCAGATGAGGATGCCGTCTTCCACATTTTCGCGGCCTTCGGGAATCTGATACAGATCCCGCATGCGCACCACCGGATAGAACTGGCCCATGCGCTTGAACAACTCGCCGCCGGAGGCGTCCTGGATCAGGTCGCTGGGCTGGATCTTGAAGGACTGGCGGATGTTGTGGATGGGGATGGTAAAGACGGAATTGCCCACCGAGACCTCCATACCGTCCATGATGGCCATGGTCAGGGGGATCTTCAATGTGGTGGTCATGCCCTGGCCGGGCTCACTGGTGATGGACACCGTGCCGCCCACATCTTCCACATTCTTCTTTACCACATCCATGCCTACGCCGCGGCCGGAGAACTCGGTGACTTCGGTGTTGGTGGAAAAGCCCGGGGCCAGAAGGAAATTGAGGATGTCCCGGTGGGAATAGTCCACTCCGGGAACAGCCAGCCCCTGGCGGATGGCCTTGTTCAGAACGGCGTCGTAGTTGACGCCCTGGCCGTCGTCCTGGATCTCGATGATGACCTCGCTGCCGGTGTGACGGGCCGACAGAATGATCTGTCCCACCGGGTCTTTGCCGGCGTCGATCCGCTCCTGGGCAGTGTCTTCGATGCCGTGGTCCATGGAGTTGCGCACAATGTGCATGATGGGATCGCCGATGCTGTCCACGATGGTTTTATCCACTTCGGTGTCTTCGCCGATCAGGGTAAGGCGGGCCTGTTTGCCCAGCTTTTTGCACATATCCCGCACAATGCGGTTCATCTTCTGGAAAGTGGCCGACACCGGCACCATCCGCAGAGACATGGACACATCCTGCAGCTCGTCGGTGAGCTTGCGCAGCTGACGGGCGGATTTGGTGAAGGAATCCAGACGCAGTCCCTTCAGATCAGGAGAAGCGGTGACCATGGATTCGGTGATGACGATTTCACCCACCACAGCGGCCAGGGTGTCCAGCTTGCTCAGGTTGACGCTGATCAGGCTCTCTTTGTGGTGGACGGTGTTTTCTGCTTTGGAAGCGGAGGGGGCCGCAGGGGCCGGAGCCGGGGAAGCGGCCTTGACAGGCTCCGGCTGGGGTTCCGGCTGAGCAGGGGGCGCGCTTTGCACAGCGGCTTCCGGCTGGGGAGCCGGTTCCGGGGACGGCTGAGGCTCGGCCTCTGTTTCCGGGGACTCATCGATCACCTGATAGGTGCGCACAAAGCCCATATCGGTGACCACATGGATGGCATTGTCCCGGTCGCTGGCCTTGGCAAAGGACAGGCGGAAGCCGGATTCGATGATCTGGGCGGCGGTGGAGGCATCATGCTCCACATCGGCGGGATAATAAGAAAACTCCTCTTCGGCGCAGATGTCCTTGATGGAGGTCACCAGCATGAAGGCCCGCAGGTTTTCCATGCCGCAGCCTTCGTCAAAGAAGATCTGGAGCACATAGGGGAAGGCGCCGGAAGCGGAAGGCGCAGCCGACGATGCATCGGCCTGGGCCTCATCCCCTCCGCCTTGAATTTGTGTGATAAAGCTATTAATTTTTTGTAAAAGGGTGTCGATATCATCTGTAAGGGACTGCCCGTTTTCAATATGGTCGATCTCCTGACGGAAAAAGTCGATGGTCTGAAAAAGAAGATCGAACAGATTCGGACGGAGCGATTCCGGTACAATGGCGATGGACTGTTCCCGGATAATGGCGAAAAGATCTTCCGCCCGATGCGCAATGGTCATGAGGGAATTGTATTCCATCATGGCCGAAGAACCCTTGATGGTGTGCATGATGCGGAAGATGGAATTGATGTCGTCGTCAGAGAAGGTGTCTTGCTGTTCAGCGGCCAGCACGATGCTGTCCAGCTGCTCCAGAAGGCCGTTGGTTTCAAAAAGGTATGCATCCAAGATGCTGTCGTTGCCCGTACTCATATGCAGAACCCTTCCTTTTTTCATATTACTTCTGATTTTTTATCGGCAGGATTTTCAAAAGATTAAGAGCATACAGATAGAAAATGTCATTTCCATCCTGAAAAATTGCAGACGGCTTGGGGCGCGCCCCAAAAGAAAAGGTGATAGATTATGGCGAATTTGATGGGGGTCACAAATCCGGTACCCAATTATGACGGGCCAAACAACAACCGGACCGTACCCACCACCGTCAAGCCCAACGATACACAGATCCAAAATATTCCCGACCCTACCCGAGTGGGCAGGCCGGATGCCAGAACCGACCAAAGCGGCGCCGATGATGCGCTGCAGTCCACGGCCCTGCGGTATGACTCCAATCTCCAGGTCTTTTTGCAGAATCTGCGGGAGGCTCCCGATCTGGGAGCGGAGATCCTCAAGGCGGTCACTTGGCTGCGGGGGCTGGCGATGACGCCTGGCCTTCAGACAGGGTTGGCAGAGGAAATCTCTGAATTTCTCAAGCTGTTCCGCATGGACGGAGAGAGCTTCCGGCAGTTTTTTCTCACCCAAATGGAATCGGGCAACCGGTTTTCCGGCCCGTTGCTCTCTTTGCTGCGCCAGGCATATCAGACCATCCCCAGCGAAGGGGTGCGGCAGGATATCCTGGGCTTTCTCAAGCGGTACAGCGATTTTTCGTCCACCGACCACATCGGCCGTACCATGATGCAGATTCTGAAGCAGCTCCCCGATTATCTGCCCAAAAGCTGGCATGACCGGCTGCTGGACATGACGGCCCGGCTGGAAAACGGCCTGGAAGCGGGTACCCGGGGCGAAAATCTGAAGCTGCTCCAAGGGGAGATCGTGCCCTACCTGGGAAACTATGTGGAGCGTACCCACGATCTGGGAACGGCCCGTTCCCTGCTGCGGCTGCTGGTCCTCAACATCACCCGGTATGAAAATGGGGGAGAGGAAGGCCTGCTTTCTGCATTCCGCCAGCTGAGCGGTTATGGGGATGTGCTGGAGGGGCTCAACCGGCTGGACGATGCGTCCCTGCTGAAACTGCTGCGGGAAAACCCCTTTACCCAGGCCTCTCAGCAGGATGTGTTCTCCGAGCGCCTGGCCAGCCTGGCTCAGTACGCCCTGCGGGGGGAATGCGGCAGCCAGGTTCAGGAGGCCTTCCAGGAAATCATCCGGGCCATTCTGATCAACGAGAGCGTGTATATGCCCCTGCGCCATGGGCTTTTGCCCATGGAATGGGACGGGAAGATGTCCTATGGGGAGTTTTGGGTGGATCCGGATGCCCAGGATGAGCAAAAAGGATCGGAAGCCGGAAAAAATCAGGAGGGGAAGATCCAGTTCCTCTTCAAGATGGATATCCAGAACCTGGGCTTTTTGGAGATGGCCCTGGGAGCGATCGACAGTCAGGTGGACCTTTCAGTCTATGGGCCGGAGACCATGTCCCGTCACGGCGAAGTGATCGCCCAGGATATACGGGAGATTCTGAAGAGCCATGGCCTGGATGGGAAGAGCATCCGGGTGATCAAGGAGGAGAAGCCTCTGGCCATCACCGATGTGTTCCCCCACCTGTTTGAAGGGAAGAGGAGCGTAAATGTCAAAATCTAGCGAACAGAGCCCCCGGCGGGCTGTGGCTCTCCAGTATGGCCCGGGCCAGAGCGCACCGGTGATCGTGGCGTCGGGCATGGGCAATATGGCGGAGAAGATCGTGGAAGTGGCCACCGACAGCGGCGTGCCCGTTTACGAGGACAATTCTCTGGCCACAGTGCTTTCCCAGATGGAGCTGGGGCGTGAAATTCCAGAGGAATTGTACGAAGCCATCGTGGAAATATATGTGTATTTTCTGAATTTTGACCCGGATGACCCGGAGAAGTTCCGTCGGCAGCGGGCCCAGCGGCTGGAACAGAAGAAGGAGGAGAAAAGCAGTGATGCATAAATACCTGGTGCTGAACAGCGAGGGAGAAGCTGTGGCCCATTGCCAGTCAGCACAGGAGCTTTGTGAGCCCATGTGGCGCTTGGAGTTTTCCCAGGGCGAAGAAGAGCTGGTTTGGGATCTGGATCACATCAGCCTGGTGGGAGCCGACGGCCCTTGTGCCGCGGCCGAAGGCCATGTGGTTCGCCGGCGGGACAATATGCTCTGGGTGGAAGCCGTGCGGGATCTGGGCAGCAAAGTCCGGGAAAACCTGCGCATACCGGTGCAGTTTGAAAGCTTTGTGTACCTTCCCACAGGCCGTTTGCCCATTGAGAGTGCCGACCTCAGCTGTGGCGGCATTGCCTTTTTCTGCGACGCCCAGCTGAAGGAAGGAGAGCAGATGGAAGTGGTGATTCCGGTGACCAGCCAACCTCTTGTGCTGCGGATGAAGATTTTGCGGCAGAGGTCCTCCTCCAGGAAGGAACCTTTGTATGCCGCACAGTTTGTCGATCTGCTGCGGGAAGAGGAAAGCATGGTTCGGGAAGCGGTTTTTTCCATACAGCTTCAAAAGAAACCCCACTAGCATGGATGCCGTTTGGCAAGAAAGGACGATAGTACCAGCATGAGAAGGAAGAATGTGAGACCCAGAAATGCCTTGCGGCGCGTCAGCGCTCTTTTGCTGACGCTGGCGATGCTGATCGGGCTGATGCCCCAGTGGAGCGGCGAGGCCCAGGCGGCCAGCTATATGCAGCCCTATTTGGACAAAATGGTGAATTGGGGTTTTATGCGGGGAGATATCCAGGGCAATCTGCGCCCGGACAACAACATCACCCGGGCGGAATTCGTCACCATCATCAACCGGGCTTTCGGTTATAAAAAGATCGGAACGACTCCCTTCAAAGATGTGAAGGAAAGCGACTGGTATTCGGACGATGTGGCCATTGCCTACAATGTGGGCTATATCAACGGCACATCCAAAAGCACCTTCTCTCCCACCAAGGAGATCACCCGGGAGGAAGCCGCTGTGATTCTGGCCCGCAATCTGATGATGCAGGCCAGCGTGGGCGAGAGCACCAGCTTTACCGACAGCCGTGAGCTGAGCAGCTGGAGCCGGGGACTGGTGGACACGGCCGCCAGCTATAAGCTGATTTCCGGCTATCCCGACGGCAGCTTCCGGCCCCACAACCCCATCACCCGGGGCGAGACCGCCATCATGGTGGTCAACGCGGTGGGTACTCCCGTATCCAAGGCGGAAGAGTACCAGCTGGGCAGTGTGTACGGCAATGTGCTGATCACGGCCTCCGGCGCCACACTGAAAAATACCACTATTGCGGGCAATCTGTATGTGACCGCCGGCGTGGACCTGGGCAATGTGCTGCTGGAGAATGTCACCGTGCTGGGTGAGATCGTCCTCAGCGGCGGCGGCGTCAGTGAAGGCGGCGACGACAGCTTGGTGCTGCGCAATGTAAACGGTTCCAAAATCATCGTGGACAACCTGAAAAACCAGCAGGTCTCCCTGCGGGTAGAAGGCGATGGCACGGTGGATGTGACCAGCGTGCGCACCGATACTTATATTGTGGATCGGACGGCCAGCGGCTATGGCCTCAAAGAAATCCAGCTGGATGGAGAAGACGGCCGGGTTCTCAAACTTTCCGGCAATGTAAAAAAGGTGGTCAATTATACGCCCAAGTCCTACATCGGTGTGGAATCCGGGCAGGTAGAGACCATCACCATCGATGAAAAGGCCACCGGCTCCACTCTGCACATTGCCGCAGGGGCCACGGTGGATCAGCTGAATCTGGATGTGGGCACCACTGTCACCGGTGACGGCGATGTGGCCAACCTGACGGTCAACGCCGATGGCAGCACGGTATCCATGCTGCCCGATCAGATCATCATCCGCCCTGGTGTGGAAGCCAATATCGACGGAGAAGTGATGGACACCGAAGCGGCGGCGGAATCGTCCTCCGATCCCCGTATGCTGGCGGGCTATCCCCAGATCACCGACCTGGCGCCCACCAGTGCCACAGCCAAGTTTGCCGCCAACAAAAAAGGAACAATTTACTGGGCGGTGACTTCGGTGACCGATGGCTCGGTGAACGCACAGGATCTGATCAATCCTCCTTCGTATAGCAGCACCATTCTGAAAAAAGGCAGTGTGTCTGTTACCGGCTCCGGCCAGACGGCCACCGCCAAGATCAGCGGCCTCACCTCCGACGGCGCCTATTATCTGTCGGCGGTGCTGGTGGATGCCCGGGAAGATCAGAGCCCGGTGAAGGTCATTTCCTTCACCACCCCGGACAACACGGTGCCGGCCTTTGCCACGGGTTATCCCTATCTGTCCCGTGTCACCAATGTGTCGGCCCAGG
Organism: Ruminococcaceae bacterium AM07-15; assembly: GCA_003477405.1. GTDB lineage: Bacteria > Bacillota > Clostridia > Oscillospirales > Butyricicoccaceae > Pseudobutyricicoccus. The sequence goes on from QUDE01000020.1 coordinate 38,402, forward strand.
TGACCACCATGGCCACCAAGACCTGCCGCCTCTATTATGCGGTTTTGCCCAAGGGCTCCAAGGCTCCCACCGGGGAGGATTTCAAGGCCAATGCCGTCACCGGCAATCTGGGCTATGGTTCTTTGGATGTGAGCAAAAACACACCCTATACTTTTGATGTGAACAATGTGCCTCTGGAAGAGCTGCAATCCTACGATCTGTATCTGTGGCTCACCGACATCGAGGGCGGCAGCAGTTCTGCGGTGAAAAAGCTCACCTTCACCACAGTGGATAAAACGCCGCCGGTCTTCCAGACCGAACCCACCGTCAACAGTGTCAAGGAAACCTCGGTGGGGCTTTATGCCAACCTGAACGAAGCCGGTACCCTGTATTGGGTTATCGTGCCCCAGGGGACGGAGTATCCCAAGCCTCTGGCCGGCCAGTCGGGGAAGGTGGATCTGACCAGCGATACAGCCAAGCTCCAGGTGGCCGCTGGTATGAATGCGCTGAAAAGCGGCAAGGCGTCCATGACAGCTGGGAAAGATGTGACCTTCACCGTCAGCGGTCTGTCCAAGGAAACGGCCTATGATCTCTATTATGTGGCCCAGGATAAGGCGGGCAACTACTCGGCCTCGGTGAAAATGATCACCATTCACACCCTGGACCCCAACGCTCCTACCGTGACTCAGGAATTTACCCGGTATAATGCCGATGAAAAAGATCATCCCTTGGCCGATACCGACATCCGTCTGGTGTTCAGCGAAGCGGTGCAGGATGCGGAAACCAACACTACTTTGGTCAGTCTCTATGAAGCGGTGACGACGGCTTCCACCGATGCAGAGAAAAATGATGCCCGGAATCGAATGGCCAATATTCTCCGAAATGAGATCGTCCTGTATGCCGATACCGGCAGCGGCTTGCCTCAGGAAGTGGAGGTGGCTACCGGCTTTGTGGATAAAAACACAGCCGATTGGGTCATCGACTACCGGTATGCGGAAATCAAACTGGAACAGGGTAAAACTGTGGTGACCTTCCCCACAAAAGATGTGAAAAAAGAAAGTGCTCTCAATTTGAAGAGCGGCGCTACCTATTATTTTGAGGTCCAGGGAATTGCTGATACTTCAGAGAGTAAAAATGTGATGGGTGTTACCAAGCTGGATCCCTTTACCACTGTGTTTGCCCAGGTCAACCTGTCTCCCGGCAGCAATACCGAAACGGAGATCGACACCGGCAGCGTCGATGATAAACCGGAGCTGGATCTGTATTGGCGAATGGACCCGGTGTCTACCGACAAGGTGGAGGACGGCATTCGCTGGGATATGATCATTTGGTCAGACACCACCGTGGAATTTGATTTGTATGAGAGAACCGGCGGCAGCGGGACCTGGACGAAGGTGAATGCGGACGACAAGCCCTTTACCATCACTATTGACAGCACTACCAAACGCAGCGGCGCCAGTGTTCAGGTAAATGATAAGGATAATACGAAGCCCAATTCACCAATCTTCCAACCGCTGAAAGAAATCAAAGAGGGCACCGTTTATGAATACGCCGTTCACTTTATCAAAGTCAATGGTGAAGGGGATCGGACGACTTGGAATGGCACGGTGCAGATGGATGTAAATGCTATTGCGGGCAGTAACGACAATCTGGGCCGTATGGGTGTCGGCGGCTGGGAGGAAAGTTGGAACAACCTGGTGGGAAAAGATCTGACCAACATCGGTGTTCCTTCCACATTGACCCTGTATAAGCCCTTCCGGGATCAGACGGCCCCCCATTTCATCAATGACAGACCCACATTCACCCCCGGCGATTCGGTGGTGCGTATGGATCTGATGCTGGACCGGGTGGGCACCATCTATTGGATGGTAGCCAAGCGGGGCAATGTGAGAACCACCGGTATGAACGGGGAAGATTACAGCCCCAGTGGGACGAATCCAGGTCAGTATATGGACTTGCCGGAGTCTGGTGTGGGTAAGTATACTTTGTCCATAGCGACTCCTTCCTACGATCAGGTTGTGGATCCAGGAAAATATATGGTCAGTTCTGATGTGGAATATGGCTCCCTTACCTGTGGCGCCAGCGTCCAGTCGGTGACCGTAGAGAACTTAATCCCCAATCAGGACTATGTGGCTTATTTCGTTATCAAAGGTACTTCTCAGGTATATTCTTCGGTGTACTGTTATCGGTTTACCACTGGCGATGTGACAAAACCCTATATCACTATGCAGGAACTGAGCCCCAATGTGGCATTCACAACCTCAGAAGACTCTGATTTGAACTATGTACTTTTTGCAGGTACAGAACTTCCCACTGTCTTCAATCAAAAATTCAAGCAGTATGTGGACAGCAGCAAACTGGCTGAGTTCAGTACGGCAGCTGGCGAAGAGGCGGACACGATGACTGTGCTGGATGCGATCATGCGCACCGGAACAGGTGGGTATTCCTGGTTCGATTTATATGCAGAGCCGCCGGCGAAGGAAGGCGAAGGAAAGAAGATTCGAGATACTATAGAGCAAATTGTTCTTCGAGGCCAGGGCAGCGGCGGCTCCCCCGGAGCAACCGGCAATGCAGTTACGAAGGCTGGAGATGAGATTCAGAGAGACTTTACAAAAGATATGGACCCGCAAAGCGCAACCAACTATTACTGTATTGCGGTGGCAAAGAATGTGCTGGGCGGAGAATATGCTTTCAAGGCAGTATCCAATGTGCATATCCCGGATAAGACACCTCCTGTGCTGTATGCTCCAGGCGCCAACGGCGTAAAAAAGAGTGATGGGACCTTTAGCGGCACTTTGACGCTAAATTTCTCGGAAAACCTATATTGGATTCCGGAAAATGGCGATACAAAGCAGATCTGCGCCATGCTGAATAAGAACAAAACTGCTACTGAAACCGATGCCGTTTTAGAAGACGATGGGACGGTTACTCCGGGTAAAAAGGTTCTTATTAAGCATATGGGCGGCGATGTGGATACATTGACTCCATCGAGCACCAGCGCTATCAGCAGTACTTTTACTTTCTCATATTCAGGCGTCCGGATAGGGGACACCTTGACATTGTTCAGCGATGGATATATTGCAGATGCCAGAGGTAACAGTACAAAAACCAAAATTATACTGGAGTATCAGGCAAACAGCACAGGATTGAATGGAGCGATTGCTGGCGGCTGGGTAATTATTTCCCAATAAGCGAAGAAGCAAAATAGAACATACCAACGACCGAACGGCGGGGACAGCGCCCTGTCCCCGCCGTTTGATTCCGCAAGGAGGAGAATGGATGATGGTTGGAACAAATAATCTCCGCCGAAGGCTCACCGGCTTTTTGCTGGCCGCCCTGATGCTCTTTTCTCTTATGCCTCCGGCGATGGCTGAAGGGGAAGATGCAGGGGAGGAACCGGGAGCAGGGGAAGCTACATACACAGCTTCATTGGATCAAGAGTCTCTTTCTATGAAAGTGGGAGAAACCGCAGCGCTGTCGGTCACGGTGAGCAAAAGAACCGCTGATGGCACAACGAATATGAATTGGGAGGAATTTTCCGAAGCGGGTGGCAAGATTCAGTGGGAAGTGCGAGAGGAATATAAAGGACGCATCGAAGTAGCAGAAAAGAAAGACTCTTTTTCTGCTATGGTAACAGCAATCGGAACAGGTGAGACCACTGAAGAAAAAGAAGCGGTCGTGGAAGTAACGGTAACGATCGACGGTCAATCTCTGAAGCCAATGGCCTGTAAAGTCACCGTTTCTCCTTCCGATCCGGCAGGAGTGACCATTTCCCCGGCTACGGTGGAGCTGGCGCCGGGAGCTACATGGCAGCTGAATGCGAAAGTGTCTCCTGAAACAGCTCCTCAGAAAGTGACCTGGGCCACGGCAGATGATTCCATTGCCGAATTGAGCGATACAGGGGATCTGACCACAACAGTCATCGGTAGGCGGGCGGGCAAGACCGATATCACAGCCTCATCGACCACCAAGGCGGCCTCGGCCACCGTCATTGTCCAGGGCATTGTGCTCAAAGACAGTGCCATTACCCTTCTGGAAGGGGAGAATTACACCCTGGACTATACGATTTATGGCAATGAGCTGGGCAGCAATGTGGAGTGGACCAGCAGCGATACCAATGTGGTGGCGGTGAGTCAAGGCTATCTCATGCCCAAAAAGGAGGGGACCAGCACCATCACGGCCAAAGTGGTGGGTTCCACTTACACCGCCACTTGTACGGTCACCGTCAAGCGGAACACCGCTCAGGTGATCTCCCGGTCGGTGGAGGCCGGACAGCCCCTGGAATTTTCCCAGGTGGAGTCGGCCATCAGCACCCAGTGCTCTAATGTGCTGGGCCGGTCCCTCAGCTATGTCAGCGGCCTGACGGTAAGCACCCGCCAGGGAACGCTGTATTACCGTTATCAAAATGAGGGGGATACCGGTTTTGGCGTAGGCACCGGAGAAAGATATTACCTTTCCCCCTCACTGGGACAGATGGGCCTGTCCGATGTGACCTTTGTACCCAAGGACGATTTCAGCGGCACAGCCGTGATCAATTATACCGGTTATGCCGATGGCAGTACCTTCTTCCAGGGAACCATTGAAGTGCAGGTGGGAGAGTGGGAGGAAATCTATTATTCCACCAAGGGAAATCAGCCGGTGCAGTTTGTCGCTGACGATTTTAACCGCCTGTGCAAAGTTTATACAGGGCGGGATCTGGACAGTGTGGTCTTTTCTCAGCCGGACAACCAGGCCGGCGGGCTGTATTACCAGTATATCTCTGCTCAGCAGCCAGGAACCAAAGTGGATTCTGCGAAACAGTACCGGCGCAACGGTACGCCCAGCCTGTCCAATGTGTACTTTGTGCCTGGCGGCAACTATCAGGGAGAAGTGATCGTGCCCTATACGGCCTATGATGTGAACGGCAGCTCTTTCCGGGGCCGGGTGAAGATCAAGATCAATGCTGCCGATTTGCAGGGAGATCTGAACTACTCCATCTCCCAGGGCGGAAAGCTCACATTCTCCGACACCGATTTCAACAACCTGTCCCGGCAGGTCACCGGATATTCTCTGGACTATGTGCGCTTTACTCTGCCTGCTTCTTCTGTGGGTACCTTGTACTATAATTACACTTCCAGCGGCTCCTATGACAGCCGTGTTACCGCAGGAAGCAGCTATTATCGCACATCCTCTCCCTATTTGCGCCGGGTGACCTTTGTGGCCAATAGCAGCTACTGGGGCACGGCGGCCGTGGAATTTACCGCATGGGACATCAACGGCAACCAGTTCACCGGCAAAGTGGAGATTGCTGTGGGAAAGATTGGCCGGGGCAGCGTGCGCTATTCGGCGTACAGCAACGGCAAAGTGACTTTTGATGACGAAGATTTCAACAGCGTCTGCAAGGAGATCACCGGCGGGACCCTGAGTTATGTGCGTTTTGAGCTGCCTTCTTCTTCCGAAGGTACGCTGTATTATAACTACACCTCCAGCGGCTCCTATGACAGCAAGGTGTCCTCCAGCAAAAATTATTACCGCTCGTCCTCGCCCTATTTGGATCGGGTAACTTTTGTGCCCAAAAGCGGCTTTATTGGTACGGTGTCCATTCCCTACACCGCCTGGAATACGGCCGGGGTGAAGATGGAAGGCACGGTGGAGATCGGAGTGGAAACCGGCAGCAGCCAGGTGAACTACCAGGTGACCAGCGGCGGCGGAGTGATTTTTAACGATGCCGATTTCAATCAGATCTCTCAGTATATGACCGGCCGGAATCTGAATTATGTACGCTTTACCACTCTGCCGTCCTCTTCTTCGGGCACGCTGTATTATCAGAGCAGCAGTTCCAGCTCGAGCAAAGTGTCCTCCTCCACCAATTATTACTTCACCCAAAGTCCCTATCTGGAAAAGGTGCGTTTTGAGGCCAATAAGAATTTTTCCGGCACGGTGACCATTCCCTTTACCGGGTGGAGCACTGGTGGGGACAAATTCGAAGGCCAGGTGCGGATTTTGGTGGCATCTCCGGCTTCGCCTACGGTGATTTCCTACACCACCAGCGGGGGAACGGTTTCCTTCCGGTCCGATGATTTCGTCCGGGCCTGTCAGGATCGGGGACTGGGCAGTCTGGTTTCGGTTACCTTTGACAGCCCCTCCAGCGATGGCGGACGCCTCTACTATCGCTACGAAGGGTTGGGTAGTTCTTCCAGTCAGGTGACGGAAAATACGGTGTATTACCCCTCCTCCAGTCCTTCTATTTCGGAAGTGACCTTCGTGGCCAGATCGGGATTCCAGGGTACCACTCTGCTTACCTATCTGGGAAAAGACAGCCTGGGGAATGTCTATCAGGGACAGATCCGTATTACCGTACCTGGCAGCAGCGGGTCCCGGTATTTCACCGATATGGATGGTTATGCCTGGGCTGTGGGAGCCGTGGACAGCCTGTTCCAGGATGGCATTGTCACCGGCGTGGGCAACGGCACTTACCAGCCGGCCGGCCAGATTACCCGCGGGGACTTCATGCTCATGCTCTATCGGGCCTTCCCTCTGCCTGCGGTGGAGGGGGACGGCTTCTATGATGTGCCCCAGGACAGCTATTATGGCCGGGCCATTCGGGTGGCCCAGGGGGTAGGCATTGCCACCGGTTATCCCGATGGCGGCTTCCATCCCAAAGATCCGATCACCCGTCAGGATGCCATGGTGCTGCTCAAGCGGACCATGCAGGCCGTAGGCTGGAGCCTGGGAAGCGGAGACCAAAGCCTTCTCGATGGCTTCCGGGATGGAGCCCAGGTGTCTGCTTATGCAAAGGATGCCATGGCCACCATGGTGTACTACGGCATCATCACCGGTACGCCGGAAGGGATGCTGAATCCTCGCTCCAACATGACACGGGCCGAGATGGCCGTGGTGCTGGAAAGAGCTCTGACATTGTAAGTTTCCCTCTGTCACACCTGTAAGCTGCCCGCTTTCTTGAAAAGCGGGCGGCTTTTCAGCTTTTTGGTTCTTTTTTTATGGGAAAAAGAATAGAATCATATGGAAATACAGGAGCAGGAGGCTGAAAATGGAAGGTAAAAAAATTTACATTTTAGAGGGGAACACCTTGAAAAACCACGATATATGCAGTAAAATAGGAACGACAATGAGAAATTTACCTAATTGAACGGCAATATGGTGTTTTTGATGCACTGTATTGAATTTTTTTTGTTGATATTGTCGAATTTTGAAGAAAATAACAGCTCATCAGATGCAGGGAGGCGACATAAAAATGGGATTGTTGGAGAGCAATTCAGCATTGATGCTGCAGCGGTCCATGAATTTTTTGTGGACGAAGCAATCATGCATTTTGGATAATATCGCAAATGCGGAAACCCCCAACTACAAAACAAAATACGCAACCTTTGAAGAATCACTGGACAACGCCATCCGTCAGGCGGCCGGGGAAAAGCAGGGCAAGAACGCAGCGTTTCGTGAGGCCATCGAGGATTCCCAGCTGGAAGTCCATCAAGCCCAGGAAAGCACGCGGATGGATGACAACGGCGTCAATATCACAGAACAGGCAGTGGAACTGGCCCGCAACGGCTATCAGCTGCAATATGTGATGGACTCTATTTCCAGTGATTTTTCCATTCTGCGCACGGCCATCCGGGGATAAGGAGGCTCTCCAATGGCTTTTTTGAGTTCGATGAATGTGGTGGGCTCTGGGCTGACAGCTCAGCAGCTGCGCCTGGATGTGGTGTCGGAGAACATCACCAATATGAATACCACCCGTACCGAAGGGGGCGGCCCTTACCGGCGTAAGGTAGTGGTGCTGGAATCCCAAAGCAATCAGACCGCTTTCCAGGCCGCTTTGGAGCGGGCCCGGGGAAATCAGCCCCAGCAGCAGGGCGGTGTGCGGGTTGCCGAGATCGCAGAAGATCCTTCGGATTTTAAGCTGGTCTATGACCCCACGCATCCCGATGCCAACGACCAGGGGTATGTGGAAATGCCCAATGTGGACCTGGTGAAGGAGATCGCCGATGCCATGGCGGCCAACCAGGCCTATTCGGCCAATGTGACCGCCTTTAATGTGCTGAAGCAAGTAGCGGCCAAAGGGCTGGAGATTGGAAAATAATAAAAGAAACTCTCGATGGAGATGGGAAACATGAATGAAATACAGACCATGAGCCCGATCCTTCCGCTGTGGGGAGACCTGTCTGAGGAAAAGACCGGTTCCGCCAGCGCAAGCCAAGGGCCTTCTTTGCCTTTTGCCGATGTGTTCCGCCAGGCGGTGGACAATGTGAAGGAAACCGATGCGGCGAAAAACGAGGCCCAGTATCTGCTGGCCACTGGGCAGCTGGACAACCCGGCTGAGCTGACCAATGCTCAGACACAGGCCGCCATGTCGGTGGAGCTGCTGGTGCAGCTGCGCGACAAAGCGCTGGATGCATACAGCGAGCTGATGCGCATCAGCATGTAACAGCGTAATTTTATCCCGGAGCGGAGGCAAAGGCTGTGCAAGAAAAAATCAAAAGCTTTTTGGAAAGGCTATGTCACAACAAACAGTTGATAAATAGCCATTTTTATAGGGGAGTAT
>QUDE01000021.1 GCA_003477405.1 Ruminococcaceae bacterium AM07-15
TTTTCCCTACTTAGAGGCTTTTTTGTGCTGTCCGCATAATCTGGGGCGGTTCACTGCGGCCCGGCGGCTTTTGACAAACCATTCCCTATTTTTCAGCCAACAACTGCTGATCTTTTTGGTATTTTTCCAAGGCCCGGCGGCGCCAGGGGCTGAACTTGTAAAACAGGCTCATAAAGGTGGCCCCCACGCACCAACCGATCACCATGCTGTAATACAAGGCATCGGCGCTATGGAACAGAGAAACCAGCCAATACATCAGCGGGATACGGATCAGACAGAGACAGATCATGGAATTGATCATGGGAATGATGGTATTTCCCGACCCACGCATCACGCCGGTGAGCAGATCACTGACGGCAATGACCCAATAAAAGGGGCAGAGAATACGCAAAAGATGCATCCCTTCCCGGAGCAGCTCCGGTTCCGGGGTAAAGAGCATCAACGGGTATTTGCCGAAGAAAAACAGCAGCACCGAAAGTCCGCCGGTGATGGATACCGTCAGCAGCAGCCCCTGACGACAGCCCTTTTCCACCCGTGGGATATCCCCCGCACCGATGTTCTGCCCGGTAAATGTGGTCATGGCCAGCCCCAGACTCATCAAAGGCATGACGCAGAAGGCATCCACTTTCATGGTGACTACATAGGCCGCCATCACATATTGACCAAAGGAATTGATCATGCTCTGCACCAGCATCATTCCAGCAGAAAACGCCGTCTGCTGAATACCCGAGGGCAAACCCAGGCGCACCATCCGCCCCAGCATATGTAGATCCGGATGGATAAAATCCCGGGACAGTCGGGTGTATTCCTCCATATGATGCAGCCGCCAGCCACTGAAAAACACCGAAAGGGTCTGGGCGATCACCGTGGCCCAGGCCACACCGGCGGCGCCCCAGCCGCAGACGATGACAAAGAACAGGTCCAGAATGATGTTGATGATGCTGGCGATCCCCAAGGCCACCAAGGGTGTGCGGCTGTCGCCCAAAGCCCGGAGAATGGAGGCCACCATGTTATAAAACATCATGGGAGTGACGCCGCAGAAAATCACCCGCAAATAGCTCACCGCCATGGGATACACCTTTTCCGGAACCCGCAAAGCCCGCAGGATCACCGGGGCCAGGGGCAGACCAATGGCTGTGACCAGAAGTCCCAAGGTCAGTGTGAGAAGCATGGCGGTGTTTACCGCCCGCTGGATATTGCCGAATACCTTCCCTCCGAAAAACTGGGAGATCAGAATACCGGCGCCCAGACTCATCCCCAAAAACAATCCCACCAGCAGCTGAATCACCGGGCCGCTGGTGCCCACGGCGGCCAGGGCTTCGCTTCCCACAAAATTGCCCACCACAGCGGCATCCACCGTGTTGTATAGCTGCTGAAGCAAATTTCCCAAAAGCAGCGGCAGGGCAAAACGCAAAATCTGTTTCCAGGGCGTTCCCTGGGTCATGTCCACCGCTGTACTTCCAACTCTTCCTCTTTTCATATTTTCCGCCTACAGGCGGGTCCCCCCTTTCTGATTGTTCCCCCTTTGGAAACAGTATAGCAGAAAGGGTACGCCGGGGATATCTGCCATCTTCCATAGATTTCATCGGAAAATTTTATCAAAATGTGCCAGAAACCTCCGATGGAACAAAAATCTGTTCCACCAGCCCACGCAAGGTATCACTGTGATAGTCGGCATCGCAATCGGCTTCCTTGTGCACCAGCGCCGCAGGAATGCCGCAGTTCCGCGCTCCTTGGACATCGGCCACCGGGTTGTCTCCCACCATCAGGCACCGGGCTCCCTTGCCGACCTGCTCCAAAGCCAGGCGGAAGATCTCCGGCCGGGGCTTATCCCAGCCCACCTGCCCGGAAACCACCATATCATCCAGCAAGGGGGTGAGACCCAGCACGGTTGTGATTTCCTCCAGTTCCGGGTAGTTGTTGGAAAGCAGCACATTCCGGCAGCCTTCTCTGCGGCAATATTCCAGCGCCCAGAAAGTATCCTCAAACAAATGGTATTTTTCCGGCCGGAGAATCTCGCCCCGCACCCGGGCCGCAGCACTCCGGGCGATCTCTCTTTTCACCCCAGCCTGCTCATAGGCCCGGGCAAATTGCTTTTCCATATAGCTCCACCACTCCGCGCCCTGCAAGCGGCAGTAATTCTCTTCCGGTTGATCCCAAGGATAGCAGGTGCGGGTCAGGGGACGCAGCTGATCGAAACCGATATTTGTCTCAGGGTCGGCCTGTTTCAAAGCATCACAGATGGAATTGGTCCACAAATGGCGGGAATAGGCCAAAGTGCCGTCAAAATCCCAAAAAATCACATCAAATCGCTGGGGCATCGCAAAGCCCCTCCTTTCCAGCGCAAAGGCAAATATCCGCTCCAGTATACCATGCCGTCTTTCCCTTCGCAACCTGGCCTCCCCATAGAAAAAGCGCGGAGAGATTCCCCGCGCTTGAGCATGCCGAAAAAGTGGCAAAAGCCACTTTTTCGGATTTTTGCAAGGGCCTGCGCGCACGCCTACGGCGCACACTTGGCCCTTGATCGATGTAAAAACCGCCGCACAGGTCGCCGGTTTTTACAAATTGATGAGGGAGTGGACAAACATTCCCCCCTAATCAGATAAGTTTTCGGCAAACTGAAGTTCAGGAACCTCTCCCAAAATTTTAAGCTATATTCAATCGTCAAATTCCAAATTGATCAGGCCGGTCTGGCTTTGCAGATGAACGGTGTTATGGCCCTGGCCTCCTGATGTGCTGCCCGGATTTCCATTCACCGCCACGAGACCCTGAGAGGAACAGGTGTAGGTATAATTTTCTTGGCGTCCATCCACATCCACATTGATGACACCGCTCTGGCTTGTCACTTCCAGCTGCCCCAGCAAGGCTCCTTCCACCGATATGGCACCGCTGACCGCATTCACCCTGGCCGTACCAATGTTTTCTTCCTCCAGGGAAATGGCTCCCGACTGGGTCTCCAGCAGCAAAGCAGTACACATTTTCACATCCACACTCATGGGAGCGGTTTGGGTCTGCACCGTGATGCTGGTGGCCAGAATGTCATCCTCCAGCTCCAACGATACTGCTCCGCTGTCGCTTTGGATATTGATCTCTTCCATAGCACTGTTTCGCGGCATGGTAATGACCACTTTATGTCCGCCCATTTGGGTCAGGTCTCTTTGTTGCTTCACCGTCAGCTCCCTATTGTCCAAAGTGTAGGAAACAGCATCCACCGTCTCTTCTCCATAACAGGCGATGGCGAACCCGTCTCCCTCCTTCACTTCCACCGGAAGCTGGCGCACATCCACTTTGAGCGATCCAAACTCCTCCAGTTGCCGCCGGGTAACTTCATCTTCTCCCATCAGGTTCCAATCGTCATCCCCATCGGGGATGCGGCTCATAAAATCTCCTTTGTCCAGGTCGTCCAAAGCATCCAGCATTTCATCCAGTCCGTCCAGCAGGCCATGACTGGTTCTGCTCCCCTGGGAAAAGCTGATTCCCCAGGGGGTGATCTCCAAAGAGACCCCCGGCCGGTTCAGGCGCAGGCTGGTCTGGCCGCCCATAGCCGCTCCGGTCGCCGCCATGGCGACGCCCACCACTCCCACACCTACGCAAAGGAGTACAAAGTTACGAAAGCCCTTTTTCATTGCCGAACCCTCCTCCGATTCACAAAATCACTGGCCCAGTCGGTGATTTTCCGGAAACAAAAAATACCAAACCGAACAAAGAGAGCCACGAACAACACACCGAAAGCCAGCAGAGCCAGCCCGCTTCCCAGAAAGTAGAGCACGGTGCCGCTTCCCAGACCACCGGTAAACAGCGCTGCTCCCATACTAGCCCCACCCATAACAACCACGGCCACGGCAGCCACCAGCAGTCCTCCTACGCACAGCAGTGCGGCCAGAGCCATACAGCACACTACCAGCACCCCGGCGGCCATCAGCGGCAGCGCAATGGGAGCGGCACAGATCATGGCAATGGCCGAAATCAGTCCACGGTTCCTTTTCGGTGCGCCTGCAGGTTCCTGGGCCGGTGCAAAGCCTCCTCCCAGCACTTCCCGGGCTACCTGCTCAGGGCTTCCCAGCTGACGCAGCACCTCCTGCTCCCGTTCCGGGCCAGCGTCTTCAAAATACTCGGTATAGTAATTCATCACATCCCTCCGGTCCTCCGGAGGCATATCCTGGATCAATGTGCGCAATGTGGTGAGAAATTCATCCTTCGTCATTCTCGTGTCCCTCCTTGAGCAAGATCGTATCCACCCGGCTCTTATACAGACGCCACTGCTGCCGGTATTCTTCCAGCCTCTCCACGCCTTGGGGGGTAACCCGGTAATAGCGCCGGTTCCGTCCCTGATAGGGCTGGTCATATGTGTCCAGGCATCCATCCTTCTGCAAGCGGCGAAGCACCGGATACAATGCGGTTTCCGACACCTCGATCACCTGGCGCACCTGCTGGGTCAGCACATAACCATAAGCGTCCCCCCGGGAGAGCACCGCCAGCACACAGGCGTCCAGTAACGCGGCCCCCAGCTGAAATGTCATGGAATCACCTGCTTTCTGTTTTGTTGTCAATATTATATATCGAATAATATACTTTGTCAACAAGCATTTCTCCCAGGGCAGCAAAAAACCGCCGGTTTTTCCGGCGGCTTTTTGTTTCTGATTTATAATGCAGCATGACCCGGCACTTGCAATGTGGTGATAAACTGGCAGATGTCCTCCAGAGCATGGGGCTTGGCCACCGTTTCAATGGCCCGACGCATCTCCTCCCGGCGACGGGGGATGCTCAGGAGCAGATTGACCGCTTCATCCAGAGGGAATGTTTTGGTAGCGCTGACCGCCAGGCCGCAGTTGAGGAGAAATTCCAGGTTCCGCTCTTCGTGCCCGGCGATGGGATTGACCACCACCATAGGCAGCTTTTTGGCCAGGGCCTCGCTCACCGTCAGGCCACCGGGCTTGCTCACCAGAATGTCGGCAGCATCCATCATCTCCTGCACATTGTCCACAAATCCGTATACATGAAGATGTTCAAAGCCGTGCTCCTGCCGGTATTTTTCAAACTGCTTCTGCTGCTTTTTGTTTTTGCCGCAGACGATGAGCAGCTGGAAGGAATGACGAAGATAAAGCAGCCGCTCCACCTCGCTGGCCGCCAGGCCATAGCCCAGGCCGCCTCCCATCATCAGCACCACATCCCCTTCCGGCAAAAGCCCCAGTTTCTTCCGGGCCTCTTCTTTGGAAAGGCTTTCATTGAACTTGGGATGCACCGGAATGCCCAAAGGCTTGATCCTCCGTTCGGGAATCCCTCGTTTGACCCCCCGGTAGGTGAGCACTTCGCTGGCCGTCACCACATAATCCACACAGGACACCGTTTCCCAGTAAGGGTGGATGGTATAATCGGTGACGATGCCCACGATACGGGCCCGAGTCTTGCCCCGCATTTTCAGCTCATTGGCCAGCTGGGCGGCAAACACATGGGTGCACACGATCACATCGGGATCGTAATCCTCCACCAAACGGGCCAGCTTATAGGAACACAGCCGATTGACCAGGCTGAAAATGTTCCTCTGGTCCACCTCCACGCCGCCTTCCAGATAATCGTAAACCAGCCGATAGATATCAGGGGCCACCTTGGTATAAATGGCAGTACTTTTGTCCAGAGTCTCGGAAATAAAGCTGTTGATATATTTATATACATCGATGGTATGGGCACCACCGCCCATCTGGCGCAGACGGGCCTCGATGGCCATAGCCGTGGCCGTATGCCCCCATCCGGTGGATACCGTCAAAATCAAGGTTTTCATGGTTTTCCCCTCTCTCCGTTCCATTCCAGTTCATTATAGCATTTTCGTATTTTTTTGTATAGGAGAAAGGGGAGATTTTACTTTTCCACCACCTCTATGAAAATTTCTATTTATATTCCATGGAAAATGCTATATAATAAAGTGAGGTTTTAAGGCCAGAGTCTGCCCCAAAGCAAAAACGGACTGTTCCAGTCCCTCTCTTTTCTGGCTCGCCTTTTCATTTTAAAAAATACTCCATCCCTGCCCAGGGCAGGGTGAATAGGATGAGAACATATGAACTATCAGCACCTGAAACAACTGATCGAAGAGCACAAAGTCATTCATCTCTGCGGCATCGGCGGCGTCTCCATGCGGGCCTTGGCCCGTCTTCTTCAGCAGATGGGCGCCACCGTCCAGGGCAGCGACCGGGATCACTCCCCCGCCGTGGCCATGCTCCGCCGCCAGGATATCACCGTTTACATCGGCCACAGCGCCCAGCAGCTGGGGAATGCCGCTTTGGTCATCCGCACCGCCGCCGTTCCCGATTCCAACCCGGAAATTGAAGAAGCCCATCGCCGGGGCCTTCCCGTTTTGGAACGGGCCCAGGCCTGGGGCCTTCTGATGCAAGGCTACAACCACGCCCTTTGCGTGGCCGGTACCCACGGCAAAACTTCCACCACCTCCATGCTCACCGAGGTGCTCCTTTGCGCACATATGGACCCCACCGTCATGGTGGGCGGCGAGCTGCCCATGATCGGCGGCAGCCTGCGCATCGGCGCCAAGGATCTGTTTGTGGCTGAGGCCTGTGAATACCGGAACTCTTTTCTGAGTTTTCTGCCCACCATCGCCATTTTGCTGAACATTGAACGGGATCATCTGGACTTTTTCAGCAGCACCGATGATATCATCCACAGCTTCCACCGCTTTGCCTGTCTGGTGCCGGAGAAGGAAGGTCTGGTGGTGGCCAACGGCGAAGATCCCCATGTGGAAAAAGCCGTAACCGGTTGCAATCGGCGGATCATCCGCTTTGGTCTGGAACCCCGCTGGGATGTATATCCCCAGAATGTGGAAGTGAACCTGGGGTATTATTCCTTTGATATCATTTGCTTTGGAGAATTTTACTGCCGGGCCACCCTTCAGGTGCCTGGAGAACACAACATGAAAAACGCCCTGGCTGCCGCCGCGGCCTGCCATGCCCTGGGCGTTTCCGGCAAAGCCTTTGCCGCCGGTTTGGGCGGCTATACCGGCGTTGGCCGGCGCTTTGAGCGGAAAGGCACCTTCCAGGGGGCTGTAATCTATGACGATTACGCCCACCATCCTGACGAGATCATCGCCACATTGAAAACGGCCAAAAGCATGGGCTATGATCGGGTGATCTGTGTATTCCAGCCCCACACCTATTCCCGTACCCAATCCCTGTTTGAAGAGTTCGCCAAGGCCCTTTCCTATGCGGACATCGCCGTGCTCACTGAGATCTATGCCGCCCGGGAGACCAATGTGAACCATATCTCCTCCAAGAGCCTGGCCGATCGGATTCCCGGCGCCGTTTTCACCCCCACCCTTCCCGAAGCTGCGGAATTCATCCGCCGGCAGGCCCGCCCGGGGGATCTGATCTTCACCATGGGCGCAGGAGACATTTACAAGCTCTTCGATATGCTTCCCCATGAAGAAGTTTGATTGTTCAAATATTATTTAAAAAAAGTGTATGCTCTCTTTACATTTGCCCATTAAAATAAAAACTGTGATCGGGAGGAAGAGAATTGAAACCCCCGCGGGATCCCCCCTCCCGCTTCACTCCCTCTTTTCCCTTTCATCTCTCTTTTCTGTTTCTCATATTGTTTCACTGGCCCCGAAAGGGCCGAAAAAAAGATCCGGATGACGGCCGGATCTTTTTTTTGCATTTTTTAAATTTTTCCCCGGCGCAGCTGCCAGGCGGTTTTCAGACTGTCCTTCATGGTGCGCAGCACCCGCATTTTGCTTTCCCCGCCTTTGTTGTCATAGCGCAGGGAAAACGGCACTTCGTCAAAACGGCAGCCGCTGCGGTAGAGCTTGTACAAAAGCTCCATCATACAGGCGAAGGAGCGCTGGGTAATCAGCTGATCCCCGTACTTTTTCCGGGCCCGCTGAAGGCTCTGATAGGTATAGGCCCGGTAGCCGCAAGTGTAGTCCTTCACCTTGGGCACCCGAAGCATAAGGGAATAATAGAGCTTGGCTCCATCGCTAAGCAGCAGCCGGTGACGGGGCACGCCGTGAACCTCGGCGCCTCCCTGGTAACGGGAGGCAATGACCACATCGGCTCCCCTGCGCACCGCCTGGATCATGGAATGAACATACTTGGGGTCATGGGTGTTGTCCCCATCCATCAGCACACACAGATCTCCAGGCACGCCGTGCTGGAGGAAATAGGTCACCGCTGTATTGACGCCACCGCCCAGGTTCATATTCTTTTCATGGGCCACCAGATGCACCTGGGGATGCTCCCGCTCCAGCTGGCTGATCTTTTCCTTTGTGCTGTCGGTGCTTTTGTCGTCGATGGCCACCACCTGAAGGGAAAAGCCCTCTTTTTTCAAAGCCTCCTCCTGCTCCAGCCACCCCAGGGTCAGGGAGATGATGTTCTCTTCTTCGTTATAACAGGGCAGGCAGGCAAACAATGTATTCATTTGCTTCTTCTCCTTTTCACACAAGCATACAAACCTTTCCGCAGGAAATAGAGGGCGAAAAACGGTCCCACTACCGAACATCCTTTGGACACGAGAAAGGCCAGGTTTTTTCCCATCAGTCCCTGGCAGAGGGCAAAGACGGTGGTGATGATCCAGTTGGCCAGCAATAGCCCCAGCAGGAAGGTGCCGAAATAAATCACCGCTCCCACCGTTCCGAACTCCATCTCAAACACCTGGCCGGAAGCCAGACCATAGTGGATCACCTGGCCCACTACCACGCCCACAGTGTTGGCGATCCCCAGCCCCACGCCCATGCGGATGGACAGCACCCACACAATGGCGGCATCCACCACCGTGACAAAAATGGAGATCAGGAGATATTTCAAAATCGGAGGCAGCTTTTCGTAAGCCCCCCGCAGTTGTGCCATCATACTTTCCCCTCCAGGTCAAAAATCAAACATTCTTCCCCTTGGTACACCAAAGGATACCAGGTCTGCAGCAGCTCCAGGTATTCTTCCCCATCTTCCCCCGGAATCACGCCGCCCGGAACCACAAAATACCGGACGCCGTGGCCCAGGAAATAGGCAAGCTCCTCTTCCGGCTCTTGCGGAATATAGTCGTAATACCGGAGATTGGCCCGATAGCCCATGCGCTGGCAAGCTCCCAGCAGCACCGGGTCCGGTGAGGCCACCGCCAGCACATCCTCCTCATCGGTCACCTTCTGGATCACCTGGGCCTGGGCGGTAATGGTCTCATTGACAGACGCCATGGGCCAGGCCACTGTAAGACTGTGGTAAAACACGGCGGCGCACAGCACACACCCCAGCACCACTCCGGCTTTGGGAATCCATTTTCCCACCTCCAGCAGCACAGCGGCGCACAGAAGGGCAAACAGCGGCGCTAAAAACACCATATAATATCCAAACCGGATGACGGCCACGATGGTAGCGGTCTCCAAAGCCATGGATAGCGTCCAGAGAAGAAGGGGCAGGTTTTTTCGCTTCAGGCAGCACAGAACTCCCAGCAGCATCCCAATCAGCACCGGCCAGCTGAAAAACAAGGGCATTTCCCGCTGGAAAAACTCCCATGCCTGGGAAGTGAATATGGCGGTGAAGGCACTTTTCAAAATGTGCTTTTCTGCGATCCCCGATACAAAAGTAAAGGTGGCCACCTGTCCGGCATACCAATAATAAAGCAGAGGCAAGCCCAAAGACAGCGCACCATAGCCATAAAACATGGGGTCTTTGAAGCTGCGGAGCCCTCTTTTTTTGAAAAAGAGCACCACAATCATCAGCCCGGCAAAAGCTGTGGGCGTCTTTTCCATAATGGCCAGGCCCATCATCACCCCGGAGAGTGCCAAAGCGCCCCGGTCTCCCCCCTGATACCAGCGGAGGAAGAAATAGATGGCGGCCGTATAGAAAAACAGGGCTGCCGCTTCCGGCATGATGGCCCGGCTGTACAGCAAGCTGATGGGCATGACCAGGTAAACGGCAAAAGCCCCCAAAGCCGCCCAGCGATTTTTCAGCAATCTGCGGCCGATGCCATAGCAAAACACCGCCGAGCCCATGAAAAACAGCAGGCTGATCAGCCTGGGCACCCAATAGGGCTCCCGCCCCAGTATCTTGAACAGCACAGCCGACAGATAGGGCATCACCTGCAGCTCCAGCTGCACATAGTTGTCCCCAGGCCCGTCGTAATTGAATTGGGGCCGCAGAGGATTCATATCCCGCTGGGCGTAATTCTGGGCAATGGTATAGGTGTCGGTCTGGCGCCAGCTATCGTAATTTTCCCAAGGCGCTTGATCCAGCCGAGGCAGCTGGAACAAAAAAAATGCCGCCAGCAGAAGGGCCAACAGCCAACAATCGGCCCCGATACTGCCGGAGGTTTTCTTGAAAAGAGCCTTCATCGGTCTTCCCCTTTCCTGGGTTCAGAGCCACAAAGGCCCATGTATTCATTCTTTAGTTTACACCGCCCCCGGGGCCTTGTCAACAAAAGGCGGTTTGATGGGACAAAAAGAAAGATTCCCCGGAAATTTCCGAGGAATCTTTTTTCATGATCCCATAGGTTTTACCTGGAGCACCTGGCGACTAGGCGACAGGGCTACCGGCCAGAAGGACACGGTTCCGTCCCCCTCCATGCGGCACAGGTGATAGCACCACTGGTTGGTATACACCGCTCTGTGCTCTTCCATATCGATGCCAAAGGCCAGAGAACCGGCGGTGTAATGGGGCACGCCTCCCCGCCAGCCGTGAAAAGAACAATGGAGATGCCCGGCAAAAACGCCCCGCACCTTTCCCTTTGCCAAAAGCTCCAAATATTCTTCCGGCGCTTCCATAGGCCCCCAGGGCTGCTGGCCTACCACCGGATGATGGAGAATGACAATATTTCCCCGGGGCGGTTTTTGCTCCAAAGACTTGCGCAAAAATTCCAGCTGATCCGGAGGCAATGTGCCGTCTGTCCCATGGAGATAGGGGGAATCCAATGTAATAATACCCAATCCCTTCACCTGGGTGTAGGCCAGACAGGGACCGGCGTCCTCTGTATTCTCTCCCAGAAATCCCCGGCGGAAGGCCAGGCGATGGTCATGGTTCCCCATGGCGCAGCACAGAGGAACTCCCGGCAGTTTTTCCTCCAGCAATCTTTTCAGCGCCTTATAGTCCTCTTCCTCTCCCTCGTGGACAAGGTCGCCGGTGAGCAGCACAAAATCCAATGCTTTCCCCTGGAGCTGACAAAGGCAGTCCTTCAGATTGTCCCAAGGGTCCCGAACCTCCCGGGCCACCCGCTGCATGAAAGGGCTGCTTCCCCCACAGGTAAGGTGGGTATCGCTGATATGGGCAAAATGCAGTGTTTCCATAGCCATTCTTCCCTTTTCCTTTGCTTTGATTGTAGCAAAGGAAAAACGAGATTGCAATGATTTCCCCAAGGGTTCAGCTCACCTTGCCCCAGCAATAAACCGGCACGCCCTGGAGTTTGGTATGGAGCAGCCGCCGGCCGTCCTCCAGCTGCTGACCGCCGTCCTCCCAATAGGAAAATGCATCAAAAAAGGTTTCCGGCGGCACCATCACTCCTTCCGGGCCCACATAGAGCCGCCTTTCCCCGATATGTTCCCACAATGTTGCTGCCTGAAAAAGCAGCTGTTTACTCTCCTCCATCCTTTTTTCCCTCCTGGGTTCCTCCAAAAGTCATCTCCGCGTAGGGCACACCGTACACCTGCTCCATCTTTTGGATCACCGGTACATCGGGATAGGAAACGCCCCGTTCGTAATTGCCGATGGTGGAAACCCCCACCCCCAGCAGTTTTGCCGCCTCCTGACGGCTCAGGCCCTTGTTGATCCGGGCCGCACGCAATGTCAATGCCATCTGTTCTTCACTCCTTTTCTGATCTTGCATTTATTGTAATACGATTTAATCGTTTTGTCAACAATTAAATCGTATTTTTCCATTGTCCTCTTGCAGTTTATACGATAATATCGTATAATTGCACCAAGGGGTTGATTGTATGAACGATCTGGGCAATAAAAAAATCATGGGTGAAAACATCAAACGGCAAATGGCCCGACTGGGCGTCAGCCGCAAGGAAATCGCCAGTGCTTTGCAGGTGCCCTATTCCACCGTGTGCGAGTGGATCAGCGGCAATGCCTATCCCCGCATTGACAAAATCCAGCTGCTGGCCCAATATTTCGGCATTACCAAGGCCCAGCTGGTGGAGGCCCCGGGGCAGGCTCCCCTGCCGGACGATCCGCCGGTGCGGGATGTGGCCCAAAAGCTGTCGGAAACCCTGGCCATGCTGGAAGAGGCCGGAGACGGTCTGATGTTCGACGGCGAGCCATTGGACGAAGAGACCCGCCAGCTGCTGCGGGCCAGTCTGGAAAACCAGCTGGAAATGACCAAACGCCTGGCCAAGCAGAAATTCACCCCCAAGAAATACCGAAAAGAATAGGAAACAGGCGCGGAAGCCATGCTCCGCGCCTGCTTTTTTATTTTTTCCCCACCAGCTTGTCTCCGCTTTCTTCCACACCGGTATGGAGCACTGCAATGATGTTTTTGAGAAAAGCGGGAACTTTCGCCCCCATCTCTCCCACATTTTCCACAATGCTTCCCATTTCGGTGAGGATATACCACACCAGCACTACCGGACACAAAAGCACAGTATAGGTAAAAGGCAAACTCAAAGGCAGGTTTTTCAGCACCAATCCCAGCAAAAAATCGGCCAAGGCGGCCACGATCACCGCCAGGATGCTGCCGGCCTTGTGCCACAGACCCTCCCGGGCCTTCTGGCTTTGCCAATCTCCGTTTTTGGCCGCAAGAGCGCTGCCGGTAAGATAATCGATGCCCATGCTCACAGCATAGAGCACCACCAGCCAGCCCATCCAGCCCAAAAAGGCCGAAAGAGCCGCCGTCAAAGCGGTGACCGTCTTTTTCACTTCCAACAATTTATCCATCCATCATCCCTCCTTTTTGTCCAGTAGCCCCGCCCTGTCCATCCACACAATGGTCTGGAGGTTCAGACCAGGTAGGGTCACTGAGTTGTCCTCATTGGTGTCGATCACGCCCTGGGCCACGGCCTTGCTCACCGAGCTTCTGGCCCAATCCGGCATTTCTTCCAGCCAATGATAGGTCGTTTTTGCCCATGCAGGCAGTTCCATTTCCCATTCCTCCTCTTGCAATCTGTTCTGAAAATCTGCCCATGCTTCCGGCTGCTCCACAAAGGGGGCCGGGCAGTTTTTTCCCGTCACATCGTAATGCCGCAGCACATCTTCCGGCCCCAGGCCGTATTTTTCCATGAGCGAACGGGTGAGCAAAGCGGCCCGCTCCACCGTCTGAGGAAGAAAAACATATCCCCCTTCCCCTTTCCGGCTGCACAGTTCGATACCGATGCTGTTATGGTTGCGGCAATGGGGATGGCGATAGCTTTTGGCCCCGCAGTGATGGGCAGTATCCCCCTCTTTTACACTTTGCCACACCTCCTTTTCATCCACAAAATAGTGGGCCGATGTATGTCCCCCGTTTTCCCTTGCAAAATAGGCGGCATTGCCCCGGGCGGTATCTCCATCGTTGGCCGTGTAGTGGATGACCAGGTAGCGAACAGGCTCTTTCCGGCCCCGGGTGTAATTTTCCGGTGCACAGGCCTTATACTGTATATCCATTTTCTCCTCCTTTCCGGGCCGGCTGATCTTCCCTCCTTTCTCCGGCCCTTTCCTTTACCATACCCTTTCTCCCTGGTCTTTTCCGTCTTTTCGCACAGAAAAAAAGGACCCTCTCGGGTCCTTTGAGCATGTCGAACAAGTGGCCTCTGGCCACTTATTCGAATTTTTGCAAGGGGCTGCATGCACGCCTTTGGCGCACACTTGCCCCTTGAGAAGTGCAAAAAGCCACGCACAGGTCGCAGCTTTTTGCGGATTGATGAAAGGGAGGAAAAACCCTCTTTTTTTGCGATACAAGTTTTCGACAGCTTGAAAAAAGGACCCTTTCAGGTCCTTTTTTCTTTACTTTTTCCTGCAGGTGAGCTCTCCATCTTCCACATCCAGCACCAGGGTGCTGCCTGCAGGCAGGTCGCCTCGCAGGATGGATTTTGCAATCAGCGTCTCGGCACTGCTTTGCAGATACCGCTTCAAAGGCCGGGCGCCATAGATGGGATCATACCCCCGCTGAATCAGCAAATCCTTGGCCTCTGCGGTCACTTCCAGGGTCAGGGTCTTATCCGCCAGCCGCTTTTTCAGACCGGCCATGAGAATGTCGATGATGCCTGTCAGGTTTTCCTTGGTCAAAGGCTTGAAGAGCACCACTTCATCCAGACGGTTGAGGAACTCCGGACGGAAGGACTGCTTCAGCAGACTCATCACGGCATTTCTCGCCCCTTCGGAAATCTCCCCATCCTGGCTGATGCCGCCCAACAGCTCCTGGCTGCCCAGATTGGAGGTGAGGATGATGATGGTGTTTTTGAAATCCACCTTCCGGCCCTGGCTGTCGGTGATGTGGCCGTCGTCCAGGATCTGGAGCAAAATATTGAACACATCGGGGTGGGCCTTCTCCACCTCGTCGAAAAGCACCACGCTGTAAGGCTTGCGGCGCACTGCTTCGGTGAGCTGGCCGCCCTCGTCATACCCCACATATCCCGGAGGCGCGCCGATGAGACGGGACACCGAGAATTTCTCCATGTATTCGGTCATATCGATGCGCACCAGGTTGTGTTCATCGTCAAAGAGGCAATCGGCCAGGGATTTGGCCAACTCGGTTTTGCCCACACCGGTGGGCCCCAGGAACAGGAAGCTGCCGATGGGCCGGCCCGGATCGGCGATACCAGCCCGGGAACGCTGGATGGCTTCGGTGACAAGGCGCACCGCTTCATCCTGGCCCACCACCCGCTTGTGGATCACTTCGTCCAGATGCAGCAGCTTCTCCCGTTCTCCTTCCATCAGACGGCTCACCGGGATACCGGTCCATTTGGCTACAATGTCGGCGATCTCCCCTTCGGTGACGGTGTCATGCACCAAAGTATTTTCGGTGTGCTTCTCGCTTTCACTTTCGGCCTGCTGGAGCTGTTTTTCCAGCGCAGGCAGATCGGAGTATTTCAGCTTGGCGGCCTTTTCGTATTCCAGGTTGTTCTGGGCCTGCTCGATTGCTCCGTGCATCTGCTCGATCTGGCTCTTCAGCTCTTTCACACGGTCCACGCCGCTCTTTTCGGCTTCCCAGCGGGCTTTCATGGCATTGAACTGGTCCTTTTCCTCGCTCAGTTCCTTAGCCAACTGCTGGAGACGGTCCTTGGACAGCTGATCTTCTTCCTTCTTCAGGGCCATTTCCTCGATCTCCTGCTGCATGATCTTCCGCCGCAGGTCATCCAACTCAGCCGGCATGGAGTCGATTTCGGTGCGGATCATAGCGCAGGCTTCGTCCACCAAATCGATGGCCTTATCCGGCAGGAAACGGTCGGTGATGTACCGATGGGACAGCGTGGCCGCCGCCACCAGGGCATTGTCGTGGATGCGCACGCCGTGGAAAACCTCATACCGTTCTTTCAGGCCACGGAGAATGGAAATGGTATCCTCCACTGTGGGTTCATCCACCATCACCGGCTGGAACCGGCGTTCCAAAGCGGCATCCTTTTCGATATATTTCCGGTATTCATCCAGGGTGGTAGCGCCGATGCAGTGCAGCTCACCCCGGGCCAGCATGGGCTTGAGCAAATTGCCTGCATCCATGCTGCCTTCGGTTTTGCCAGCGCCCACAATGGTGTGCAGCTCATCGATGAACAGGATGATCTTGCCTTCCGATTTGCGAATCTGTTCCAGCACCGCCTTGAGCCGCTCTTCGAACTCGCCCCGGTATTTGGCACCGGCAATCAGGGCGCCCATATCCAGGGAAAAGATCGTCCGATCCTTCAAACCCTCAGGCACATCTCCCCGGACGATCCGCTGGGCCAGTCCTTCGGCAATAGCCGTCTTGCCCACGCCAGGCTCACCGATGAGCACCGGGTTGTTCTTGGTTTTCCGGGACAGAATCCGCACCACATTGCGGATCTCGGTATCCCGGCCGATCACCGGGTCCAGCTTCTGGCCGCGGGCCCGCTCCACCAGATCGGTGCCGTATTTCTGCAAAGCGTCATAGGTGTCCTCCGGGTTGTCGGAATTCACCGGGCCGCTTTTTACTTTGGCCAGTTCCTGGGTGAACCGATCTTTCGTCACGCCCCGGGAAGAGAGCATCTTCCGCAAGGAAGCCGGGCCTTTGTCCAGCAGGGCCAGCATCAGATGTTCCACCGATACATAGCTGTCGCCCATTTTCTCGGCGATCTTCTCGGAGAAATCCAAGGCCTGGCTGGTTTCCGGCGCGGCATATACCTGTGTGTTGCTGCCGGTGACCTTGGGCAGATTCCCGATCATGGTGTCCAGCTGGGCCACAAGGCCATCCTGATCCACACCCATCTTCCGCAAAAGCGAGCCGATAAGCCCACCGTCCTGATCCACCAGAGCATACAACAGATGCTCCGGCATCACATATTGATTCTGATTTTCCTGGGCCATCTGCTGGGCTGTGCGGATGGCGTCCAGTGTTTTCTGTGTATAGCGATTGGCATTCATTGTTCTTCACCTCATTTTTAAAGGTACAGTGTTCTGGTTTTCAAGTCCTCGCAATAGGCCTTTTCCACATCCTGGGGAGAAAGATCTCCGGCAAGGTATCCTTTCAGCAGCCGGTCAAACAGCTGCACATACTGGGAAAGGGCCTGGGCGATGTCCTGGGCCGAGCAGTTCCGGCTGCGTGGCAGGGGAATGGGCCGCAGGAATTTTCCTTCGTAAAGGGCACATTCCAGCCGGGCTCCCAGCAAGGGAGCCAGGTGTGCGTTCTCGATGCCCACCCACAGGCGGAAGAAATCGGTCATATCGGCGATGAGTTGGGCCGACTGGGTACGGAACACCACACTCAGATCTCCCAGCTTTCCTTCCCCGCCCCGGCTCAGCTCCACTTCGTATTTTACCGTGGGCCGGTACTTATAGGCCAGGCTGGATTTCAAGGACATGGTGGGGGAATTGGGTGCGAAAAAGGGCACCAGTTCTTTCACCGGGGCCATCAAGGCCTCCATCTGCTGAAAAATATCGTTGATCCGGCTCTCGGGGGTGGCCACGGAAAGGCTTTGGGCCAGGATCTGGTTGACCAGTCCCGAACGGCTCAGGCCCAACTGATGGGCCCGCTCATCCACCGCCCGTACCACATCCTCCGACAGCATCAGGCTATATAATGTCTTTTTCATTTTGCACCTCCTGTGCTTTCCTCATGCTTATGATGCACCCAATTTCAACTTTTGTCAAGATATTTATATAACTATTTTTACAAATTATATTTTTATTTACAAATTTCATATTGTGCACGCAGCAAAAAACCGCCTACCGAATGGCAGACGGTTTTAAAATAATTTCCTTATCCTATTTTCTTTCCAGCGGCCTGTCCATTTTTCAGATTGCGCCACAGGTCCACAAAATTCTCATGACGGATCTCAGTAGGCTTAAAGCGGGTCAGCTGGAAGATCAACTGAAGGCACAAGCCCTGACCAAAGGCGCCCACCAAAGTGCCCAGGCCCACAGGCCCGCCCATAAAGAAGCCCAAAAGGGTGACAGTGGCTTCGATGGCGATACGGCAATAACCGGGCTTGAAATGGGTTTTCCGTGCAGTGGCTACCATCAGGCTATCCCGTGGACCGGCGCCGAACTGGGAACGGATATAAAGATAAGTGCCGAAACCCACCACCATCATACCGGCCACCAACATCAAAAGACCGGTATACCAGGTGTCCATGGTGGGCAGCACATCGGTCCAGATGACAAAATCGGTAAAGGGGCCGATGAGCAGCATATTGCAGATGCTGCCCAATCCGATCCGCTCCCGCAGCAAAAGATCGATGCACAAAATAAACATTCCCACCAAAGTGTTGGCGGTGCCTATGGTGATGCCTGTCACATTGTGAATGCCCTGATGGAATACATTCCATGGCGTAAAGCCCAGATTGGCCCGCATGGTAATCACGCTGCCCAAGGCACACAGAAACAGCCCCAGGAGCATCAGCACGATCCGCAGGCCATAGCTTTCCCGTCGGTGTTGATCCTTCATTTTTTCAAACCTCTTCCCCATTTTTCATTTTCTCTTTGTTACAACAGTTCGCTTTCCAGCACATCGGTCAAAATCCCATTGGACACCATCATTCCCTTGGGTGTCAGCCGCCACACCCCTCCTTCGTTTTGGCAGTAGCCGGCCTGGATGTATTTGCTCAGCCGCTGGGCGTAGGGCGTAAACTCCAGCCGGAAGCGACGGTAAAACTCCTCTTCGTCCACCCCATCGGTGGTACGCAGTTTCAGCATGATATATTCCCCATGGCGATGGAAACTGGCCACTTCCTCGGCTTCCTCCAGCAGCGGGCCGTTGCCCTCCACACCGTCGATATATCCCTGGGTATCGGCGATGAAGGAAAAGCGGCGGCCACCGAAAAAGCTGTGGGCCGAAGGGCCAAAGCCCAGATACTGGGACAAATCCCAATAGCGGCTGTTGTGCCGGGAGCGATAACCCTTTTGGGCGAAATTGGAGATCTCGTATTGCTCAAATCCCGCCTGTTCCAGCCGTTCCACTGCGTAAAAGTACATATCGGCCTGCACATCCTCCGGAGGCAACTCCGGATTTTCTTCATACAGCGGCGTACCTTTTTCCAGTTTGAGAGCATAGGCAGAGATATGCTGGGGCTCCAGAGCGATGATCTGCTCCACTGAATCTTTCCACTGTTCCATGGTCTGACCAGGCAGGCCGTAGATCAGATCCAAAGAGATATTGGAAAATCCCGCTTCCTTGGCCTCGGCCACCGCCTGACGGGCCTGCTGAAAGGTATGCAGACGGCCCAGAGCCAACAGCTCATCGTCGTGAGCACTTTGGACCCCCATGGAAAGTCGGTTGACCCCTGCTTTGAAAAGAGCGCGGAACATCTTTTTGTCTACGCTCTCCGGATTGCATTCCACGGTGATCTCAGCGCCTTTGGCAATGCCTCCGGTTTTCTCCAAAGCGGTGAGCAGCTGCCGCAGCCGTTTGCTTCCCAGCAAAGAAGGGGTCCCACCGCCAAAATAAACGGTATCGATATCAAAACTTTCGCTGCCCCGGAAGTAATCTCCGAAATGCCGCTCCACCGCCCGGACATACCGATCCATCAGACTTTCATCCTTGCAGGGACGGGAGTAAAAATCGCAATAAGAGCATTTTTTCCGGCAGAATGGTACATGGATATAAACACCCAAGCTCTGCCGGATCGCCGGCTTGGGCGGCTGTTTTTTGCGAAATCCCATAATTCCTCGTTTTCTCCCCTGTTCAGGCCGCAGGGCCGGTGTCCGGCCTGCCATACTGGCCTTCACCAGGGCTATTCTGTTTCAGCAGCATCGCTCTGCTCAGGCCGCAGGTCCGGTGTCCGGACAGCCATATCGGCCTTCACCAGGGCTATTTCGTTTCAGCAGCATTGCTCTGTTCAGGCCGCGGGCCCAGAGCCTACTCCTCGTCCAGCTTCAGCACTGCCATAAAGGCCTCGGTGGGAAGCTGTACACTTCCCAGGCTCCGCATCTTCTTTTTATTTCCCCGCAAAAGCTTTTTCTTTTGTGGGGACCCCTTTGATTGCACTGGCTCGGGCCAAATGAATTGGTCCGGTGTCCGGACAGCCATACTGGCCTTCACCCAGGCTATTCCCTTTCAGCAGCACCACTCTGTTCAGGCCACGGGGCCTAGTGCTTATTCTTCGTCCAGCTTCAGTACTGCCATAAAGGCCTCGGTGGGAAGCTGCACACTTCCCAGGCTCCGCATCTTCTTTTTATTTCCCCGCAAAAGCTTTTTCTTTTGTGGGGACCCCTTTGATTGCACTGGCTCGGGCCAAATGAATTGGTCCGGTGTCCGGACAGCCATACTGGCCTTCACCCAGGCTATTCCCTTTCAGCAGCACCACTCTGTTCAGGCCGCAGGGGCCCAGTGCTTACTCTTCGTCCAGCTTCAGTACTGCCATAAAGGCCTCGGTGGGAAGCTGTACACTTCCCAAGCTCCGCATCTTCTTTTTGCCTTCTTTCTGCTTTTCCAGCAGCTTCTTCTTTCGGGTGATGTCGCCGCCATAGCACTTGGCCAGCACATCCTTCCGCATGGCTTTCACCGTTTCCCGGGCGATGATCTTACCGCCGATGGCCGCCTGGATGGGTACCTCAAACAGCTGACGGGGAATGTTTTCCTTCAGCTTTTCACAGATCCGCCGGGCCCGGCTGTATGCCTTCTCCCGGTGGGCAATGAAGGACAGAGCATCCACCTGCTCGCCGTTGAGCAGCAGATCCACTTTCACCAGATCGCTCTCCCGATAATCGGACATTTCATAGTCCAGGGAAGCATAGCCCTTGGTGCGGGCTTTCAGTGCATCAAAAAAGTCATAAATGATCTCACCCAGAGGCATCTGATAGTGCAGCTCCACCAGGTTTTGATCCAGATACTGCATATCTTTGAATTCGCCCCGCCGCTCCTGGCACATAGGCATGATATTGCCCACATAATCCGGCGGCGCAATGATGGACACCTTGGCATAAGGTTCCTTGGAAAGGGCAATGGAACCAGGATCGGGATAGTTGTGGGGGTTATCCACCCGCACAACTGTGCCGTCAGTCTTGGTGATTTCATAAATAACCGAGGGCAGAGTGGTCACCAGGTCCAGGTCAAATTCCCGCTCCAGCCGCTCCTGGATGATCTCCATGTGGAGCATCCCCAAAAAGCCGCAGCGGAAACCAAAGCCCAGGGCCGCAGAAGATTCCGGTTCAAAGGACAGCGCAGCATCGTTGAGCTGGAGCTTTTCCAGCGCATCCCGCAAATCAGGATATTTGGAGCCGTCCTCAGTATAAACACCGCAATACACCATAGCCTGGGCCGGGCGATAACCGGGCAACGGCTCCGCAGCAGGGCGGTCGGCCTCTGTGATGGTATCACCCACCCGGGTGTCCTTCACATTTTTGATGGAAGCGGTGAAATAGCCCACTTCTCCGGCGGTCAGGGTCTCACAGGGCCCCATGCCCATGGGCAGCAGATAACCGCATTCCAGCACTTCATATTCTCCGCCGGTGGCCATCATCTTTACTTTCATACCGGTAGAGAGTGTGCCCTCCATGATCCGGAAATAGACAATGACGCCCCGGTAGGGATCATATTGGCTATCAAAGATCAAGGCCCGGAAAGGCGCCTGGGAATCCCCCTGGGGAGCAGGCACATTCTGCACAATATCCTCCAGCACCGCCGGAATGTTCAGCCCCATCTTGGCCGAAATCTCCGGCGCATCCAACGCAGGGATGCCGATGATATCCTCGATCTCCCCTTTGACCCGCTGAGGATCAGCGGCCGGCAGATCGATTTTATTCAGCACCGGCAGGATCTCCAGATCATGCTCCAACGCCAGATAGGTGTTGGCCAGGGTCTGGGCTTCGATGCCCTGGGCGGCATCCACCACCAAAATGGCTCCTTCACATGCGGCCAAAGAGCGGGACACTTCATAGTTGAAGTCCACATGGCCCGGGGTGTCGATCAGGTTGAGGGCATAGGTTGCCCCATCCTGGGCCTTGTAATTGAGCCGCACGGCCCGGGCTTTGATGGTAATGCCCCGTTCCCGCTCCAGATCCATGTTGTCCAGCAGCTGGTCTTCCATCTCCCGGTCGGAAACAGCGTCACAGGCCTCCATCAGCCGGTCGGCCAGCGTGGATTTGCCATGATCGATATGGGCCACAATGGAAAAATTGCGAATTTTACTTTGTTCTGTCATCCAAGGCTCCTCCTTACAGCAAATCCACGCCGGGCCCCATCGAAGATGGGACGGCCCATCGGGCCGAACCCTTCCAGCCGGAATTCACTTTCGGCTGGAATATCCAATCCACAGGGGTCCCCAGGGAGCTCTGCTTCCTGGGGATGGATTTGCCATGGTCAATATGGGCCACAATGGAAAAATTGCGAATTTTACTTTGTTCTGTCATTTCCTTTCCTCTTTCCCGGGCAAAAATGATCCACCAGCACCTCCAACCCGGAAGGAGATGCGTCATGCAAAAAGGGCTTCGCCCTATATTTCCTCAATTATAAAGTATAGCATAGCACAGCACAAAAAATCAATAAACAGTAAAAGCCCGCCAGAGCCAGGCGGGCTTTCCAAATAAACATACTAATTTTCCCTTTTGCTCCCCCAGAAAAAGAGGGCCACTGTGCCGGGGCCGGTATGGCTGCCGATGGTCGTGCCAATGCTGTTGATCTCCACTTTGCCATTGAGATGGGGGAAATTCTGCTCCACCAGATCGGCTACCGCCCGAGCATCCTCATAGCAAGCCGATTGGGAGATATAGCATTTGCCATCATAATTCTTCCCATTCTGAGCAAACTCTTCCATCTTCTTTTCAATCTCACGGATAACGGCATTTTTTCCCCGGATCTTGAAGCGGGGGACCAAGCGTCCCTGATTGTCCATATTCAGCAGCGGACAAATGTTGAGCAGTGTGCCGAACCAGCCGGAAGCCTTGGAGATCCGGCCGCCCTTGACATAAAAACTGAGGTCTGTGGAGAAAAACCAATGGTGCACATGCAGACGGTTTTCCTCGGCCCACTGGGCCAGCTCTTCCACTCCCATGCCCTCATCCCGCAAATCGGCCAATCTATCCATCAAAAGGCCGTAGCCAGAAGAGGCTCCCAGGGAATCCACAATAAAGATCTTCCGCTCCGGGAATTTTTCCGCCAGCTCCTGCTGCGCCACATGGGCGGAATTGATGGTGCCCGAAATTCCCGAAGACAGCGTCACATGAAGGATATCCTTCCCCGCTTCCAGGAAAGGGGTGAAATAGGCCACATATTCCTCGGCATTGACCTGGGATGTTTTGGTCTCCGCCCCGTCGGCCATGGCCTGGTAGAACCGATCAAAGGGGATGGTCTGCCCCAGATCATCGGGATAACTCTGCCCGTTGAGGGAATAGTGAAAGCAAATATAATGAATATCCCGGCTCTTCAGGTGCTCCATGGAAAGATCCACTGTCGAGCAGCAACTCAACACAAAATCGCTCATATGCAAGATTCCTTTCTGAAAAAACCACTGCGGTTTTTTCGTAACTTCACCATAATATATCAGTATAACATCTTCCAGCTTCTCTTTCAATCTCTATCAGAAGCTTTATTGAAAGAAGATGTAAATTTTTTATTCTCAGTTGAATCGACACCATCTATCCTATATAATAGTTACATTCGACCCCTTGAGCGGGGCGGCATCACGACTTTTAAAGGAGAGACACTGTGGATCAGATCATTCAGCGGATTTTTGACTTTTTCCTGTTTGGTGGCAAAGACTTTGCGCTTTTCATCATTTCCATGATTCCCTTCATCGAACTGCGCGGTTCCATCATCTTTGGCGCCGCTATGGGCATCCCCTGGCAGCATGCCTTTTTGGTATCCTTCCTGGGGAACATTCTGCCGGTCCCCTTCTTGATCCTGCTGGCCCGGCCTATCTTCGCCTGGCTGAAAACCACCCGGCTGCTGGCCGGATTTACACAAAAAGTGGAAGATCGGCTGATGAAAAAGGCCGATAAGGTAACAGTGCAGAAATATTCCGCCGTGGGCCTGTTTCTGTTTGTAGCCATCCCTCTGCCCGGCACCGGAGCCTGGTCCGGTTCTTTGATCGCCGCCCTGCTGGATGTGAAAATGCGGTATGCATTGCCCGCCGTTATCGCCGGTGTCTTTGCCGCCGGTGTCATCATGACGGTGGCCTCCTATGGTCTGCTGGGCGCCATCCAACTGTTTTAAGGAGCGGACATGGACTTTCTTCTTTCTCTGGACAATGGCATTTTGAATGCCATACAGCATCTGCGCTGCGACTTTCTGGATTGGTTTTTCCCTCGGTTCACCATTTTGGGAAATGGCGGCTGGTTCTATATTCTGGTGGCCGCTCTGCTTCTCTGCTTTCCCAAAACCCGCCGCGCAGGACGCAACGCCGCTCTGGCCCTGATCTTCTGCCTTCTGGCGGGAAATCTGACCTTGAAGCCGTTGATCGGCCGGATCCGGCCTTATGAAGCCAACGGTTTTACACAGCTTCTGGTGCCCCGGCTGGGGGACTTTTCCTTCCCTTCCGGCCACACCTTCGGCGCCACAGCGGTAGCGGTAA
This sequence comes from Ruminococcaceae bacterium AM07-15, assembly GCA_003477405.1. Classification (GTDB taxonomy): domain Bacteria; phylum Bacillota; class Clostridia; order Oscillospirales; family Butyricicoccaceae; genus Pseudobutyricicoccus. The sequence continues at coordinate 24,077 of QUDE01000021.1, forward strand.
GTTTGCTGTTTTATCACAAAAAGGCAGGAATCGTTGCCTGCATCTTTACCGCTCTTATGGCATTCTCCCGGCTTTATCTTTATGTCCATTACCCTTCGGATGTTCTGGGCGGCATCCTGCTTGGCACAGCGGCTGCCTTCCTGGCCCGGTATCTGCTCCGGCGCCTCTATGCCAGAAAACAGCAAAAAACAGAAAAACCCACAACTTAAAACAGAGGCGCCTGCACCAATCGCAGACGCCTCTATTTTTAAAGTCTTTCAAAAAGGAGGGACTATCCCATGGAACAGGTCACCCAAACAGCATTGATTGGCTTTCGTTCACCCACTGAAGAGGAAATAGAGCGGATCGGCCAGTATGTGAAGAAGGAACTGTCCCGCCAGCGGCGAATCCAAGGATTTTGGATGTTCTTCTGCGGAGTCATTGCCTTCAGTATGCTGCTGCCGCCCTTTCTTCTATGGAATCTAATGGAAACTCCGGCAATCATCGTAAATTTATTCATCGGCATCCCCACGGCTTGGGGAGCGATCGCCATCGGAAAAAGCTGCAAGCGAAAAAAGCAGTGGATCCGGCAAATATGCGCCGGTGCCTTTCATGTGCTGGACTGCTGGATTTACGAAACCCAGTTCGGAAGTGATCTGCCCGGTCTGGCCTGGGTGAAGATCTACAACAGCCAGAATCAATATTGCACCGAACGGATGCTCATCGATTATTGGGCCGCAGAATATTATCAACGAGGCCAGCGCAACAAACTGCTGCTCGCTCGCTGCGGTGATGATTATTTTGAACTGTTCAGCGATACAAAGCTGGGGATACAGCGTGCATGAGCACGATTTTCTCCGTCCACTTCCCATAAAACACAAAAACTCCCGCCTGGAAACAGGCGGGAGTTTTGATTTCCCTTGAGGGAAATAATTTCTTTTTACAGCTGGTGGACGAACAGGCCGCTCATCAGCTTGGGCTCAAACCAAGTGGACTTGGGAGGCATGATCTTGCCGGCGTCGGCAATGTTGATCAGCTCCTCGATGGAGGTGGGATACATAGCGAAAGCCACCTTCATGCCCTCGTGGACTCTCTTCTCCAGCTCGCCCAGACCGCGGATGCCGCCGATGAAGTCGATACGGCTGTCGGTGCGGGGGTCCTTGATGCCCAGCAGGGGATCGAGAACATTCTTCTGGAGGATGGAAACATCCAGCTGATCCACAGGATCGTTGGGATCATAGATATCGCCATGAGCGGTGAGGATATACCACTTGTCGTTCAGGTACATGCCAAAGGTGTGCTTGCTCTCGGGCCGGTACTGGCCTTCGCCGCAATACTCCTTGATGTGGAACATGCCCTTCATCTTCTCCATGAACTCTTCGTCGCTCAGACCGTTCAGGTCCTTGACAACCCGGTTGTAGTCCATGATATACAGCTGCTCATCGGGGAAGAGCACAGCCAGGAAGTAGTTGAACTCTTCCTCGCCAGTGTAGCCCGGGTTCTGCTCCCGGCGCATCTTGCCCACGCGGGCAGCAGAAGCGCAGCGGTGATGGCCGTCAGCGATATACAGGTCGCCGGCTGCCACGAACTCCTTGCCGATGGTCTCGATGTCGGCTTCATCGGTGATGACCCAAACGGTGTTCTGCACGCCGTCGGAAACGAAATCATACACAGGAGCCTGAGCCATGGTCTTTTCCACAATGGCATTGATGGCACCTCTGGCCTTGTAGGTCAGGAAGATGGGGCCGGTGTTGGCATTGCAGTAATCCACATGGTTGACCCGATCCTCTTCCTTGTCGGCCCGAGTCAGCTCATGCTTCTTGATCACATTGTTCATGTAATCGTCGATGGAAGCGCAGCCCACGATGCCCACCTGAGGACGGCCGTTCATCACCTGCTTGTACAGGTAGAAGCAGGGCTTCTCGTCCTGGATATAGACGCCGTCGGTGATCATCTTGTTCAGATTATCACGGGCCTTTTCATAGACCTTTTTGTCATAGTGGTCGATGGAGGGATCCAGGTCGATCTCCGCCTTGTCCACATGGAGGAAGGAATAGGGGTTCCCCACCACCATCTGGCGGGCTTCCTCGCTGTTCATTACATCATAGGGCAGGGCCGCCACTTTGTCAGCCAGTTCGCTGGTGGGACGGATCGCCCGGAAGGGTCTTACGACTGCCATTTTGTACTCTCCTTATTTGTTAAAGAAATTCTCGATGATCTCAACGATCTCCTGGCCAATGCGGCCCTGGGCTTCCTTGGTGGAACCGCCGATATGGGGGGTCAGGGAGATCTTGGGGCAGTTCATGACGCGCTCGTTCTGCAGGGGCTCCTTAGCAAACACATCCAGAGCGGCGCCAGCCAGCTTGTCCTGCTCCAGAGCATCCACCAGAGCATCTTCGTCGATCAGGCCGCCGCGAGCGGTGTTGACGATGAAAGCGGTGGGCTTCATCATAGCCAGATGCTCAGCAGTGATCACAGGCTTGCCGTCCTTGGCAGCGGGGATGTGCAGGGAGACGAAGTCAGCGTTCTTCAGCACTTCTTCCTGAGTGGCGCACACATACTCTTCGGGCAGGCCCTTGATCTCGAAGATGTCGGTGTACATGACCTTCATGCCCAGAGCGGTAGCCTTGCGGGCGATGGACTGGGAGATACGGCCCATGCCGATGAGACCCAGGGTCTTGCCAGCCAGCTCCACACCTTCATACTTTTTCTTTTCCCACTTGCCTTCCCGCATGGTCACATTGGCAATGCTGATATAGCGAGCCATGGCCAGCATATGGCCCAGAGCCAGCTCAGCCACAGAGTCGGAAGAAGCCTTGGGGGTGTTGGTGACCTTCAGGCCCTTGCTCTCGGCGTACTTCACATCGATGTTGTCCACGCCAACACCACCGCGGATGACCAGCTTCAGACGGCCAGCTTCCACAGCAGCATCGATGATGGGCTCACGAACCTTGGTGGCAGAACGAACGACCAGCACATCATAGTTGGCCAGTTCGCGCTTCAGGTCTTCGGGCTCATAGAACTGCTCTACAACTTCATAACCCTTGGCGCGCAGATCGGCAGCAGCCGCTTTGTTCATCCCATCGGAAGCGAGTACACGGATCATAATTGCATTCTCCTTTTTCATCGGGGCGGATGGAGCAAGTGGCGAACGCAGAACATTCGCCACTTGCTTTCCGCATATTGTTTTTTATTCGGTTGCCCTATGGCTTAGAGGCCCAGGACCTCTTCGATGGCGGAGGTGACCAGCTTCATGTCGTCCATGGTCATGTCAGCCATGTGAGAAATACGGAAGGTCTTTTCCTTCAGATCGCCGTAGCCGTTGGAGATCTCGATGCCTTTTTCGGCCAGCTTCTTGTTCAGGTCGGCCACGCTGATGCCACGGGTGTTCTTGATGGTGGTCAGTGTGGGGCTCAGGTATCTCTCATCGGAGAAGAGGGCGAAGTACTTCTTAGCCCAAGCGCGGATATACTCGGCCATCTCCAGATGACGGGCATAGCGCTTCTCCAGGCCTTCCACTTCCAGCATGTAGGTCAGCTCTTCCTGCAGAGCGAACATATGGGACTCGCTGGGGGTGGAGGGATACTGATACTTGTCGTCCTTGACAACCTTGTCATAGATCTCCACGATGTCCAGATACAGGCCGCGGTTGGGAACGGTCTTGGCACGCTCGTAGGCCTTCTTGGAAACGGAAGCTGCGCTCATTCCCGGAGGGCAGCCCAGGCACTTCTGGGTGGAAGTGATGCAGAAGTCGATGCCCAGCTCGTCCACAGGGATGCTGGTGCCGCCCATGGAGGAGACGGTGTCCACGCAGAAGACCACATCGGGATACTTCTTCACAACTTCAGCGATCTCCTTGATGGGGTTCATGATGCCCACAGAAGTCTCGTTGTGGGTAACGGTGACCAGGTCATACTTGCCGGTGGCCAGAGCCTCGTCCACCTGCTTGGGATCGGTGGCCTGTCCGTCTTCAGCGCGGAACTTGTCGGCGGGAACGCCGTTGGCCACAGCCATCTTATACCATCTGTCGCCGAAGGCGCCGATGGAGAAAACGGCGGCACGCTTGGCGGTGCAGCACTTGATGGCGCTTTCCATCAGACCGGAGCCGGAAGTGGTGGACAGCACGATCACATTGTTGGTCTGGAAGACCTTCTGCAGCTTGGTGCAGACATCCTTGCCCAGCTCCGTGGCAGCCTTGCCGCGGTGGGAGATCATGGGGGTGGACATCTTGGCCAGAACTTCCGGACGCACGTCCACCGGACCGGGGATAAAGAGCTTCTTGTGCATAACGATTCCTCCTGCAATAAAATCGTCGTTTTCAGCTTTCTCCTGCTTTGACGACATAGAAAAAAGAATTGAAACCCCCCTGGCTCCAATTACTTTTCTTTCTTACACCTGTATTCTAACATTCTTGATAACTTTAAACAAGTTGGAAATTGGATTTTCTACATTTTTTCTAAATATATTTTTCCGCAGTTGCCAGTATTTCAGAATAATAGTAGAATTACACAAGAAGGAGGGGGATTTTTATGGCAATTTACGATTCTGTGGCTCAGCTGACCGGTCGTACACCCCTTCTGCGTCTCACAAAACTCAGCGCCCTTTATGGCTGCCGCACACCCATCCTGGCCAAACTGGAGTGCTTCAACCCCACCGGCTCGGTGAAAGACCGGGCGGTGTTTTCCATGCTGCTGGCCGCCATGGAGGAGGGACAGCTCCCACCAGGGGGCGCCGTCATCGAAGCCACCGGCGGCAACACCGCCATTTCCCTGGCCATGGCCTGCGCCGCTTTGAGCCTGCGGGCCTATATCGTCATGCCGGAAGGGGTGGAGCCTCCCCTGACCCAGCTTCTGAAAGCCTATGGCGCCAAAGTGGTACTCACTCCAGGTGGAGAGGGTCTGCCGGGAGCTTTGGAAAAAGCCCGGCAGCTGCAAAAGGAACTGAATGCCTTTATGCCCTCCCCCTTTGAAAACGACCAGGGATGCGAGATCCACCGCCGGTGCACCGGCCCGGAGATCTTGCAGGATGTGCCTCAGGTGGACTATTTTGTCTGCGGCATCGGTACCGGAGCCACATTCACCGGCTGCGGCGAATTCATCAAAAGCCGGTGTATGGACTGCCGTCTGGTGGCAGTGGAGCCCAACGACTCTCCGGTGCTCTCCGGCGGTCTCCCCTCTTCCCACGCCATCCGTGGATTGGGAGCAGGGTTTGTGCCCCCCATCCTCAATGTGCCCCTCATCGATGAGATCATAAGGGTGCGCACCCCCGACGCTTTGGAGCTTTGCCGGGAACTGGGACGCACCGAGGGCCTTTTGTGCGGCATCTCTTCCGGCGCTGCTCTGGCCGCTGCGGTATCGGTGGCCTGCCGGGAAGAAGCGGAGGGAAAAACCGTGGTGACCATCCTCCCCGACGGAGGAGAACGCTACCTTCTGGCCGATCTCTATCCCCTGTAATTCTCCTTATTATCCTAGTGTTCCATATTATTTATCATAGAAAGGTGAACAAGATTATGGAAATGCGTTTCATCGACACCCATTGCGACACCATGGGCGAGTGCATCGCCCGCTCGGAAGGAAAAGTGACCCTGCAGAACAACCCGGGCCACATCAACATGGAAAAGCTGATAAAGGGCGGCGCCATGGCGGAATTCTTCGCCATCTTCATCCCCACCCACGACAGCGGCGCCGGCAAAGGCGTCACTCTGCCTCCCTATGACTATTTCCAGTTTGTCTACAAGGCTTATCTGAAAGAGCTGGAGGCCAACAAAGATGTGCTGGCTCCGGCCTGCAACTATGACGATATCATGGCCAACAAAGCGGCCGGCAAAGTTTCCAGCGTGCTCACCGTGGAAGACGGCGTGCCTCTGGAGGGCAAAATGGAGCGCCTGGAGGAGTTTTACCAGAAGGGCGTGCGCCTGATCTCCTTCACCTGGAACTATGAAAACAGCCTGGGCTTCCCCAACTCCAAAGATCCGGAGATCATGAACCGGGGGCTGAAGCAGTTCGGCCTGGACTGCATCGCGCGGATGAACGAGCTGGGTATGCTGGTGGATGTGTCCCATCTGTCTGACGGCGGCTTCTGGGATGTGGTGAAGCACAGCAAAAAGCCCTTCATCGCCTCTCATTCCTGCTGCCGGGCCCTGTGCAATCACACCCGCAACCTGACCGACGAGATGCTTCATGCCCTGGGCGAAAAGGGCGGCGTCGTGGGCATCAACTTTGCCTCCCAGTTCCTCAACGAAGGGGCAGAGTATACCGACATTCAGTCGGTGGTGCGGCATATGCTCCACATCCGTGACAAAGCCGGTCTGGATGCTCTGGGCTTTGGCTCGGACTTTGACGGCATCACTTCTGTTCTGGAGTTCAAGGATTACACCGGCCTGTCCCTGATTGTGGACGCTTTGAAGCCTCACTTCACCGACGACGAGATCGACAAGATCTGCAACGGTAATATGCTCCGCCTGATCCGTGACACTCTGAAATAAGTTTTCAGTAAAACAGCCCTTTTCCATGGAAGGAAAAGGGCTGTTTTTTGCTCTGTTTCTTTACTCACCCAACACAAAATCGTCAATGACAAAAAAGCCGTCTGTTCTCATTTTTTCCGTAAGCTCTTCCCAGTTGGATTTGTGAAGATTCCCGTTGGGAACACTTAACACAAACGCACCGTCCTCATAGGTGTAGTCAAATGAATCTTCCTTCGTTTCCGTGCCGCTTTGGCTGGTGAATTCATATGTATAGACGATCTTGTCATCTGTGATTTCATAGGTGCCTTCCCGGCCGTGGACATATTCTACCCCATCCAGTGTGGACGGTTCATAGGTGAACGAATGGAAAAATCCATCCTCATTGAATTCATAATATGTGTAACTCGCTTCCTCCGGACTGCTTCCAACATAAAAATATCCCCACTGGCCGCCATCGCTGGTCAACCGTTCCATAATTTCTTGTTTTCTCTGGTCTGCGCCTGTATCTTCTGCATGATCCGGCGTCTCCTGGGATGCGCTTTTGTCTTGGTTTTCGCCTTTGCTATTGTCGTCGCTGTTCTTGCTGCATGCCCCCAAAGAAAGGATAAGGGACAGGGCCAGCAACATAGAAACCATTCTTTTCACAATCATAATCCTGCTTTTCCTCCCATTTTCATTTTGTCAAATTATACATCTATAGAACTATACTGTCAATCTAAAGGCGTTTATAATTTCATCTAAAAGAAAATATAATTATCCTATGGACTAATCTTGGAGGACCGCCCATGGATAATTATATTTTGGAGGAAATCGGAAAGCGAATCAGTGAACGGCGAAAATTGATGCGACTGACCCAAGAACAACTGGCCGAGCAAATGGATGTTTCCATTCAAATGATTTCCAATCTGGAACGGGGCGTCAAAGCCATCCGGATCGACAACCTGATTCGCTTAAGTCAAACACTGAACATCAGCACAGATTATATTTTGACGGGGAAACAAACAACAGACGACTTAGTGACTCTGGCCGATCAGATTTCTCAGCTGGGAGAAAGTCAGCGAAAAATGATCGAAGTTCTCGTGGCCTACTGTCTCAAAGAATTGTAAACTGCCGGTTTGGCCGCACAGGGAGAGGGACACCCTCTCCCTGCTTTTTTCTATTTTTGATAATTTCCTTCTTTTCTCTGGTATTTTTTCTCTGGGAGGATTATACTGGATTTATATTCAAATGGGCTACAGCCCTATTTTGGAAGGAGAGAGACAATATGAGTAAACGGTTCCTATCCCTGCTTCTGGCCTTTGTGCTGTGCATGAGCTGTCTGGCTCTGCCGGCCTTTGCCAGCGATCCCTACGGCCCTCAGGAAAGCGCCTTTTCCCTGAACGGCCAGAACTATTCCTTCGACCAGCCCTCCTCGGGCAGCGGCTGGAGCTATGACGGTAACTACACCCTGACTCTCAGCGGCGTGCAGACCACCAAAATGCTCCAGCTGATCAACCCCCTGAAAGATGTTACCATCGTGGCAAAAGAAGGCACCGAAAGCCAGGTAGGCCTTCTGGAGCTCATCTACGGCATCACCTCGGGCAGCTCCATCAAGGACTCCCAGCGGAAAGTGGTCACCATCCAGGGCAACGGCACCCTGAACTGTGAACGAGTGGGCCTGGACAAAACCATCCTGAAGGACGCCACCTTGAAGACATCCTCTTTCTCCTGCTGGGGCCTGACCATGAGCAGCGGCGCTATCCAGTGCACCAGCTTCTCTCTGGGCTTCGGCGGCACCAGCCTGAAAAACATGATGAACCTCACCGGCGGCTCCATTGTTGTGGATGGAGAAAAGAATTATAACGGTGTGGTTCGCATGGACGGTATGGAGCAGGAACTGATCTCCCAGTATATGTCCCTGTTCAAAGACAAGACCGGCCAGCCTCTCCAGCCTGAGATCATCGCAAACGAATACTATGGCGGCTATTTCGCCTTTGCCAAAGACAGCACCGGCGACTATACTGCCTATGCCGTCTACGGCACCCCGCCCCACAACCATCAGTGGAGTGAGTGGAAAGTGACCCAGGAGGCCACCTGCGGTACTGCCGGCATGCAGATCCGCACCTGTTCCACCTGCGGCCTGACCGAAACCATGACCATCCAGCCCACCGGCCAGCATGTGCCGGAGGACAATGCCGACCCTGCAAAATCCACCTACTGCACCGTCTGCGGCGCTTTGATCAAGGCCGGAGAAGGCAGCGCCTCCTTCACCGATGTAGCGGAAAGCGACTATTTCCATGACGCTGTCATCTGGGCTGTGGACAAGGGCATCACCAATGGCATCACCGCCACTTCCTTCGGCCCCGAATCCTCCTGCACCCGGGCCCAGATCGTCACCTTCCTGTGGCGTGCTGCCGGTTCCCCCGAACCCAAGAGCCAGGAAAATCCCTTCACCGACCTGAGTGCCGACGACTATTATTATGACGCCGTACTGTGGGCCGTGGAAAATGGCATCACCTCGGGCACAACAGCCACCACCTTTGGCGGTAACAGCACCTGCACCCGGGCCCAGGGCATGACCTTCCTCTACCGGGCCGCCGGTTCTCCCTCGGCCGGTTCGGGCAGCTCTTTCACCGATGTGGCCCAGGGCGACTATTTTGCCGCACCTGTCCAGTGGGCCGTGGAAAATGCCATCACTTCGGGCACCAGCAATACCATCTTCAGCCCCAATGCTTCCTGCACTCGGGGCCAGATTGTCACCTTCCTCTATCGCGCCCGGTAACATAACAGCAAAACAAAAGGGCCCGGACAGCTGTCCGGGCCCTTTTTCTTTCTTACCATTACCGCAGAGGGGGATATATACCCTCGTCAAAGGCCTTTTTCAAGGCGGCCTTCACCATGTCCTTATCCTCGGGATAGGTGACGCCAAACCACTGGCTGCCGGTGCGAAGCATGTGCACCTGGGCCTTCTGCTGCTGGATCAGCCCATCCACCGCTCCAGGCAGATAATATTCCGCCTTGAGGGGGTCCTGCATGGGAGCCTTGAGGAAAGCTTCAAACCCCTCTTCCAGGCAGGTGAACAATTCCGGAGAAAAGCCCCACACATTCATAGACACGGTGCTGTCAGGACACAGGGGGATGTAGTGCTCTCCGTCCTCGGTGTATTCCGCGCCCCCGTCCTGGGTGCCCCGGATCTTGGTGCGTTCGGTGACCGTCTCCAAAAAGCCGTCCTTCACCTGGCAGACGCCCCGGGATACCGTGCCATTTTCCGTCAGGGTGTTTTTCAGCACATAGCCCACCATGCAGAAATCCATCTTGTCCCCGGTGTGGGCGCCGGTGAGGAAGTCATACAGCAGTTTGTAAGTCTCCCGGCCGTAAAAATCGTCGGCGTTGATGACGCCGAAGGGACCGTCGATCACATCTTTGGCGCAGAGCACAGCCTGGCCGGTGCCCCAGGGCTTGACCCGGCCCTCCGGCAGGGAACATCCCTCCGGCAGATCGGTGGTTTTCTGGAAGGCATAGTGGACTTCCATCTTCTCCCGGGCCAGAGCCCCCACCTTCTCTTCGAAAACATCCTTCAGCTCTTCCTTGATCACAAAGACCACCCGGCGGAAACCGGCCAGATAGGCGTCATGGAGCGAATAATCGATGATGATCTCTCCATGGGGTCCCAAGGGGTCAATCTGCTTCAGGCCGCCGTAGCGGCTGCCCATACCGGCGGCCAGCACCAGCAAAGTGGGTTCTTTCATATGTATTCCCTCGCTTTTTCCATTGATGAAAATCTTTCCTTTATTATACCTGCGTCTTTTCCCTTTGGCAACCGCCGTTGTGTTTTTCCCCTGCTTATGATACACTGGAGAAAACAAGCAAAAGGAGCGATGGCCATGTATTTTGAAAAACCCGGAAAAGACTGCACCGCCCAGACGGTGGAACTGGCCCTCAAAGCCGCCAAAGAGGAAAACATCTCCACCATTGTGGTGGCCAGCGGCTCGGGCTACACTGCCCGCTTTTTCAAGGAAGCCGCCCGAAATGGCATGAAAGTGGTGGTAGTCACCCATGCCAACGGCTACAAAGAGCCCGGCTCCCAGGAGCTTTCCCCGGAAGTCCGGAAGGAACTGGAGGACTGCGGAATGCAGGTGGTCACCACCTCCCATGTGCTCTCCGGCGCCGAGCGGGGTCTTTCCACCCGCATGAAGGGCATTTACCCGGTGGAGATCATGGCCTACACCCTGCGGATGTTTGGCCAGGGCACCAAGGTCTGCGTGGAGTGTGCCGTCATGGCTCTGGATTGCGGCGCCATCCAGCCCGGGCCGGTGGTGTGTGTGGCCGGTACCGGCGGCGGAGCCGATACCGCCTGGGTCTTGCGCCCGGCCCATGCCCAGGATATTCTGGGAACCAAGCTGGATAAACTGATCTGCAAACCCCTGCTCCCCTAAGAACAAAAAAGAAACAGCGGCTCATCAGGCCGCTGTTTCTTTTCCCCCAGGGGCGTATACATTTTTCACTTTTCGTGGTATACTGAGGGAAAATATGATTGGGGATTTTGTCCCCCAGGAGGTCTTTGTCATGTATGAGGAGATCACCGGTCAGGCCAAACAGGCCGTTACCGAACTTTTGGAGCGGGCCCGCCTGGAGCCGGGCGATATTTTTGTGGTAGGCTGCTCGTCCAGCGAAGTGGGCGGCCATCGGATCGGTTCCGATTCCAGCCCGGAAGTGGCCCAGGCCATTCTGGATGGCATCTATCCTGTTTTGAAGGAAAAGGGCATTTATCTGGCAGCCCAGTGCTGTGAGCATCTGAACCGGGCCATCGTCCTGGAAAAAGAAGCGGCCCGGGCCTATGGCCTGGCACCGGTGAATGTGGTGCCTCAGCCCAAAGCAGGCGGCAGCTTTGCCACCGCTGCATACAAGGCCTTTTCCCACCCGGTGATGGTGGAACATGTGAAGGCCGCCGCCGGTATTGACATCGGCGGTACACTCATCGGGATGCACCTGCGGGAGGTGGCAGTTCCTACCCGCCTTTCCATCAAACAGATCGGAGAAGCCAACATCATCTGCGCCCGCACCCGTCCTAAATTCATCGGCGGCCAGCGTGCCCATTACGATGAATCCCAGATGTAACAAAAAAGGTTCCCACAGCTCAAAGCTGCGGGAACCTTTTTTGTTTTCTCATTGTCTTCCCTGTTTTCCTTTTCCGCCGCTTCCTCCGGCACCCCAGCCTTTTCCCTGGCCTTGCCCTTGACCCTGGCCCTGGTTTTGACCTTGGCCCCAGCCGGGAGCCCGGGTCTGGCTTTCACCGGAAAGCTCGGCAATTTTCTGCCGCAGCTGGCTCATGGTCATGGTGCGGGCCTGCTCCACTGTGGCATCGGGGTCCAGGGCCTGCCACTCCAGAAAAGCCTGATATTTGCCGCAGGGAAGTCCCGCTTCCTGTGCTTTTTCCATCTGCTCTGTGTCTGCCCCATAGCAATAGGCATTCTGCCCCATTCCCGGGCAGGAAGCCAGGACTTCCAGCATCTCCTCCCGGCGCTGAGGATCGTCTCCCATGACGCCCACCGCCAAGGTTTCTCCTTGGGCCACCGCTTCTTCCACCAAAGGCGTCTGCAATATTTCTTCCACGGCCTGAGGATAATCCCAAAACCGTACCGAAAGAGACTGGGCCAATGCTTCCCCATCAGGGTTCAGCCCTTTTACATCCACCACTTTATCCCATCGATTGATCTGCAATTCCACAGAAGGGTTGATGTCGATGGTGATATGGGCCACCGGTGCAGCATACAGCCGCCAGGTGCCAAAGCCCAGACACAGCAGAAGCAAGCAAAACGCAGGCACCAGCCTGCCATAATGAGGACGCCGCTTCCTTCGTTTTTGCTGCACCGATTCCCAGGCTTTTTGCTTCAATGCCTCATCGGCCTGCAGGGAGTCAAATGCCGCTTTCAGCCTGTTATCCATCATACACCCTCCCCCAGTTTTTCCTTGAGCATCTGCCGGGCGCGGGTGAGAAGCGTATACACTGTATTGGCCTTTTTCCCCAATATCTCCCCGATCTGAGACGCCGTATAGCCTTCGTAATAATGAAGATACACCACATCCTTGTATTTCGCCGGCAAAGACAGCACGGCCTCCAGCACTTCCCGATGATCCTCGGGAATGGGCGCCGGCTGCTCCAGCACCTCATCCAAGGACACCGTCCGGCGGCGCAGCAAACTGCGCAGCAGATCCTTGCAGGCATTGATGGTCACCCGGATCATCCAGGCCTTTTCGTGCTCCGGGCTTTGGAAATCCGGAGCACTCATGGCATATTTCAAAAACACCGTTTGGAAAATATCCTCGGTGTCTTCCCGATTTTTCAAATGAACCCCGCAGATCCGCCGAACGGTGTCGGCATAGCGGTCAATCGCCTGACGGACCTCTTCCTCGCTGCGCATCACATAACCCCGTTTTTACAGGCTGCGGCCTCCCTGAGACCACCGCCCCATTCTCCCCCGGCCTGCGCCCTGATTGTCGCAGACACCATCGCCATTTGCATCCACATACCGCCAGCCGGTACCCTGATTGTCACAAATACCGTCACCGTCTGCATCTACCCAGCGACATCCAGCGCCCTGATGATCGCAGATGCCATCGTTGTTTTCATCTGTCCAGCAATACCCTGTACCCTGGTTATCGCAAACACCGTCGCCGTCTGCATCCACATACCGCCAACCGGTGCCCCGTCCGCCTGCGGCCCAAACCGCGCCGCCAGCCGTAAGAACCACTGCTGCTGTCAATGCTCCTGCCAAAATCTTTTTCATTTTCTGTGCCTCCTGTCCCATATTTTGTGTGTTGGCTGAGTGCCTTTCACTTCTAATACGGCGGAGAGCAGAAAATCCATTCACAAATTCAAAAAATTTTTTGAGCTTTTTCAGTATATCATTTCCCATTTTCCCCGTCGACAGTGAAATGGCCAGGAATATCCTCCTTTTCCAGTGAAACACTAGGGAAAATCACTTTTGGAGGAAAACACCATGGCCTCACAATTTCGCGGCTGGTATTTCAAATGCCAGTCCAAAGAACACACATTGGCTCTGATTCCCGCCATCCATCAAGGCCCCCAGGGCCGGGAATGTTCCCTTCAGCTGATTTCCCCCGAGAACAGCCAGACCGTGTCCCTCCCCTCTCAGGGTGCCGTCATTCGCTGGGACCGGCCGGAAGGGCAAATGAACGGACTTTCCTTTTCTCCCAAAGGGCTAATGCTTCACATCTCCACTTCGGAAACCCGTCTGCGGGGCCAGCTTTCCTTCGGCCCGCCTGCAACTCTCTCCCAGGATATCATGGGTCCCTTTCGCTATGTACCCTTTCTGGAATGCCGCCACCGGGTATACAGCATGGCCCACTCGGTGGAAGGGCGGTTGGAATGGAACGGACGGGTATTTTCCTTTTCCCCTGGCCGCGGATATATCGAAGGGGACCAAGGCCACTCTTTCCCCAAGCGCTATGTGTGGAGCCAATGTCTTTTCCCTCAAGGGTCTTTGATGCTGTCTATCGCTTCCATTCCTCTGGGGCCCTTCTCTTTTACCGGCGTTCTGGCCCTGGTGCGTTTCCTGGGACAGGAATACCGGCTGGCCACTTATCTGGGCGCACGGGCCGAAAAAATCCTGCCGGAGGAGATCCTCATCCGGCAGGGACCTCTTACACTCCAGGTCAACCTGCTCTCTTCCGGTCAGCTGGGGCTGTCTGCTCCCGTTCGGGGCAAAATGTCCCGCCTGATCCGGGAAAACATCACCGGCCATGCCCATTACCAGCTTCACAACGGTGACCGGTGCCTGCTGGAAGTGGAAAGTCACCGGGCTTCTTTCGAATACGAATGGAACAGCTGAAATATCAGGAACCCCACTGTGCCCCTTGTCAAAAATGGAAAAACAAGATATCCTAAATGGGACAAAGGAGCGGATGTCCCATGGAGAAAAAAGTGAAAAACACAAGAAAATGGAGCCTTCCCATGACAGGGCTGTTTGCCCTGTTCTGCACCCTTCTGGTGGTGGGAGGGCTCTTTTTGACTCAGGTGATCCTGCTGCAGAATTCCCAGCAATGGGGCAATCAGCTGGCCCGGCAATGTTCCGACCAAGCCCTCAGCCGTTTGGAAGCGGTGGAAAGTTGTCTGGATCTGATGGTGGGCGCTTTGGATGAAAAAATCCGCTCCGGGGCCCGGCCGGAAGATCTCACCTTGTGGGCCGAAGAATTTGTGGAAAAAGTATCGCTATCCTTCTCGGGCACCATCCATCCCTATGCTGCCGTCAATGGTCAACTTTTCCCCACCGCCTCGGCCGACCAGGATCTGTTCACTCTTCCCTGGTACGAAAAAGCCTGCAAGGCCCAGGGCGAGCCGGTGTATCTGCTGGCCCCCGATGCAGAAGATCCGGGCATCATCGTGGCCCGGCAATGCCCGGGGGAAGATGCGGTGCTGGCCTTTGCCGCCAGCCTGGAAAGTGAGAATGGCCTCGCTCTTCCCCAGGGAAGTTCTTATTATCTGTGCGATGCCCAGGGCCAGCTGCTCTATGCCCGCACCGAATTTTCCGCCGATTCTCAGCAGCTTTCCGGCTATATCCACACTATCTGCCAGCAAATCCAGGCCGGACAGCTGGACGACGCCAAAGAGTATGTCTACGGCCTGACCTCGGAAAAACGAGCGGTTTATTTTACCACAGCAGAAAACGGCTGGGTATCCATCATCACCATTCCCTATTCCGCCCTTTTGGGCAATCTGCGTCAGGTGTTTTATGGCGCCTGTGCCATCTGCGGCGCTTTCTTTTCGCTGCTTCTGTTCTTCGGTCTGCGGGAACGATTGGCCCGGCGGAAAACTGCCCGGGCCGCTGAAACAGTGGCCGCTTTGGGCAACCTGTACTATGCCATCTATCGGGTCAATGTGGGCCGTGGAAGCTATGAGGTCATCAAAGGTTCCGAATATGTGCTCCAGCAGCTCCCACCCACCGGCCCCTATGAAAACCTGATGCAAGTCATCGGCCAACTCATCGACAAAGAAACCTTTTCCCAATTCAGCCGCAGTTTTTCTCTCAACAACCTGCACCGGCTGATGGAGGAAAATGTATCGGACTTTGGCGGAGACTTCCGGAGAAAATTCGGCGATGATTACCGCTGGGTCAATGTACGCCTGCTTTTTGCCCCCTCTCTTCAGCCTCAGGAAGCGGTGCTCTGTTTCCGCCAGGTGGACGAGGAAAAATCCAGCCAGCTTCAGCATTTGCACATGCTGGAAGGAGCTTTGGAACGGGCCCGGGACAGCGAACAGTCCCAGAGCCAGTTTTTCTCCCAGATGAGCCACGATATGCGCACCCCACTCAATGTAATATTGGGTTCGGCCCGCTTGGCTCAGGATCAAGGGGATGACCCCCAAAAAGTCACCGGCTGTCTCCAGAAAATCACTCTGGCCGCTTCCCAGCTGCTGGAGCTGATCAATGACATCCTGGAAATGTCCCGCACAAAGCAAACCGAGCTCCAGCTGAAAAATCAGCAGTTTGATCTGAAAGAGTCGGCAGAACAATGGGTTTCTGCCTTCCAATCCCAGGCCGAACTGGAACAAAAGGAGCTGACCCTCTCTTTGGATCTCCCTCGCCCCATGGTCCATGGCGACCCCTTCCGCCTTCAGCAAATCATGGGCAATCTTCTGTCCAACGCCTTGAAGTTTACCCACCCTGGGGACAAAATCCAGGTGGAGTTCTCCCAACCGGGAGAAAAAGTCTGCCGCATCCTGGTGCGGGACACCGGCATTGGGATGTCACCGGAATTTTTACCCCAGCTCTTCACCCCCTATGCCCGGGAAAACCGGTTCGGCACCCAGACCGTGCTGGGCACCGGCCTGGGCATGCCCATTGTGCATGCCATTGTCACTCAAATGGGCGGCCAGATCCAGGTGGAGAGTGCCCCCGGAGAAGGCACCACCTTTACCCTGACCCTGCCCATGGCGCCGGTGGACCAGCCTCCCCCTGACCCTGCGCCGGAGAAAACAGAAGAACCCTCCAAAGAAACACCACCCTTTGAAGGCAAACATTTTCTTCTGGCCGAAGATTTTGAGATGAACCTGGAAATCGCCACCCAGCTTCTGAATCTGTGGGGGGCCCAGGTGACCCCGGCCCGCAACGGCCAGGAAGCGGTGGATGCGTTTGCCTCTTCCCAGGAAGGGGAATTCGATGCCATTTTGATGGATGTGAATATGCCGGTGATGGATGGCTGCGCCGCAGCCTCGGCCATCCGAGCCATAAATCGGCCGGACGCCGTTACGATCCCCATTCTGGCCCTCACCGCCAATGCCTTTGCCGAAGACATAGCCGCCACAGCTCAGGCGGGGATGAATGCCCACATCACCAAACCCATTGACCCCAAGCAACTGGCCCAGGCCTTGCAGGACTTATCCAAATAAAACAAAAATGGGAAGCAACGCTTCCCATTTTTGCGTGTCGAAAAAGTGGCAAAAGCCACTTTTTCGAGTTTTTGCAAGGGGCTGCATGCACGCTTTCGGCGCACACTTGCCCCTTGAGAGGTGCAAAAAGCCACGCACAGGTCGCGGCTTTTTGCAGATTGATGAAGGGTAGGGCAAATGATTTCTTTTCGCTATATAGGTTTTTCCACAGTCTGAAATGCTTTTGCTTTTTACAAATGACGGCACAAAGTACGCAGATCCTCCCCGGTCCACTCCACAGCCTGGAGAGCTGCTGAGGTCAGCAAGATCCCTTCTTCATTTTTGATCGCCCGTAGCATCCGCTCAAAGGCGTCGCCCAGCCCTTGATAATAGCGGAGATAATGGCGGATGCGCAAAGCGGCCCGGACAAACTGGGCACTGAGAGGGATTTCCTCCGCCCCCCGATGTTCCGGCCAGCCGGAGCCGTCGGCGTTTTTATGATGCCACAAGGCAATTTCCGCTCCATAGCGGAAAAAGGGACTGTCCCCTTCCTGGGAAAACAACTGCCAGCCCAGCCGGGTATGGCGGGCATACAGATCGCCGTCGGCCCCTTCCTGCTCTTCGCCTCCCTGGATTACCTGATCCGGCAGACCCAAAAGGCCAATGTCGCAAAAAGGAGCCGCCAAACCGATCCACGCGGCCTCATCCCCGCTGAGCTTCTCAGGCACTCTTTGTGCCCACCGGCTGGCCAGCAGTCCGGCGATGGCCCCGGTCTTCCGCCCCTCTTCCCAAGAAAGAGCCGGCCGGTTCTGACACAAAAGCTCCATCCGTCGTCCCCAACAGCGGGCCAGCTCTTCCTCCTGATCCTGGGGCTGCAAATGGGCATCTGCTCCAGAAGATGCTTTCTGCTTTTCCGCTTTCTCCCCGTTCTTCTGGTCCAGGATGGTGCTTCCTTCCAGCCAGGCGCTTCGAACCACATTACACACCCGCTCCTGCACGGTGTGAGGGTCCACCGGCTTGACAAGAAAGTCCACCGCTCCCCGCTCTACGCTGGCCCGCACATCTTTTTCGTTGGCATCGGTGGTAATGAGGATCACCGGCAAACCAGAGGTGGAAGGATCGCCCTGCAACTGATGAAGCACAGTAAAGCCCACCCCTCGTCTTCCCAGACAAATATCCAGCAGCACCGCACAGATCCGGTCCTGATTGTGATGCAAAAAGGTAAGTCCCCGCCGGGAATCGGAGCAACATTCCACCCGGAAAAGGTTTTTAAAAATCTCATTGAGAATGGCCAGATCCAGTTCGGAATCGTCGATGATCAGCAATGTATCCCGCATCAGTTTTCCCCTCCCTCTTTCTGGTACCGGAGAATGAGACGGGACAGGGCCTGGCTCTCTTCCCGCACTTCCCCCACCAAGGCCGCCAGCTTTTTCTTGTTCCGGAACTGGGAGGACCGGAATTCCACCAAAATGGCCTGGGCACAATCGTAAATCGGCTCAATGCTCAGATTGCCTGCCAATCCCTTCAGATTGTGCACATCCATGTAAAACTCTTCTTCATCTTCTTCTTCCAGCAGGCGGACCAGTCTGTCCAGATTCAGCTTTTTCGGCAGCTGTCCCACAAAGGACAAAAACAGTCCCTCATTTCCCATAAACCGATCCAGCGCCTGCTTGGTATTTACCCCCATTTTATCCAGCTGAGCAAAGAATTCCTGCTTTTCCATAGCGATCCCTTCTTTTTTCTCCGATTTGGCAGCTTTTTTTATTTCAAAGCCCCGACCATCGCTTTTCTATACAAATGAAACTACCAAGCATTATACCATAATTTCGCCTTTTTTCTCCACTTTATTTCCTTTTCTCCCGTTCTTTCTTTTTCTTGACAACGCATTGCGAAAAGGATATAATATTTTTTGCTGAATTGCATTCCTGTAAGGGCGATTAGCTCAGTTGGGAGAGCGCTGCGTTCGCATCGCAGAGGTCGAGGGTTCGAATCCCTTATCGTCCACCAATGCACAAAAATCCGAACCATCTGTGGATGGTTCGGATTTTTTTATTTTCTCATTGACCGGCCTCTTCTTCTCTTTTATAATATCTCTATTCGATATATCCGGAGGTGCCCATGGAATTCCTGATCCTAGGTCTTTTGATGCTATCCCCCATGACGGGTTATCAGCTGCAGCAATTCATCAAAGAAAACCTGGCCCTAATCTGCTCTCACAGCGCGGGGAGCGTGCAAACGGCCCTCAGCAAGCTGGAGCGGGAAGGCTTTGTCTCCGCCACGGCCAGCCTTCAAGGAAAGCGGCGAAAAAAGGTCTTTTCCATCACCCCATCTGGCCGAGAGGCTTTTTCCGCATGGGTCGCCCAGCCTATGCAGGCGGAAAAGGTGAAAAACATGGAACTGGCTCATCTGTTTTTCCTTGGGCTGGCCCAACCGGAAGAGAGAAAGGCCGCCATCCAGAATTACATCCGTCAGATGGAAGAGACCTCTGCCATCCTCCAGGCTATCCGGCAGCGCTTCCAGCAGGCCAAAGAAGGCCCCCTTCCTCCTGGAACCGATTGGGAGACCGTTTTCCGCTTCCAGGAATACACCTTGGAATATGGCATCGCCGCTGCTCAATTCCAGCGGGATTGGTACCGTCAACTGCTTCGCAAATGGGAGGAAACTCTATGAACATTCTCGTTTTAAACGCCAGCCCCAAAGGCAAAAACTCTGCCACCGTCCAAACGGCCCTTTATCTCCAGGCCCTTCACCCGGAACACACCTTCACCTTTCTCCCTGTGGGCCAGCGCATCAAAAGCTATGAATCCGATTTTACCCCAGTGCGCCAGGCCTTAGAACAAGCTGACCTGGTTTTGTTCTGCTACCCGGTCTATACCTTCATCGCCCCGTATCAGCTTCACCGGCTGATGGAGCTGATCGCAGCCGACGGGGTGGATCTTTCCGGCAAATTCGCCTCCCAGATCACCACTTCCAAACATTTTTACGATGTGACCGCTCACCGGTATGTGGAGGAAAACTGTTTGGACTTTGGAATGAAAGTGATCCGTGGGCTGTCGGCCGATATGGAGGATCTGCTCCAGGAAAAAGGACAGAGGGAAGCCCGGATGTTTTTCGACCAGCTGATCTTTTCCTGTGCTCATGGCCCGTTTGTCACCCCCTCTCCCAAAGCACCCCATCATCCGCCCCGTCTCTACCAGCCTTCCCTTTCCCCTGCTCCCAAAAGCCGGGAAAAAGATGTGGTCATCGTCACAAACTGCGCCAAGGACGACCAAAGTCTCCAAGGCATGATCGCCGACTTCCAGGCCGCCCTGCCCTATGAGAGCCGGGTGGTCAACCTGCGGGACTTCCCCTTTGCCGGTGGATGTCTGGGATGTTTTGGCTGCGCCATCACCGGCCAGTGCGTCTATCAGGACGGCTTCGACCGTTTTCTCCGGGAAACCATCCAGACGGCCGATGGATTTGTCTACGCCTTCACCATCTCCCAGCACTACACCCATTCCAGCTTCAAATGCTTTGACGACCGGCAGTTTTGCAACGGCCACCGCACCGTGACCCATGGTACCCCCATCGCCTACCTGATCCGGGGCGACTACCAGTACGAAAGCAATCTGCACATGATCGTGGAAGGGCGCAGCGAAGTGGGCGGCAATTATCTGTGTGGTGTGGCCACCGACGAGGGAAACACCAAAGAGGATATCCAGAGCCTGGCCCAGAACCTGGCCTTTGCCATGGAGAAAAAACTGACCCGCCCGGCCAATTTTTACGGCGTGGGAGGCATGAAGATCTTCCGGGATCTGATCTACATCATGCAGGGACTGATGAAAGCCGATCACCAGTTTTATAAATCCCATGGCATCTACGATTTCCCCCAGAAGCAGAAGAAACGCATTTGGCAAATGCGCCTGGTGGGAGCGCTCATGGCCATTCCCTCGGTACAGAAAAAGGCCCGGGGAAAGATGACCGACGCCATCATCGGCCCTTATCGGAAGGTGGTGGCCCAGGCCAAAGAGCAAAAGGGGGAATAAACTTTGGTGAAAAAGAAAAAGCGCTGGCCCAAAAGATTGCTTCTGGGCACGCTGCTTCTTCTGGTGCTGCTGACCGATGGATTTTTCTGGTATGTGTCCGACTATTACCGGGCCGAAGATCTGGCTGTGTCCGTTCTCTCCCAGGGAGACAACATCGTCCAACAGGACAACCTGACCATTCTATCCCCATCGACCCCCAGCGACACCGCCTTGATTTTTTATCCCGGAGCCAAAGTGGAAGCCATCGCTTATCTGCCCCTGCTGGATCAGATCCGTCGGACGGGCGTCACCTGCATTCTGGTGGATATGCCCTTCCATATGGCCATTTTTGATTCCGATGCCGCTCAGGATGTGATGGAGCAATTTCCCGATGTGGAGCATTGGTATCTGGCCGGCCATTCCATGGGCGGGGCCATGGCCTCTCAATTTGCCAGCCAGCATCCCCAACAGGTGGATGGCCTGATTCTGCTGGGAGCCTATCTTTACGGAGACTATCCTGTGGAACAGACGCTCACGGTCTATGGTTCTCTCAACCAAAGCGTGGAGGACAAACTGGATTACAGCGAAAATGTAGTGGAGATCCAAGGCGGAAACCATGCCCAGTTCGGAAACTACGGCCCACAAAAAGGCGATCCGCCTGCCACCATCTCCTCCCAGGAGCAGCAAAAACAAACGGTAACGGCCATCCAAGACTTTCTGGAAAGAAACCGGAAGTCCTGAAAAAAGCCTGCAAACTCTAAAATTCCCAGAGTTTGCAGGCTTTTTGTTTTTTACAGCTGGCCTTTCCACACCCGGGCCAGGATGTCCTTGAGCACCAAAAGGGCATCGGTGTGATTATAGCCGTATTCCACTTGCAGCCGGGTCATCATCTCCCCCAGGGCCGGTGCATAGTCCTCCACCCGAACTTTTTCATGGTAGGTGGCCAGCACAGGGTATTTGCTGCTCCAGACCTTATTCCAATCGATTTTCTTCTGGGTCTCCTCGCTGATGCTGTCGATCATCTCCCGGGCCTGGTTCTCATCAAAATCGTATTCGATCAGCTGATCCAGTGTCATGTGATAGAGCATGGCCAATTTTTTGGACTGGCGGATATCCGGCAAAGTCTCGTCGGTTTCCCAAAGTTAAAGATATGGATACAGGTTAATCAATTTTGCCGATAAAGCG
>QUDE01000022.1 GCA_003477405.1 Ruminococcaceae bacterium AM07-15
CCTATTCGCTCTTCTTTTTTCTATTTGTCACACATCATTGTAACACCTACACGGATAGATTGGGCTCTTTGGGGGACAATCTTGACAGGGATGCAGAAAAGAGATAAAATATCATTTATGTATCCCAAAATGGAGAGATGTCCGAGTGGTTTAAGGAGCTGGTCTTGAAAACCAGTGATCCCGCAAGGGACCAAGGGTTCGAATCCCTTTCTCTCCGCCAATGAAAAAAGGCCCTCGCTTTTTAAAAAGCGAGGGCCTTTTTGATGTTTTTAAAATTGGGCATAGACGAATTGAGGAGCGCTGGACAGGTTGGCCAGCATGAGATAGCCGTAAAAAACCAGGAGCAGCAGGTAAAAGAAAGCTACCTGAGCAAAAAAGCGGAAGCGCTCATTCTGCCAGACCCTGTGAAGCGAATTGATAAAGCCCTTCATTCAGTTTCACCCACCCTTCTCTGGCGATGTGTGTGTTGTCCTCAAAGAAATAGGGCGTGTATTCATAGGAGGAAAGGTCCAGAAGTTCCGCTCCATAGTCCTGGGCAATGGCCTGGATCTTTTCATAGTACTCCTGGCGCTTGTCGGCGGACAATCCCATATAATCATACCAGGGGCCGTTGAACGGCAGACTCACCAGCAAAGGCTTTATCTGAAGATCCCGGCACACCTTCAAAAAGCAGATCATATCCCCATATTCCTGAGAGCTTAAATAGTCGGCTTTTGTTGCAGAGCCTTTTTTGCTTTTGATGTAGTTGTTTTTATACAGGTTATAAAAGCCGTTGTCCATGCCAAAGGAGTTGGTGGTATTGGCTTTGGCGCCGTCCACCGCGGCCTTTTCGCTGAGGGCCTTCCAATCGGGTTCAGGGGCGCCCTGGGGATATTCCTGGGAGGAAATACCCCCGGCCAGGGCCTTGAGAGAGAGGGAGACCATGAGCTTATCCTCCAAAAAGCTCAGATAGATCTTGCAGGACAGCTTCTCCAGGAAGGTGGCGTCTTTTGTGAGATAGACCCGCTGATAGCTTTTCACCCGTTTGGCCATAGCCGGATCGGCCTTGAGCAGTTTGTCGGTGCGCTCCAGGATGTAGTTTTTGGTCTCATCCGACAGATGGGGATTTTGCAGCATCTGAATGTAGTTGTATTCCGAAAAGCGGGAGGTATACACCTGGCTGGATACGCCCTTGCCCCGGAACCACTGAGGCGAGAGAATGAATACCGCCTGTTTCTGGGGCAGTTCGTCTCCCATGGCTGCCAGAGCGGTGGCGTGGTAAAGGGATTGATAGTATCCCGCACCGATGAGCATCAGCCGGAAGGGCTGGCCCGACAGGACTTTGGCCGGATGGTAGGGAGTGGAGCGGCCATGGCGGAATTCCGAAGAGCCGAAAACCGGAATGGAAGTGGAGGTCAGGTTTTCGGTGATGGCCCGGCTGTACAGCAGCTTGTCGTCGTTGACCCAGGCGTCAAAGGAAGGACCGGTAAAATCCAGTCGTTTGATTCCCAGATGGATCACAAGGACGGTAAAGGAAAAGAGGAGAAAGGCCAGTCCCAGGGCCTTGCACTTTTTCATTGGGCCATCCGGCTTTCCACCAGATTGGCGATGAGCCGGGGAGTGGCGATCTGGCTGCGGCTCACCTCAGAGGGGGAGAGTTTCACATCAAACTGGCTTTCCAGCTCCACCAGCAGTTCCACCAGTCCCAGGGAATCCAGCAGGTCATTTTCAAACAGGTCCAGATCCAGCTCATCTTCCCCCAATGTTTCACCGCAGACACCGGAGAGAATGGAAAGGATTTTTTCTTGTGTGTTGTTCATGGATGGTTCCTCCTTTGGAATGAATCAGGTGAACAGGGCCCCGGAAAAGATCAAAAAGCCCACCATCACCAGGTTAAGGGTGACAAACCAGGACAGCAGCCCATACCAGGTGCAGTTCCGGTATTTTTTATAAAAGGGACACTTTTTCTGATAGACTTCGGTGGCGGCCAGCAGCACGCCATGGTAAAGGCCATAAAGCAGGTAATAAAGGGTCAGCCCATGCCAGGCACCCATCACCAGCATATTGAGCAGGAAGGCCCAACAGGCCCCGGACAGACGGCTTTTGAACCATTTCCCCTTGATGCCTCGCATGAGAAAGCGGGAAAAGAGGTAATCCCGGAACCAATGGGATAAAGTGATGTGCCAGCGGTTCCAAAAATCCTTCATGTCCCGGCTGAGGAAGGGAAGGTGGAAGTTTCCCGGGGTGCGTACCCCCAGGATATAGGCACAGCCCACTGCCATGCGGCTGTAACCGGCAAAATCGAAAAACATATAGATGCCGTAGCACCAGCCATAGGCCAAAGCCAAAAGAAGGCCGCCCTTGGGTTCGCACAGGCTGAGCAGGCGAAAGGCCAGAGCCGAAAGCACGAACTTATAGACCAGACCGATGAGAAGCTGCTCCAGCCCATCTCCCAAAAGGGTCAGATATTCTTCCCGGGTGTAGCGCCGCCGGAAGTCTTCTTCAAAGCGGCGGCTGCGGTCAATAGGCCCGGCGCTGAAAGTGGGGAAAAAGAGGAGAAAGGCCCAAAAGGCGGGAAGAGAAAGGGAAGAGATCAGTCCGTTATAGGTCTCGATGATGATCTGGGCCACCCGGAAGGTGAGATAGGAAAGCCCCAGGAAGGAAAAGATCGAAAGAGTGGTGACTTCGCTCCATTTCATCAGCAAAAGGGGGATCAGACTGAGAAAAAGAGCCAGGGCGTAATGCCAGGGCACAGGTCCCTTTTTTTGCCGCAGAGGGATATAGAGACACACCAGCAGGCTTTCCCACAGGAGATATGCCCCCAGCCATGCAAGCTGCAAGGGCGTCCCGGCCAGCACAGCCAGAATCATCACCAGGGAGGCAAACAGACCATAAGGGCCGATGGCCTTGCCCCGCAGCCCCAGAAATAGGGCCGGCAGGAGCAGCAGGGTCATCAGAGTGAAAAAGGGAACACCGGAGAAAAAACTCATGGCAGCATCCCCTCCAGGGTCTTACGGTCGGTTTTGCCGTTGGGCGTCACCGGAATCTTGGGGAGAAAGACCAGCTTTTTTGGTACCATATAGCTGGGAAGGAAGGCCCGCAGCTGTTTTTTCATTTGGAGGGAAGCGGCCAGGGAGTCATCGACCTCTTCCCGCTCCACAAAGCCCACCAGAGCGTGGACGGCGCCTTCCCGCATTTGGGGCAGCACCACCACCCGGCGCACCCCTGGCAGCTTCAACAGGTTTTCTTCCACATCCCCCAGTTCGATCCGGTAGCCATGGAGCTTGATCTGGTGATCTCCCCGGCCGATGAAATGGAGCATCCCATCGGGGGACAGGAATCCCAGATCTCCGGTGCGGTAGGCGGGAATGGGCTTCCCCTGACGCACCGGACTGCAAAAGACCTTCTCTGTCATATCGGGGCGGCGGAAATAGCCTGCGCCCACAGTGTCGCCTAAAATGACGATTTCGCCCTGTTCGCCATAAGGGAGCGGCGTGCCATCCGGGGACCAGATCTCCAGGGTGATCCCTTCTTTGGGGCGGCCCACCGGGAGGGCCTGTTCCTCCGTCATAGAGAGGGTGATGGGGGCCTGGGTAACGCAGACGGTGGTTTCGGTGGGGCCATAGGTGTTGATGACCTGGCAGCGGGGGAACCGCTGAAGCAGCGCCCGGGCCGTGCCGGGAGGCAGCGTCTCACCGCAGAAAAGGAAGGCCCGCAGCTGGGGCAGAAGCTCCTGACAGAACCGGGGATCGGCCAGGCACAGGGCGGCAAAAGAGGGAGTGGAGACGAAATAGGCCCCCTGAGACGCCCGGAAGAAATCCATCAGAGCGCCATAGTCCTCCTGCACACTGCGGGTCATGGGACGCAGCGTGCCGCCGCAGAAAAGGCAGGTGTAGGTGTCCAGCACCGAAAGGTCAAAGGAAAACGGAGCCTGATTCAAAAAGACGGCGCCGGCTTTTTCCTCCCGGGGGCCTGCCAGTTCACTGGACCAGTCCAGGAAGTTTTCCAGACACCGGCGGGGGATCTGCACCCCTTTGGGGCGTCCGGTGCTGCCCGAGGTAAAGATGATATAGAAAATGTCCTCCGGCTGCACCCGGGCCTCCTGAGGAGGCTTGGGGCCGGGGCTTTGAGCCAGGGATTGGATCAGACCAGGAGAAAAGGCCCGGGGGTGGGGAACGGGAAGAGACTGGGTGCACAGAAGCACCGGCGTTTGGGTCTCTTCCAGAATTTCCGTCAGGCGCTGGGCGGGCAGAGAGATGTCTATGGGACAATAAGCCCGTCCGGCTTTGGCACAGGCCAGAAAGCATACCAGCATCCAGGGGCTTTTGTGCCCATACACCACAAAGGGCTCTTTTCCTGGGCCGAAGCGGGAGAGAAGACAGGCGGCCAGCCGGTCGGAATATTCCTCCAGCTGCCGGTAGGTGATGCTTTCTTCCCCTGTGGACACCGCAACCTGGTCTCCACGCTGCTGGGCGTGCTGGGATAAAACGCGGAACAGATCCATCAAAGGACCTCCTTTCACCCGGCCGGAAGGGTCGGGGTTTACTACCGGCACAGTATAGCACAGCCCTTTCGATGATTTCCTTGCGAAAATCTTTCAATTTTCATAATTTCCTCTGGAATTTACAGAAAAGATTCTTCGTGCATTTTCCCGGGAAATTTGGTATAGTGATAGGAGAGAAAAGGGAAAAAGAAAAATTATACAAAAAGTCTAATTAAAGATGAAAATTACAGTATCCCCAGGGCGCGCCCTGGAGAGGGAGGAAACCATGGAACAGTTGATTTGCGGCAAAAGCCCCCGGCAGTGGGAAGAGGAATTCCCGGTGGTGGGGGATCTGGTGAAACTCAAGGAGACCTTCTGGGTCAATCCCAGGAAGGTGGGAACGGAGGAGGCTTTGAAACAATGCAGCCTGTCTCTGGCTGATGTGAAGGAGGCCGAAGCCCGGCTCCAGCGGTTTGCCCCCTTTATCGCCAAAGCCTTTCCGGAGACGGCGAAAATGGAAGGGATCATCGAATCTCCAGTGCAGGCCATTCCCCAGATGCAAAAGGCTCTGGAAAAGGAATGGGGCATTCATATCCCCGGCGGGATGCTCCTCAAGTGCGACAGCCATCTGCCCATCTCCGGCTCCATCAAGGCCAGAGGGGGCATCTATGAGGTGCTCAAGCACGCCGAAGACCTGGCTCTTCAGGAAGGGATGCTCACCCTGGAGGATGACTATTCCCAGCTGGATAGTGATAAATTCAGAGATTTATACTCTAAGTATTCGATTGCTGTGGGCTCCACCGGCAATCTGGGGCTGTCCATCGGCATTATGAGCGCCCGGCTGGGATTTCGGGTCAGTGTGCATATGTCCGCCGATGCCCGCCAGTGGAAAAAGGATCTGCTGCGGGAAAAGGGAGTCACTGTGGTGGAATATCCGGAGGATTACAGCAAGGCCGTGGCCGAAGGCCGGCGTCAGGCGGAAAGCGATCCCATGTGCTATTTCGTAGACGATGAGAACTCGGTGAATCTGTTTATGGGCTATGCTGTGGCCGCCCAGCGGCTGAAAGGGCAGCTGGAACAGATGGGCGTCCAGGTGGATCAAGAGCATCCCCTCTTCGCCTTCCTGCCCTGCGGCGTGGGCGGCGGCCCTGGCGGCGTGGCCTTTGGTCTCAAGTTGGTTTATGGAGACACGGTCCACTGCTTCTTTGCCGAGCCCACCCATGCTCCCTGCATGATGCTGGGATTGGTGACCGGGCTGCAGGACAAGGTGTGCGTCCAGGACTTCGGCATCGACAATCTCACCGCCGCCGATGGCCTGGCCGTGGGCCGTCCCTCCAGCTTTGTGGGCAAGACCATCGAGCCCTTCCTCAGCGGCAGCTATACGGTGGACGATGGCACATTGTACCGCCGCCTGGCTCTTCTGCGGGACACCGAAAACCTGGCTCTGGAGCCCTCGGCCCTGGCCGGAATGGAAGGGGTCCGCTGGCTGCTGGAAAGCAAGGACGGACAGGCCTATCTGGAAAAAGAGGGCCTTGCAGACAAGATGGAACAGGCCCACTTCATGCCCTGGGGCACCGGCGGCAGCATGGTCCCCCCGGAAGTGATGGAGGAATATTACCGCAAGGGCAAGGAATAAAGATAAAGCAGCTTTTTTGCAAATTGCATAAAAAGAAGCCGGGGAATTTGGCACCAAAAAAAGGGGCTTTTCTTTGACAATTTCCCGGGAAAAAGGTAAGCTATAAAGTAGTAAGATTGAAAAGGAGGATGTTTCCCATGATTCTTATTAAAAATGGTTTGGTTAAAACAATGGCCGGCGAGGATATCGAAAACGGCCAGGTTCTGCTGGATGGCGACAAGATCGCCGCTGTGGACAAAGAAGTGAATGCTCCCGCCGATGCACAGGTCATCGACGCCGCCGGCTGCATTGTGGCCCCCGGCTTCGTGGAAGGCCACTGCCACATCGGTCTGGACGAAGAGGCCATCGGCTTTGAAGGCGATGACTACAACGAAATGACCGATCCCGTCACTCCCCAGATGCGGGGCATTGACGGTCTCAATCCCATGGACGAGGCATTCTTTGACGCATACAGCCATGGCGTGACCACCGCCGTCACCGGCCCGGGCAGCGCCAATGTGGTAGGCGGCACCTTCCTGGCCGTCAAGCTGTGCGGCAAGCGGGTGGACAACATGGTGGTGAAGAACCCTGTTGCCATGAAGATCGCCTTCGGCGAGAATCCCAAGCGCTGCTATGGTGCTTCCCAGAAGAAGATGCCCATGACCCGTATGGGTACCGCCGCTCTGCTGCGGGAACTGCTGGTCAAGGCCCAGAACTACCGGGAAGAGATGGACGCCTATGAGGCCGATCCCAAGAACAACAAGAAGCCTACATATGACTGCAAGCTCCATGCCATGCTGCCTGTCATGCGCAAGGAGATTCCTCTGAAGTCCCACGCCCACCGGGCCGATGATATCTTCACCTCCCTGCGCATCGCCAAGGAGTTTGATCTGGATATCACTCTGGACCATTGCACCGAAGGCCACCTCATCGCCGATGAGCTGGAAAAAGAGGGCAAGGGCTGCCTGGTTGGCCCCACCTTTGGCGCCAAGAGCAAGTTCGAGCTGAAGAACAAGTGCTGGGATACTCCCAAGACCATGGTGGAGCATGGCCTGAAGACCGCCATCATCACCGATGCTCCGGTCATTCCTCTGAAGTATCTGCCCCTGTGCGCCGGTCTGGCTATCAATGCCGGTATGGACGAGCAGGAAGCCTGGAAGGCGGTCACCATCAATCCCGCCGTCATCACCGGTATTGCTGACCGGGTGGGCTCCCTGGAAGTGGGCAAGGACGCCGATGTGGTCATCTACAAGGGCAATCCTCTCACCGACCTCCAGTACACTACAAAGTACACCCTGATCAACGGCCAGATCGTTTATCAGGCAGAATAAGAAATCATTCCATAGGGCCGGAGGGTCACAAAGCTCTCCGGCCCGGTTTTTAGAAAAAGGAGGATGTTTCCCATGATCCTGATCAAAAACGGCCTGGTAAAGACCATGGCTGGGGAAGATATCGAAAACGGCCAGGTGCTGCTGGACGGCAGCAAGATCGTGGCTGTGGGCAAAGAAGTAAGCGCTCCGGCCGATGCACAGGTCATCGACGCCGCCGGGTGCATCGTGGCTCCCGGCCTGGTGGACGGCCATTGCCACATTGGCCTGGAAGAGGCTGCCATTCAGTTTGAAGGCACCGACGGCAACGAGTGCACCGATCCGGTGACTCCCCAGGTGCGGGCCATCGACGCCATCCAGCCCATGGACGAGACCATCGCCCAGGCAGCGGCGGCCGGTGTGACCACAGCGGTCACCGGTCCGGGCAGCGGCAATGTGGTGGGCGGCACCTTTGTGGCTGTCAAGATGCACGGCAAGCGGGTGGACGATATGATCCTCAAATACCCTGTTGCCATGAAGTGCGCCTTCGGCGAAAATCCCAAGCGGGTTTACGGTACCCAGAAGAAGATGCCTATGACCCGGATGGGTACTTCTGCCTTGCTGCGGGATCTGCTGGCCCGCACCGTGGAATACGATCAGGCCTGGAAGGATTACAAGGCCGATCCCAAAAACAACAAGAAGCCTGCCATCGATGTGAAGCTGGAGGCCATGCTGCCGGTCATTCACAAGGAGATTCCTCTGAAGGCTCATGCCCATCGGGCGGACGATATCTTCACCGCTCTGCGCATTGCCAAGGAATTTGATGTGGATATCACACTGGATCACTGCACCGAAGGCCATCTCATCGCCGATGAGCTGGTGAAAGAGGGCAAGGGCTGCCTGGTTGGCCCCACTCTGGGCGACAAGAGCAAGTTTGAGCTGAAGAACAAGAGCTTTGATACTCCCCGGGTGCTCAACGAGGCCGGGCTGAATATCTGCATCATCACCGATGCTCCGGTGATTCCTCTGGAGTATCTGTCCCTGTGCGCCGGCCTGGCCGTCAACGCCGGACTGCCGGAGGAGGAGGCCTGGAAGGCCATCACCATCAATCCCGCCGTCATCACCGGTATTTCGGACCGGGTAGGCTCTCTGGAAGTGGGCAAGGATGCGGATGTGGCCATTTTCCGCGGCAATCCCATCACCGATCTGCAGTATACCGTCGCCTATACCATCATCGACGGCCAGATCGTTCACAAAGGCTAATCAGACTGCTTACATTGCAAAAGCCCGGGGAAGGTCTTGGCTGTATCCCCGGGCTTTTTTCATTTGTCTTTTCATAGCGGATCAAAGGAGGAAAAATCGATGCGGGTGCTGGTGGTGGAAGACGCCAAGGATATGAACCGGCTGATCGTCAAGACGCTGACCCGGGCGGGATACAGCGTGGACGGTTGCTACAACGGGGAAGAGGCTCTGGATTTTTTGGCCGGGGCGGAATATGACGCCATTTTACTGGATGTGATGATGCCCAAGATGGACGGCTATGCTCTGTTGGAAAAACTGCGCAGCCAGGGGATGGATACGCCGGTTTTGTTCCTCACCGCCCGCGACGCCATTTCCGACCGGGTGAAGGGACTGGACCTGGGGGCCGACGACTATCTGGTCAAGCCTTTTGATTTTGAAGAGCTGCTGGCCCGTATCCGGGCCATGACCCGGAAAAAAGCCGGGAAGCGGAGCAATGTGTTCACCCTGGGGGATTTGCAGGTGGATGCCCAGAGCCACACCGTCACCCGGGGCGGCCAGGAGATCAATCTTCTGCCCAAGGAATTCACCATTCTGGAATATATGATCCGCAACCAGGGGACGGTGCTCTCCCGGGAGCAGCTGGAAAACCAGATCTGGAACTATGAACACTCCGGCTCTTCCAACAACATCGATGTTTACATCAGCAAGTTGCGGAAAAAGATCGATGGAGACGGCCAGAGCCGCATGCTCCATACCATCCGGGGCGTGGGCTGGGTGCTGCGCGCCGAAGAAGGAAAGGGGAACACATGAGAAAAATCTCGGTGAAACTGAAAATCACCCTGTGGATCACTTTGCTCATGACCATACTGTTTTTGTTTTTAGTGGCCTTTACCCTGTTTATCAGCCGGACGGTGGTGCTTTCCAGTGCCCGTCAGCAGCTGATATCCACCACCCGGAACAGCGTGGGGAATATTTCTTTTTCCCAAGGGAAACTCAGCACCACAGAGGGCTTTTCCTTTTATCAGAACGGCGTATCCATTTTGGTATACAGTCAGGCGGAATCCCTGCTGGCCGGTCAGCTGCCGGTGTCTTTTACGGCCGAGGAGCCTTTTCAGAGTGGCCAGGTGCGCACAGTGGAGGGAGCTAGTATTTCCTATGTGGTGCTGGATCTGTGGCTGCCCAGCAGCTGGGAAGAGGGCGTGTGGGTGCGTGGGCTGATGGAAGTGCCCCGCAATGAGCAGACCACCGAAAACCTGATGAAAATCGCCGCCATTGCCCTGCCGGTGTTTATCCTCCTCACCGCTGTGGGAGGCTATCTGCTGGTGCGCCGGGCTTTTCGCCCTCTGGAGCAGATCAGCGCCACCGCCCAGGCCATGGGAGAAGCCAAGGACCTGTCCCGGCGCATCGGTCTGCCCCCTGGGCGGGACGAGTTTTCCCGCCTGGCCCAGACCTTTGATCAGCTGTTTGCCCGTCTGGAGCGGTCCTTTGAAGCGGAGAAGCAATTCACTGCCGACGCATCCCATGAGCTGCGTACGCCGGTGTCCATCATCAAGGGAGCCTGCGAATACGGGCTGAAATACGATGAGACCCCGGAAGAGCGCCAGGAGACCCTGGAGATGATCGCCCGGCAGGCGGAAAAAATGGCTCAGCTCATCGGCCAGCTTCTCAGCATGACCCGTCTGGACCAGGGCACCGAAGGGGCCCGGCTGGAGCCGGTGGACCTGGGGGTGTTGGTGGAAGGTCTGATCCGGGAGCGGGGATATGAGGAGGACAAGCTCTTTTTGTCGGTTTCCCCCGGTGTGAAGGTGCGGGGAGATGGGGCGTTGCTGGCCCGGCTGACGGAGAACCTGGTGGAAAATGCGCTGAAATATGGAAAACCGGGAGGCCATGTATGGGTCACCGTCAAATCCCAGGGTGAAGAGGGGATTTTGGAAGTGCGGGACGATGGCATCGGCATTCCCAAAGACCAGCAGGAAAAGATCTGGCAGCGGTTTTATCAGGTGGACCCGTCCCGCAGCGATGAAAGCAATGGGGTGGGACTGGGACTGTCCATGGTGCGCCAGATTGCCCAGCTCCACGGAGGTACCGTGACACTGGACAGTGTGGAAGGGATCGGCAGCGCCTTTGCGTTGCATTTGCCCTTGTGGAAAGAGGAAGCGTAATCAAAAAGACCGGTTTTTCCCTTTGAGGAAAAGCCGGTTTTTTTTCTGAAAAAATTTTTTTGGGAATTTCATGTAAATTTCATGTTCAGGGGTTATAGTAACATCAGAAACAAGAAAGGAGCCCACTACTATGACAAGAAAAAATTTGATGATAAGCGCCGCAGCGCTCAGTCTTTTGGTTTTGGCCGGATGCAGCAAGGACGGAATGGCCGGTTACATCGGCACAGCGGAGGCCAAGAATGTGGCTTTGGAAAATGCCGGTCTCACAGCCAGCCAGGTGAAGTTCACCGATGTGGAGCTGGATGACAAAAACGGCACCCATTACTATCAGGTGGAGTTCACCGCCGACGGCAAGGAGTATGAATACGATATCGACGCCCTCACCGGTGCCATCATCGAAAGCAAGCTGCCCGCTGGTGCCCAGGCCCAGCAGAACACGGCCTCCAATAACAATACAGCAGGCAATACAACACCCGATACCAACACCGCTGGCAGCAGCAACACCAATAACAATACCAGCAATAATACCAGCAGCGGCACCGGTACCGCATCTGCCGCTCTTACCGCCGATCAGGCCAAGGACAAAGCCCTGGCCCATGCGGGACTGAAAGCCAATCAGGTGACTTTCGTCAAGAGCAAGCTGGATTGGGACGATGGCCGTCAGGTGTACGATGTGGAGTTCTACACCAGCGATTATAAAGAGTATGACTATGAGATCGATGCTTCCACCGGTGAAGTGGTCAGCTACGACTTTGACGCCGAAGGCTATGCACCTCCTGCCACAGGCAATGGCCAGAGCGGAACCATCACCGCCGATCAGGCCAAGGAGAAGGCTCTGTCCCAGGTTCCCGGCGCTACCGTTTCCGATATCCGGGAATTTGAGACCGATTACGACGATGGCCGCCTCCAGTACGAAGGCAAGATCTACTACAACGGCATGGAGTACGAGTTTGAGATCGACGGTTACAGCGGCGCCATCCGCAACTGGGACGCCGAATCCATGTTTGATTAAATCACCATACTGAACTGGAAAGAGAGGTACAGCAGATGAAAAAGATGATGCAGAAGAGCAGAAAGCGACTGGGAGCACTGGCGTTGGCCACCGCCATGATGCTGGGCGCGCTCCCCCTTACCGCAGCGGCCCCCAACCAGGTGACCACCGTCACCGGGGAAATGCGGCCCCAGGTATCCGTGATGGTGGACGGTGTGGAACGGGATTTCTACAACGCCCAGGGTCAACAGGTTTACGCTGTTTTTTACGATGGTACCCATTATCTGCCCGTGCGGGCCATCGGTGAGCTGATGGGCAAGAATGTGAACTGGGATCAGTCCACTCTCACCATTTCCCTCACCGCTCCTCGTACCACCGGTACCGTGCAGGGCACTCCCGGCACAGCTGCCCAGGCCCAGAGCATCCAGATGGAAAACCGTCCCGATTTCACCATTCTGGTGGAAGGGCAAAAGAAGAGCTTCAAGGACGCTCAAGGCAACGCGGTCTATCCCATGCTGTATCAGGGAACCACTTATCTGCCCGTGCGGGCCATTGGCGAACTGATGGGCAAAAGTGTCAGCTGGAACAGCCAGAGTGCTGTGATTACCTTGGGTTCTTCCTCGGGCAGCCTGGTCACCGATGCCGACAGTTTTGAGCAGGGAGGCAACCAGCAGAACCCCACCACCGGCATCACCCTGGAGCAGGCCAAGCAGAAGGCTTTAGCTCACGCAGGACTGAACCAAAACCAGGTGACCTTTGTCAAAGGCAAGCTGGAGTGGGATGACGGCCGTCAGGTGTACGATGTGGAGTTCTATACCACCAATTATAAAGAGTACGACTACGAGATCGATGCCGCCACCGGCG
The DNA here is from genome assembly GCA_003477405.1 of Ruminococcaceae bacterium AM07-15. Classification (GTDB taxonomy): domain Bacteria; phylum Bacillota; class Clostridia; order Oscillospirales; family Butyricicoccaceae; genus Pseudobutyricicoccus. The sequence goes on from QUDE01000022.1 coordinate 12,644, forward strand.
CTATCCTCAGTTATGACTTTGACGCAGAAAACTACATCCCCCAGCAGAACACCGGCAGCTATATCGGCGCAGAAAAGGCCAAGAGCGTGGCTTTAGCTCATGCAGGTGTGAACCAGAGCCAGGTGACCCGTCTCCGCTGTGAGCTGGAAAAAGACGATGGCCGCTGGGAATACCAGGTGGAATTCTGCTACGGCACCATGGAATATGAATATGAGATCGATGCCTATACCGGGGCCATTCTTTCCCGGGATATGGAATCCATTTACGATTGATCCCTTGAAGCGGAGGTAATAAGATGAAACAAGAAGTGCGTATTTCTCTCAATCTGGTTGAACTGGCCGCCGGTGTGCTGCGGATTCTGTCCTTCCTGCTGCTGGCTGCCGCCTGCCTGACCACAGCGGCCCTGGTGATGATGGCCCTGCGGATGCCCGCATCGGATAGTCTGTGGTATCTGATGCATGAGATGGACGATGAACTGCTGGGAGCATTCTTCTTCTGGGGCGGCTTTGCCGTGATCGGTTATCTGGCCCGGATGCTGCGGCGGGAAGTGGCCAAGGCCCAGCCTGCACAGCCTGTATCCGGCGGGAATATGGAGCAGACCCAGTCCATGCCGGTGTACCGGTACCCCCAGCCCATTTGTTCTCCTCAGGAAGAGACAACGGAGCAGTAATAAAACAAAAAACCGTGGAAGAAATTCCACGGTTTTTTTGCGTAGTTATTGGGATAAAAGGGTATAGGCGCCGGTTTTCCCTTGTACATAAATAGAGCCGGTTTGCTGTCCCACGCCATAGCGGCCCACCGTTTCCTCCGGAGGCAGATACAGGCGGATAATATAGATGGGCTCTCCACCGGCTTCGCCTTCTCCTTCGGAGACCATGCGGATGCCGGTGCGCTGATCCTGAGGCAGTTCTGGCACTACTTTTTCGTAGAGAAGACGCATGGCGGTTTTCAGATATTGGGCGTCCATATTCACGGTGGGAATGGGAGTGGCGAACAGGTCTTGCTGGTCATAGGGGAGAGAGACCTCCGGGAAACCATAGGCCCGGGGAGCGATGGTCTCCTGGGGCAGGTAAAGGCAAACCTGACTCCCGGACAGATAAAAGCCCACTTTGTTTACCAGATCCGGCAAAATATCCTGGGCGTTGGGATAAAACTGCTGGGGATCGCTTTGAATCAACTGAGTAAAGCAGTTTGCCACCTGCTGAGAGACCGTCTGTTGGTCTCCGGCCAGGATCTGCTCCAGGGAAAGGGACTGGCCGGAAGAGGTGAGGTAGGTGCCGCTGAGGCGGCGAAGGGTGGGGTAGGCTCCACCGGTATTTTGGTATTCGGTACGCAGAATGCTCAAAAGACCGGCGTTGTTGTAGGTGATCTCATAGGAGCTTTCGATGGTATAGGGCTGAAAGCTGTCCCCCAGGAGCTGCTTGTCCTCTTCGGCTTGCTCCTGCCAATTCTGGGCGGCGCTGGACAAATATTCTTCTTCGTCTTTTTCAAAGAGCTGGTTGAGGGAGGCGATCCCTTTGGTGCTGCCCAGAAGCACCGGACGGCTGTGGGACACGGTGGCCAGCAGGGTGCCTTCCGAATCCCGCACTTCCTGCTGCTGGCACTGGCTCTGGATGGTCACCGGACCGTCGGCGCTGAGAGACAGCTGGGAAGACGAGGCAGCCGTTTCCGTGGAAAGCGGGGGCTGCTCATTGTTTTGCGGGGCGGTACAGCCACAAAGGGGCAAAAGGAAAAGGGAGCATAGACAGAGGGCGGCCATGGGTTTCATAGCAGCCTCCTTTCCCGCCGGAGAAATACCGGCGCGGTAAAAAGTTTTCGCAATTTTTATCATTTGGCTATTGTACCATTATTTTGAGAAAAATCAAATATATTCTTGCAAAATAACCAGCACCAGGAAAAAATAACGAAAAAAACAAAACAAAAAAAGCGCGATCCTCTTCCAAAAACAAGGGAGAAAGATCACGCTTTTTTGCGCAGCAAAGACTAGGGCTCCACACGAGCGCCGCACTGGGAGCAATAAGGCCCTTGGGCCAGAGCGCCGCAGTTGGGGCAGATGCGCTCTTCCCGCTGGATAATCTCCGGGGTGGGCATCATAGCGCCGCAGGAGGGGCAGAAACGGGTGCCCTCTTCCATCATAGTGCCGCAGGCCGGGCAGGCGATCATGGGCACAGGCTGGGAAGCGGCGGTTTTGGCGGCTTCGGCTTCCTGACGGATTTCCCGGATCTTCCGCAGGGAGGTGTCCACAGTCTCTATGAATTCTGCGGCTTCTTCCGGGTTTTCCCCTTTGGTGGAATAGTACCACTGGCCCAGGGCCCGGTAAGCCTTTTCAATCTCCCGCTCTTCGGCGGAGATGGCCAGAGTGGCTTTGGCGCTGCCGGCCAGCTCTTTGGAGACCTGCACGGTGGTCTGGGCTACTTCGGAGAGCTTTTTGCTCAGATCGTTCAATATGGGCATAGAAAGGACCTCCTTATTTGCAAAAACCATGAAGTTGCAACTTGTTGCTTCTATTATAATGCCTGGAAGGAAAAGCCGCAAGGGTGGAAAATCATCACTTTTCTCCATTCCTTTCCTGGCTCTCCTTGCGGCAGAGGGAGAAATGTGGTAGTGTAACAATGAAAGCATTGATCAAAGGGGAGCGGAGGTTTTGTGAAGATGAAAAGTCTCAAGGGAATCCATCATGTGTGCATCAAAGCGCCATCGCTGGAGAGAATGGAGCAGGCTGTGGAGTTTTACACCCGGGTATTCGGCATGCCGGTCATTCGCCGGTGGGGCCAGGGGGAGAAGAGCGCCTGCATGGTGGATACCGGCGCCGGTATTTTGGAGATCATGGCCGATGGAAGCGGTGACGCCCCGGGGCCCATCCCTCATGTAGCGCTGGCGGTCACCGGCGTGGATGAATGGATAGAGCTGGTGCGGAAAGAGGGCCGCCCTATTACTATGGAGCCTCAGGATAAAACTCTGCCCTCCCAGCCGCCCTTTCCAGTGGGCATCGCCTTTTTCCAGGGTCACGCCGGGGAACTGGTGGAATTGATGGAAGAAAAGGAATAAAAGGAGCTTTTTGCTATGTTTCAGGATATCGCCCCGCATCGGTTCAGCAATGTGTTTTTCAAAGATGCCATCCATCCCGAGGATGTGCTGCTTTGTTACAATGGCAATCATGTGTTACTGCAGCCGGTGGGCGAGGGGGATTACGCGTTGCCCCGGGCCTGCCAACTGCCCCAGCAGGCAGCCATGGAGGCCATTTATTTGTTTTCGGTGGATAAGACCCGGTATTTTGGTTTCTGGCATCCCCATACAGTGGGGGATGTGCCGGGCCTTTCCTGGCAGAGCACGCAGGTGCTGCGCACGGTGAAAGATCCGGTGACCCTGTTTGCCGGTATGGAAGGTTGGCATCTCTATCGGTGGTTCCGGGTCAACCGTTTCTGCGGCCACTGCGGAAAGCCCATGGAGCTGAAAGGGGATGAACGGGCGGTGATCTGCCCCGAATGCGGCAATGTGGTCTATCCCCGGATCAATCCTGCCATTATTGTGGCAGTGGAAAACCAAGGGAAACTGCTGCTGGCCCGCAATGCCAGCAGCCCTCCGGGCCGCTATGGCCTGATTGCCGGATTCGTGGAATTCGGCGAGTCGCTGGAGGACACTGTCCGCCGGGAAGTGCGGGAAGAAGTGGGGCTGAAAGTCACCGATGTGCAGTATTATAACAGCCAGCCCTGGCCTTTTTCCGAGTCGCTGATGCTGGGGTTCTTCGCCCGGGTGGAGGGGGATGCTCAGCTGCATCCGGACAAGAAGGAAATTGCCGAGGCCAAATGGGTGTCGCCAGAGGAATTGCCTCCGCCGGTGTCCCGCATCAGCATTGCCCAGGAATTGATGCAGGAATTCAAACGCCGCAAAATGGAAGAATAAAAAAATCCGGTCTGTCAAAACAGACCGGCTTTTTTAGCTTCGCCCGGCGGCGGGGAGATTTTCCAGAATCTCTTGCTGGGAAGGGGAAAGGGAAGAAAGATCCCGTTCCACCTGAATGTCGGAAAGGGTGGAAAAATAGATTTTGCTGCCGTAGTCATGGTAGCACATCAGATATTGTTCGCCTTCCAGCTGAAGCCGGGCATAGCCTTCTTTGGATCGGGCATAGAGTACGCCATCTAGGATGAGGAAGCTTTCCACATCCCGCAGCAGGCGGACGGTATAGCCGATGTCCAGCTCCCGGGCCTGGGCGTCCACCAGCTGCAAGCGGCGGAAGCCATCGGCCCCGGTGACTTCCTCGATGCGGAAGCGGCCCGAACCGAAGGAGGCCACACAGGAGGTGGAGGGGAACGCCTGGTATTGAGGCGTGAGAGAGACCAGTTTGTTGTATTCGGCCAGGGGAAAGAGCCGCAGGTCATGGACCAGAGTAATGCCGCTCCAGGCCTTGGCATAGCGGGAATAATGTTTACCGGTATACAGACGGCAGGTACCGTCTTGCCAGTGGGCAGCGGCTGCACCGCTGACGCCTTTCACATAAAGGGTGTCTTTTTCCAGCCGGTAAGCATAGACCCGGTTGACCAAAACCTTTTGCCTCCCATCCTGGGTGAGGCAAAGGTCCAGATACCGGTTTCCCTGCCGGTCGGTGTACGCCACGATGGAGAAGTCTCCGGCCGTGAGCCAGGATTTCCGGTTAACGCCCTGGGGCAGGGCAGGCCAGTTTTCCCTTACAATCAAAGCGGTGAGGATCAGGACGGTGGGCAGAAAAAGCAGCACAAAAGGACGGCGGACACGGGAAAGTGCCTGCTTGATTTTTCCTTTCATATCCCCACCTCCCCATCTCCCTTTATGATAAATCTTTTCCAGGGAAATGAAAAGAAAAACTTCTCTTGACAAAGAAGAGTGAATCTGTATACAATATAGATACCCCCCGGGGGGTGGGGTGTTATATGCCCCCCGGGAATCCGTTGGGAGGGGAGTAACCAAATGAAAACCAAATTCAATGTGACCGGTATGACCTGCTCGGCCTGTTCCGCCCATGTGGATAAAAGTGTGCGGAAGCTGGAGGGCGTCAGCGATGTCAATGTGAATCTGCTGGCCAATACTATGGTGGTGGACTATGACGAAAAGACCGTCACCACAGATGAGATCATAAAGGCGGTGGAGAAGGGCGGCTATGGAGCCAATCTGCCCGCAGCTCCCGCCGGAGAAGTGCCTCGCCAGAGTGCAGTGGACCAGGCCAAGGAGGAGACGCGGAAGGTAAAGGGACGGCTCATCGTTTCCTTTGTCTTTATGATCCCTCTGTTTTATCTGGCCATGGGCCATATGATGTCCTGGCCGCTGCCGGCATTTTTCCTGGGGGAGGAAAACGCGCTCACCTATGCCTTTACCCAGTTCCTTCTTTGTTTGCCGGTGGCCTATGTGAACCGGAAGTACTTTATCAACGGGTTCAAGACTTTGGCCCGGCGCAGTCCCAACATGGACTCCCTCATCGCCATTGGCAGCACAGCCGCCATTGTCTATGGAATCTATGCCATCTATAAGATCGGCTGGGGCCTGGGGCATGGGGACAGCCACATGGTCCATCAATATTCCATGGACCTGTATTTTGAAACTTCGGCCATGATCCTGGCCCTGATCACCCTGGGCAAATTTTTGGAGAGCCGCAGCAAAGGCAAAACCTCGGAGGCCATCACAAAGCTGATGGATCTGGCACCCAAAACCGCCACGGTGGAACGGGATGGACAGGAAGTGGAGATCCCGGTGGAGCAGGTGCAGGCCGGGGATATTCTGGTGGTGCGGCCGGGACAGAGCCTGCCGGTGGACGGTGTCATTGCGGAGGGGACCACTGCTATCGATGAGTCGGCCCTCACCGGAGAGAGCATCCCGGTGGAAAAAGGGCCCGGGGATCGGGTCACCGGGGCGTCCATCAACAAAACCGGCTTTTTCAAGTTCCGGGCCGACAAGGTGGGGCAGGATACCGCTCTCCAGCAGATCATCCACCTGGTGGAGGAAGCCGGGGCCAGCAAGGCCCCCATCGCCAAATTGGCCGACAAGGTCAGCGGCGTCTTTGTGCCTGCGGTGATCGGCATTGCTCTTGTGACCTTTGCCGTCTGGCTGCTCATGGGAAAGAGCTTTGAATTTGCCATGTCCATGGGCATTGGTGTGTTGGTGATTTCCTGCCCTTGTGCCTTGGGCCTGGCCACACCCACCGCCATCATGGTGGGAACCGGCAAGGGGGCTGAGCAGGGCATCCTGGTGCGTTCGGCCCAGGCCTTGGAGATCGCCCGCACGGTGGATACCGTGGTGCTGGACAAAACCGGTACCGTTACCAAGGGAAAACCCCAGGTGACCCAGGTCATTCCGGCCCCTAATGTTGCGGAAGAGGAACTTTTGCAGCTGGCCGCCGCCCTGGAGAGGCCTTCGGAGCACCCTCTGGCCGAAGCGGTGCTGGTGTATACCGGCGAGAAGGGATTTTGCCCTGTGCCAGTGGAGGATTTTGCCGCTTTGTCCGGACGGGGCGCCAAAGGGAAGCTTCAGGGAGAAACCGCCCTGGCCGGCAATCTCCTGTTGATGCAGGAAGAGGGGATTGATCCGGGAGATCTGGCCCAAGCCGGTGAGAAGCTGGCCCAGAAGGGGAATACCCCCTTGTATTTTGCCTGGAAGGGCCGTATCATGGGATTGATCGCCGTGGCCGATGTGATCAAGGAGACCAGTCCTCGGGCAGTAAAAGAACTGGAAAAGATGGGCATTCAGGTGGTTATGCTCACCGGGGATAACGAAGTCACCGCACAGGCCATCGGAAAGGCTGCTGGTATCACGAAAGTCATCGCCGGTGTGATGCCCCAGGACAAGGAACGCCATGTGCGCCAGCTCCAGGAGCAGGGGCATAAGGTAGCCATGGTGGGCGACGGCATTAACGATGCCCCTGCCTTGGCCCGGGCCAATGTGGGCATTGCCATTGGTGCCGGTACCGATGTAGCCATCGAATCGGCCGATGTGGTGCTGATGCACTCCGACTTGATGGATGTGCCCGCTGCCATTCAGCTGTCCCGGGCCACCATCCGCAATGTGAAGCAGAACCTCTTCTGGGCTTTGCTCTATAACAGCATCGGAATTCCTCTGGCCGCCGGTGTGCTCTATCCCGCCTTTGGCCTGCGGCTTAACCCCATGTTCGGCGCCGCCGCCATGAGCATGAGCTCGATGTGCGTGGTCAGCAACGCCTTGCGGCTGAAATTTTTCCGTCCTCGGTTTGATGGGGAAGCATTGCCCACTGAAACCCAACAAGAAGTTGAAATTATCAATACAAATAGTATAGAAAAAGAAGAAAATCACGAAAGCGAGGAAAAACCAATGAAAAAAACCATCATGATTCAGGGTATGATGTGCCCCAACTGTGTGAAGCATGTGAAGAATGCCCTCAGCGCCCTGCCTGGCTGCCAGGTGGAGGTGGACCTGGAAAAGGGCATGGCCCAGGTGGAGATGAGCCAGCCTGTGTCCGATGATACCCTGCGTCAGGCCGTCACTGACGCCGGTTATACCGTCACGGAGATCCGCTGATGCAGGCCGACCGGCAAAAGGTAGAGCGGCTGCTCAAAACCGCCCGGGGCCAGCTGGACGGCATCCTCAAAATGGTGGAGGAGAACAGGTATTGCATGGATATTTCCAATCAGATCATGGCCACTCAGGCCATTCTGCACCGGGTGAACCGGGAGATTCTCCAGGCCCATTTGCAGCACTGCGTCCGCCAGTCCCTGGAGACCGGAGAGGATAGCCAACAGAAGATCGATGAACTGATGGCCCTTTTTGACAAAGCGGTGTTTTGATATGCAAAAAAGCACTCCTGTTTACAGGAGTGCTTTTTTGCACAGGCTGTGGAAAACAGATATAGCGAAAGCGGATTATGTGTTCTACCCCTATTGATTCGCAAAAAGCCGCGACCTGTGCGTGGCTTTTTGCACTTCTCAAGGGGCAAGTGTGCGCCGTAGGCGTGCATGCAGACCCTTGCAAAAACTCAAAAAAGTGGCAGAAGCCACTTTTTTGATGCGCTTAGCACTCCTGTAAGCAGGAGTGCTTTTTGTTTATTCAATTTCAAATACCAAAGACAGAGTCTGGGTGTCAAAATCGCCGGTGTCCCGAAAATCCTGAAAGTTCTTGCGGATTCGGTAAGTGCCGGAGGATAGGCTGCCATAAAGAGGTTCCCAAAGGATCTCCTGCTGGCATTCGCCGTCCATAGTCACCAGATAGGCCAGGGAATCCCAGTAGATCTCCCCCTGGACTGTGGGCGGTACCGGTTGCCATGCGCCCTTTTCCAGCCGTTCCAGGAGATAATCGCTACCAAATTGCAGCTGGCCGGTGGGGTGACCGCCGGATTGGTGGATGGAGAGGGTCAGACCGGTAGGGCGGATATCCTCAGCGCATACGGTGATGCCCCAATCAGGAAGAGAAGCGCTAATTGGGGTGATGCTCTCTTGGATTTGAGCGCCGGACAGAGGCAGAAACAGAGCTAAGATCCAGGCAAAAATTTGATTCATCTTCTATACCTCCTTGAAAAAGGCTTCTTACCAGAATAGACGAAAAAATTTGCCGGAAGTTCCTTTGACGCAGGGTGTATTCTCTTGACAATATATCGAATATCGAGGTATAATCAAAGCAAGAAAACATCGATGTTCGAGGTATTGGAAGGAGGGGAGAAGATGAAGATCGACAAAAGCCTGCTTTCGGGCACCACGGTGCTGTTGGTGCTCTCCCTGCTTCAGCAGGAGGATCAGTATGGCTATCAGATGATCGCCGCCCTGTCCCAGCGGTCGGACAATGTGTTCCAGATGAAAGAGGGCACTTTGTATCCGGTGCTGCACACCCTGGAAAAGCAGGGACATATTAAAAGTTATGAAAAAGAGACCCCTCAGGGCCGGAAGCGGAAATATTACCGGCTGACGGCCAAAGGACAGCGGCTGCTGGGGGAAAAAGCCGCCGAGTGGAAGACATTTTCCCAGGGGGTGGAGAAGGTGGTGTCCGCCTGCACGCCCCAGCTTCAGCCGGAAAAGGCGTAGAAGGGAGGGAATGCCATGGCAAGGCCGGTGTTCACAAGGTTTTGCAATGCTGTTTGCCAAAAAATCCGCTTTCGTCCCGACCGGCCAGGGGTGTATGAAGAGCTTCTGGCCCATCTCCAGGACAGCGCCGCTTTGCTGGAAGAGGAAGAGGGGATGGAAGGAGCCCAGGCCGCCGAAGAAGCGGTAAAGCGCATGGGCGATGCGGAGGAAATCGGCATTTTGCTGGACAAAGCCCATTCTCCCTTGCTGGGCTGGATGTGGATGCTTTCCAAATGGTTTTTGGGGATCTCCCTGGTGTTGGCCTTTTTTGCCTTGTGGCCCATTGACGAGCTGCGGGATCAGTTTTACCGGCCCTGGCCAGAGGAAATGTTCCATGCAGACCGGCAGGAGATTCTGAAGCAGGGAGGCCCTTCGGAAAAGGCCAGGTTGGGAGCCTACACCTTTCAGATCGAAGAGGCCACCTTGCAGGATACCTGGAACCCCCGTTATCCCGACATATATACGGGCAATTATGGCCCGGAGGTGTGGCAGACTCTGGAGCTGAATATAACCCTTCGCAGCTATACCCCCCTCTTTTATCTGAGTGAGCCGAAACTCAGCCCCTATCTTTCCATAGAAGGCAGCGAAGGACAGGTTTATTTAGGCAGCTGGCATCCCGATGCCGATTACAGCCAGCCCTTGCTGCAAATCAGCAGCAGTCGTCCTTTGTTTTTCTGGCAGGAATGCCGCCTCACCATGTATATGGATTATGGCCAGCGGGAGGAATTTCTCAAAAACCAATGGCTGGATCTGGTTTATGAAAGAGAAGGGAATACATTCCGCATCCGCATCCCTTTGGAGGAGGTGACAGAGCATGAAAAGACCTCCTAAAGTATATCATCGCACCCTGCGAACTTTGCGCAATGTGTTTCTGGCCCTTCTGGCTCTGTGGCTTTGGTGGGCATCCCAGGGCTATCCGGCCCTGACGCCCCAGCAGGCTCTCCGCTGGCAGGAGCAGGTCCACATGGTGGAAAAGGTGGATTATCTGGATACGCTGCCTGTGGGGATAAACGGCGAAGACCGGCTGGTGCTGGCCGAGGAGAAGAACATGCTGGAAGTGTGTACGGTCAGAAAAGACGGTTTCCTGCGGTGGAAAGCTGAAGTACTGGTGCGCTATCATCGGGAGCAGGAGTTGCAGGCCATGCCGGTAATGTGGGAGGGTATTGTGGAAGGTCCTCTTCTATTGTTTGCCTGGGCTCCGGAGGGTACACACCGGGTGGAAGGAGTGCTCACCGACACCCGATATGATGAGCCGGTACAGGTCTTTTTTGAAGGAGAAGAAAAAATGGGAAGCTTGTTCCTGTGCCGGGGAGAAATGCCGGAAGAGGAAAACTGGCTGGGCTTTTTCTTCGATCTGAACAGGCCGCAGGATCTAACCTATCAGCAAAGAACACTTCGCTATCAAATAGAAGTGCGGGCTTATGATCAAGGGGGAAATCTGCTGGCCGAAAGCTCCTATGGGGTATAAAAAAGCACGGCGTATCTTGAAATACGCCGTGCTTTTCTTTTTTACAAACCGAAATGCCGGTTGATCTCCTTCATGCGGGCCATCTGATCCACATGGAAGGGACAGCGGCTGTTGCAGTGGCCGCACTGGATACAAGCCGAGGCGTGCTTTGCAAGTTCCCGGTAATGTTCTTCTGCCATGGCGTCGCCCCGCAAGGCCAGGTCGTAGTATTTGTTCACAAGGCCGATCTGGATTCCCTGGGGACAGGGGGCGCAGTGGTTGCAATAGACGCATTTTCCCACGGCGTCCGGGGGCGTGAAGGAGCCCAGAACAGAATAGTCCTTTTCCTCCGGGGAGGCTGCAAAAAAGCCCAGAAGATGTTTGATCTGCTCCACCGAGCTCATGCCAGGCAGTACGGTGAGCACACCAGGTCGGTCCAGAGCGTATTGCAGGCACTGATAATGGGTCAGGGCCTGGCCGAAGGGGGACAGGGAAGCATCTAGCAGCTGGCCGCCGGCAAAAGGCTTCATCACCGCAATGCCCACGCCTTCCGCTTCACACCGGCGGTAAACGGCGGTGCGTTCATCGGTGCTGCCCTTGCCATAGGTGCCCTTGTGGTAATCGTAGGCGGCATTCACCGAGAACATCAGCATATCCAGGGGCACATCGTCCATCACTTGCTGAATGGTGGCCGGAGTGTGGGAGGAAAGGCCCAGATGGCGTACAACGCCCTGTTCCTTCAGTTCCATCAAAAAGGCCAGTGCGCCGTTTTTCTGGTATTTCCGCCAGTCAGCTACTTCATCCAGACAGTGAATAAAGCCGTAATCGATGTAATCGGTGCCCAATTTCTCCAGCTGCCAGTGGATGCTTTTTTTGATGGCTTCGGCGTCCAGGGTGAAGCCATAGGGGCCGCCAGTGTAGTTTGCACCAAAATGGATCTGGTAGCGCACATTCTTCCGTACATCCCCCAGGGCCGCGCCGAAATAGGGGAAGGTACGGCTTTCCGCTGTGGCCAGGTCAAGATAGTTGACGCCCCCTTCGTAAGCCTGACGAATGGTGGCGATGGCGTCTTTCTCGTCGGCCTGGGCAATGTAGGAGGTGCCAAAGCCCAGCACGCTGATTTTGTCGCCGGTTCGTTTGTTGATGCGGTATTCCATATGGTTTCTCTCCTTTACAGGCCGGCTTTTGCGGCTTCTTCCATGATGGTGGGGATCTGGATCTTTTGGGGACAATGTTTCAGGCAGGCGCCGCAATGGAGACAGCGCCCGGCCCGGTCGGTGGGGGTCAGGCCCTGGATCTTCCAGGTGGAGCCGCTGATCCGGTGTTCGTTGTAGGCCTGGATCAAAAGGGGGATGTTCAGGTGGGCAGGGCAGGTGTCGCAGCAGTAGCGGCAGCCGGAGCAGGGAACTCCCAGGTCCTTGAGAAAAACCTCAGCAGCCTGGGAGAGGGCCTGCCGTTCCTCTTGGGTGAAAGGCCGGGCCTGGGAGAAGGTGGCGGCGTTTTCCCGCACCTGTTCCGGGGTAAACATTCCGCTGAGCACCGTCTGCACCCCGGGCAGCTCCATCAGAAACCGGAAACCCCAGGAGGAGATGGACCAGTCGGGGGCGGCCTGCTGCAAGATATCCCGGGCTTTTTGGTTGAGCGTGGACAGCCGCCCGCCTTTCAGCGGTTCCATCACCCAGATGGGGATATGGTGCTTTGTGAGGATATCATACTGACCTTTGCCGTCCAGCAGCGTCCAGTCCAGGTAGTTGAGCTGGATCAGGGCCATGTCAAAGCCATCGTACCAGTTGAGGAACTTTTCCAGGGTCTCCGGAGAGCCGTGAGAGGAAAAACCGATGTGGCGGATCTTACCAGCTTCCTTTTGCCGGAGAAGAAAGCCCAGATAGTCCTTTTGCGGGTCGGTGTAGTCCTGGATGTAGTTTTCATCCAGGCTGTGCAGTAGATAAAAATCAAAATAATCGGTTTTCAATCGGCGAAGCTGCTCTTCAAATACGCTGGCGATGTCCTTTTTGGCGGCGGCATAGAATTTGGTGGCCAGGAAGAAGCTGTTCCGGGGGTGGTGAGAGAGTGCTTCCCCCAAAGCACGCTCCGAATCCCCCTTCTGATAGGTGTAGGCGGTATCAAAATAATTGATTCCCTGGGCAATGGCTTCGTCCACGATTCGCCGGGCCTGCATGGTGTCGATGTGGTCTGGCTCTCCCGGCAAGGTGGGGAAGCGGAGTGCTCCCAGCCCCAGCCGGGAGATGGAAAGTCCGTTAAAATCCTGATAGATCATTTCAGATGCAATCCAAACTGGCGCAGTTCCTCCAGTTTTTCCGGGGATTTATTCTGCTTGCCAAAAGCGGTGAAAGTGCCCATATCCTCCAGCTTGAGATAATCCAGGAAGGAATTTTGGTATTCATAGATGGCGCCGCCATACACATTGTCGCTGCCGGAAGAAAGAATCAGGGCGGCTTTTTTCAGGTTTTTCGGCTTATCCAGGGCATAGATCCGGTTGATGGCGCACTGGAGTTGGCCGGTGAAGCTGTGGTAATATACCGGGGAGGCCAGCACGATCATCTGGGCCTGTTCCAGGAGGGGATAGACCTGCTGCATATCATCCTGCTGGACACACTTTCCGTTGCCTTTGGTGTGGCAGTATTCACAGGCCAGGCACCCGGCGATCTTTTTTGGCATACAGGGACGATATCCACCTGATGTCCCGCTTCCCGGGCGCCTGCGGCAAAGGCCTCCACCATGGCCGCGGTGTTTCCTTCTTTCCGGGGGCTTCCGTTGAGTACCAGAATGTTCATTTGTTATTCCTCCGTCTGCATTTGCGTCAGCATGTTGTATTCTTCGTCGCTCACCGGTTCCAGCCATTCATTGGAGGCACCCGGGGCGGGGATCTCGATGGCTACATGGGAAAACCAGTCCTCGGCGGCGCCGTGCCAGTGCTTTACCTCCGGGGGAATATACACCACATCCCCGGGATGCAGGCTGCGGGCCGGCTGCCCCCATTGCTGATACCAGCCCTCTCCGTCGGTACACAGCAGGATCTGGCCGCCTCCATGATGGATGTGCCAGTTGTTGCGGCAGCGGGGCTCAAAGGTCACATTGCACACCGTGACGCCCTGGGTGGTGAGGGGGTTGAGATAGCTTTGGCCGATGAAATAAGCGGCATAGGCGTCGTTGGGCTGCCCCAGGCCGAACAGAGGCTCTTTGGCGTTGACCGCATCCTGGGCGTAAACCTCCCGTACCATGGGGAACACCGCCCAGGCATTGGGCCAGCCTACATAAAAGGCGATATGGGTGATGATTTCCACCATTTCGGTTTTGGTCACGCCGTGGTTTTTGGCGTTTTGGATGTGGTACTTCAAAGAATTGTCGGTGATCCCCTTGGAAACCAGGGCCACCACAGTGATCATGGACCGATCCCGCAGGGAGAGCCGATCTTCCCGGGACCATACCTGGCCGAAGAGCACATCGTCATTGAGCTGGGCGAATTTGGGAGCCAGATCTCCCAGACCGTCCCGGCCCGCTGTTTGCTTAATCATAGAGCAGCATCCTCCTTACAGTGATCAGTTGTGCGCCGGGGTGAGGGAGAAGGTCACCTGCACATCCCCGTCCCCCAAAGCCTGCAAAAGTCCCTCCCGGGTGGCATTTTCAATCTTTCCCAGGCGGGTAAAGCTCCAGGTGTTGGTGCCATAATAAATGGTGATGGAGTTCCCCTGATAGAGAATCACATCCCCCGGCTGGGTGGTGATGGATTGATCGTTTGTGGGAAGGCTTTGTCCCAGGCTTCCCACTTTTTCAAAATTGCCGTAATCGCTCATATCCACAGTGAGATCTCCCTGGGAGAGAAGCTGGCGCAGAGCGTCGGCACTGGAGTTGTTTTCAAAACGGGCGGTGAAGGTCTGGCCGCCGGCGGTGATATAGAACTCTTTTTGCATAGAAGGTTCCTCCGGTTCGGTTTCCTGGGTATTTTCTTCCGGCTGAGTGGTTTGAGAAGGGGGAGTGGATTCGGATGGAGTCTCAGCGGGCTTGGTGCAGGAGACCATGCAGGGCAGCAGAAAAAACCATAACAGGACAGAAGTGAGGGCTTTCATGGGAAGTCTCCTTAATATGTAATAACAATTCAGACATTTTCAGTATAATCCCTGGTTAAATATATATCAAATACTTATTTATAATAGGAAAGTATAGTTGAAACCTATAGATAAATTTGTTATTCTATGGATGGAGGGGATTGAATGGAACTGCGTGTGCTGCAATATTTTTTGGCTGTGGCCCGGGAGCAGAGCATTTCGGCCGCGGCCCATTCCCTGCATCTGTCCCAGCCCACATTGTCCACTCAGCTGAAAGCCTTGGAGGAGGAAGTGGGAAAGCAGCTGCTCATCCGGGGCAGCAAAGGCTCCCGCAAGGTGATGCTCACCCAGGAAGGGATGATCCTGCGCAAGCGGGCCGAGGAGATTTTGGAACTGGTGCATATGACACAGCGGGAGATCGCCTATTCCGACGAAGTCATTGTGGGGGATGTGTATATCGGCGCAGGGGAATCGGATTTGATCCGCATTTTTGCCAAGGCGGCCTGCTGCCTGCAAAAACAATATCCCGGCATCCACTATCACATCCGCAGCGGCAACGCTGTTTTTGTAAAGGAGTATCTGGACAGGGGGCTCATTGATTTCGGGGTCATTTACGGTCCGGTGGACACCGCTGGGTATCATGCCATCAAATTGCCTGTGCGGGACACCTGGGGCGTGCTGATGCGCCGGGATTCTCCCCTGGCCTCAAAAGAGTACATCACCCCTCAGGATCTTTGGGATAAGCCGCTGATCGTCTCGGCCCAGGAAAGCGACCATTGGCCCATGTCCCGGTGGATGGGGAAGGACCCGGAAGAGCTGTCGGTGGTGGCCACTTACAACCTGGTGTTCAATGCTTCGCTGCTGGTGGAAGAGGGGCTGGGGTATGCACTGTGCTTTGACAAGCTGATCAATGTGAGTGGAGACAGCAAATTGTGCTTTCGCCCCCTGTATCCCCGGATGGAAGGGGAGGCGTCCATCATCTGGAAGCGGTACCAGGTCTTTTCCAAGGCGGCTCAAAAGTTTATCGATGCGCTGCAGGAGTGCTGCGGACTGGAAGGACAAAAATAAAAAAGGCTTCGGTTTTGCCGAAGCCTTTTTTGATATTTTCACATTATTTCTTGCTGAGAAGCAGCTGCTGGAGGAACTTCTTTCCGGTGGCTGTTTTAAAGTGGTCGTCCCGCACCTTTTCGATGGCAGCCTCATCGGCCTGCTTTTCATCCAGATTCACCAGGAAATCGGCCTCGATGAGGATTTGCAGATCGATGTCCTGCACATTGTCATAGCTGTGATGGTGGGCCACCAGCCAGCAGATCCGGTCCACAAATTCCTTGTCGGTATAGCCGCATCTTTCCATCAGAGCCCGGCAAGCCTTCTCGCCTTCTTCCTCCTGCTGGGGGCCCTGGCAGGAGCCGTATTTTTCCAGGCAGGGTTTGATGCCGATATCGTGGAGAATGGCGGCGGTTTCCACGATGTTCATAGTAGTGGAGCTCAACTGCTCACGGGAAGCGATGGCCTTGGCCAAGCCATAGACCTTGAGAAAATGGTTGATCCGCTTGGGGGAGCCTTCCTCCCAGGCAATCATCTCGCCGATCAGTTCGCCGTTTTTCATCTATATAACCTCCTGAATGGATAAAATAAAAGTCCTTTAGGGATAATGAATCATTTTACTCAGTTTTTACAAAAATGCAAGAGGGAAAGGGGATTTTTTTCGCCTCTTTTTCACAAAAAGCAAAACTTTTGAGGAAAAACAGCCATCAGGCTATAGAATGGCCGGTTTTCCTCCGGCGGCAGATATGCTATACTGGTACTATTCCAGACAAAGGGGAAAAGAGAATGAAAGAAAATACCACGGGTCGGCTGCTGTATGCCGACCTTTTGCGGGCTTTGGCCATGGTTGCGGTGATCGTGGTTCATGTGTGTGGGAACAACTGGCCGGGAATGGATGTGCGCAGCACAGAATGGCAGATCCTCAACGGGTTTGACAGCCTGGTACGCTGGTGCGTGCCGGTGTTTGTCATGCTCAGCGGCATGTTCTTTTTGGACCCTCAGCGGAATGTGACCTATAAAAGCATCTTCCGCAAGAATCTGCCCCGCATTGCCGCCGCATTTTTGATCTGGTCCACCTTCTATGCCCTGTATACGGCCTTGCTCAACAGCCGGGCCGGCACTCCCGACTCCCTGTGGCAGATTATCACCAACATCGCCTTTGGCCATTATCATTTGTGGTTTATCTATATGATCATGGGCCTGTATCTCATCACTCCCATCCTCCGGCTCTTTATCAAAGGGGCCAGCCGGCGGGATCTGGAGTATTTCCTGCTGCTCTATTTTGTCTTTACCCTCTTTTTGCCCATGTTCAACGGCACTCAGATGGGGCAGGTGGTCAGCGGTGTGGTGTACCGGCTGGATCTGAAGATGCTGGGTGGATACATCGGCTATTTTGTGGCCGGGTATTACTTCAAAACCTATGATTTTACCCCGAAAGTGAAAAAGCTCATCTATGCCGCCGGGATTCTGGGGACACTGTGGACCTGGGGCATGACGGTGGTGGCCAGCCTGGATTGGAATGCCCCCAACGAAACCTGGTTTTTGTATGTCACTCCCAATGTGGCCATGATGTCGGTGGGGATTTTCCTCTTTTTCAAAGAGCATTGCCATGGAAATCGCTTGGGAAAACGGGGGCTGGCCTTTTGTCTCAAGGTTTCCCAGTTGTCCTTTGGAATGTATCTGGTCCATGCCTTTTTCAACAGCCGTCTGGTGGCCCTGGGGCTGAATGCGGTCACCTGGACACCGTTGGTGGCCGTGCCGGTGGCTACCGCTTTGGTGTTCCTTTTGAGCTTTATTGCAGCATGGATCATGAGCCACATCCCCTTCCTGCGAAAGTACGGAATGTAAGCACGGAAAAATCAATCAAACACAGGGAAAAGGTCTATGTTAAACTTTTGACAAATTGACCAAAATCCCTGTGTTTTTTTATGGAATCTGCTTCTTGAAAACAGGAGAAAAGAGACTACAATAGGGGGCAAAGGAGTGATTCTTATGCTGAAACTCATGCGGGCCCCCGCAAAATATGTGCAGGGCGAGGACGCATTGCTGGAACTGCGTCAGAATGTAGAAAATCTGGGAAAGAGCTTCCTGTTTATCTGCAGCGGAAGTGGACGAAAAGCCACAGAGGATAAAATCCGTCAGAGCTTTGCCTCCTCGGAAGCCCAGATTTATTTTGAAACCTTCGGCGGCATCAGCTCCCGTGGGGAAATCGAGAAAATGGGCCGTCTGGTTCAGAAAAAGGGAATCGATGTGGTCTGCGGCGTAGGCGGCGGCAGCGCCATCGATACCGCCAAGGCCACGGCCTACTATCAGCATAAGCCGGTAGTCATCATCCCCACCGTTTGCGCTACCGATGCCCCCTGCACCGGCCTTTCGGTGATCTATCAGGATGACGGCACCTTTGACAGCTATTTGTTCTATCCCCAGAACCCGGATGTGGTGGTTGTGGATACTTCCATCATCGCCAAAGCTCCGGTGCGGTTTTTGGTTTCCGGCATGGGAGATGCCCTGGGCACCTTCTTCGAGGCCCGGGTCTGCGAGAGAAATCATGCACCCAGCCTGGAAAATGGCGGCGTGACCCGCTCGGCCATGGCGCTGTGCCGGTTGTGCTGGGATACTCTGCAGGATAAGGGGCTTCTGGCTAAGGTGGATGCCCAGCAAGGCCTGCTGACTCCGGCGGTGGAGGCCATTGTGGAAGCCAACACCTATCTCAGCGGCGTAGGCGCCGACAACGGCGGTCTGGCTGTGGCCCATTCGGTGTACAACGGCTTTACCGCTCTGGAAGAGCTCACCGCCATGCATGGCGAAGTGGTGGCCTATGGCACTCTGGCCCAGCTGCTGTTGGAGGATGGCCCCACAGAAGAATTCTGGCAAGTGCATCGGTTCTGCCGCTCGGTGGGATTGCCTGTGACTTTGGCGGAAATGGGGATCACCGACAAAAGCCGGGTGATCATCGCCGCCGAAAAGGCCTGTGCTCCCGGCGAGTCCATCCATAATATGGCCTGGGAAATCAGCCCGAAGAATCTGGAGCAAGCGCTTCTGTCGGTGGATGCCCTGTCGGCCCAACAGAAATAAGAGAAAAGAAGGAGTAACTGCGTCTTCTTCCAGACTGGCAAAAAATTTATCTGGCTAGAAGGGATTGTTCGTTCTACCCCTCACTAATTTGTAAAAACCGGCGACTTGTGCGTCGGTTTTTACACTTCTCAAGGGGCCAGTGTGGCCCAATGGCTGCACGCAGCCCCTTGCAAAAACTCGAAAAGCGGCTTTGCCACTTTTTCGACATGGGAAAAGGAGGAGCAAATGCTCCTCCTTCTTTCATCTTGACGAAAGGGCGGGGAGATGCTACCATGGATTTTAGAGAAAATACCCAAAAACCAAGGGAGGATGAAACCATGGCCAGCAAGTTTTTTGAAATTCACGGTGTACTGCCCCCGGTGATCACGCCGTTTACCAAGGAAGGAAAAGTGGATTTTGAGGCCTTCCGGAAGAACATTGAAAAATGGAATGACACCGGCGTGGCCGGGTATCTGGTGCTGGGCTCCAACGGGGAAACCCCTTATCTGGAAGAGGAGGACAAACTGGAGCTCATCCGCATGGCCGCCCAGCACAAAGCGCCGGGCAAATTGCTTATGGCGGGAACCGGGCTGGAAAACACCCAGGCCACCATCCGCCTGACCCAAAAGGCCGCTGAGGCCGGGGCCCAGTGCGCCCTGGTCCTCACCCCCAATTATTACGGGGACCAGATGGGAGACGAAGCCCTCATTGCCTTCTTTACAAAGGTGGCCGACGAAAGCCCCATTCCCATTCTGATCTACAATGTGACCAAGTTCACCCATGTGAATATTTCTCCCCGTGCGGCTTCCATTCTGTCCCATCATCCCAACATCATCGGCATGAAGGACAGCTCGGGGAATATCGCCCAGTTGATCTCCTTTATAACCCAGGGTCTGGACCCGGAATTCAATTTGCTGGTGGGCACGGCTTCGGCCTGGTATCCGGCCCTGGCCATCGGCATCAAAGGCTCGGTGATGGCTCTGGCCAACTGCTGTCCCCAGGAGTGTGTGGAGGTGCAGCGTCTGTTTGAAGCGGGAGACTATGCCGCATCCCTGGAGCTTTACAAGAGGATGTTCCCGGTGAATGCCTGCGTCACCGGCAAGCTGGGGGTTCCCGCTTTGAAGTATGCCTGCAATCAACTGGGATACCAGGGGGGAGAGCCTTGCCCGCCTCTGCTGCCTTTGACCGAGGAACAGCAAAAACAGGTGGATGCCATCCTGGAAAAGGCGAAACTGGTATAAAAACAGATTTTTGACCATAAAGCCCCTTGACTGTCAAGGGGCTTTATCCTTTATACTGGCCTCAAAAGGGGAAGGAGGCGGGATATATGACCATCAAAGAAGTGGAAAAGCTGTGCAATATGGAGCGGGCCACCGTTCGGTTTTACGAACAGCAAGGATTGATTTCCCCTCAGCGGCGGGAAAACGGCTACCGGGAATATTCCCAGGAGGATGTGCAGCAGCTGCTGCGGATCAAATTGCTGCGGGCGTTGGGCGTGTCTTTGGAGGAGATCGGTGAAATCCAGGCGGGGGCGCGGTCTTTGCCTCAGGCGCTGAGAGAGAATGCATACCGCCTGGACAGCCGGGAACAGGCTCTGGTCCGGGCCAGGGAAGTGTGCCGCAGCATTGAGGAAGCGGGGATTTCCTTTGCCGCTTTGGATGCGCCCCGGTACCTGGCCCAGCTGGAAGAGCCGGAGGAAACACTCAGAAAAGACAAGCCGGCTCCGGTGTTTTCTCCCGCACGCCGGTATCTGGCCCGGGGGCTGGACACCGGAATCTGTGCGCTGCCCTGGGAATTGCTGTTGACTTTCGTTTTTAAAGTGGATGTTCTATCCTTGAAAGGAATACACTGGTATCTCTTTTCCTGCTTGTCTGCCTTGACTTTGCTTCTTTTTGAGCCATTGTGCCTTCATCTGTGGGGGACGACGCCGGGAAAAGCCATTTTGGGGCTGCACATCCAGGGGGAAGAAGGAGGATATCTATCCTATGGACAGGCTTTGCGCCGCACATGGAAGGTTCTGCTTTATGGCCAGGGACTGAACCTGCCTTTGGTGAGCCTGTGGTGTTCGTGGTGCAGTTTCCGACGGGCGAAGAATATGGAAAAACAGCCCTGGGAAGAGGAAACGGTCCTTTCCCTTCGGGAGGATAAGGAATGGGTGCGAGCGCTGGCCTTTGTGGCCTGCGGATTGATTATGGCTCTTATCAGTGTCACAGCCCAGCGCCAGGGGCTGCGGGTTCCCAACGGCCTGCCGCTCACAGTGAAAGAATTTGCGGAAAATTACAACGCTTTGGCCCAGCATCTGGATATGGACTACGGGCGGCAGCTGAATGCCCAGGGCCGGTGGGAAAACATCGCCATGGACTACTCTGTTGAGAATAGCCGGGCGCCTCGCCCGGAGTTTACCTATACGGTGAAGAAAGGAGTGCTCACAGGGATCGCTTTTTCCATTCAGGAGGAGGGGATCGGGGTGGCCGCCACCGGTCGGGAGATCATGCTGCTTTCCAGCCTGGCTGTGGAAGGGGCGCAGAGAAGAGCCGACCCGCTGGCTTTGTGGGCCCGCCCGGTGGCCAAAGAAATCCAGAAAAGCGCTACGGATTCTTTCCTTTTTGAAAAAGGGGATGTGCGCTTCCGCTGTCATGTGGTCACTGATGGCTCCAATGTGCCTTTGGGAGATGCAAATGGGGTGTTGCTGCAGCGGGGAGAAAGCTATCAGGCGGATTTTTCCATTGAGATTCAGCAGGATGCCCGCACAAGGCCCCGGTTGGTTCTGTGGCCCCTGAGTGCTTTGATGCTGGGGTCTGGTCTGGTTCTTGCGATCTTTCCTCAAAAAGTGTGGGTGCTGTGGGATCTGCTGCATCTTTGCCCGGCCGCCTATGAAGCAAGACGGGGTTCTTCTTTGCGCAAAGTAGGCCTCGTGTTCTGCGTCCTTGGAATGTTGCTGTTTCTCTGGATCGGATTATAGCATCAAAAAAGCGCCGCTGTGCGGCGCTTTTTTGATTATTCCTGGCCCAGGATGACGATGCCCACCGCCGCAATGGCGATGACCAGGTATTGGGCTTTGGACAGTTTTTCTTTCAGCAGCAAACGGCTCCACAGAAGGGAGGCGATGCAGTAAGAGGAGATCATGGGAGCGGCCACAATGGCGTTGGCGCCGATGGCGAATACATAGGCAAACTGGCCTGCGGTTTCGCACAGAGCGGCCACCATTTTGGGCTTTTCCTTGGAGAGGGTGATCTTTTGCTTTTTGATGATCACCACATAGATGAAGGCGCACACAGCCATGAACAGGAAGGTCAGCTCATAGGCGATGTTGGCCTGAGTTTCCGCAATGGCCCGATCCAGCAGCAGAGCATCGGCAAAGGTGCCCAGACCGTCGATCAGGCAATAGAGCAGGGGAAAGACGATGGCCAGCACGCTGCGGGTATACTTTTTGTCTGCCGACAGACCGCTTTGCAGGCGGATGGTGTCGTCTTTTTTCTTTTCAATGACAGACAGGGCGAAAACGCCGATGCACACCAGAGCCACGCCGAAAAACTGCATGGCGCCCATGGTGTCGCCCAGGATAAAGAAGCACAAAAGGGCGGCCACCGCGCCGGAAGAGTTGCACACCGGAGAGGAAATGGACAGCTCGATATACCGCAGGCCCGCATAACCCAGGATCATGGCTAGGATATAGAGGAAGGAAGCGGGGAGGTAGGTGATGATGTCCACAAAAGAGAAGGGGGTGCCGGTGGCGATCAGGTAAATGGCGTGGATACCCATGACAATACCCACGGCCATGATCATTTTCCAGTGGCTATAAATATCGTCGGATTTGGAACCCATTTTGGAGAAAAGATCAGAGCCGCTCCAGAACAAAATGGCGATCAGTGCCAGAATAAACCAATTCATGTATCAAACATCCTTTTCTTATTTTTTATTGATTAAAAATGAGGAAAAGGACAGCCCGGGGGCGGTCTGCGGGGAAACCGGGTATTGTGCCAACATTGGATCCGCTTGCAAGGGTGATGCTTCACAGAGCGCCCCTCCTTTCTGAAAATAAAATGGCGAACCGGTTCATTTTACTATAAATTGGTGCCCTGCACAAGAGAAAGGGACAAAAAAATCGCGTCTGCAAACTCTGCAGATGCGATTTTTTTACAATAATGCTCTTACAGGCTGCGCAGAGCGTCCACCAAAGCGGTTTTGGACTGGGTGCGCTCGTCCTTTTCCTTGATGATCTTGGCAGGGATGCCGGCCACCACAGCACCGGCAGGCACATCGCTGATGACCACAGCACCGGCGGCCACCACGGCTCCCTTGCCAACCCGGCAGCCTTCCAGCACCACGGCGTTGGCGCCGATGACCACATCGTCCTCAATGACAACCGGCTGGGCGCTGGCAGGCTCCACCACGCCGGCCAGCACGGTGCCTGCGCCGATGTGGCAGTTTTTACCCACAGTAGCCCGGCCGCCCAGCACGCAGCCCATGTCGATCATGGTGCCTTCGCCGATCACGGCGCCGATGTTGATGACGGCGCCCATCATAATGACAGCATTGTCGCCGATCTCCACACATTCCCGGATGGTGACGCCCGGCTCGATGCGGGCATTGATGTTTTTCAGATCCAGCAGGGGAATGGCACTGTTGCGCCGGTCATTCTCCACTTCGTATTGAATGATGCTGTCCTTGTTGCTCTCCAGCACCGGGGCGATGTCCGCCCATTCTCCAAAGACCACCTGGAAGGGGCCGCCGAAAACCTTGCAGCTTTCGGGGAACGGGATCGGTTCTTTCACCTGAAGATAGACCTTCACCGGGGTCTTTTTCTTGGCTGTGTGGATGCGGTCGATGATTTCCTGGGTGTTCATAGCGTTCCTCCTCAGTGAGTGTTGTGGGGGAACAGGGCGTCCCCCATGGAATAAAAGCCCTTGGGGGCCGACAGTGCAAATTCGGCGGCCTTGATGGCTCCGGCCACAAAGACCTGCTTGGAAAGGGCGGTGTGTTTGATCTCGATCAGTTCATCGTCTCCGGCAAAGAGCACGGTGTGCTCTCCCACAATGGTGCCGCCCCGGATGGCGTGGATGCCGATCTCCCCCTTTTGCCGGGGGCAGACGCCGTCCCGGCCGTGAACCTCCGGAAAGTCGCCGCTTTCCTCGATGGCCCGGGCCAGCATTTTGGCGGTGCCGCTGGGGGCGTCGATCTTCTTATTGTGGTGTTTTTCGATGATCTCAATGTCAAACCGGTCTTTCAGAATGGGGGTAATGGTGCGCAGAATTTCCTCCAGGATGTTGATGCCCAGGGAGGTGTTCTGGGTGCGTACCACCGGTGCATAGGCAGAAAGCTCCCGGCACATGGCCTCCTGAGCCGGAGAAAAGCCGGTGGTGGACAACACGCAGGCCACTTCCTGCTTCCGGCAGTAAGAAAGGATCATCTCCAGATTGGCCGGGTGGGAAAAGTCAATGACCACATGGGGTTTTTCCGGCAGCTGGGAAAGGGAGGACAAGCATTCCTCATTCAGCGGGTCGATAACGCCGCATAGTTCCCAGCTCTCATGGGCCTGGATGGCCGCGGCAATGCGCTTGCCCATGGCTCCATAGCCCACCAGAGCGATTTTCTTCTGTTCCATCTTTTTTGACTTCCTTTTTATTATTTCAGAATGGTCAGGGCTTTTTCCAGCCGCTGGCGGGTGCTTTCACTCACAGGGCCCAGGGGCAGACGGCAGGAGCCTACCTTCATGCCCAGAAGGTTCATGGCCTCTTTCAAGGGAGCGGGGCTGGTCTCGGCAAAGAGGGCGTGGATCAGCTCCAGGTATTTCAGCTGCACATCCCGGGCGTGGGCGATGTCTCCCGACTGATAGGAGGACACCAACTCATGGGTCTGATCGGGGGCGATGTTGGCCAGCACCGAAATGACGCCGCTGCCGCCCAGGGCCAAAAGGGGCAGCACTTCATCGTCATTGCCCGAAAGCATACAGAAATCCTGGTTAAGCAGACGGGCGGCGGCGGTGACATAGGCGATGTCGCCGCTGGCTTCCTTGATGCCCACGATATTTTTGTGGTGGGACAGCTCCTCCAGCACATCCAGGGGAATGGAGCAGCCGGTGCGGGAGGGCACATTGTAAAGCAGGATAGGGATGTTGACCCCGTCGGCAATGGTGCGGAAATGGGCCAGCATACCGCTTTTGTTGGCTTTGTTATAGTAGGGGGTGACCACCAGCAGGCCATCGGCCCCCATGGCCTCATAACGGCGGGCCAGGGCGGCGGCATGAAGGGTGTCGTTGGAGCCGGCGCCCACGATTACCGGAATGCGTCCGGCCACTTTGCCGATGACGGTCTGGGCGATTTTGTCTTTTTCCTCCTGGGAGAGGGTAGGGGTTTCGGCTGTGGTGCCCAAGGCCACAATGCCGTCGGTGTGGTGGCTGAGCTGAAACTCTACCAAAGCTTCCAGCTGCTTGTAATCTACCTGACCGTCAGGGCCAAAGGGGGTGGCCAGAGCCACCAGCGAGCCGCTGAAGGTGCGCAGGGTTTGGGACATATGATCGGTCTCCTTTCATCGATCCGATGGAGATAAGGTTTCTGCTTTCAATATAGCTGCCAAAAGGGAAAATGCTCCCCTTTATTGTTTAAAGGTCAAATTCCTGGGCCAGGGCGGTCACCGCCTGCTCCTTGTTCTCCTTGTCAATGGTGAAGGAGATGGAGATTTCCGAGGTGGTGATCTGGTAATAGGGGATGCCGCAACGGGCCAGAGTGTCAAAGACACGGGTGGCCACGCCTGTGTGGGTAGCCATGCCCACGCCCACCAGGGACAGCTGGGTCAGATCCCGGCGGATGTCCAGAACCAGGGCTTTTTCTTCCGGCTCACGGCCCAGGGCTTCTTCCAGTTCGGCGGCTTGCTCGTCGCTGCAGCTAAAGGAGAAGGCCACCTTGCCGTCCAGAATGGTTTGGTTGATCATGTCCAGGTTGATGTTGTTCCGGCCGATGAGGCGGAAGATGGAGGCCGCTGTGCCGGCGTTATAATCCATATGGCGGAAAGTGACGATGGCACAGTGTTCCTTGATGCTGATGCCGGTCACCGGCATCTCTTCGAAAAATACCTGCTGGCTCATAACGGTGGTTCCTTTCTTTCCTTCTTCCAGCGTGCGGCCCAGGTAGAGCTCCACGCCGTATTTTTTGGCCAGTTCCACGCTGCGGGTCTCCAGCACACCGGCGCCCAGGGCGGCCATTTCCATCATCTCTTCATAGGAAATGCGGCTGAGGGGCTTGGCGTTGGGATAGATGCGGGGGTCCACCCGGTAGACAGCGTCCACATCGGTGTAGATCTCACAGGGGCAGTCCAGTTTGGCGGCGATAGCCACGGCGGTGGTATCGCTGCCGCCACGGCCCAGGGTGGTGATGTGGCCGTCCTCGGTGATGCCCTGGAAACCGGCCACCACCACGATCTTGCCTTCGTCCAGATATTGCTCCACCCGCTGGGTGTTGATTTCCTTGATAAATGCCTTGGAATGGACGGCATTTGTGATAAAGCCCGATTGGAAACCGGTCATGGAGATGGCGTCCACCCCCAGGGCCTGGAGAGCCATGGCCATCAGGCTCACGGTCTGGATCTCTCCGGTGGACAGCAGGGCGTCCATTTCCCGTTTGGAGGGGGAGGGATTGACCTGCCGGGCCAGGGCGATCAGGCCGTTTGTGGTCTTGCCCATGGCCGAGCACACCACCACCAGATCCTTGCCCTCTTTTTTCAGTTGAGCCAGGCGGCGGGCGATGGCCATGATCTTTTCAGGGGTGGCCACGCTGCTGCCGCCGTATTTATGTACCAATCGCATGAAGATCGTCTCCTCTCATGTCCTCCGGCAGGGGGAGGAAGGGGTCTAAGGATATCTTATCATACCCCCAAGGCCTTTGTAAAGAAAGGGAAAAGGGGAGAAAACTTCATGTTTTTTCGGAAAGAGTGAAGAAAAGACAGTTCCGGCTCTTGCGATTTAAGCGGGATAGGATATAATTTACCTGGGGAGAAATTCCCCAATCGCCGCACAAACGGCACAATGGAGGTTATACCTATGGAAAACTATATTCAATATCGCCGGGATCTGCATCAGATCCCCGAAGTCGCCCGTCAGGAATTCAAGACCAGTGAATATGTAGGCGCTCATCTGGCCAAGCTCCATTGCCAGGTGGAGAAGGTCTGCGGCACCGGTTACACCGCCTTTTTTGACAATGGCGCAGAGGATACCATCGCCTTCCGGGGCGATATGGACGCCCTGTCTATCAAGGAGGAGACCGGCCTTGCGTTTGCCAGCCAGAACGGCTGCATGCACGCCTGCGGCCATGACGCCCACATGGCTATGATGCTGGCCCTGTGCGACTATCTGGAGGAGAACCACAAGAAGTATAAGTTCAATGTGCTGGTGATCTTCCAGCCGGCCGAGGAGAGCATCGGCGGCGCCAAGGTGATCTGCGAAAGCGGCGCTTTGGATAAGCATCATGTGAGCAAGGTGTTCGGCCTGCATGTGTGGCCCAAGCTGGAGAAGAACGCCATCGGCAGCCGTCCCGGCCCCATGATGGCCAAGACTTCGGAAATGACCATCACCGTCCACGGCAAGAGCGCCCACTGTGCCCGGCCGGATCTGGGCATCGACGCCCTGACTGCAGCCTCGGAGATCATTTCCCGGCTGTATCAGGTGAAGAAAAACGAAATGGCTCCCGATGCCGAGTATCTGCTCCATGTGGGCAAGATGGACGCCGGAGATGCCCTGAACATCGTCTGTGAAAAGGCGGTCATTCTGGGCAGCGTGCGGGCCTTCTCCCTGGATGTGTTCAACTTCATGGTGCGCCGCATCCACGAGATTGCCGCCGATGTGGACAAGGAATTCGGCACCAAGACCGAAGTCCACCTCACCGAGGGTTATCCTCCGGTGAACAACGACCCCGCTCTGTACGAGGATTACAAAAAGGCCATGGAAAAGGCGGGCATCACTCTGCTGGAAGCGGAAAAGACCATGATTGCCGAGGACTTTTCCGAGTACGAAGCCCGGTATCCCGGCGTGTTCGGCTGGCTGGGCCTGGGAGATGTGCCCTCCCTGCACAACAACAAATTTGACTTTGACGAGACTGTCATGGCCACCGGCATCAAAGCCTTTGTGGGCCTGCTGGACTATTTCAACGAAAAATAAGCACCGATATGCAGGGGGAAAGGCGGGGAAAACCGCCTTTCCCTTTTCTGTTTGCAAAAAAGGGAGGAGTTTTCATGCCGTCGCCCATCAAGACCAATGTAAGCCGTATTCTGGATAGCGCCGGGGTCTCTTACAAAATGCACACCTATGAAAGCCACGGGGAAGCGCTGGACGGCCAGTCGGTGGCAAAGGCGCTGGGAGTGGACCCCCGGTGCCTGTTCAAGACCCTGGTGACAAAGGGCCATGACGGAGAACACCGGGTTTTCGTGGTGCCCTGTACCGGTGAACTGGATCTGAAAGCCGCCGCCCGGGCCGCCGGATGCAAATCGGTGGAGATGATCCATGTGAAGGATCTTCAGAAGGTCACCGGCTACATCCGGGGCGGATGCAGCCCTTTGGGGATGAAGCGGCAGTTTCCCACTGTGGTGGACGAAAGCTGCAAGGAATGTGAAACCATCATCGTCAGCGCCGGGAAGATCGGTTTTCAGGTGGAGCTGCATCCCGATGATCTGCTGCGCCTTTGCGGGGGAAAGACGGCCCCCATTGCCAAATGAAGCGGCTGATCGTGGTGCGGGGGCCTATGGGGGCGGGGAAAACCACCTTGTGCCAGGTGCTGCTGCCCTATTTGCAGCCCGCCTTCTGGCTGGACGGGGACTGGTGCTGGAAAATGGAGCCCTTTACCGCCGATGAAGCCATGCGGGAGATGGTGATGGAGAACATCGCCTTTCTCCTGGGCCAGTTTCTCCGGGCGGAAGGGAAGGACAATGTGCTTTTTTCCTGGGTTCTCCACGAAGATGCCATTTTGGAGGACTTGCTCCACAGGCTCTCTCCCCTTCGGTTTTCCCTCCATGTGTTCAATCTGGAGCCAGGGGAACAGGCCCTGGTAGAGCGGCTCCAGAGGGATATCGCCCGGGGCGCACGGGAGGAAGATGTGGTGCAGCGGGCCTTGGAGCGGCGAGGGCATTACCCCGGCCTGCGGGGAGAGCACCTGGACACCTCTCAGCTCACCCCGGAAGAGACCGCTCGTGTGATTTTGGAAAAGCTGGGAGAATAATAAAAAGGACTGCCGGAAGGCAGTCCTTTTTTGCGCGTTTATTCGTTTTTACCGCAGCATTTTTTGTACTTCAGACCGCTGCCGCAGGGGCAGGGATCGTTGCGGCCGGGCTTCTTGTTTTTGTGCACCGGCTGACGGGTCAGAGTGCCGTCGCCAGAGGTGGCAGTGGGCTTCATCAGCTGTTCCCGCTGGGGAGCGGCCTGGCCGATGATCCGGGCAATGAAGATCATCCGGGCGGTGTCGTCCTTGATCTCGTTGATCATCTCATCGAACATGTCAAAGCCCTGGCGTTTGTATTCCACAATGGGATCGTGCTGGGCGTAGGCCTGCAGGCCAATGCCCCGGCGCAGCTCGTGCATGGCGTCGATGTGATCCATCCAGTGGCTGTCCACCACTTTCAGCAGAACCACCCGTTCCAGTTCCCGCATCACATCGCTGCCCAGGTCGGCTTCCTTCTTTTCGTAGAAGGCGTGGGCCTTTTCCTCCAGCTGCTCCTGGATGTCCTGGGGAGACAGCTTATCCAGCTCTTCCCGGGTGTACTGCAGCTCGCCGGGAGCCAGGAAAATCTTCTCCCACCGTTTTACTAGTTCTTCGGCCTGCCAGGTATCCAGATATTTGTGCTCTCCGGCTACCCGGGCCACCGAGCGGGCGATGGAGTCGTCGATCATGGACAGGATATTGCCTTTCAGATCTTCGCCGTCCAGCACCTTGCGCCGCTGATCATAGATGATCTCTCTCTGACGGTTCATCACATCGTCATATTCCAGGGTGTATTTCCGGGACTGGAAGTTCCGGCCTTCCACCTTGCTCTGGGCCGATTCAATGGCATTGGACAGGAATTTCTGATCGATGGGGGTGTCTTCGTCCAGGCCCAGCTTATCCAGCATGCCGGTGAGCCGGTCGGAGCCGAAGAGGCGCATCAGATCGTCTTCCAGGGAGATATAGAACCGGCTTTCGCCCGGGTCGCCCTGACGGCCGGCACGGCCCCGCAGCTGGTTGTCGATACGCCGGGATTCGTGGCGCTCGGTGCCCAGGATGCACAGGCCGCCTGCCTGACGGACGATTTCGGCGTCTTTCCGGGTGGCTTCCTTGTGCTTTTCCAGAGCCTGGGCGTATTGGGTCCGGGCCGCCAGCACTTCTTCGTCCTGGGTGTCGGCATAACCGGTGGCTTCACTGATGACTTCTTCGGGGATCTGTGCTTTCACCAGATCTTCCCGGGCCATGGCCTCGGGGTTGCCGCCCAGCATGATGTCGGTACCACGGCCAGCCATATTGGTGGCAATGGTGACGGCGTAGGGTTTGCCGGCCTGGGCCACGATGGCCGCTTCTTTTTCATGGTATTTGGCGTTGAGCACCTGATGCTTGATGCCCTCTCTTTTCAAAAGACGGCTCAGCTCTTCGGATTTTTCGATGGAAATGGTGCCCACCAGCACAGGCTGGCCTTTTTCATGGCACTCCACGATTTTCCGGATGACGGCGCGGAACTTGCCCTGCTCGGTTTTATAGACGGCGTCGGGCAGGTCTTTCCGGGCCAGAGGACGGTTGGTGGGGATCTCGATGACATCCAGCTTGTAGATCTCCCGGAATTCGTCCTCTTCGGTGAGGGCGGTACCCGTCATGCCGGAGAGCTTTTCATACAGGCGGAAGAAGTTCTGGAAGGTGATGGTGGCCAGGGTCTTGCTTTCCCGCAGCACCGTCACCCCTTCTTTGGCTTCGATGGCCTGATGCAGGCCCTCGTTATACCGGCGGCCGAACATGAGACGGCCGGTGAACTCGTCCACGATGACGATCTGACCATCCCGCACCACATAGTCCACATCCTGATGCATACAGCCGTGGGCCTTGATGGCCTGGTTGATGTGGTGCATCAGAGTGGTGTTTTCCGGGTCGGTGAGGTTTTGCACATTGAAGTATTTTTCCGCCTTGGTCACGCCCCGGGGGGTGATGGTGGCGGTTTTGCCCTTTTCGTCGATGATATAGTCGGCCTGGATATCATCCTGGCTCTCCTTGGCGTCCACCTCGATGACCTTCAAAGGGGTAAGGGTGCGGACAAAGGCGTCGGCCTGCTTATACAGGTCAGTGCTCTTGTCACCCTGGCCGGAGATGATCAGCGGCGTACGGGCTTCGTCGATGAGGATGGAGTCCACCTCGTCCACGATGGCGAAGGCATGGCCCCGCTGGACCATGTCCCGCTTGTAGATGGCCATGTTGTCCCGCAGATAGTCAAAGCCCAGCTCGTTGTTGGTGCCGTATGTGATATCGCAGGCATAGGCCTCCCGCCGCTCCTGGCTGCTCATGTCGTGGAGGATGGTGCCGCAGGTCAGGCCCATGAACCGGTAGACCTTGCCCATCCAGTCGCTGTCGCGCTTGGCCAGGTAATCGTTGACGGTGACGATGTGCACGCCCCGTCCGGTGAGGGCGTTGAGGTAAGCGGGCATGGTGGCCACCAGGGTTTTGCCTTCACCGGTTTTCATTTCGGCGATGCGCCCCTGATGGAGCACGATGCCGCCGATGATCTGCACCCGGTAGGGTTTCATCCCCAGCACGCGCCAGGCAGCTTCCCGGCAGGCGGCGAAGGCTTCCGGCAGAAGATCGTCCAGGCTTTCGCCCTTCTGATACCGGTCTTTGAACTGCTGGGTTTTGCTTTTCAGCTCCTGATCGCTGAGGGCGGCGTATTCCTGCTCCAGTGCTTCCACCGCCTGGACTTTGGGTTGGATTTTTTTCAGCTCTCGGGTGCTGGAGTCGCCAAAGAGCTTTTTGAGAAATGCATTTGCCATTGGGTTTCACCTACAAACTTCTCTGATAATATGATTTTCGGCCCCGGGCCGGGCATTATTCCACTGTATTGCACAAACTGCCGATGGGCGGGATGCGGCACTCCACTTTGTCCCCTTTTTTCAGAAAACGGGGGGGATCAAAGCCCAGTCCCACGCCGCCGGGGGTGCCGGTGGCGATGATGTCTCCCGGCTCCAGCGTCATGCCCTGGGACAGATCGGCGATGATCTGGGGCAGGGAAGTGAGCAGAAGACGGGTGTTGGAGCTTTGGCGCACCTCTCCGTTGACCAGAGAGCAAACATCCACTTCCACCGGGAAGGGCAGGGCGCTTTTGTGGAGGATGCAGGGGCCCATGGCGGTGTAGCCGTCCAGGCTCTTGCCTCGCAGCCATTGGCTGTGCTGCTTCTGAATGGTGCGGGAGGACAGGTCGTTGAACACCGAGTAGCCGAAGATATAGTCCTCCGCCTGCTCTGGTTTGATGTCCCGGCCTTCTTTGCCGATGATGACCGCCAGCTCCACTTCATAATCCAGCTGGCTGTCCAGATCCAGCCGGGCAGGAATTTTTTCCCCATCGCCTAAAATAAAATGGGCTCTCTTGCCGAAATAGACGGCGTGATGTACGGCGCCCTCTGTGGGAAGATCGGTTTTGGTTTCCTCCCGGTGGTCCCGGTAGTTGACGCCCACGCACAGGATATCGTGCAGTGGCCGGTCAATGGGGGCCAGGACATTCACCTGGGAAAGGGGAATGCCATCCCCTTGGGATGCCTTTGCCAGCAAAGGCAGCTCCTCCTCTTTCAGGGAGATGATCAGCTGCTGCATGGTGCGCATTTCCCGGCAAAGCAGGGGAGAGAGGGGATGCACCGAGGTTTCATTTTGGGATAAAAGCCCTAAAACAGGCTGCGCTCCAGGAACTTTTTCCACATAGCGAACAAATTTCATAAGCCGTCCTTTCCGGCCGAAGGCTTCCGCCAGCGCCTGGTATGAACATAAGAGCATACGGGAATATTCTAACACAGTATACCACATTTTGAAAAGAAAGATATAAACAAGATATAAAATTATTGGCAGAGGGGTTTGCATCGTCCATTCTATTCAATTTGGGGAATGAACACCGGGCAACCTGAAAAATCTGTAAACACCACCAAAACTGTAGGTTTGTCAATGATGTGTTACAGATGAGGAAAAGAGAGTAAGACCTG
>QUDE01000023.1:0-23771 GCA_003477405.1 Ruminococcaceae bacterium AM07-15
GCCTTTTTCCCCTTTTGTCAACACTTTTCTGCATCTTTTTTGCTTTTCTTTTTACACAGCCTGAAAAGGTCCTGCTCTTCATTATTATATATACTATATGCTTTCCCATCCTCTTCCACAGAATGTATATATCTCCTACATATTACTAATTGTTTTTAGATAATTTGCTACCAAATCCTACTATATGTGATATTGTTTGCCAGCGTCTGCTATGCTATTGTACTATATGCGCAGAATATTTTCCCAGATCCCTTTATTCTTTCTATTCTTTATTGTTGATAAAATACCGAGGAGAGAGTGAACATGAACAGCAAGACCACCGTGATCATTGCAGATGACAGTGTTGAATTTCTCAGTCTTTTGGCTGGCCAGCTGGAGGAGGATCCCCGTGTTCAGGTGATTGGCCGGGCTGGCAACGGCGAAGAGCTGGTCGCTTTGGTGCAGCAGCTCCATCCCGATGTGGTAGTGACCGACACCGTTTTAGCCAAATTGGACGGCCTTGCGGCGCTGCGTCAAATTTCCGCGTTGCCTGAGAGGTGTCCGCTTTTTATTGTAACTCCTTCCTTTACCAGTCCCCAGATCCTGGCCGAGGCTTCCGCTCTGGGCGCTCAGCACTTTATGCCCAAACCTTTTGACATATCGGTGCTTTTGCAACGAATCTGCCAACCCGCTCCCCAATCCATCCCTCAACCGGCCAACACCGACATTACCCTCTTGGTTACTGAAGCCATGCATCAGTTGGGAGTTCCTGCTCATATTCTGGGGCACCGCTATCTGCGTGAAGCCATTGTCATGGCCATACAGAATACCGATGTGATCCACGCAGTGACCAAAGAACTTTATCCCACTGTGGCCAAGCGCCACTCCACCACCGGTTCCCGTGTGGAGCGTGCCATCCGTCATGCCATCGAATCCGCCTGGGGCCGGGGCGATTTAAACGCCGTGCAAGAATATTTCGGCGCTACCATCTCCGGCAGCAGGGGTAAACCCACCAACAGTGAATTCATTTCTATGGTAGCCGATCATTTGCGCCTGAAAATCCATCAGGCCGGATGATTTTCCCGTTGACAGCAAAAAACGCCGCCAGTCTATGACTGTGCGGCGTTTCTCTTTGTATCGTTTTCTGTATTCAAGAACGGAGTTTCTGGCAGTACTGGGTACAAAGCTTGTCGGTACATTCGCAGCACTGCAGTGCAGCGTTGGAATGATCCCAAAAACGCTCGGGGTACATCATCACGCACAGTTCCCACACCAGCCAGGCCACGGCCGATAAAATCACAAGGGAGGATGCAAAAAATCCGCCCATAAAAATAAGTGGCGAAAACATCATCAGATGATCCCAGTTAAAGATTCGGCAAGTTGTGCAGCAACGGTTCTTCATAATCAACCGGAAGGGACACCAAATGAGCACGCAGATCAGATCACACACATAAAAAAATACCGAGATCATAAAAAGCGTCACTTTGTCAATGACACCAAAGAAATACAGCACGCCGATTCCAGCAATGAGCAGACACCATAGAATAAACACCTTATAGGCCGCTTTTGTGGTGGATACGATGTAGTTTCGCAACGCCTCGTAATTGATCTTTTCCCGTATGGGTTTGAAACGACTGGAAAAAAGCTTCTGCGATCCCAGAGGCACCTTATTTTTGATGGGGATAATCTGAAGGATCATGTCCACCACCCACACACCCCACAAAAGGTGCAGAAGGGAAAACTCTTTGAAAAAATTCATCCCATCCAGAACCGTGAAGAAATCCCGCCGGAACAGATACATGAACAGGCAAATCACAAAAATCACACAGCGTCCAATCAGCCGACCTATATAAACCTTTCGTGTTTCAGACATGGCATCTCCTCTCCCTGGAGCAAAACAAAATCCGGCCAAGGGCGATAAAAAAAGTGGCCCCTGCCACTTTAACCCATTATAATATATCACGCTCAAAAGATACAAGAGAAAATATCAGTCAAATTGAGGACCTCTACAAACACGCCATTGGGCAAAAATAAAAAAGCAGCCGCTTTTGCAGCTGCTTTTTATGCTGGTGGAGGTGAGGGGAATCGAACCCCTGTCCGAAAACCGATCCACAGGTCCTTCTCCGGGCGCAGACGATCTTTTACATTCCCGCAGGGCAACGCCGCTCGTCAGGCTTTACCCATTGGTAGCTTCATGATGCATGGCACGCTCAAAGCTTTGCGTACTCACGGACGCCACTAATCCACGCCCTCATCCGGCTCGTGGCCCTTCCGGCGAGGACGGCCGCCTTTAATTAGGCAGCGTAAGCTACTTTAGAGTTGTTGTTTAATTTATAAACTGCACATTTTAAAGAGGGTATGCGCCTCTGCCCGCTAAACCTGTTTCAGAGTCCCCGTCGAAACCTGGGCACCCCCAAAACAAAATCACAACTCTTCAGGGCGAATGTTACCGCCGCTCTTTCATAGTCCGGTCAATCTCCCGCTGGGCATCTCGCCGGGCGATGCTCTCCCGCTTGTCGTGGAGCTTTTTGCCCTTGCACAGCCCAATGGAAATCTTCACACGGGACCGCTTCAAATAGACCGACAAAGGAATCAGGGCATAACCATCCTTTTTCACCAGCCCATACAGCCGGAGGATCTCCCTTTTGTGCATCAGAAGGCGGCGGGGGCGCATGGGATCTTTATTAAAGATGTTCCCCTGCTCGTAAGGGCTGATGTGCATCCCCAGAACAAACAATTCCCCGTCTTTGACGCTGCAATAGGAATCTTTCAGGTTGAGCCGGCCGGCCCGGATGGATTTCACCTCGGTACCCGCCAGGGATATACCCGCTTCGTAGGTCTCTTCCACAAAAAAGTCATGCCGCGCTTTTTTGTTCTGCGCCAGCAGTTTTGTCCCGTCGGCCATTGCGCGGCCCCCTTTCTGTCTCTTTTTATGCTACCACGGGGAAAGCTTTCTGTAAAGTGACAACTGTGTTACAAATTTCTCCCCTTTTCTCCGCCCTTGCGCCGCAAGTCCCGGGCTGTTATACTAAAACCGTCTGGCGGAAGGGATGTTTTACCGGGAATTTATTTCTTCTTTTTCCCCGGGTTACAAACGCGCCCTATCCTGTCAGAGCATGATCCATAGAATAAAGGAAGTGACTTCATGCCCACCCATTATGCCCATATTGTTTTTGGCCGCAAGGTGCTCCAGGCCCTGCCGGAAGATCTGGCCAAAAAGGTATCGGCCGATCAGGCCGCCTTTTATGTAGGGCTTCACGGCCCCGATCCCCTGTTCTATTACCATCCCCTCACCCCCAATGCCGTCTCCCGTCTGGGAAACGCCATCCACGATGAACCGGGCACCGTCTTTTTTGAAAAGGCCCGCTCTGTGATGCATACCATGGCCACGCCCTCCCGCCGCAGCTATCTGGCCGGTTTTTTGTGCCATTATATGCTGGATTCCCGGTGCCATCCCTATATTGACGGTCACCCCAGCCTGTCCCATCATCTGATCGAAACCGAGCTGGACCGGGCGTTGATGGAAAAAGAACGGCTGACGCCCGGGGTATTTGACCCCCTGAAGCACATTCAGCCCAGCCGTTCCCTGGGTCTTGTCATCGAGCCTTTCTACCCGGGCACCACCGCCCGGCAGTGGCAAACCTGCCTTTCTTCCATGAAAAAGATCTGCCGTGTGCTCTCCAATCCCTCCGCGCCTCTTCAGGGGCTTTTGCTGGGGGGAATGCGTCTGGGCGGGCTGTACGACAAATTCCATGGCCTGATCCTCCGTCCCCAGCCCCATCCGGCCTGTCTGGAAACCAGCCGGGTGCTGATGGAGCTTCTGGAAAATGAAGTGGCGGAGACCGCTTCCCAGATAGCTCTGTTCCTTGAGGCCCTGGGCAACGGCGACGCCTTCTCTTCCCGGCTGAACCTCACCTTTGGAGGAGACGCCCTATGAAAAACCGGGACCGCCTGACTCCCCTGGAACGCAGCTGGGTTTTATATGATGTGGGCAACTCAGCCTTTGTGCTGATGGCCTCCACCATCATGCCCATCTTTTTCAAAAACCTCACCTCCGCCGCCGGAGTGGCCGACCACGACTCCACCGCCTATTGGAGCTATACCGCCGCCTTCTGCACCTTGGTAGTGGCTTTCCTGGGCCCCACCCTGGGCGCTCTGGCCGACACCAAAGGCTTTAAAAAGCCCCTCTTCACCGCTATGCTGGCTTTGGGCGTGGTGGGTTGTCTGGCGCTGCCCATGCCCCTGGGCTGGATGGGATTTCTGGTGCTGTTCATCCTGGCCAAGATCGGTTTTTCCGGCAGCCTGGTGTTTTATGACGCCATGCTCTCCGATGTGACCGAGGACAGCCGTATGGATATGGTATCCTCCAAGGGCTATGCCTGGGGCTATCTGGGCAGCTGTCTTCCCTTTGTCCTTTGCCTGGCCCTGATCCTGACGGCCGAACAAACCGGTCTGGGCACGGCCACCGCCACCGGTATTGCCTTTTTGATCACCGCCCTGTGGTGGATCGGCTGCTCTCTGCCTTTGCTGAAAAACTACCGGCAGGTCCACTTTGTTCCCCGGGCCCCTGGTGCGGTAAAGGAAAGTCTCCGCCGTCTGGGGCGCACCCTGCGGGACATCCGCAAGGAAAAAAAGGTCTTTTGGTTCCTGCTGGCCTTCTTCTTCTATATTGACGGGGTCTATACCATTATTGACCTGGCCACCTCTTACGGCAAGGATGTGGGCATCTCCGACACCAACCTGGTGCTGGCCCTGCTGCTGACCCAGGTGGTGGCATTCCCCTGTTCCCTGTTTTTCGCCAAGCTCTGCCGCCGCTACAAGCCGGAAAACCTGATCCAGGTCTGTATTCTGGGTTATTTCTTTGTGGCGGTATTTGCCCTTCAGCTGGACCGCGCCTGGGAATTCTGGTTCCTGGCCGTGTGCGTGGCGGTGTTCCAGGGTACCATTCAGGCCCTGTCCCGCTCCTACTACGCCAAGATCATCCCCAAAGAGCGTTCGGCGGAATTTTTCGGTTTCTTCGATATCTTTGGAAAAAGCGCCTCCTTTACCGGCGCTATGATCATGGGATTCTCCACCCAGCTGTTCAACACCTCCCGGGCCGGCGTGGCCGCTCTATCCCTTCTGTTCCCCCTGGGACTTCTGCTGCTGCGCAAAGCGATGAAGATCCCCTCCCGTCAATAACCCTTATCATAAAAAAGAACTGCCTCCAGGCAGTTCTTTTTTTATTTCGGCTCGTTTCGTTCCTGCTCTGCGAGAAGGTACAGTTTGCCATAGACCCCGTCATACCCCGGCTCCCAGCACACCTTTCCCTCTCTCAGGTTCAAAAGCCCTTGAGCCACACAGGCCCCGGCCACTTTTTCCACATCCTCTATTTTGGCCTGACGCAGAATGAAAAACTCCGGCCCCAACTGACAAAGCAAGTTTTCATACAGCCGCTTCACTTTCACCGATGCAACCCCCACTCCCAAAGAGGCGGCAATGGTCTCCGGCAAAGGAGCCAGGCTCTCATAGGGGGCCATGTTTGCTTTTCCAGCGCCGGACAGCTCCAGCACCCGATGGCACACTCCCACCGTCATCTTTTTACCGCACACCGGGCAAATGTTGCCCCGTTTTTCCCCTTCTTCCGGCGCCATGGATACCCCGCAGGCTCGGTGGCCGTCCCAATGGTATTTGCCCTCCTGAGGGAAAAATTCAATGGTTCCCCGCCATCCCTTTTCCTCACCTTGGCGGATAGCGTCCAGCAGATTCTGATAAGACAGGTCGATCTCCAGGAGACTCGCCTCCCGCCCCAGTTTTCCCGGGGAATGGGCATCGGAGTTGGAAATGAGCCGCAGGCCCTGGAGGGCCGGCACACCGGCATTCATAGGCGGGTCGGAGGACAGGCCGGTCTCTATGCCGTGGATGTGCCCCGCCAGATCGCCGAAACACTCTTCCAAAGTGGAAAAGGCAGAAAAGGCCCCGAACATGGAAAAATGGGGCGTCCAGATATGGGCCGGGATCAGCTCTCCTTCCGGGGATGTGTCCAACAGCATCCCCAGCAGATCCTCACTGTCCAGTTTGAGAATGGGTCGGCCGTCGGCATTCAGGTTCCCCACCTGGGAAAGCCTCCCCGAAAGCTCCTCCCCTTTTTCCAAAGAAGGCAACAGCAGCAGATTGTGGACCTTCCGTGTTTTTCCGTCCCTTTTATAAACGGAACTGATTTCCCCGGTGACTACAAACCGTGGACTTTCTCCCTCATCCAGCAAACGGTAGGGCTTTTTCAGCACATAAAGCCCTTCTTCGGCGGGCTCCAGCTTTTCTCTCAGCTCCATTCTCCAGGCCGGGTGGGTAAAATCCCCCGTCCCCACAAGGCCGATCCCCTTCTTCCGGGCCCACAGATCCAGATGCTCCAGATCTCCATCCCGGCTGGTGGCCCGGCTATAGCGGGAATGGATATGTAGATCGGCAATGACCACACGATCCCCTCCTTTGGAGCCTATTATAGTCCTTTTTATACCATGGCGCATTATGAATATTTAAACACTATGTTGATATAATATACAAATTTCCCAAAAATCCCTTTTCATCTTGTGCAATCTGATGATTGCATATTCATGCATATAATCGTATAATTAAGCCATCGTAAACAAACAAACGGAGGTTTTACTCATGGATAAGAGCAAGATCAAAAAAATCGTGTTGGCCTATTCCGGCGGCCTGGACACTTCCATCATCATTCCCTGGCTGAAAGAAAACTACAACAACCCGGAGATCATCGCCGTGGCCGGTGATGTGGGACAGAACGACGAGCTGGAAGGCCTGGAGGAAAAGGCCATCAAGACCGGCGCTTCCAAGCTGTATATCGAAGACCTGACCGATGAAATGGTGGACGATGTGATCATCCCCTCCATGCAGATGGGCGCCAGCTACGAACAGTATCTGCTGGGCACCGCTTTCGCCCGGCCCATCATCGGCAAACGCCTGGTGGAGATCGCCAAGAAGGAAAACGCCGACGCCATCTGCCATGGCTGCACCGGCAAGGGCAACGACCAGGTGCGCTTCGAGCTGGCCATCAAGCGTTTTGCACCGGATATGCCCATCATCGCCCCCTGGCGTGAGTGGGACATCAAGGGCAGAGACGAAGAGATCGACTATGCCGAAAAGCACAATGTGCCTCTGAAGATCAGCCGCGAGACCAACTACTCCAAAGACAAGAACCTGTGGCACCTGAGCCACGAAGGCCTGGATCTGGAAGATCCCGCCAACGAGCCCCAGTACGAAAAGCCGGGCTTCCTGGAGATGGGCGTCAGCCCCCTGGCCGCTCCCGACAAGGCCACCTATGTGACCATCGATTTTGAAAAGGGCGTGCCCGTGGCCGTGGACGGCGAAAAGATGAAGGCCAGCGATGTGATCCGCAAACTGAACAAGCTGGGCGGCGAAAACGGCATCGGCCTGCTGGACATCGTGGAAAACCGGTTGGTTGGCATGAAGGACAGAGGCGTCTATGAGACCCCCGGCGGCACCATCCTTTATAAGGCTCATCAGCTGCTGGAAATGATCACTCTGGACAAGGATACCGCCCATATGAAGACCAAGCTGGCGGTGGACTTTGCCGACCTGCTCTACAACGGCAAATGGTTCTCCCCCCTGCGGGAAGCCCTCAGCGCTTTTGTGACAAAGAGCCAGGAATATGTCACCGGCACCGTCAAGCTCAAGCTCTATAAGGGCAACATCATCACCTCTTCCATCACCTCTCCTCACAGCCTGTATTCCGAGGATCTGGTGACCTTCGAGGAAAGCAGCTACGACCAGACCAATGCCACCGGCTTCATCAACCTGTGGGGCCTGCCCGACACCGTTCTGGCACTGCGGGAACAGGGCAAGCTGTAAGCCATCGGCCCATCCATTTTAAAAAAATTCACCGGGGCGGAGAAATTTTCTTCGCCCCGTCCTCTTAACTGAAAAAGAAGAAAGGGAAACAATATGAAACTTTGGTCCGGAAGATTCGGCAAGGACACCGATGCGCTGGTGGACGCCCTCAACGCCTCCATCCCCTTTGACCAGCGCCTTTACAAAGAAGACATCCAGGGCAGCCAGGCCCACGCCGCTATGCTGGCCAAACAGGGCATCATCACAAAGGAGGATAACGAAGCCATCCAAAAGGGCCTCCGGCAGATCCTTCTGGACATCGAAAAGGGCGAGATGGAATTCAAGCTGGATCAGGAAGACATCCACATGAACATCGAATCCCGGCTGACCGAGCAGATCGGCCAGGCCGGCAAACGCCTGCACACCGGCCGCTCCCGGAACGACCAGGTGGCGCTGGACTTCCGCCTTTTTGTCCGCCGGCATATCCCCACCGTCATCTCCCAGCTGCTCCAGCTGGAAAAGGCCATCTGCCAGAAGGCTGCCCAGCATAAAAACACCGTCATGCCCGGCTACACCCATCTGCAAAGAGCCCAGCCCATCTCCTTCGCCCAGCACCTTCTGGCCTATGGGGCCATGCTGAAACGGGATGTAACCCGGCTGGAAGACTGCCTTGAGCGGCTGGACGAATGTCCTCTGGGCTCCGGCGCTCTGGCAGGCACCACCTATCCCATCGACCGGCACCAGACCGCCCAGGCCCTGGGCTTTGCCGCTCCTATGGAAAACTCCCTGGACGGGGTTTCCGACCGGGATTACGCCCTGGAGCTTCTCAGCGACCTTTCCATTCTGATGATGCATCTGTCCCGCTTCTCCGAGGAGATCATCCTGTGGTGCAGCTGGGAATTCAAGTTCATCGAGCTGGATGACGCCTATTCCACCGGCTCCTCCATCATGCCCCAGAAAAAGAATCCCGATGTGGCCGAACTGGTGCGGGGCAAGACCGGCCGGGT
This sequence comes from Ruminococcaceae bacterium AM07-15, assembly GCA_003477405.1. Lineage (GTDB taxonomy): Bacteria > Bacillota > Clostridia > Oscillospirales > Butyricicoccaceae > Pseudobutyricicoccus. The sequence continues at coordinate 8,835 of QUDE01000023.1, forward strand.
CTACGGCAGCCTGATCACCTTGCTCACCGTGATGAAATCTTTACCCCTGGCCTACAACAAGGATATGCAGGAGGACAAGGAGCCGGTGTTTGACGCACTGGATACGGTGGAAATGTGCCTGCCGGTGTTCACCGCCATGATCGAAACCATGAAGGTGCTGCCGGAGAATATGCGCCGGGCCGCAGGTCACGGCTTCATCAACGCCACCGACTGTGCCGACTACCTGACCCGCAAGGGACTTCCCTTCCGGGATGCTTATACCCTGGTGGGCCAGCTTGTAGCCCAGTGCACCGCTCAGAACAAGACCCTGGAAGAGCTGACCCTCCCCGAGCTGCAAAAGGCTTCTCCCCTCTTTGAAGAGGACATTTACCAATCCCTCAACCTGGAAAACTGCATGGCCCTGCGCGCAAGCTACGGCGGCCCTGCTCCGGCGGAAACCAGCCGCCAGATTGAGAACCTGGAGCAGTTCATCGCAGAGCACACCCCCAAGGAGGAAAGCAAATGAAGCCACTGGTCTATATCGACGGTCAGGAGGGCACCACCGGCCTGCAGATCCATCAGCGGCTGGCCTCCCACCCCGGGGTGGAACTGATCTCCATCGACCCGGAAAAGCGGAAAGATCCCGCCGCCCGGCAGGAGATGATCCACAAAGCCGACATCGTCTTTCTCTGCCTGCCCGATGACGCCGCCCGGGAAGCGGTGAAGCTGGCCGAAGGCTCCAAGGCCCGGATCATCGACGCCTCCACCGCCCACCGCACAGCGGCCGGCTGGGATTATGGCTTCCCGGAACTCTCCCCGGAAAGACGGCAGGACATCAGCCAAAGCAGACGGGTGGCGAATCCGGGCTGTCACGCCACCGGCTTTATCAGCATCGTCTACCCCCTGCGCTCTTCCGGCGCCCTTTCTTCCAGCGCCCTGCTGTCCTGTTTCTCCCTCACCGGTTATTCCGGCGGCGGACGAAAGATGATCGGCCAGTATGAAGAGGAAAACCGGCCGGAAGCCCTGTCCTCCCCCGGCCTGTACGGGCTGAACCAGCAGCACAAGCACCTGCCGGAGATCGCCCATCTGTGCCAGCTGGACACCCCGCCCCTGTTTACTCCCATTGTGGATGACTATTACAAAGGCATGGCGGTCACCGTCCCCTTCCACCTTTCCCAGCTGCAAGGGATCTCCTCCCCGGAAGAGGTGCGGCAGATCCTGGCCCGGCACTATGAAGGGCAGACCTTTGTCACAGTGGAAGACTCGGTTTTGGAAAAAGGCACCCTGTATGCAAACCAGTTCTCCGGCACCAACCGGCTGCATCTGGTGGTGGCTGGAAGCGGGGAACGCTTCACCATCACCGCTCTGTTTGACAACCTGGGCAAGGGTGCCTCCGGCGCGGCCGTGCAGAATATGAACCTGATGCTGTCTCTCCCTGAAACCCAGGGTCTCATCTGACCCTCCATCCCCCTTTTGAAACAAAGGAGCTGACCATAATGAACTTCATTCCCGGCGGCGTATGTGCCGCCCAGGGCTTTTCTGCCTCCGGCATCCATGTGGGCGTCAAAGCAAATTCCGGCGACAAAAAGGATCTGGCCCTGATCTATTCTGAAAAACCCTGCGCCGCAGCCGGCATCTTCACCCGCAACAAGGTGAAGGCCGCCCCGGTGCGTCTCAGCCAAAAGCATGTAAAAAGCGGCACGGCCCAGGCCGTGGCCGTCAACAGCGGCAACGCCAATGCCTGCGCCCCTCTGGAAAATGAAAACGCCCTGGCCATGTGCCAGGCGGCGGCTCAGGCCCTGTCCCTCTCTCCGGAACAGGTGCTGGTGGCTTCCACCGGGGTCATCGGCCAGACTTTGCCCATTGCCCCCATCCAGGAAGGTATGCCGGTGCTGGCTGAAAAACTGGCCCATTCCCCTGAGGCCAGCGACGACGCCGCCCACGCCATCATGACCACCGACACCCAGAAGAAAGAGGTGGCCGTCTCCTTCCAGCTGGAAGGCAAGGAAGTGGTCATCGGCGGCATCGCCAAGGGCAGCGGCATGATCCATCCCAATATGGGCACCATGCTCTGCTTCCTCACCACCGATTGCGCTATCTCCCCCGCTCTGCTGCAAAAGGCCCTGTTCTCTGTGGGAGACCAGAGCTTCAACCGGATCAGCGTGGACGGGGATACCTCCACCAACGACAGCTGCATCATCCTGGCCAACGGCATGGCAGGCGTCTCTGAAATTGCAGAGGAAGGCCCGGCCTATGATGCCTTCTGCCAGGCTCTTCTGAAAGTATGCGTCCATCTGGCCCGGGCCATGGCCAAGGATGGCGAGGGCGCCCGCCATCTGATCACCTGCACGGTGTCCGGTGCAGAAAGCGTGGAACAGGCCCAGGCCCTTTCCAAAAGCGTCATTTCCTCCACCCTCACCAAGGCCGCCATTTTCGGCTGCGATGCCAACTGGGGCCGGGTGCTTTGCGCCATGGGCTATGCCGGGGTAGATTTCGATCCCACTCAGGTGGATGTAACCTTTGCTTCCCAGGCCGGGAAAGTAGCCGTGTGCCAGAAGGGACAGGGTCTTCCCTTTGACGAAGATCTGGCCCGGAAGGTACTCACCGAGGATGAAGTGGAAATCCTCATCGCCCTTTCCCAGGGGGATGCCCAGTGCACCTGCTGGGGCTGCGATATCACCTACGATTACATCAAGATCAACGGGGATTACCGGACTTAACCCGCCCCATTGGAAGAAAGAAGGGAACAACATGGAATTTTCCCATACGGACAAGGCCCAGGTTCTGGTGGAGGCCCTGCCTTATATTCAGGAATACCATCACAAAACCATTGTGGTGAAATACGGCGGCAACGCCATGATCTCCCCGGAACTGCGCCAGGCCGTGATCAGCGACATCATTCTGCTCAAGCTGGTGGGCATCAATGTGGTGGTGGTCCACGGAGGCGGCCCGGAGATCTCCGACCTGCTCCGCCGCCTGGGCAAGGAGAGCAAATTTGTCAACGGCCTGCGCTACACCGATGAAGAAACCATGGAAGCGGTACAGATGGTGCTCTGCGGCAAGGTGAACAAAAACCTGGTGGACACCCTCAACCGCTCCGGCGGCAAAGCCATCGGCCTGTGCGGACTGGACGGCGGCATGATGAAGGCCGTGCGCCATACAGAAGAAGGGGTGGACTACGGCCTGGTGGGCGAGATCACCCAGGTGGACCCTCACCCCATCAAGGCCCAGATCGAACAGGGCTTCATCCCGGTGATCTCCACCGTGGCCCAGGGCATCGACGCCCCTTGCTGCTATAACATCAACGCCGACACCGCTGCCGCCAAGATTGCCATCGCTCTGGGAGCGGAAAAGCTGATCCTGCTCACCGATGTGCGCGGCCTGCTCCGGGACAAAAACGACGAAAGCACTCTGATCTCCAAGGTACACCCCTCCGATGTGCCTCCTCTGGTGAAAGAGGGCATTATCGCCGGGGGCATGATCCCCAAGGTGGATTGCTGCGTGGAGGCCGTGCGTTCCGGCGTGGAACGCACCCACATCCTGGACGGACGCATCCCCCATTCCATTCTGATTGAGATGCTTTCCGATGCCGGCATCGGCACCATGATCTATTAAACGGGAAAGGAGCCAACCCCTATGCATTTTGAAGAAATCAAACAGCTGGACGACCAGTATATCCTCCATACCTACAAGCGCAACCCGGTGGCCATCGACCACGGCCAGGGCGCCAAGCTCTATGACACAGAGGGCAAAGAGTATATCGACTTCACCTCGGGCATCGGGGTGTGCAGCCTGGGCTACGGCAACGAGGCATGGGCCAAAGCCATCTACAACCAGGCTCTCAAGCTGGGGCACATCTCCAACCTCTATTACACCTCCCCCTGCGCCGTTCTGGCCTCCCGTCTGGTGCCCCAGAGCGGCATGAGCGGCGTATTCTTCGGCAACTCCGGCGCCGAAGCCAACGAGGGCATGATCAAGCTGGCCCGGAAATATTCCTTTGACAAATACGGCGCCGGACGCCATACCGTCATCACCCTGCAAAATTCCTTCCACGGCCGGACGATCACCACCCTGCGGGCCACCGGCCAGGATCATTTCCATGAGTTCTTCTTCCCCTTCACCGAAGGCTTCCGCTATGCCCCGGCCAACGATCTGGAGGCCCTTCTGAAAGTGGCGGGCGACGATGTGTGCGCCGTGATGATGGAACCCATCCAGGGGGAAGGGGGCGTCTATCCCCTGGAGAAGGAATATGTGCAGAAAGTGGCCGCCCTGTGCCAGGAAAAAGACTGGCTTCTGCTGATGGACGAAGTGCAGACCGGCATGGGCCGCACCGGCACCCTGTTTGCCTTCCAGCAGTTTGGAGTCACTCCCGATGTGGTCAGCTTTGCCAAAGGCATCGCCGGCGGCATGCCCTTCGGCGGCTTTATGGCCGGTGAAAAGTGCAAGGATGTGCTCTCCCCCGGCACCCATGGCAGCACCTTCGGCGGCAACCCCATGGCCGCAGCGGCTGCCAATGTGGTGATGGACACCCTCACCCCGGAATTTCTCGCCCAGGTGAAGGAAAAGGGCGACTATCTGAAAAAGGCCATCGAAGCCATGGACAGCCCCTTTGTCACCGGCGTGCGGGGCATGGGGCTGATGCTGGGCGTAGGCGTCACCGGCATCACCCATACCGAGCTGCACAACAAGCTGATGGAAAAGGGCCTTCTGGCTCTGACCGCGGGCAAGGACACCCTGCGCCTGCTGCCCCCGCTGGTCATCACCAAAGAAGAAATGGATCAGGGCCTTTCCATCCTGAAACAGGTCCTGGATGAACTGAAAAGCGAAAAAGGAGAATAATTATCATGCAGAAGCATCTTTTGAAACTGCTGGACCTGAGCCGGGAGGAGATCTATGAGATCCTGGACCTGGCCGACCAGCTGAAATACGACCAGAAGCACGGCATTCCCCACCCCCGGCTCCAGGGCAAGACCCTGGCCATGATCTTCAGCAAGAACTCCACCCGTACCCGTGTTTCCTTTGAGGTGGGTATGTTCCAGCTGGGGGGTCACGCCCTCTTCCTCTCCAACGCCACCAGCCAGATCAGCCGGGGCGAGCCGGTGCAGGATACCGCCCGGGTGCTCAGCCGCTACTGTGACGGCATCATGATCCGCACCTTTGACCAGCAGGAAGTGGAAGACCTGGCCAAATATGGCTCCATCCCCGTGATCAACGGTCTCACCGACATGGCTCACCCCTGCCAGGTGCTGGCCGACCTGATGACCATCCGGGAACATAGGGCCAAGCTGGAAGGATTGAAGATCTGCTACATCGGCGACGGCAACAACATGGCAAACTCCATCATCGTAGGCGGCCTGAAATGCGGCATGGATGTCTCCATCACCTGCCCCGCTTCCTATCAGCCCCATCCCGATGTGCTGGCCTATGCCGAAACGGTGACCGATGCCAAATTTGTGATGACTCAGGACCCCATGGAAGCGGCCAAGGACGCCGATGTGATCTTCACCGATGTATGGGCCTCCATGGGCCAGGAACAGGAAAAGGCCCAGCGGGAACAGGCCTTTGCCGGTTTCCAGGTGAACAGCGAAATGATGAAGGTGGCCAAACCCGACTGCATGATCCAGCATTGCCTGCCCGCTCACCGGGGCGAAGAAATCACCGAAGAAGTCTTCGAAGGCCATGCCCAGGAGATCTTCGACGAGGCGGAAAACCGTCTCCATGCCCAGAAGGCCGTCATGGCCCTTCTGATGGGTTAAAATCCGCCTTGACAAAGCCTCCCCACCGGTGATATAGTGTCCTTATTAAATCGGCTTTGACGAAGACGAAACCGCAAAGCACCGTTCAGAGAGGGATGCATTTTGCTGCGAGCATCCTGCGGCGGCCGCGGCCTGACCACTTCCGAGCTGCCCGCGACATAAGCGGGACGGGTCCTCCCGTTACAGAGGTCACAAGCGGCGCCTTTGGCGCAAGCAGGGTGGAACCGTGGGACTTTTTTCAAAGCCTCACCCCTGAAAAATTTCAGGGGCGAGGCTTTTTTTGTTTTTCATTCATCATCCGCCGCCCCGCAAAAGGAGGAATTTTGCCATGAGCGAAAACCAAAGCAACCAGTACACCTTTGAAAACGAAGAATACCGCAAGACCTATTGGCACACCTGCTCCCACATCCTGGCCCAGGCCATGAAGCGCCTGCATCCGGAAGTGAAGCTGGCCATCGGCCCTGCCATCGACAACGGCTTCTACTATGACTTTGATATGCCCGAACCCTTCTCCGAAGATCAGCTCTCCGAGCTGGAAGCCGAGATGCGGAAGATCTGCAAGGAAAAGCTGAAGCTGGAGCGGTTCGAGCTGCCCCGGGAAGAGGCCATCCGCTTCATGGAGGAAAAGGGCGAGCCTTACAAAGTGGAGCTGATCCAGGATCTGCCGGAGGACGAAGTGATCTCCTTCTATAAGCAGGGCGAGTTCACCGATCTGTGCGCCGGCCCCCATGTGGACTCCACCGGCCGCATCAAAGGCAACGCCATCAAGCTCACCGCCTGCAACGCCGCCTACTGGCGTGGCGACAGCAGCCGTCAGACCCTGCAGCGGATCTACGGCGTGGCCTTCCCCAAGAAGGATGAACTGGACGCCTATCTGGCCAAAATCGAAGAGGCCAAGCGGCGGGACCACCGGAAACTGGGCAAAGAGCTGGGCCTGTTTATGATGACCGAGGAAGGCCCCGGTTTCCCCTTCTTCCTGCCCAAGGGCATGGTGCTGAAAAACACTCTGCTGGATTACTGGCGTGAGTGCCACAAGCGCTATGGCTATGTGGAAATCTCCACCCCCATCATCCTCAACCAGGAGCTGTGGCATCGTTCGGGCCACTGGGATCATTACAAAAACAATATGTACACCACCAAGATCGACGGAGAGGATTACGCCGTCAAGCCCATGAACTGCCCCGGCGGCATGCTGGTGTACAAGAACCAGCCCCATTCCTACCGTGATCTGCCTCTGCGCATGGCCGAGCTGGGCCTGGTGCACCGTCACGAGCTGTCCGGCGCTCTCCACGGCCTGTTCCGTGTGCGCTGCTTCACCCAGGACGATGCCCACATCTTCATGACCAGAGATCAGATGAAGGAAGAAATCAAGAATGTGGTGCGGCTGTTTGACGAGATCTACTCCACCTTCGGCCTGACCTATCGCATCGAGTTGTCCACCATGCCCGAGGACCACATGGGCGAAGAGGAAGTGTGGCATTTTGCCGAGGACACCCTCCAGGCCGCCATCCAGGAGATGGGCAAGGACTTTGTCATCAACGCCGGCGACGGCGCCTTCTATGGCCCCAAGCTGGACTTCCATCTGGCCGACTCCCTGGGACGCACCTGGCAGTGCGGCACCATCCAGCTGGACTTCCAGATGCCCGAGCGGTTTGATCTGGAATATGTGGGTGAAGACGGCCACAAGCACCGTCCCGTCATGATCCACCGGGCCCTGCTGGGTTCCATCGAGCGGTTCATCGGCGTCATCACCGAGCATTTTGCCGGCGCCTTCCCCACCTGGCTGTCTCCTGTGCAGGTGAAGGTGCTGCCCATCACCGACCGGACTCACGAGTATTCCGTCCAGGTGATGGAGAAGCTCACCGCCATGGGCCTGCGCTGTGAGCTGGACGACCGCAGCGAAAAGATCGGCTACAAGATCCGGGAAGCTCAGCTGGAGAAGATCCCCTATATGCTGGTGCTGGGCGACAAGGAAGCGGAAAGCGGCCAGGTGGCCGTCCGCAGCCGGAAGACCGGCGAGACCCAGGTGATGAGCCTGGAAGAGTTCATGGAGAAGATCGGCGAAGAAGTGAAGACCCGGGCCATGTAATATTTCTTCGTGAAAGCGGCTTTGCCGCTTTCACGAGTTTTTACAAAGGCCTGCATGCACGCCTTTGGCGTACACTTGTCCCTTGAGAAGTGCAAAAAGCCACGCACAGGTCGCGGCTTTTTGCGAATTCATGAAGGTAAGGGCAACCAGCCCACTTGCACGATCGAGCACGATCAACACTTTCCAAAAGCCGCAATCCCCCAAAGGCGCTGCCTTTGGGGGATTTTTTCATAGTTTGCTCCATTTTCTCATAGGCTTTTCTGAGAAAACAGAAAAGCGAGGGACTGAAAATGGATCTGTTCTGGCAGCAATTTGACAAAATCAGCGCCTTTTTGTGGGACCCCTTCCTTCTTTTGGCTCTGGGGGGCGCCGGGGTGTTCTGCACTCTCCGCTTCGGCTTTGTGCAGCTGCGGGGCTTTTTCCCCGCCTGCCGTCAGGTGTTTCACGGGGCCTTTTCCCAGAAGGCCTCCCAGGATGGCATGAGTTCCTTCAGCGCTCTGATGACTGCCGTGGCCGCCCAGGTGGGCACCGGCAATCTGGCGGGGGCCGCAGCGGCCATTGCCGTGGGCGGCCCGGGAGCGGTGTTCTGGATGTGGGTCAGCGCCTTCTTCGGCATGGCCACCGCCTTTGGGGAAGCGGTACTGGCCCAGAAATTCCGGCGGAGGGTGGACGGCACAATTACCGGTGGGCCGGTCTATTACATCAAGGCCGCCTTCCCCGGCCTGGGCGGACGGCTGTTGGCGGCTATTTTTGCCTTTCTGGTGGTGTTCTCCATGGGCTTTGTGGGGGCCATGGTCCAGTCCAATGCCATCGGAGAATCCTTTCAGGCCGCTTTCGGCATTCCCCCGCTGTATACCGGCATCCTTGTGGCGCTGCTGTGCTTTGTGTCCTTTTCCGGCGGCATCCGCCGTCTGGCCGCCCTCACCGGGCGTCTGGTGCCTGTGATGGCCCTGTTCTATATGCTGGGCTCCGCTTTTGTCCTTTTCCGCTTCCGGGAAAACCTTCTCCCCGCCCTGTCCTCCATTTTCGTGGGCGCCTTTGCTCCCCAGGCCCTGGCCGGTGGTGTCATAGGAGTCACCGCAAAAAAAGTCATGCGTCTGGGGCTGGCCCGGGGGCTTTTCTCCCACGAAGCCGGGGTAGGCTCCACTCCCCATGCCCACGCAGTGGCCCGGGTAGAGCATCCGGTGCAGCAGGGGTATGTGGCCATGCTGGGGGTTTTTATCGACACCTTTGTGATCCTGACCCTCACCGCCCTGGTGATCCTGGTCACCGGCGTCCTCACCCCCGATGCCTCCCTCACCGGCGCAGCCCTGACCCAGGCTGGCTTTTCGGCAGTGCTGGGAAAATGGGGCGACCCCTTTATCGCCCTGTGCATCTTCTTTTTTGCATTCTCTTCCCTTCTGGGCTGGTATTTTTTCGGCGCAGCCAATGCCCGGTATCTCTTTGGAAAGCTAGGGATTGCTCCTTATCGGCTGGGGGTGTGCCTGTGCGTTTTTCTAGGCGCTTTGATGGATGTGGGAAAGATGTGGGAGCTTGCCGATCTGTGCTGCGGCCTGATGGCCCTGCCCAATCTGGCAGCTCTTCTGGCCCTCAGCGGCCTTTCCGCTTCCCTTTTGCATGAATACCGGGGGAGATAATGGCTTTCCCTTGCCATTTTTCCAAAATACTGATATAATATTGACGCGTTTTACGAATATGCGTCAATTTATGGAGCGATAAGAGGGATATAATATGGCAAACGACAAAAAAATGGTGCGGGAAATCACCCCCATGGATGAAGATTTCGCCCAGTGGTATACCGACATCGTAAAAAAAGCCGAACTGATCGACTATTCCAGTATGCGTGGCTGCGTCATCATGCGCCCCTATGCCCAGGCCATCTGGGAGAACATTCAGAAGATCTTTGACGGCATGATCAAAGAGACCGGCCATGAAAATGTGGCAATGCCCATTTTCATTCCCGAATCTCTGCTGAACAAGGAAAAGGACCATGTGGAAGGCTTTGCCCCGGAAGTGGCCTGGGTCACCCATGGCGGCAGCGAAAAGCTGGAGGAGCGGCTGTGCGTCCGCCCCACTTCCGAGACTCTGTTCTGCGAACACTACGCCCACATCATCCAGTCCTGGCGTGACCTGCCCAAGCTGTACAACCAGTGGTGCAGCGTGGTGCGGTGGGAAAAGACCACCCGCCCCTTCCTGCGCACCCGGGAATTCTGGTGGCAGGAGGGCCACACCGCCCACGCCACCGAAGAGGACGCCCGGAAGGAAACCCTGGACATCCTGGACCTGTATGAAAAGCTGGCCACCGAATACCTGTGCATGCCGGTGATCAAGGGCCGGAAAACCGACCGGGAGAAGTTTGCCGGCGCCATGGAGACCTACACCATCGAGGCCATGATGCACGATGGCAAGGCTCTGCAGAGCGGCACTTCCCACTATTTCGGCGATGGCTTTGCCAAGGCCTTCGGCGTGCAGTACACCGACAAGGAAAACAAGCTCCAGTATGTCCATCAGACTTCCTGGGGCATCTCCACCCGTCTCATCGGCGGCATCATTATGACTCACGGCGACAACGAAGGTCTGGTTCTGCCCCCGGCCATCGCTCCCATCCAGGTGGTCATCGTGCCGGTGGCCGCTCACAAGCCCGGCGTGCTGGAAAAGGCCGCCGAGATCGCTGAAACACTGAAAAAGGCCGGTCTGCGGGTCAAGCTGGACGACAGCGACCAATCCCCCGGCTGGAAATATGCCCAGTACGAGATGAAGGGCGTGCCCCTCCGTCTGGAAATCGGGCCCCGGGATATTGAAAACGGCAACTGCGTGCTGGTGCGCCGTGACAACCGGGAAAAGACTGTGGTGGCTCTGGACAATCTGGTGGAGAGCACCCAGCAGATGCTGAAGGACTTCGCCAAGGCCATCTACGAAAAGGCCAAGGCCAACCTGGAAGGCAACATCACCCCGGCCCACAACATCCAGGAGATGAAGGACATCCTGCAAAAGCGGGTCGGATTTGTCAAGGCCATGTGGTGCGGCGACGAGCATTGCGAAGAGGTCATCAAAAACGAAACCGGCATGCCCTCCCGCTGCATCCCCTTTGAGCAGGAGCACATCGACGATGTGTGCCCCGTCTGCGGCAAGCCTGCCAAGTATATGGTGATCTTCGGCATCGCCTATTGATCCCTGGAAAAAGCAGAAAAAGCGCCCGGAATTTCCGGGCGCTTTTTTGGGTGTTTTGCATAAAATCTATTTTCCTTCCCAAAATAAGAAACAAACGGCCTTCGGCCTGCGTCTAAAAGAATACTGTGACAAAAAGGAAGGATTTTATCTATGAAACGATGGCTGGCGCTTTGCCTTTGTGCCCTTTTCGCTTTCCCTCTCTGGGGCTGTGCCCAGAAGGAGAGCAGCACCGATCAAACCCCCGATCAGCTTCTGGAGAGCATGAAAACCGCTGTGGGAGAAGAAAATCTGCCCATGCTCCAGGCGGGAGACGAAACTTTGCTGCAAAGCTTCTATGGTCTTTCCCCTGACGACCTCACATCCTACGCCTGGGAATTTGCCGCAATCAATGTGCGTGCTGACGAATTCTTTGTGGCTCAGGTGAAAGAAGGACGCATGGACGCTGTGCGCAGCGCCATCGAAAAACGACAGGCCGATCTGGAAAGCACCTGGAAACAGTATCTGCCCGAGGTGTATGACACAGTGAAAGACAGCCGCACCGTGGAAAAAGGAGATTTCATCCTTTATGTGGTCTCTCCCCAGGCCGACGAGGCCGTAGCGGCTTTTGAAAAGGCATTCTAACCGGCGGGCCGGTCACCCCGGCCCCTTCTTTTTTTGAAAAAATCCAAGTAGGAGCGTTGGAGCGATGGTTTTCAGCAGCATACTCTTTTTGTTTCTCTATTTGCCCCTGACTCTGGGCATCTATTACATAACACCCCGCCGGTGGCGGAACCTGGCCCTTCTGGTTCTCAACCTGATCTTCTATGGCTGGGGCGAGCCCATTTATGTGCTCATCATGATCTTCTCCATTTTGGTGGATTACAGCCATGGCCTGCTCATTGCCCGCCACCGGGAAAACGACCGGTTCTGCCGGAAAGTGGTGGCCAGCTCGGTGATTATCAACCTGGGGCTTTTGGTCTTTTTCAAGTACTATGACTTTATCGTCACCAATCTCCGGGCCATTTTCCCCGCCCTGAGCTTTCTGGAGCCTTTGGGTCTGGGTCTTCCCATCGGCATTTCCTTCTACACCTTCCAGACCATGTCCTATACCATCGATGTCTACCGGGGAAATGCCCGGGCCCAGAAGGACATTGTGTCCTTCGGCACCTTCGTCACCCTGTTCCCCCAGCTCATCGCAGGCCCCATCGTCAAGTATAAGGATGTGGACGACCAGCTGCGGGAGCGCCGGGAAAGCGTGGAGCAGTTTGCCCAGGGTGTACAGACCTTTGTGTGCGGCCTGGCAAAAAAGGTCCTGCTGGCCAACAACATCGGCGCCTTGTGGGAAGTTTACAAAACCATGGACCCCTCTTCCCTTTCGGTGCTGGGAGCCTGGCTGGGCGTCCTGGCCTTTGCTTTCCAGATCTATTTTGACTTCTCCGGCTATTCCGACATGGCCATCGGCTTAGGGCGGATGCTGGGCTTCGAGTTCAAAATCAACTTCGACTATCCCTATATCTCCCGGAGCATCACCGAATTCTGGCGGCGCTGGCACATCTCCCTCAGCTCCTGGTTCCGGGAATATGTGTATATCCCCCTGGGCGGCAACCGGAAAGGCCTGCTGAAAACCTACCGGAACATCTTCGTTGTGTGGATGCTCACCGGCATCTGGCACGGCGCTTCCTGGAACTATGTGTGCTGGGGTCTGTTCTTCGCCCTGCTTCTGATGGTGGAAAAGGCCTTCCTCCTTTCCCTTCTGAAAAAGGCCCCCGCCGCTTTGGGGCACATTTACACCCTGTTCCTGGTGCTCATCAGCTGGGCCTTGTTTGCCAATGAGGATATTTCCCGGGCCTTCGGCTATATCGGCGCCATGTTTGGCGGCGGAAACGGGCTGTGGGACAGCGCCAGTCTGTACCGGCTGGTCTCTTACCTGCCGCTGCTGCTGATTCTGGTCCTGGCCAGCATGCCTTTGGGCAAAAAACTTTGGCTGCGGCTCAAGCCCTCCTATCGGTGGGGCGCGGCCATGGCCCTGTGTTTCCTGGGGCTTTTGCTGTCCACCGCCTATCTGGTGGACGCCTCCTATAACCCCTTCCTCTATTTCCGCTTTTAGGAGGATCGATTTATGAGCAAAAAACAATCCATTGCCCTGTGCGGGCTGTTCGTCCTTTTCATCCTGGTGTGCGCCGTGCTCAATCTGTGCTGGCCCGACCGGGAGTTTTCCCCCATGGAAAACCGTACCCTGGCCCAGCGGCCGGACTTCTCCTGGAAGGGTCTTTTCTCCGGCGAGTGGACCCAGGACTTTGAGACCTACCTCACCGACCAATTTCCTCTGCGGGACACCTGGGTGGGGCTGAAATACATCTGCGAGCGGGCCATGCTCAAGCAGGAAAACAACGGCATCTATTTTGCCGGCGACCGGCTGATTGCCCGGTTTGATCCCCCGGATGAAACCCGGGTGGAACAAAACTTTGCCGCCATTGACGCCCTGGCTCAGAACACCGGCCTGCCCACCCGCTTCATGCTGGTACCCACCAGTGCATATATCTACCAGGATGAGCTGCCTGCAAACGCCCCCAGCTATGACCAGCAGCAGCTTCTGGATCGGGCTTCTCAGCTGCAGCAGGCGGAGAACATCCCGGTTCACCAGGCCCTTCTGGACGCCCGGGAGGAATACATCTACTACCGCACCGACCACCACTGGACCACAAAGGGTGCTTATCTGGCCTACGAAGCCTATATGAAGGCCGCAGGGCGGGAGGACGAGATTCTCACCCAGGAAGAGCTGGAAGCCGTCAAGCAAGAGACTCCGGACTTCTACGGCACCCTGTACAGTCAGGCAGGAGCACGCTTTTATGAGCCGGACACCATCACCTGGTATGATTTCCCCGGCCTGACCATGGAGCAGCCGGGCAAGGAGCCCACCTCCATCTATGACCGCTCCTATCTGGATCAGAAGGACAAATACTCCCTGTTCTTCGGCGGAAACCCGCCGGCCCTCACCATCCGCAACGAAAACCCGGAGGCCCATGGCACTCTTCTGGTGGTCAAGGATTCCTTTGCCAACAGCCTGCTTCCCTATCTGGCGGAAAGCTACGCCGAGATCCATGTGTTTGACCCCCGGTACAACCGCATCCCCATCAGCGAATATGCCGCCCAATGCGGTGCTGACGAGATTCTGGTGCTCTATCAGACCGGAAACTTTGCCGAAGATGTGAATGTGGGGCTGCTCAGCCGTTAAAATCAAAACAGCAAAAAGGCCTGCCGCAAACTGCGGCAGGCCTTTGCTTTTTTAGCCTTGGGGAACTTCCACTTTCATTTCCCCATAGAATTTACCCTTGTCTCCCACTTCCACATAGCCGGTGTAAGTGGCCGATTTTTCATCGGTGGAAATGTCTCCGGTCACCGACTGGCCAGTAACCGCTTTGTCATCCCGGGGCAGCAGCCAGATGTCTTTCAGACTGCCCTGCTCCTGGGAAGTAATCTGGCCAGTGGCCTGGTTATAATACACGGTGCCTTCCAGGGTGAAAAAGACCCAGGGACCTTTGTCGCCGGTGCTCTGGCCGAACACGGCAGTCTGCTGTACCTGGCCCTCTTCGGCCTTCACCGTCTCATGCCAGGCTTTTGCGGTGTTTTCCAGCACATAGCTTTGCACTTTGCCCCATTTTTCCGCCTTGGCCCAGTCCTGGGTGTCCTCCATCACCTTCTGGGTGATGTCCGCCCCTTGGGCATCCTGGAAGATGTAATTGTCCTGTTCTTCCTGGTAGAAGGGGCGAATCCATTGGAGAAAGGCTTCGTCCTCCTTTTCTCCGGCTGCATTGCGCCACCAGAAGACCACACCTACTACGGCCACAACAACCACCAGCACCACAGCCACCATCATTTTCTTTTTCATTTTTGCCCCTCCTTTGTCATTAAATTATTTTTTACTTTATTATAGTATAACAGTACCCCCCCCCCCCCCCCCCC
>QUDE01000023.1:23781-43417 GCA_003477405.1 Ruminococcaceae bacterium AM07-15
AATAAAAAACAGAGCCAAATTTGGCTCTGTTTTTTTGGTGCTTCTGCCCTATTTATTTTGTGTAGTTGTCGAAATAACCCTGCACCAGGACGATGGGAGTGCCCTTGTCGCCGCTGCCGGAAGTCAGATCGCACAGCGAGCCCACCAGGTCGGTGAGACGGCGGGGTGTGGTGCCCTGAGAGACCATCTTGCCGGTGAGATCGGCATCCTTGTGCCGGATGTAATCGGAAATGGCGTCTTTCAGCTCCTGGCCTTCCAGATCGGCAAAGTCGTTGTCCGCCAGGTACTTCAGCTTGACTTCGTTGGGCTGACCCTCCAGGCCGGCGGTATAAGCGGGGGCCACCACCGGATCGGCCAGTTCCCAGATCTTGCCCACCGGATCTTTGAAAGCGCCGTCGCCGTAGATCATCACTTCCACATGCTTTCCGGTGCGTTCCTTCATTTGCTTCTGGATGCTTTCCACCACCGGAGCGCAGTTTCTGGGGAAGAGCTTGACCCGCTCCTCGGTGGCCTTGTTGGAGCCCAGCAGACCGAACTGCTCGTTGCAGCCACTGCCGTCCACCGGCTGGGTGAGGATCTCGTCCAGGCAATAGACGGTCTCGGCCCCGGCCTTCTGCAAAAGCCGCTTGGTGCGGGCACGGGTATGGATATCACAGCAAAGAACCTTTTTGGTGTAGTCCAGAATGGTGCGGCAGTCGTTGGCCAGAATGACCTCCACCTCACAGCCGCAGCTCTGGATCAGCTCTTTGTAATAAGCGATGTAGTCCACCCCGGTGAAGGTGTGGCGGGCCGGCCCGAACAGCTGATGGAAGCGCTCTTCGGTGAGCACATCGGTCCAGGGGTTGATGCCCTTTTCGTCCAGCGCATCCAGATCCACCAGGTGATTTCCCACTTCATCGGAGGGATAGCTGAGCATGAGCACAATCTTTTTGGCGCCCATGGCGATGCCCTTGAGGCACATGGCAAAACGGTTGCGGCTGAGGATGGGGAAAATCACGCCCATGGTCTCCCCGCCGAATTTGCTCTTGATGTCCTGGGCGATCTGCTGCACGGTGGCATAGTTGCCCTGGGCCCGGGCTACCACCGCTTCGGTCACGGCGATGATATCCTGGTCATGAATCTGAAAGCCGCTGCTTTCCGCAGCGCTGAGCACGCTGTCCACCACGATCTTGCTGATGTCGTCCCCTTCCCGGATAATGGGGGCGCGAATGCCCCGGGAAACGGTTCCCACTAATCTTTCCACTGTATCATACTCCCTTTGTTTGTATTCCAGGTAATAAGTTGGTGTTCTTTTCCCTAACCATTTTATTATACAGGAAAAATGGGCTGGAAAAAACCATTTTTTCGCTTTTCTTCCCCTGGGTGGAAAAGTTTACAATTAGAACATAACGAAATGCTTATTTGTCCAAAATAAATACTAATTGTTTTTCAGAACAAAAGCCGTACCACTGTGGGTACGGCTTAGACCATCAAAAAAACAATATAGATACCAGAAACTGGCCTTACGATCCGGCCTGGGCCAGGGCCACGGGACGGGCTTCCTCCCAAGGCTGATGGGCCAGACTGTGAAGCACCAGCACACAGCCGCGGACAACAGCATTGGTCTCTTCCTCATAGCTGTGCTTCTGGGCAGCAAATTCCCGCTGCTCGCTGAAAAATCGCTCCAAGGCACCGCTGCGGGAAGGATACACATCCTCCATGGCCAGCTTTCCGGCCAGAGGCAGCTGCCGCTTCATCTGACGGCTTTGGCGCATTTCATACAGCATATGCTCTTTCAGGGTATACTGATCATGGTGGATGTGCACCCGACAGAAACTATCGGCGGTATAGTGACAAATCTCCCCCAAGCGGAAACTCTGAACCAGCCGGCTCTTGGGACGCTTGGCCAAAAACCCTTCCACCCGGCTCACTGCTTCATTGATGTCGTGATAACCGGTGACGGCATTTTTCGCCAGATCAGGGAAAATGCTCCCAAAGGCGAAGACCACCGGGGACAGGCGAACCTGAAAACGCTCCCGAAGAACTCCGCTGACACGACGGGCAATGCGAATATGGGGAATGAGCAGCATTTTTTCTTCATCAGCTCCTAAAAGATTTTACAGGCCGGATCAAACCGGCGAAGGATTGAATGAAAGGCCATTCCTTTCATCTATATCATATGATAAAAGCCCGCTTCTGTCATGTGTAATTTGTTAAGAATTTGAAAAGTCTTTTTTGCCCCTTGTTTGGTGGATTTGCCTTGACGATGGCCGCTGGGGGGTGGTACCATATCTTTGTATATGGCTTTATCCCGTGAGCAGATCGGCCCGACCGCGCCGGGCCGCTGCCGAAAAAGGCGCGCGGAAAGAAAGAAGAGGAAAAAGATCATGCGAAAAACAAAAATTGTCTGTACCCTGGGCCCCGCCTGTGACGATCCGGCCATCCTGCGCCGGATGATGGAGGCGGGCATGAATGTGGCCCGATTCAATTTCTCCCACGGCACCCATGAAGAGCAGCAGGAACGGTTTGACCGCTTCGACGCCCTGCGCCGGGAGCTTTCCCTGCCGGTGGCCGCCCTTCTGGACACCAAAGGCCCGGAGATCCGCCTCAAGACATTTGCCAATAAAAAAGTGCAGCTGGAAAAAGGCCAACTGTTCACTCTGCGCCGCACCGACGAGCCCGGTGATGAAACGGGCTGCGGCATCTCCTATGAGCGCCTGTATGAAGATGTACAGCCCGGCTGCACCATTTTGCTGGACGACGGCCTGATCGGCCTGACAGTGGAAAAGGTGGAAAACACCGATATTGTCTGCCGGGTGCTCAACGGCGGCACGGTTTCCGACCGGAAAGGGGTCAACCTGCCCGGCGTGCGCTTTTCCATGCCCTATCTGTCCAAAAAGGATGAAGAAGACCTGCTCTTCGCTGTCAAGAACGATTATGACTATATCGCCGCTTCCTTTGTCCGCCGGGCCGATGATGTGATGCAGGTGCGCCGCATCCTCCGCCAGGCTGGAAGCGACATCCAGATCATCTCCAAAATCGAAAACGCCGAAGGCCTGGAGAACATCGACGAGATCCTGGCTGTGTCCGACGGCGTCATGGTGGCCCGGGGCGATATGGGGGTGGAGATCCCCTTTGACAAGCTGCCCCCCATCCAGAAGATGATGATCAAAAAGGCCAACAGCCAGGGAAAAATCGTCATCACCGCCACCCAGATGCTGGATTCCATGATGAAAAACCCCCGCCCCACCCGGGCAGAGGTTTCCGATGTGGCCAATGCCGTCTATGATGGCACCGGCGCCGTCATGCTCTCCGGTGAAACGGCAGCGGGCCTGTATCCGGTGGAGGCTGTGGAGGCCATGGCGGCCATCGCCCTTTCCACCGAAGAAAACATCAACTATCAGAACCGGCTGCGGGAAGAGGCCCCCTCGGCGGTGCCCAGCGTCACCAGCTCCATTTCCTATGCCACCTGCACCACGGCCACCAGCCTGCATTGCGCTGCCATCATCCCGGTATCCAAGTCGGGACGCACCGCCCGGATGATCTCCCGCTTCCGTCCCCCAGTGCCCATCATTTGCTGCACCAACAGCGTGCGTAGCCAGCGGCGGCTCAGCCTGGTGTGGGGCGTCTGTCCCCTGGTGGTTCCGGAAGCCGACAGCACCGACGCCCTCTTTGCCGGTGCGGTGGAAGCCGCCCAGAAGGCCGGCCTTGTGAAAAACGGCGACATGGTGGTGCTCACCGCCGGTCTGCCTCTGGGTGTCTCGGGCACTACCAACCTTTTGAAAGTGGAAGTCATCGGCGATCTGCTGCTTTCGGGCACCGGCGTCACCCGGAAATGCGTCACCGGCCCTGTGGTGGTGTGCAAAGATGCCCAGGAAGCACTGAAAAGCGTCTCCAACGGTGATATCCTGGCCGTTCCCTACACCACCAACGAAATGATGCCCGCCATCCGCCGTCTCTCCGGTCTGATCACCGAGCAGGGAGGGCTGGATTCCCATGCCGCCACTTCGGCGCTGGCCCTGGACATCCCTGCCGTGGTGGGGGCTGTCAACGCTACCGCCCTTTTGAAGAGCGGCTCCTGCGTCACGCTGGATGCTGCCACCGGCACGGTGTGCGCTGCCACCAAAGAAGCATAACAAAACACAAAACCCAGGGCTTTGCCCTGGGTTTTGCCATTTAAATGATGGAGTTTTGAGAAACAGGCTCCCGTTCCTGTCTCGCTGCTGTGATTACAAGATACCACAGTTTATTCCATATGTCCAATCGTTTCTATTGATGAATCCCCCTTCTTTTATTCATAATCACCCAAGGAGGAATGGAGTATGACATCGTCTTACAAAGCGTTCGATCTGCTTTCTTTTCAGCTGGGTATGGCGGCGGCCTTCTGCGAAATGGTGCAGCAAGGGGTAAAAAAACTGGCCCTCTCCCCGCCCATTGATCAAAAGGACCTTCCCCAGCTGGAAAAGGCCCTTTATGAAGTAGCCGGGCACTACGGTGTGTCGGTGTGGATCGACTCCGCCTTTCTCCCCTCCCAGCTGGCCCGGGAAGAGGATCTGGAAGGCAAAGCCGTGGCTCTCCTTTATCGTGATGAGCAGATGCTGACGGCCTACCGGCAGCTGAAAGAGCAGCGGCAGCAGCTGAAAGACCAGGGTCTTTCCCCGGCCCAGTGCGACGCAGCCATCACCCCGGCGCTGCGGGATCTTCCGGGATATCCCAGATAAATTTCCCCAATCGGTTGAACCTTTTTCCCCGGAGGTGTATCATGGGAAATGGGATTTGTCCACACACTGAATTTATAGGAGAACTTTTATGAAACAGCTGGCCCAACTGATTTATCAGGATATGGCCCCGGCCTATGGCGTCACTGAACCGGGCGCCATTGCCTATGCCTGTGCTCTGGCCCGAGCCCAGGTGCCCCAGGTGGAAAAAATCTGGCTGGGAGTCAACTCCGGCATCTATAAAAACGCCTTTACCTGCGCCATTCCCGGCACAGAGGAAGAAGGCTGCGCCTGGGCGGCGGCCCTGGGAGCCTTGGGAGGGGATGCCGAAAAAGGCCTGGCCGCTTTGGAAAACCTGCCGGAGGGCGTCCATGCACAGGCCCAGACCCTTTTGGACCAAGGAGCCGTCACAGTGGAAATGTGCCGCCTGGCCCCGGAGATCTTCATCGAAGCCCGGGTGGAAGGAGGCGGCCACCGGGGCGTGGCCCGGCTGGAAAACACCCACACCGGCCTGACCTATCTGGAAAAGGACGGCGTGGTGCTGAAAAACGATCCTCCCTCTCCCCAGCAGCAGGACCCCTGCCAGGAGATCTGCGGTTATACCCTGAAGGAGCTGTGCCAGTATGTGCGCCAGGCCCCCATGGAAGAGTTCCGCTTCCTGGAGGATGCCCTAGCCATGAATCAGGCCCTTTTGCAGGCGGGAGAGCAGGAAAATAAGTTGCCTTTAACCGGGGTGCTGGCAGGAAACCAGGAGAGCATCCTGGATGAGATGACCTATCTGGCCTGCGGCGCCATCGAAGCCCGGGTGCGTGGAGCCTCGGCCCCGGCCATGAGCCTGACCGGCAGCGGCAGCCACGGCATTCTGGCCACCATGCCCTTGCTGGGCGCGGCCCAAAAAAGTGGGAAGAGCCGGGAAGAACTGCTGCGGGCTCTGGCTCTCAGCTGTCTTGTGACCATTTACATCAAAGAATATTCCGGCCGCCTGTCTGCCCTGTGCGGCTGTGCTTTGGCTGGCGGCACCGGTACGGCCTGCGGCCTGGTGCTGCTCTTCGGGGGAAGTGACGATCAGATCGCCCTGGCGGTACAGAACATGGCCGCTTCCCTCACCGGCATGATCTGCCATGGCGGAAACCAGGGCTGTGCCCTCAAGGCCAGAGCCGGTGTACAGTGCGCCTGGGATATGAGCCGTCTGGCCCTCCAGTCCCTGGCCGTGGACAGCCGCCACAGCATCCTGGGCAGCACCCCGGAAAAAACCATGCAGAATATGGGGCGCATTGCCTGTCCCGGCATGACCCATACCGAAGAGACCATTCTGGAGATTCTTTCTGAAAAATAGAAAAGTGTATCCGCAAAAGGAGGAGATGTTATGAACGCATTTGAGGAAGCCCGCGCCATCGAACAGGAAATCATCGCCTGGCGGCGGCAGATCCACCAGCACCCGGAGATCGGGCAAAACCTGCCCCAGACCGCCGCTCTGGTGCGGCAGAAGCTGGATGAGTGGGGCGTGGAATACCGGGAAGTGATCCCCAACGCCTTTATGGCCTATATCGGCAAAAAGGGCGGCCACAGCATATTGATGCGGGCCGACATGGACGCACTGCCCATGGAGGAAAAAACCGGCCTGCCTTTCGCTTCCCAGTGCCCCGGAGCCATGCACTCCTGCGGCCACGACACCCATACCGCAATGCTGCTGGGCGCGGCCAAAATTCTGAAAGAGCATGAAAGCGAACTGCCCGGCCTTGCCATTCTCATGTTCCAGTCCGACGAAGAAGGGCTCACCGGCGCCCGAGATATGATCGCCGCCGGATGCCTGGAAGATCCCAAACCGGAGCGGGCCATCGCCATTCACATTGCCGCCGACCGTCTGCAAACCGGCCAGCTGGCCATCAAAAGCGGCAACTGCATGGCTTCCAGCGACGGTTTCCGGGTGACTCTCACCGGCAAGGGCGGTCACGGGGCCTCTCCCCAAGACAGCATCAGCCCCATCTATGCCGCCGTCAAGCTCATCGGCGCTTTTGAGGACATCGCCCGCTATGAGATCGATCCCCAGAAGCCCACTGTGGTGAATATCTGCGCCCTCCACGCCGGCTCCACCTACAACATCATCCCCAATGAGTGCCAGGTGATGGGCACCATCCGCACCTTTGATGAAGAAGAGCGGACCTGGCTGCTGGACCGGCTCCAGAAGGCCATGCACCAGGTGGCTGAGCTCTATCGCTGCCAGGCCGAGTGGTATATCGGCCAAAGCGCCCCCAGCACCAAGAGCGACCCGGACTTCTGCCAGAAGCTCCATGACCTGCTGACAAAAGATCTGCCGGAAATCGACCTGGTTCCCCTCCAGACCGGCAAGGCCATGGGCAGCGAGGACTTTTCCTTTGTCACCCAGCGCATCCCCTCGGCCATGCTCTCCCTGGGCAGCACCAGCCCGGAAGGCCAGGCCTATCCCGGTCACCATCCCAAAGTGGTTTTTGACGAAAACTGCTTCGTCTATGGCACTGCCGCCTATGTGCAGATCGCCCTTTCTTACTTAAACAATGCGGAATAAAATAAGAAAATAATCCAAAGAGGAGTGTTACCTATGAGCCTTTTGCAGGAAGCCCAGGCCATGGAGCAAGAGATCATCGGCTGGCGCCGGTATTTCCATGAAAATCCCGAACTGGGGCTGGAGTTGCCCAAAACCGCTGCCAAAGTGCAGGAAGAGCTGAAGAAAATGGGCGTCCGTTTCCGTCCCTGCGGCCAGAGTGGCGTGCTGGGCTATATCGGCAAAGAAGGAGGCAAAAGCATCCTTCTCCGGGGAGATATGGATGCTCTGCCCCTCACCGAGGACACCGGCCTGCCCTATGCCTCCCAGTGCCCGGGGAAAATGCACGCCTGCGGCCATGACACCCATGCCGCCATGCTGCTGGGTGCGGCCAAACTGCTGAAAGCCCATGAAGAGGAGCTCCAGGGCCTTGTGATCCTGATGTTCCAGCCGGGTGAGGAAACTCTGTCCGGCGCCCGCTCCATGATCGAGGACGGCTGCCTGGAAAATCCCAAGCCCGATCACGCTGTGGCCATCCACATCGCCGGTGAGCCCTATCAGACCGGCCAGGTCAAGCTGAGCCGGGGCACCATTGCCGCTTCCAGTGACAATTACCGGATCATTCTCCACGGCAAGGGCGGCCATGGCGCTTCTCCCCCAAACAGCATCAACCCCATTTTTGCCGCCGCCAAGATCGTGGAGGCCTTCACCGACATCGGCCGCTATGAAGTGGACCCCCAGCAGCCCACCGTGGTCAACACTTGCTCCATCCATGCAGGCACCACCTATAATATCATCCCCAACGACTGCGAGATCCGTGGTACTGTGCGCACCTTCAACGAAGAAGTGCGGGCCAATCTGCTCAGCCGCATCCAGGAGACGGTGGAAAAGATCTGCTCCCTCTACCGGTGCACCTTTGAGTTCTATAACGACTTCTCCACCCCCAGCAATTACAGCGAGGAAACCTTCTCCGATGAGCTGTATGCCATGCTGAAACGAGATCTGGAAGGGGTGGAAGTGCTGCCTCTGGACAGCAGCCGGATGATGGGCAGCGAGGACTTCGCCTATGTGTCCCAGAAGATCTCCTCCTGCTCCCTCAGCCTGGGGGCCTCCAATCCGGATATCCCCCACTTCCCTGCTCACCATCCCAAGGTGCAGTTTGACGAAAAAGCCTTTGCCTATGGGGCCGCCACCTATGCCCAGGCCGCCCTGTCTTATTTGAAATAACTCAAAAAGGAGAGTGAATCCACATGATGTACAAAGAAGCCAAAGAGATGAACGAACAGCTGCTGGCCTGGCGCCGGCAGATCCATCACCATCCTGAGCTGGGCTGCCGTCTGCCCCAGACCACGGCCCTGGTGAAAAAAGCCCTGGATGACATGGGCATCTCCTGGGAAGAGATCGGCCCCTGCGCCATTGTGGGTGTCATCGGCAAAAAAGAAGGGAAAAAGATCCTGCTCCGGGCCGACATGGACGCCCTGCCCATGGGCGAGGAGACCGGTCTGCCCTTTGCCTCGGAATGTGACGGGGTCATGCACTCCTGCGGCCACGACTGCCACACCTCCATGCTGCTCACCGCTGCCGCCCTGCTGAAAAAGCACGAAGAGGAACTGCAGGGCCAGGTGATCCTGATGTTCCAGCCCGACGAAGAGGGCACCGACGGCACCGGCGCCCGGATGATGGTGGAAAACGGCCTTCTGGACAAATACAAGCCCGATGTGGCTGTGATGGCCCACATGGCCTCTGACATTGTCAAGACCAATCAGATCATGCTGAAAAGTGGGCCTTGCAGCGCCTCCAGCGACCGGTTCGTGGTGCATCTCCACGGCAAAGGCGGCCACGGCGCCCGGCCCCATCAGTCCATCAACCCCATCACCTGCGCCATCAAGATCGCCGAGGCCTTTGGAGACATCGGCCGCTACGAAGTGGATGTGCAGGAGCCTACCGCCCTGTCCATCTGCACCTTCCATTCCGGCACAGCCAGCAACATCATCCCTGAGGACTGCGAGTTCACCGGCACTCTGCGCACCTTCAACGACGAAGCCCGTCAGTTCACTCTGGACCGGATGCAGCAGGCGGCCCAGAGCATCGCCGATGCCTACCGCTGCCAGCTGACCTTTGACCGTCCCCGGGGCATTCCTCCCCTCATCAACGATCCGGAATTCAGCCAGCAGCTGCACACCTGGCTCCAGGAGACCATCGGCCAGGAAGGCGTGGACATTCCTCCCATGTCCTACACCAAGAGCATGGGCAGCGAGGACTTTTCCTTTATCAGCTCCCGGGTGCCCTCCTGCTCCTTCTCTGTGGGCAGCACCAGCCACCAGGAGCAGGTCTATCCCCTGCACCATCCCAAGATCATCTTCGACGAGGACGGTCTGGCCGCCGGCGCTGCTGCCTATGCCCAGGCCGCTTACAGCTATCTGACAAAATAAGTTTTCCCTATATAAAAATCCCTGAGGCTCATTGCCTCAGGGATTTTTGCTTTAAAGGGTATTGTAATCGATCTCTACCCGCTGGATCTCCTCGGAGCCTGCCTCCTGATAAAAGACGGCGCTGGTGGTATACCCCACGATGCTGGCTTTTTTCGGCACCATTTTGTTTTCCCGATGCTCTTCTGTGGCGATGTTGTAGATCATATGCACCCCTTCCCGGGTCTTATAAAACAGATCATCCCCATACAGAGCATGGATATAGTTGGCCGGGCTTTCCTCCGCTGTCCACAGCAGACGCTCCCCGCTTCCATCCGGCTGGGAAACACTGAGTTCACCCAGATTGCGATACAAGGCATATTTCTGGGTGAGCATCGTGGCCTGGCGGGCTACTTCCTTGGTGCCTACCTCCGGCTCATCGGAATCCCATATTGCCGCCTGCTCTGTTTTGATCCAGCTCCAGGCTAGAACCTGGGGGATGCCGCCGTACCGGTTTTCCTCCCGCAACAGCTGGTCCCTCTCAAAAAGCAGCTGCTCCATCTGGACACCGGTCCTCTTCACCAGCACCCGTGTGACCTGGATCTCTTCCTCCATTTTCAGAGCCAGATCGGCGTGGGTCTGCTTGTACACATCGGCCTCATCCCCCAGCGCCTCACCCCGGGTGGTCTTATAAGTATTCACCAGCAGTGCACCGGTGCTTCCCCGGAGCAGCTGTTCTTTTTCTCCGGTTTCTTTATCATACCGCCACAGCCCGTCTTCTCCGCTGACGAATTCATATTGTCCGGCCTCACCCACCCGGGAGCTGATGCTGTCAAAAGCCGGGAAGACAGTGAATGTCTTCTGGAGCAGCGGACTTACCAGGCCGGAGGGACTCACACACCGGGCGGTGATGGTGGTGGTGCCGGAATAGAGGGTGATCTTCCCGTCGGGGGCGCTCTTCCCATAGCACAGCGTTACCTCTCCATCACTATCCACTCCCAGCGGATCGGTGCCATCGGTGGTATACTGCACCCAACCGTCCTGGGTGTTGACAAATTCCATCTCCAGAATGCGGTCATAGCTCCCCTCTTGTTCTGAAATATTAAATTTTCTCACTCCACTCTCTGCGCCCAGAACATATGTGCCCTCGAACACCGGTGTGACGATCTGCCTGCCCCGGGCTACAAAGGCCTGCACCTTGTGCTCTCCAGTCTCACAGAGGGGAAAGACAAAATCCTCCTCCGAGGGATATTCGGCCACCAAGACTCCGTCCAGCAAATCGGTTTCCAGCCCCTGCTCCACCGCTTCTTCCGGGGTCAATTCCCAATCTACCAGCACATACAGTTCCCCCTGATGGCTGCCCTGGCCATCGAAAACCAGCTCAATGGCTTGCTCATATTCTTTCGGCTTCATGGAGGGCTCCGGCGTACTGTACAAATACTTGTTGGCATACTGGGCCAGGGCGGCGCTGTTTTGCAAGCGGGAAAATCCCAGATTCACCGCTTCCCGGGCTTTTTCCTTGTCCCCCAGCTTTTCATAAGCCCCGATGAGCTGAATCCACTCTTCTTCGCTGCGGTTATACTCATTCACCCGTTCTACCCGCCAGATGATCCCCTGGGGTGAGCGGTACCACCAGACCCCCACTCCGGCCAGCACGATCAAGAGCCCCACCAGGGCAATCGCAAATTTTTTTCTCGTCTTTTTCATCTCAAGTCCTCCACATTATTTCATCTTTATCCATTTTAAGAAATAATTTTTCTTTTATCAATCTTTGGTTTTTCATCAAAGCCTGACAATGGGTAAGAGACCTGGGAAGCCGTCCTGGTTTTATTTTTTCTGAAGATTTTTCAAAAAAAGAAGGCCGCCCCATCTGGGACAGCCTTCTTTCCTTATTCCGTTACACTGAGCACTTCTTTGTATTTTTCCACCTGGCTGATCTTGATGTCGCTCACCTCATCCACTTCCTGGATCAGTTTATCGTCGATCACTCGTAACAGGTGGCCATTGAGATATTCGGTCTCCAGAATCTTACCATTGACCGTGGCCTTGCTGTAAGGCGTGAAGTTCTCGCCCTCCAGATACCAGGTCTCCTCCAGCTTGATGTAGCCAGTGACCCGAATAGGCCGCACGCCCATCTTCATATCGGTAGGCTCATAAGCCGGCTCGCCACCGGTGACATAATGCTCCCCATACAGCTGGTCATACTGCAGCTTCCGCAGGTCCAGCAGATAGGTGCTCTCATCCTTGCAGGTCTGATGATACCGGTTGAAGATGCCGTCGCTGATATTCAGGCTGGCCAGCACCTTGGAAGTAAGCTGGTAGGCTTTGATTCCCTCGTCCTCTTTCTCCAGGCCGAAATTGTTCCAGATCAGGTATTCGGTCTTGTAAAGGTCATGGGTCAGCAGAGTATCTTCGTCCATCTGCAAAGCGGGCAGGTGGTCGCCATACAGCACCAGAATGGTTTTCTCATCCCGGTTTTCCAGCATTTCCACCAGTTCGCCGATGAATTCATCCATCTCATGGATCTGGTTGGCGTAGTATTCCATGGAATAGTGCTGATCCTCATTGGGAATGCTCTCCACGGTGATGGCCGGGTCCTCCAATTCCGGAGCAGTGGGGTATTTGCCGTGCCCCTGCACCGAAACCGTGTACACCAGGTCCGGCGTATCGGTGGAATCCAGCGCCGCTTCGATCTCTCCAGTGAGCACCTTGTCCTTACACCAGTTCTTGGGAGTCATGGATGTGTTGGACATATACTCCAGAGAAGTAAAGGTATCAAATCCCAGGTTCTTATAAACCTTGTTCCGGCCATAAAAAACACCCCGGTGATTGTGCACCGCATGGGTGCCATACCCCAGATCCTTCAGAATATAGGCCACGCTTTCGGCGGTATTTTCCGTCAGAACAGTCTTATAGGGATATTCCCCAGGGCCAAAGAATCGGGTGCTCATACCGGTGAGCACTTCGGTCTCGGTGTTGGCCGTGCCGGCCCCCACCACCGGTACTGTGAGGAAACCAGTAGTGTATTTTTCCTGAAGAGCATGCCAGTTGGGCAGCGGGTCCTCATTGAACTCCAGCCCCTTGATCTGCTGAGGATCAAAAAAGGATTCCAGCTGTACATAGACCACATTCACATCGGTCATGGCTTCTCCCTGGGGGAGCGCTGCGGCATTGTCATCCATCTCGCTCATGATCCGGCCCATGTCCTCGGCAGAATAATTCTCGGGGGTACGGATGCCCACATTGAGCCAGGTGTTGGCAAAGCAATAACCAAAGCCATAGTCTTCATAGGCATAGGCCAGATTGCTGAAGATGGTGGAAAGGCCGCCGCCTTCCAGCCCCTGCTTGATGGTCAGGCCCAAAGCACA
The DNA here is from genome assembly GCA_003477405.1 of Ruminococcaceae bacterium AM07-15. Taxonomy (GTDB): domain Bacteria; phylum Bacillota; class Clostridia; order Oscillospirales; family Butyricicoccaceae; genus Pseudobutyricicoccus. Next base: position 36,776 of record QUDE01000023.1, read on the forward strand.
GCTTGTCAGCACAGTGGCCGCCACACCCACCAGCAAACGGCGGGGAAGGGGGTCCTTGCTCTTGGGTCCTTTCAAAAAGAGCAGAACCGCAGCTGTAATCACCACAACAGCAGCCAGAACCAACAGCACCATTTCAAACTTGGTGAAATAGGTGGGCAGGATCTCAAAGCCGGTGGCGAACACCGCCAGGTCCGCTGTGGTAAAGGGAGTCATGCGGTTAAGGATAATAATACCGTTGGCGATACCGCCAATGGCCCAGACGATGCCCACCATGCCCATATAGAATATGCGCCGTTTGAAAAACAGGGCGGGAACCAGCGTCACCAGGATGATCAAATAGTTGGCAAAAAACGCCAACGGGTGCTCGCCGATAAAGGACAGCAGCCCGCCCAATCCCTTGTGGTTGAGCAATTCGATCAAAAGATTGAGTCCCAAGGCCAGCAGCAAGATCTGAACCGGTGCCCAGCTGAGCACATTGCCGCCCTTACCCTTTTTTTCAGCAGCACGATCCTTTTCTTTGGATCGGGAGAACAGCGGCTTGGCCTTGTATTTCATCAGGGTCTCCATCAGGAATCTTCCCCTTTCTGTCTGGCCGGTCTTTGCCGGCGGTCGGGAGCCTGTATTTCCGGCGAATAGCCGGACTTACGCATTGATATGACACATTATAATACAATCCTCCCGGAGATTCTACAAACAAATTGCAAACTTTTTTCTCGCTCTTTACCAAATTCTTGTGTCATCTCCACCAGAAAGATGGACAAATAAGGGGTTTTCCCTATATTTTTTGTTGAAAATTCATAAAATAGATTAAATTTCCATTTTTTCGAATCAGACCTTCCAGCTGCTCAAAAGGCAGCACCACGGTGGCCGTATTGACGCTGGGATGCATGGCCACCCGGCTGGCCTGGCGCAGGCTTTCGTCAAACACCACTTCCACCGTTCCCTGGCGATCGTGGAGGATACCCAAGGGGCCTACGGCCCCGGGCTTCTGCCCCAAGCGCTCTGCCAACAGTTCCTGGGGTGCAAACCCCAGATGGGTGGTTCCCAGGGCCTGGGCCAACCGATGGAGATCGGCTTTCTTATGGGCTTCCACCATCACCAAAAACACCCGATCCCGTTTCCGCGTGGTGACAAACAAGTTTTTGCAGATCTTCGCGTCAAAACACAGATTTTTCTCTTCCCGCTGCAGCACATTGTCCAGCGCCTCGTGGTGATATTCCTCGAAGTCTACCCCTTTTTCTTTTAATGTATGGAGGATCTTCTCCATTTCTTCCTTCATCTCGTCCATGCTGTACCACCTTTTTTTCTTTGCTTCTTTGCAGTATAATGCAAATGATCTTTGCTGTCAAAAGGGGGCTTTTCTCATGGAACCCAAAGAGTATATGATGCAGGCTCTGGAACTGGCCCGGCAGGCTCTGGACACCGGGGATGTGCCGGTGGGGTGCGTGGTGGTGCAGGGCGACCGGGTGGTAGGCCGGGGCCGCAACCGGCGGGAAGAAAAGCAAAATGCCCTCCTCCACGCTGAAATCGAAGCCATCAATGAGGCCTGTCAGACTTTGGGCCGTTGGCGGCTTTCCGACTGCGCTCTGTATGTGACCCTGGAACCCTGTCCCATGTGCGCCGGGGCCATTTTGCAATCCCGCATCCCCCAGGTGTTTTTCGGGGCCCGGGACCCCAAAGGAGGAGCCATGGGAGGTGTGCTGGATCTGTTCTGGGAGGATTTCAACCACCGTCCCCAGGTGGTGGCCGGTGTGCTGGAGGCGGAATGTTCCCGTTTGCTGGAAGAATTTTTCCGCACGCTGCGGGAAAGCCGATAAAAAAGCGGAGAGGACAATATCCTCTCCGCTTTTGCTTTTTCAACTTATTTGATGCCAACCTTGTCCGGATTTTCAATGCGGGGCAGCTTCCAGTGGTAATGGATGGCCAGCGCCCGGATGAGCACCACCACCCCGGCCCCCAGCACCATGGCCAAGGCCGAGTTCACATGCCACAGCAGACTGCACACAGCCGCTCCCAGAACAGAAGCCAGGGCATACACATGCCGCACAAAGATGGAAGGCATCACGCCGGCCATCACATCCCGCAGCACACCGCCGCCCACACCGGTGAGGGTGCCCACGAAGATATAAAGGAAGAGATTGTACCCGTCGCTGTTGCCATGGGCCACCGAAACCCCGGTGACCGTAAAAGCGGCCAGTCCTACGGCGTCAAAAATGGTCATATACAGGTCCAGCTTGTGAAACAGGCTGTCGATGCCTTTCTTCTGACAATAGGCCACAGCGCAGAAAATGACCACCGACACCAGACAAGCAATGGCGGTCTGTTCCGGGCTGGTGAAGGCCATAGGGGGATTGATTCCCAGGATCACATCCCGAATGATTCCCCCGCCCACAGCGGTGGTCACGGCCAGGACGATGACTCCCAACAGATCCATACATTTTCGAATGGCTAAAATAGCCCCGGAAAAAGCAAAGGCAATGACTCCTAGAATTTCAAACACAAAGATTCCAATATCCAGATCCATTTTTTCTGCCTCCTTTTCCTTTTTCGCAAGCATTATAGCATGGTCCGCTTTTTTCTGGCAATGGGGAAAAGCGCCAATTTTTTCTTTCTCCCTTCCCCTTTTCCCGGCAGCAAAACAGCCGCCCGGTTTTTGCCGGGCGGCTGCACATTGTTATTTCTGGGGCTGAGGAATGGGAACTTCCTTGGGAATTGGGCACTTATAGCTCTGGCCCTTCATGCTCTGCTGGAATTCCTCCTTGGCCTGCTCTACCAGTTTGGGATCGTCCACCAGCTTCATGGCGGTGGCGGCCATGACCTTGGCGCCATAGAGCATGCCCTTCATGCCGATGCTCATACCGGCGCAGGCGGTGATCTGCCAGCTATGGCCAGGAGCCGCCAGGTTGCAGGTGGCGGTCATCACCTGGACGCAGGGCACAATGTGCTGCACATCGCCCACATCGGTGGAACCATAGCCGTCCCGCTTTTCCACCGGCTCCACAAAGGTGCACAGAGGACCGTTCTCCAGCACGCCGCTGGCCTTCACTTTTTCGTACTGCTGGCTCTTTTCGTTGAGTGTCTTGGCAAAGGCCTTCTCCTCCTCGGTCCACTGAGGCATGGCGATCTGCTCCATCACATCATGGGTCAGATTGGTCAGCATCACCGGATTGAGGGTGTTGTAGCAGCCGCCCAGGAACTCCACATCCAGCTTGGTCTCGGTCATGTGAGCGGCGCCTTCGGCCACCTTCACCAGGCGGGCATAGGTGTCCTCAATGGCCTGGCGGCTCATGGCCCGCACATAGTACCAGACGCTGGCCTTGTCGGGAACGATATTGGGAGCAGTGCCCCCTTCTTTATAGACATAGTGGATGCGCACATCGCTGGTCACATGCTCCCGCAGATAGTTTGCGCCCACGCTCATCAGTTCGCAGGCATCCAGAGCGGAGCGGCCGTTGTGGGGATCGCCGCCGGCATGGGCGGTGACACCGGTGAAATGGAAAATGGCGCTGTTGAGGCCGGTCATGGTGCCCACAGACAGGTTGTTGCTGCTGGAACCGTGCCAGGAGAAAGCCACATCCAGATCGGTGAAAGCCCCTTCTCTGGCCATAAAGGCCTTACCGGTGAGCACTTCTTCCGCAGGGCAGCCATAGAAGACCACAGTGCCCTCTTTGCCGGTGGCTTCCAGCTCGGCTTTCATACCCAGAGCGGCGCCCACACAGGCCACGCCCAGCAGGTTATGGCCGCAGCCCTGGCCAGCGGCACCAGGAGTGACTGGCTCTTTTTCGGTGCTCACTTTCTGGCTCAGGCCGGGCAGAGCGTCATACTCACCCAAAAATCCGACGACCGGATGGCCTTTTCCCCATGTGGCCCGAATGGCTGTGGGCAGATTGGCGCAGCCCACTTCCACCTGGAAGCCTGCATCTCTCAGCACCTGAGCGGTCCACTCACAGGCCTTGACTTCGTTAAAGGCCGTTTCGGGGCAGTCCCAGATCTTCTTGGCAAGATCGGTGAGCACCGCTTCATTTTGTTCCACGGCCTTTGTGGCGATTGTTTCCAACATTACGATCCATCCCTTTCTTTTTTCCAGCTATCTTTCCGGACAGCTGTTCATTTATCCGGGCCTGAAACTTCCACAGACCCTGCTGCCAAAAAGCGGGGAGTTCTCCCCGCTTTTTTGGAAGACCTTTGTTATTTCACCAAAACCATGGTGGCTTCAAATTGTTCGCCCTTGTAGCTGCCGAAGATCTGGAGGCTGGCTCCTGCTTCCAAGCTGCTCAGGCTGACTGTGGTGCCGGTGACCCGCATGACCTTGGCCGAAGTGGGCACCGAAACCGATACCCGGCCCTGACCATTGTCGCTTTCCAGCAGGATCACCCGGTCGCCTGCGTTGACATACAGCACCTTGCCGGTAAGCTCTCCAGCGGCCGCGGCGGAATCATCCAGTTCCACCCGGGTTACCAGGCCGTTGACTACCGTCATGGTCACCTGGCCGCCCACCACATCGGAGAGCTGGATGGTCGTGCTGCCCCGTACCACCTGAACACCGGCGGAAAGCACATAGCTTTGCACGGTGCCGTCGGCCGCCCGGAGATACAGCAGATTACCCTGGGACTCAAAGGACACCCGGTCTACCGTACCTGTCAAGGTGACGCTCTGGGTTTTGGCATCGATGCGGGACACCTTGCCGCCTACCACAGCCACCGTCAGTGTATCGGCACTGGAAAGGCGGTCAATGGAGCTTTTCTCCCCATCCCGGTAAATGGCAGGAAGGTTTTTGGTTTCCAGAGAAAACAGCTGGGAAGGGCCGTTTTCCGGCTGCACTTCCAGCAGGATCTTGTCGCCAAAGGTGAGCTGGGCCATGGAGCCGGTGACCGTCCAGCTGCCGGAAGCTCCCTGGATCTGGGCGACTTCGCTGCCGTCCATCTTCAGGGTGAGCAAGCTGCCCTTGTTCAAGTTGGAAAGAGTGGTCTCCTTTCCTTCATAGGTCACCGGGCAGTTGGCCACAAGACGGTAGCCCACACTCTCACCGGTGGACACATCGGTGATGCGGATGGTCTGACTGCCCTGATAGGATGCAGTGCTTTCCAGAATGCCCCGCACATATTGGGTTTTGCCGTCCACCGAAACGGAAGTCACCTGATCGTTCTCATAGGAGAGGCGCAGAGTGACCCACCGGCCCACCAGATCCTCGGTCAAAGCACCCGAAACGCCATTCACCTGAATGGATGCACTGGCGGGCAAACTATACCGGGAAAGAGCGCCGGAAACACCGGTGAGCAGCAGCTGGCCATCGCTGGCCCGGGTCAAAATGCCCTCTTCTTTATATCCTCCGCCCTGGAGGTGGAGGGACAAAATGCGTCCTGTGCCATCGGTGGTGCAGTCGGCGTATGTATACCCGGCCTCTGAATCAATGAGGCTCCGGTCGCCCACTTTTCCCCCGGCCCACACCTGGGTCAGACGATCCAGCAAATAGGTGCGGCTGACTCCGGCGCTGTCTTTGATGACCAGGTAGTTTTCATCCACCTGCTGCACTGTGCCCTCTGCGGTTTTGGGGCTGGAAAGCAGCCATACCGACTGCACTGTCTTTTTGTCGGCTGCGGTATAACGAACCCGGGCAAAGGCACCGGCCATGATATTCTGTCCGGTGGTTTTGGCCCCGTCCTGGATGAGCAGCGCGCTGGAGGGCACCGAAATGGTGCGATTCTCCCCGCCAGGCAGCTGGATAGTCAGTTTCAGACCATTTTCTTCCTGGGTGCAGGCCATCACGGTGCCGCCCTCATAGGTGTAGGTGGTATAGTTGGGGAATACCGCCTCCAGGCCATTTCCCTCCATATAATTGATGGCCCGGGAGAGCATGGTGGCCACCTGGGCTCTTGTCACCTTGCCCTGGGGCTGGAAAGTGCCGTCGTCCATGCCTTCGATGACGCCGATCTTATTGAGCAGATACACCGAGGCCATGGCGTCCTTGGAGATTTTGGCCGCATCGGGGAAAGTGAGGGAATAGGTGCGCAGCGTGGCGGCCACCGGGGCCAGCTGCATGGCCCGGGTGAGGTAGACCGCCAGATCCTCTCTGCTTGCGGCCCCATTGATCTGCCCTTCTGCCGTCAGCTCCTGCAATTCAGCCTGGGTCAGCACCCCTGCTTCCAGGCACAGAGCCAGGTTGGTATAAGACCAGGTGGCGCTACCCTTCATGGCATCCTCGATCACAGGCTGCCACTTTTTCACGATGGTATCGGTGGGCACTCCCTCCAGGCTGTACAGGCGGGAGACAAAGGTCAGGGTCTCCAGATAGGTCACCTGGCCCTCCGGACGGAAAGAACCGTCTTCATAGCCCTGGATCATCCCTTTTGCACTGAGACTGTCAATATAGCTTTTGGCCCAATGGCCATCGGTATCGGTAAAACCAGCTGCCGAAACGCTGCCCAGCAGCATCACGGCCGCCAAAGAACCTGCGGCCATGCGCCGCAGCTTTTTGTTGTCCTTCCTCATGGGGCACCTCCCGAACAAAATAAGATGCTTTGATTATACCTTTTTTTGCTCTATGCCGCAAGAGAAGGGGACATTTTGGCAGAAAAAAGGCCCCCGGACAAGCCGGGGGTTTTTCATAGACGGGTAAAACCCTTTGTTACTAGCTTGCATGTC
>QUDE01000024.1 GCA_003477405.1 Ruminococcaceae bacterium AM07-15
ACAGGTCTTACTCTCTTTTCCTCATCTGTAACACATCATTGACAAACCTACACCCGTTGCTTTTTCCAAAAATGTGTATCTTTTCCGTAAACATTTCTTTTTTCCTCTCGACATTGGCTTTCTCCTTGATTATAATCAAAGAAAACATTGAACTTCAAACTTTCAGGCCCGAGCCTGACCAAGGAGAGTGAAACGATGAATCCCACTTCCCAGAACGGAAAAAAGCCGGAAGGCCCCAAGCGCCTGCGGCGTTCCCTGATTTTTTACTATGTGGGGCTTTTGCTGGTTGTGATCGTGATGAACCTTTTGTTCAGCCGCGATCCCATCCAGATCGACTACAGCGATTTTGTGAAAATGCTGGACGAAGGCAAAGTGGCCGTGGTGCAGCTGACCCAGGATGAAATCGCCATCAAACCCAGCGACAAAAATGACCCCAACATCTATGTCACCGCCGATGTGGGCGATCCTCAGCTGACCGACCGGCTGCTTAGCAGCGGCGTCCAGTTCGGCGGCGTTGTGCAGAAAGAACTGCCTGCTGCGGTATCCATGGTGCTCAGCTTTGTGGTGCCTTTTGCCCTGATGGCGCTGCTGGGCACATTCATGTTCCGCATGATCGCCAAAAAAATGGGCCCGGGCAACGCCATGTCCTTCGGCAAGAGCAACGCCAAGGTCTATGTGGAAGCCCAGACCGGCAAGACCTTTGCCGATGTGGCCGGGCAGGATGAAGCCAAGGAAGCCCTTCAGGAGCTGGTGGACTTCCTCCACGCCCCGGAAAAATACAGCAAAATCGGTGCCCAGCTGCCCAAAGGCGCCCTTCTGGTCGGCCCTCCGGGCACCGGTAAAACCCTGTTGGCCAAGGCAGTGGCCGGCGAAGCAGGCGTACCCTTCTTCTCCATTTCCGGTTCGGAATTTGTGGAGATGTTTGTGGGTATGGGCGCCGCCCGAGTGCGGGACCTGTTCAAGCAGGCCCAGGAAAAAGCCCCCTGTATTGTCTTTATCGACGAGATCGACACCATCGGCAAACGCCGGGACTCCACCATGGGCGGCAACGATGAACGGGAGCAAACCCTCAACCAGCTGCTCAGTGAGATGGACGGCTTTGACGGCAGCCGGGGCGTAATCATCCTGGCGGCCACCAACCGGCCGGAGTCTCTCGACCCGGCTCTGCTGCGTCCCGGCCGCTTCGACCGGCGCATCCCGGTGGAGCTGCCCGATCTGGAAGGACGCATCGCCATTCTGAAGGTCCATGCCAAAGATGTGCATGTGGCCCCTGGCGTGGATTTCGGCGTAATTGCCCGGGCCACCGCCGGCGCTTCCGGTGCAGAGCTGGCCAACATCATCAACGAAGGTGCTTTGCGGGCTGTGCGCTGCGGCCGGGAGCAAGTGGAACAGCAGGACTTTGAAGAAGCTGTGGAAACGGTCATCGCCGGTTACCAGCGGAAAAACTCCGCCATCAACGAAAAAGAAAAGCAGATCGTGGCCTACCACGAGATCGGCCATGCCCTGGTGGCCGCCAAGCAAAAGGACAGTGCTCCGGTGCACAAGATCACCATTGTTCCCCGGACTTCCGGCGCTTTGGGCTATACCATGCAGGTGGATGAACAGGAGCGGAAACTGCTCAGCCGGGAAGAGGCCCTGGCCAAGATCGCAACCCTCACCGGCGGCCGGGCCGCCGAGGAGCTGATTTTCGGCACCGGCTCCTCCGGCGCTTCCAACGACATCGAGCAGGCCACCAAGCTGGCCCGCACCATGATCACCCGCTATGGCATGAGCCCCCACTTTGACATGATGGCTCTGGAAACGGTGACCAACCAGTACCTGGGCGGGGACACTTCTCTCACCTGCTCTCCCTCCACCGCCGCCAAGGTGGACGAAGAGGTGCTTCAGGTGATCAAAAGCTGCCATGCCAAGGCCTCGGAGATCCTGGCGCAGAATGTGGAAAAACTCCATGCTCTGGCGGCCTATCTTCTGGAAAAGGAGACCATCACCGGAGAAGAGTTCATGGCCATTCTCAATCAGTAAAAAAGATGCCCTCAAGGAAAATCCCTTGAGGGCATTTCTTATTTTTCCTCTTTCCTATTTTTCAGGCTGTTTTGCCCATCGATCTCCTGCTGGAATTCTTCTTTGGTTTCCTGCTGCACGGTTTGCCGCAGGCCGGAAACCCGGGAACGGAACTCCACCGGAGTGAGGTCCGTGGTAGGCATGGCGGTGGCCACCCATTTCATCCGGCCCAGGCTGCTGTCCAGCAGCATAAACGGCTGAAACAGGGTGAACAGAAAGGCGTGCAACACTCCCAGCCTGGAAATACGGAAACAGAACAGCAATAAAAGCATGGCACCCAGCAAACCATAAAGCATGGGGCGCGCCAGACCCAAAAGGATCAAAAGCAGCTCTGCCACACTGGCTGCCATATTCCATACACTGCCCATGTCATAGCCCTTTTCCCGGGCCACCCGCATACGGGCGGGAAGATAGAGCACATTGCACACCAAAGAGACCAGCAGTACCCCCAGCACGGCCAGCAGGGGTCCCCAATGCCATACGCCCTCCCCTTGGCTCCGGCCCTCATAACCGAAGTAGCGGGCGGGAATCACACCCCAGCTTTCATCCCATCGTGCTTCCCGCAACCCCACCTGAATCACCAGCAACGATACGGCCAGATAGGCCAGGATCACCAGACACACCAGCGCAAAGACGATCCACCGCCCGGGTACCTCCATCACTTCCCTGTCCTGAAAGTAAAATCCCAGGCTCAGGAGGAAATACACAGCAGAGGCCGCCGATAAAAACAGCAGCAACGCAACAAAGGGGCCGTGAACCGGCTGAATCATACTAAAGGAACGGGTCACTTCCCACAAAAACAAGGAAACTGCTCCCCACAAAAGCACAAAAACCAAACTGCCGGGAAAAAACCGTCGGGAGCGCATCATGCCGCTGGATAACATCTGAATTCCTCCTTTTAATATCATAAGAAACTTATTTTCTTTTTATATCGCTTATTTTTATTGACCTCTTCTTTTTATTGTGATATTATAATAACATAAAACTCCATTCTCTGTCAATTTGCAGCAATGTGAACAAAGGAGGGTTTGATGATGAAAAAACGCACAGGGCTTCTTTGCCTTCTTTGTCTTCTGCTCCTTTTGGCCCCAGGCTGCCGCCAGGAGAAAGAAGAAAAAGCTCCCAATAAACAAAAAGAAGAAGTGCAGCAAGAACAGACAGACGGAAAAAACAACCAGGAAAATGAAGTCCCCACCCTCACCGCTCTTCCTACTGCAACGGAGCGGATGGAAGCGCTGCAAAGCCTTTCGGAAGAAGGGCGTAAGGCCTATAACGATCAGATCTACACTTTGCTCAATGAATGTTCCTCCCAGGACATTCAGGACGGTCTGAAAAAAGAGCTGGAAACCTGGAGCGCCCAGGTGGAAGGCGTCACCTTTACCGAGGTGTCCATCGAAGTCTATCAGGACCCGCTCTTGATGTGGAGCAATGGAAACAAGCGGCAATATCGGAATATCACAGCGAATATCCAGCTTTTCTATGACCCCACCTCGGTGGATGGGGAAGAAAAACAAGTGATGGAGCCGCTTTTGGAAGAGGCCCAGCAGATCGTCCGTCAAAGCCCCTATTCCCTCAAGCTGAATTCCGCTTGGCTGGCCTTCACCGACCAAGACACCGATTATCCCAACTACACCGTGGACAATGTGAGCGTGGGGCTGACCGGTGAGGATGATCCCGCATCTCCCATCTCTCCGGAAGAGCAGACCCTGCAAACCCTGGCCTATGAAAAGATCGTCGCCTTCAATGACCAGGAATTTTCCGGGGAACAATTTCAGGGCTTACCATATGCCAACATGACCCTCAGCCGCTTCGGCGTAACCCAGGAATCCCCGGTGCTGGAATGTGAAGTCCGCATCCAGGAATCCAATGGGGAAGACGCCCAGGCCTTCGCCCAAAAGCTGGAGGCCCTGGCACAGGAACTGGCCGATGAGTGGATGGGCGAAAGTGCCGCTCTGGACACACTGGGACTCACCACCGCCAGAATTACCTTTGACCTGCGCTATGCCTCTGGCGATCCTCTGATCTATGAGTTCCCTCTGGGCGGAGCATAAAAATCCCTATACGCAAAAAAGGAGCCATTTGGCTCCTTTTTTCTTGCAGAACATTTATTTCTCGCAGTGGTGACCGCAGCCGCCCTTGTCATGATGACCGCAGTGATGATGCTCCCCTTCATGGTGGTGATTGCAGGTGGCCTGGGCATTCTGCTTCAGCTCTCCTTTGGCAAAAGCCTGGGCCGCCTGATCTGCATCCCCTTGAATACCGGGATAGACCTGGATGCCTGCCTGGGCCAGGGCCACCTGAGCTCCGCCGCCGATGCCGCCGCAGATCAGAGTCTCCACCTGATGCTCTTTGAGGAAAACCGCCAGAGCGCTGTGACCGGCACCGCCGGCATCCACCACAGTGCCCTTATCGGCCTGGCCGTTTTCCACCTGATACATCTTGAACTGCTGGGTTTTGCCAAAGTGCTGGAACACCTGGCCGTTTTCATAAGTTACTGCGATTTTCATGGCAAATCTCCTCCTTTTTGCAATAGGCCCGGCGGCAGGAATGGCCGCAGCCGCCCCCGTGAGGGCACACCTCCACCGGACCTCCCTCGATGACCAATCGCCGGCCTTCCACCAGAAAGGCCGCCAGCTTCCGCCGGGCACTTTCGTAAATACCGGTGACAGTGGGCCGGGAAATACCCATCTGCTGGGCACATTGCTCCTGGGTATAGCCCATGTGATCCATGAGACGAATGGCTTCAAATTCATCCACCGTCATCCGCAGCACCTCTCCCCCGCCCTCCTCCGGTGCAAACCGGCAGCGCTGGGGCATGGCACATACCCGACGGCATTTCTGAGGCCTTGGCATCCCGACCCCTCCTTTTCTGACTTATGTCAGATATATAGTACTCCCATTTTCAACTTATGTCAATAACCTCACTCATATTGTGAAAAATCAATCAATGCTTTCCCTTTTAAAGAATTACCGCTATAATACTCATAGACGCATCACAGGAAAGCGGCCCTGGCCGCAAAGGAGGAAACATTGTGAGCAGATTAAATATCAACACCCCCAACGCTGCCCAGCAGGTGGTAGAGGGGCTTTACCGGGATGTGGAGCGGCGCATCATCGCCAGCCCGCCGGGACTGTGCCCGGTGGACCTTTCCGCATCCTTTCTGAAAATGTGCCATGCCCAGACCTGCGGCAAATGCGTGCCCTGCCGGGTTGGCCTGGGAGCTCTGAGCCAGCTGCTGGAAGATGTACTGGACGGCAAAGCCACCCTGGACACAATCGACCTGATCGAGCGCACCGCCCGGGCCATCAAAAACTCGGCTGACTGCGCCATAGGCTTTGAGGCCGCCGACATGGTGCTGCGGGGCGTCATCGGCTTCCGGGATGACTATGTGGAGCACATCGTCAACCGCCGCTGCCTGTTGCAGCTGAACCAGCCGGTTCCCTGCGTGGCCCTGTGCCCCGCCGGTGTGGATATCCCCGGCTATGTGGCCCTCATCGGCGAAAAACGCTATGCCGATGCCGTGCGCCTGATCCGCAAGGACAATCCTTTCCCGGTGGCCTGCGCTCTGGTGTGTGAGCATCCCTGCGAAGCCCGCTGCCGCCGGAATATGATCGACGACAGCATCAACATCCGTGCCCTCAAGCGCTATGCAGTGGATCACTGCGGCGAAGTTCCCGCGCCTCCCTGCGCTCCCAGCACCGGCAAAAAGGTGGCTGTGGTGGGCGGCGGCCCCGGCGGATTGAGTGCCGCCTACTTCCTCTCCCTCATGGGGCATAAGGTGACGGTATTTGAAAAGCGCAAGCGGCTGGGCGGCATGCTGGCCTACGGCATTCCCAGTTACCGTCTCCCCGCCGGACGGCTGGAGGAGGACATTCAGCACATCCTGTCCACCGACGTGGAAGTGGTGCACACAGAAGTGGGCACCGAGCTTCCCCTCAAGGATCTGCGGGAGGATTTTGACGCCATGTACATCGCCATCGGCGCCCAGACCGACAAAAAAATGGGCATCGAAGGAGAGGACAAACGAGGCGTGATGAGCGCTGTGGAGATGCTGCGGAACATCGGCGACGGCCTGCGGCCCGATTTCGCCGGCAAAAAAGTGGTGGTCATCGGCGGCGGCAATGTGGCCATGGACTGCACCCGCTCGGCCAAGCGTCTGGGAGCGGAAAGCGTCACCTGCGTCTATCGCCGCCGTCAGGCCGACATGACCGCTCTGCCGGAAGAGGCCGAAGGGGCCATTGCCGAAGGCTGCGAACTGGCCACCCTGATGGCTCCGGTGCGCATCGAAGCCGACGATGAGGACAATGTCACCGCACTGTGGGCCCAGCCCCAGATCGTCGGTCCCATGGATTCCTCCGGTCGGCCCCGGCCCCGTAAGGCAGATGCCCCCGAGGTGCGCATCCCCTGCGACATCGTGGTGGTGGCCATCGGCCAGGGTATCGAGACCCAGCCTTTCGAAGAATACGGCGTGCCCATCAAGCGGGGCGTCATCGAAGCCCTCAGCTCCAGTGACATTGAGAATTTCAACGGCATTTTCGCCGGCGGCGATTGCGTCACCGGCCCGGCCACTGTCATCCGCGCCATTGCCGCCGGCAAGGTGGCTGCTGCCAACATTGACGAATACCTGGGCTTCCATCATGTCATCACCTGTGATGTGGAGATCCCTGCCCCCAGCCTTTCCGACCGGCCTGCCACCGGCAGAGTCAATCTCACCGAGCGGGTGGCCCAGGAACGGCAGAAGGACTTTGAACTTTTGGAATGCGGCATGACCGAAGAGGAAGCCATGCAGGAATCCCACCGCTGCCTGCGGTGCGACCACTTTGGCTACGGCGTATTCAAAGGAGGGAGAATCAAACAATGGTAAATCTCACCATAGACCATATTCCGGTGACTGTGCCCGAAGGCACCACCATTCTGGATGCGGCCCGCTCGGCGGGCATCCACATCCCCAGCCTGTGTTATCTCCGGGGGGTCAACGAAATCGGCGCCTGCCGGGTGTGCGTGGTGGAACTGGTCGGCATGGACCGGCTGGTGCCCGCCTGCAACAATGTGGTGGAGGAGGGGATGGAAGTACTCACCTCCAGCCCCAAAGTGCGGGAAACCCGGCGGATCAATGTAGAGCTGCTTTTATCCCAGCACGACTGTCACTGCGCCACCTGCGTACGCAGCGGAAACTGCTCTTTGCAGACCATTGCGGGTGATCTGAATATTCTGGACCTGCCCTTTGAAAAGAAGGTTCCCGAAACCCGGTGGGATCGCTCCTTCCCCCTGTTCCGTGACGCTTCCAAGTGCATCAAATGTATGCGCTGCATCCAGATCTGCGACAAGGTGCAGACCCTGAACATCTGGGATGTGGCGGCCACCGGCTCCCGTACCACGGTGGATGTGTCCCTCAACCGGAAGATCACCCAGGCCGACTGCTCTCTGTGCGGCCAGTGCATCACCCACTGTCCGGTGGGCGCTCTGCGGGAGCGTGATGACACCCGTCAGGTCTTCGAAGCCCTGGCCGACCCCAACAAAATCACAGTGGTGCAGGTGGCCCCTGCGGTGCGCACGGCCTGGGGCGAGTTCATGGGCCTGTCTCCGGAGCAGGCCACGGTGAAGCGCATGGTGGCCGCTCTGCGGCGCATCGGCTTCGACTACATCTTCGACACCAACTTTGCCGCCGATCTCACCATTATGGAAGAGGGCAGCGAGTTCCTTCAGCGGCTGAAAAATCCCGGTGCTTTCAAAGCCCCCATGTTCACTTCCTGCTGCCCTGGCTGGGTGCGGTTCCTCAAGTCCCAGTATCCCGACATGGTCTCCCAGCTGTCCACCGCCAAATCTCCCCAGCAGATGTTCGGCGCTGTGGCCAAGAGCTACTATGCCCAGCTTCTGGGGGTGGACCCGGAGAGGATCTATTCGGTGTCCATCATGCCCTGTCTGGCCAAAAAGCAGGAAGCGGCCCTTCCCACCATGGAAAGCGCCGGGGCCGGACCCGATGTGGATGTGGTGCTCACCACAAGAGAGCTGAGCCGCATGATCCGCGCCGAGCACATCATCCCGGCCGAGCTGAAAGAAGAGGAGTTCGATGAACCCTTGGGCGTGGCCTCCGGCGCGGGGATCATCTTCGGCGCCACTGGCGGTGTCATGGAGGCGGCTCTCCGCTCGGCCTATTACCTGGTCACCGGCAAGAATCCTTCCCCCGATGCCTTCCGGGATGTGCGGGGTATGGATGGCTGGAAAGAAGCCACCTTCCATATTGCCGACACCCCTATTCGGGTGGCTGTGGTCAGCGGCCTGGGCAATGCCCGGCGGCTGATTCAGGCGCTGCGCCGGGGTGAGGTGCAGTATGACTTTGTGGAAGTAATGGCCTGTCCTGGCGGCTGCTCCGGCGGCGGTGGGCAGCCCATCCACGACGGCCAGGAGCTGGCAGAAAGCCGGAGCGAAAAGCTCTACGGTCTGGACGCCATTGCCGATCTGCGCTTCTCCCATGAAAATCCTTCGGTGCAGCGGTTGTACAAGGACTTCCTGGTCCGTCCCCTTTCGGAGAAAGCCCATCATCTGCTTCACACCGATCACACCGCCTGGGAGATGCCTCTCTCCCCGGAAAACCAGAAAAATTAAAAAATCTCAGGGCGCCTTCCACACAGAAGGCGCCCTGAGCGTGTCGCAAAAGTGGCAAAGCCACTTTTGCGAGTTTTTGCAAGGGTCTGCATGCACGCCTTTGGCGCACACTTGCCCCTTGAGAAGTGTAAAAAACGACGCACAGGTCGCCGTTTTTTACGGATTGATGAGGAAATGGACAAACGGCCCCCTCCAAACAGATCCGTTTCCCCGACAGTTTGAGGGCGCCTTCCATGCAGAAGGCGCCCTTTTCCATTGCAGACGGAACATTATCGCTTGTTATAAAATATACGGCCCACTCCATTGCCCGCTGCCGCAACTGCTCCATATATCACCCCATAAACCCAGGCCGATTCATTGTAAAAAAGGAACATGGAAGGTACAAACAAAATCGTTGCGGCCAAGGGAAGAAGCCAGTGCAGTCCATACCCCAGACCATAGAGCACCGCCCCCAGAAAGACCAGCAGCGGCATAATGAGCAGCAGCAAGAATATCCCGGAGCCGGTGTCTTTGATCAAAAGCGGCAGGAGATAAAAATCAAACAGCAGCAAAGCGATATAGAGCCACTGTGCCCGGTTTTTCTTTTTCATTGTTTATCCTCCAATTGAAACAGCTCTTCCACCGTAGTCTCCAGAAAACGGGCCATTCGCATAGCCAGCTCCAGAGTGGGATTGTATTTGTCATTCTCAATGGCAATGATGGTCTGACGGGAAACTCCCAAGGCTTCCGCCAGATCTTGCTGACGGTATCCTTTGGCTTTCCGCAGGGATTTGATGTTGTTTTTCATCCTTTGATCCCCAAAAACAATCCGGCGCCGCCAACGGCCACAAGCACTCCGGCCACAATGCAGACCCACAGGATGATTTTCAACAGCGGCATGGTTTCATAGGAATCTTCATCGTCCTTCACGGCGTTGCGCTCCATCACAAACTGAGAGAGCATCTGCACCAGCACCGCTGCGACCAGCAAAAAACCAGCCAATGGTCCCGCCTTGCTTTGCGTGGGGAATGCTCCCCATCCTTCCCAGACCGTCCATACCAGCAGGGCCAGGATTAAAAAGCCGTATGCGTTTCGTTGGGCTTTGAATGCGATCATCTGCTCCATCTCGTCCATTTTCCGAAATCCCAGTCTGGCAAAGAACTTTTTCACAAGCATTCCTCCTTTAAAATGTAAATCACTCTTTACTTTATAATACACTTGTCTCCTCCATATGTCAAGTTCTCTTAACATTTTTTCCAAAAGATCGGCGGCAGGGATTTTGATCCCTGCCGCCTGTTTCTTTTCCCGATTCCCTTTACCCCAGCTCCTGCTGCATCCTTTCTTTCTTCGCCTGTTCCATAAAGACATCCAGCTGACGCTGGTTTTTCAGCACAACGGTTTTACCCTGGTACTGCTTCACCGTTTGCTGAAACCGGGCCAGACGGCGGGGCGTGCGGCCCTGCCACAAAATCCAGAAAACAAACTCCAGATCCAGCTTCTCCGGACAGCCGGGGGCGATGCTCTCCCGGGTGCGGCCCCGGTAAGTGCGATACCGCTTCCAGGCCCTTTTCAGGCAAGTGAGTCGGGGAAAATTCATATAAATCAACTGGTCAGCTTCCTCCACCCTTGTTTCCCAGGCCATCTCCCGATAGTTCCCTTCGATGATCCAGCTGTCCTGCTCCATGAACTGCTGGGCCAAGTCCCGGCTCTCTGCCATCTCTCTCCGCTTCCATCCCTCTTCAAAAGCGATCACATCCAAATGCAGCACCGGCGCACCATACAGCTCCCCTAAAAAGGCGCCCAAGGTGGATTTTCCGCTGCCGCTGTGGCCGAAAATAGCGATTTTCATCTTCACGCCCCCTTTGCCCTGATGATACCACGCCCTTTTCTCCGGTGCAATGGCGCTCTTGACGAAAAAGAAGGAAACCACTACTATAAATATAAGATTTTACCGCCTTTTGAAAGAGCGGCAACAAAGAAAGGGGAAATGCATCATGCTGGCTATCACCGGCGGCAAACTGGTCACCATCACCCAGGGCATCCTGGAAAACGGGGTCATCCTCATTGACGAAGGAAAAATCGTCCAGATCGGAGAAAATATCCCGGTGCCCGAATCGGCCCAGGTCATCGACGCCAAGGGTTGCTGGGTCACTCCCGGACTGATCGATGCCCACACCCATATCGGCACCGGCAACGAACCCTCTTCCTCCGGCAGCACCGGGGATTTCAACGAAACTTCCTCCCCCATCACGCCCCAAGTGCGGGTGATGGATTCCTTCAATGCCCGGAATATGGGCGTGGCTGCCACCCGGCAGGCGGGCTTCACCACCTGCTGCACCCTGCCCGGCTCGGCCAACCTCATCGGCGGCACCGGTTTTGTATTCAAAACCCGGGAAGGGCAAGTGGTAGAACAGCTGCAAGTTCCCGGCCACGATGTGATGAAGTTCGCCCTGGGCGAAAATCCCCGCCGGGCCTTTGGCCAAAAGGACAAAATGCCCAAGACCCGCATGGGAAGCGCCGCCCTTCTGCGGGAGACGCTGTTTCACGCACAGGAATACGCTCAGGCCAAGGCCGCGGCCCATGGCGATCCCGCCAAGATGCCCCGTTCCGATTTCCGGCTGGAGCCTCTGGTGCCGGTGGTGGAAGGGAAAATGAAATGCCGCATCCACTGCCATCGGGTGGATGACATCGCCACGGCCATCCGCATCGCCAAGGAATTCCACCTGGACTATGCGCTGGAGCATGTGACCGAAGGATACCTGATCCCTGAACTTCTGAAGGAAGAGGATGTATTCTGCACCATCGGCCCCATGATGACCGGCCCCTACAAAGAAGAGGTATGGAACCGGAGCCTGACCACCCCCGGCAAACTGGCCCGGGCCGGCGTCAAGGTGTGCATGACCGCCGACAACGGCGTTCTGACCAAATATCTGCCGGTACACATCGGTCAGTGCATGGCCGCCGGTCTGCCGGAAGCCGATGCTTTCCGCAGCGTCACCATCCTCCCGGCCCAGCTGCTGGGGATGGCGGACCGGATCGGCTCTCTGGAAGTGGGCAAGGATGCCGACATCGCCATCTTTGACGGCCATCCCTTCTGCAATTTCACCCATTGCACCCACACCATCATCGACGGCGTGGTCTACGGTCCTCACGCCATGGCCTGATCCCTGCACAGCAAAAAAGCCGCCCTCTGGGGCGGCTTCAGACTGTCGAAAAACCTTGTTGTGTAAGAGGGCTTTTTTCTCTGCTCCTCATCAATCCGCAAAAAGCCGCGACCTGTGCGTGGCTTTTTGCACTTCTCAAGGGACAAGTGTGCGCCAAAGGCGTGCACGCAGGCCCTTGCAAAAACTCGAAAAAGTGGCCTGAGCCACTTTTTCGACACGCTCAAGCCGTCCTCTGGGGCGGCTTTTTTATTTGTTCATCATACCCGCATCCGCAAAGCCTGGGGACGCACGGCGATCTCCACCTCTGTGATATCCCCGCCAAATTCCCCATCCAAAGTCCAGGCGGTCTTTTGGGGGAAGGTGAAACGCACCTGGCTGGCTTGAGTCATAGTCATAAATTCGTTGTCAAAATCGCGGGCCAGCAGCTTGCCGGCCAAGGCGTTCAGCTCCAGCACCGACTGGGGCGCTTTGATGAGCAGCACCTCAAACTGGCCATCGTCCAGCATGGTGTCCACCTTGCCCGCCATGGAAAATCCGCCGATATAATTGGTGTTGCACACAGTGCCGAAGATATAGTCCTCCTCCAGCACTTTCCCGTTGACCTCCACCCGGGCCGGGTAAGTCTGGCCAATGGGAAGGTTTTTCAGCCCTTCCATAATATAGGCCAGATGTCCCATGGAGTTTTTGGTGCTCTGGGGCGTGCTGTAGGACACGGCGGCAAAAGCGCCGAAGGCCGCTACATAATTAAAATACTCGCCGCCGAAATCTCCCACATCCAGCACCTTGGTTTCGCCCTCCATGATCACATCCAGGCCCCCTTCCAGGGTCTTGGGAAGGCCCAGGGAGTTGGCGTAATCGTTGGTGCTGCCCACCGGCAGATATCCCAGTTCCGGCGGGTTGTCCCAGGCCAGAAGGCCGTTGGTGGTGTGATGAAGAGTGCCGTCCCCACCGCAGCAGACCACCATATCGATCCCCTCCACGCCCCGGCCCCGAAGGATTTCCCGGGCGCCCAGGCCCTCCTGGGTGGGATAGACGATCACCTCATATCCGCCTCGGGAAAATCGCTGGATGATCATATCCAGATTCCGGGCAATATGGGCCCGTCCCGCTTTGGGGTTATACAGCAGCAACATTCTTTTCATAGTATGGGTCACTCCTCATCATCCCCGCTCCGGGGAAACAGGCGGCTTTACCTGCGCCGTCCATGAAATCTTTTATCATCATATCAGATAAATGTGAACAAGAAAAGACTATTTTGCCGATTCCTGTCTTTGTTTTCCTCTTCTCCATTGCGCGACATGGGAAAACAAGATATAATTTTTCTGTTGTGAAGCATCCGGCAAATCATCGCGCCGCCGGGCTTTTCCCCTTTGGCCGCTGCGCGGCGGCACAGGTGAAACATGGACAAACCTCTGGCAGACCGGCTGCGCCCCCAATCCCTGGACGATGTGGTGGGCCAGCGCCATCTGATTGGCCCTGACGGCATTCTCCGCCGCCTCATCGAAAACGGGCATATTCCCAACATGATCTTCTACGGCCCCTCCGGCGTGGGCAAAACCACTCTGGCCGGCATCATCGCCCGGCAGACCAACCGGAAGCTCTACCGGCTCAATGCCACCACCGCTTCCCTCAGCGATATCAAAGCCATTGTGGATGAGCTGGACACCTTCCTGGCGCCCCAGGGAGTGCTGCTCTATCTGGACGAGATCCAGTATTTCAATAAAAAACAGCAGCAATCCCTGTTGGAGTTCATGGAAAACGGGAAGATCACCCTTATTGCCTCCACCACGGAAAATCCCTATTTTTATGTATACAACGCCATTCTGAGCCGAAGCACCGTCTTTGAGTTCCAGCCGGTGACGGTAGAGGATGTAGAGCAGGCAGTGCGCCGGGCCTTTTCCCTCTGCGCCCGGGAAAGCCACATTAAGATCTCCCTGGAAGAAGGGGTGATCGGCCACATCGCCCGGGCCTGCGGCGGGGATGTGCGCAAATCCATCAATGCTGTGGAGCTTCTGTTCTCCGCCGCCCAGGAGGACGAAGAAAGTGAAAGCCTGTTTGTCAGCCTGGAGGATGCCCGGCAAGTGACCCAGGCCTCTGCGGTCAAATACGACAGGGACGGGGACAGCCATTACGACATCCTTTCCGCGTTCCACAAATCCCTGCGGGGAAGTGATCCCGACGCCGCCCTTTACTATCTCTCCCGGCTGCTTCTGGCAGGAGATATCCCTTCAGCGGCCCGACGGCTTCTGGCCTGCGCCAGCGAGGATGTGGGGCTTGCCTATCCCCAGGCGGCGGTGATCGTCAAGGCCTGTGTGGATTCAGCTTTGCAGCTGGGGCTTCCGGAGGCCAAACTGCCCCTGGCCCAGGCCGCTCTGGTCATCGCCACCGCCCCCAAATCCAACTCGGTCTCTTCGGGCATCGCCGCCGCCTGGAGCGATGCCGAAAAGAATGCCTATGATCCGCCGGAACACCTGCGGGACGCCCATTACCAGGGAGCACAAAAACTGGGGCACGGCACAGGCTACCGCTTCCCCCATGACTACCCACTTCACTATGTGGCCCAGCAATACCTTCCCGATTCCCTCAAAGACGCCCATTATTACACCCCTGGCCCCAACAAGATGGAGCAGCAAACCGAGGCCTATTGGCAAAAGGTGAAAGGGACAAAAGGATAGTATAAATAAGCAACGAAAAAGGAAAAGAGAGGTATCCAACATGAAACTGCCAAAACCCCTGCGGGATTTTGCCCAAAAGCACAATTTTACCTGGGACGCCAAAGCCAACTTGCTTTACGGCAGCTGGCAGGGTTACTATTTCACCATTGCCCAGAATCCCTCCGGCCGCCCCACGCACATCATCACACTGTCTGTCGGGCAAACCGATGGACGGCCCTCTCAGGCCCTCTCCGGCATCCTGGGGAATTTGCAGCCCGATTATAAATACCTGACCGATTTCTCTGTGGACGGCTACCAAGCGAAAATTTTCTTCCAGTGCCGTTTTGCCCCTCAAGTGAAAACCTATGTGCAGCAGATGGATGAATTTATCGATGCTCTGTGCATGAGCCTGCAAAGCGCCCAGCTTGTGAATTGCTGTCAGAAATGCGGCAGTCCGGAAGGGGTGTCCTCCTGTCTTGCAAACAGCAATCCCCTGCTTCTGTGCCAAAACTGCCGGGAAACCGCAGCCCAGCAGATCGCTGAAAAAGCAGGTGAAATGAAAAAGCGCCGGGGCAATTTTCTCTCCGGCGCCGTGGGTGCCATTCTGGGCTCCCTTCTGGGCGTGGCCGCCTGGGTGCTGGTCTACCGTCTGGGATACATCGCCGCTATTGTGGGACTAATCATGATCGTCTGCACCTTCAAAGGCTTTTCCCTCTTCGGCGGCAAACTGAATGTGCCAGGCATCCTTTTCTGTGTGGTGCTGTCGGCGGCCATGCTCTATGTGGGCGAACAGGTAGCCATCGCCTGGGAGATCTACGACACCTTCCGCACCGATTTCTCCGTCACTTTCTTCCAAGCGTATCAGTCCATCCCCACCTTTATGGAATACGATGAATTCCGCCGGGCTGTCATCGCCGACATGGCCTACGGCTACCTCTTCATGGCCGCCGGCGGCTTTTCGGTGATCTGGAGCACCTATAAGCAGCACAATGTGGCTCCCACCCTTCAGATTCTGGAAAGCGTCACTCCCGTCGCTCCCGCCGCTTCTTCCCCCGTCTCTTCTGAGTCGGATGCCGGGCAGCAATAACCGGATATATGCAAAAATGGCGTGACCAAGGTCACGCCATTTTTGTATGGAAATGTTTCAGATTTTTTTAGGTGTAAACAATTCATCCACTGTCAGCCCCAGCTCTCGGGCCAGGCGGAATGCCAATGACAAAGTGGGGTCGTATTTGTCATTTTCAATAGCGTTGATGGTCTGGCGGGATACTCCGCACCGTTTGGCCAATTCCTCCTGAGAGATGCCCTTTTCTTTTCGCTTGTTCCGAATCACATTCTCCATATTAACCGCCATACCTTTTCTTCTCCACCAGCAGTGTGACAAAATACACCATGGCCACCACACTGAGATGAATAAAGGGATTGACAAGAGCCGGCTCTTTTTTAATCAAAGCCTCCACAACATTGAAAACCAGCATCAATACGGTGACCAGCAAAGTGGAAGCACTGGTTTTCCAGACGATCATTTGCTTGCGCTCATCTCCGGGTCTGAGCATGGAAACCACCATGGCCAGATCCAAAAAAATCAGTACCAGCAAAAATACAGCAAATGCAATCAACATAGCCTGTTCCATAGAGACGCCCCTTTCGCTTTCAAAGTGTCAAATTCTTTTTACACTTTGAGTATAAGGAATCTCTGGGAAAATGTCAACAGTTTTTGACACTTTTAAAATTTCCCCAGGGCCAACGGTTTCTTCATCCGCTGCGCCAGCATCAGAGCAAAAACCGCCTTGCAGACATCCAGAGGCACAAAGGGCAGCACACAGGAAACCAGGGTTTCCCTTAGTCCCACCTTTCCCAAGGCCATATACCACAGCGAACCCGCCCCATAGCACAAAAGCAAGGACAGCAAAAGCCCCATGGCCAAGGGGATAATCCCCCGGAACCGGCGGCAGGACACCGAAGTCACCCAGGCCATCACCGGGAAGATGAACAAGAACCCACCGGTGAGTCCAAAGAGCACCCCCGCGCCGCTGGAAAAACCGGCATAGACCGGCAGGCCACAAAGCCCCAGAGCCAGATAGACACACTGGCTGGCCAAGGCCCATCCCGGCTCCAAAAAAATACCGGTGAGATAGACCCCCACCAGAGACAGGGTCAACGGCACCCCTCCCGGCAAGGGAATGGCAATCTGGGAACACACCGCCATCAGGGCGGCCATCAAAGCACAGGTTGTCAGTTTCTTCGTTTTTTCGCTCACGATTCTTTCCTCCAAACTTCTTGTCCCGGACGGATGCTCACTTCTCCTGACTGGAGATGCCGCTGGCTGCTGTCCTCCTTTTCCACCACCAGACCGCAGCTGTCGGAGATGGCGATTACCTTTCCCTCCCAGGGCTCATTTTCCATCACCATCACCCGATGCCCCACCAAAGGACAGCGGCGGCGATATTCCTCCAGGGTCTCTTTGGCCGTGCACAAAGCCGAAATGGCTCCCATTTTTTCCACCATAGCGGCGGCAAAGCGGCCCCGGGTCAGCCCCTGGGGCAGATTCTCCCGATAGAGCGCACCGGCGATCTGCTGCAGCTCCGGCGGAAAGCCTTCGGCCCCTTCCAACAGGTTGACCCCGATGCCCACGATGATGTATTCCGGCATTCCGCTTTCCAGATCAATGGCCCCTTCGGTCAGAATACCGCAGATCTTCTTTCCCCGGAACATCACATCGTTGACCCACTTGATCTGGGCCTGAAAGCCGCAGACTTCCTCCAGCACCCGGCAGATCTGCACCGCCGCCGTGGTGGTCACCCGGGCACTTTCCTCGGCGGGAAGCTGGGGCCGCAGCACCATGCTTACATAAACGCCTCCCTTGGGAGAAAAGAAGGAGCGGCCCCGACGGCCTTTGCCTCCCTCCTGCCGAGCGGCTACCACCGCTGTGCCCTCCGGCGCCCCTTTGGCCGCCAGCTCCCGGGCGGTGATGTTGGTGGATTCCACCGTATCATACACATGGAGCAGGCTTCGGTCATACTCTTTGGGAAGCCAGGGCTCCATGGAAGCCAGAGTGAGCACATCGCTCCCCTCCAACAGCTGATAACCCTTGTTGTTGACGCCCTGAATCTGATGCCCTTCTTTTTTCAGTCCATCCATGGCCTTCCACACCGCCGCCCGGGAAATCCCCAGCCGCAGTGCCAGTTCCTGCCCTGACAAACTCTGGCCCCGGTTTTCTTCCAGCAAGGCCAGCAGCTTTTCCTTCGTGCTTTCCATTCCATTCCCTCCGTTCTGTTTCCAGTATACCAGCCCCCAGTTTATTGTCAACTATATTTTTAATCGAGGTTTACATTAAGCCCAAAAGAAGCCCTCCCCAGTCAAAGACCGGGGAGGGCCTTTCTTAAAATTCTTTTTTCTCATAGATCCGCCGGGAAACCAAATAGGAGCCCCACAGCAAAAGCACTAGCAGCAGAGCAAGCAGCGCAGGGAGCAGCTTTCCCATCCAGGGCGCCAGGGTAGGCAGGACCAGCCCGGAGCCAAGGTACCAAAGGAACACGCCCATGGGCACCAAAAAGACCACCATAATGGCCAGACGGCTGCGCTCCACGCCCAATTTATAAATACAGGGGATCATCAGACTGATAATGACGATACCGGTAACCGTTGTGCTTCCCACCAAGGACAAAAGCTCCATCCAGTCGATGGTCTCCCAATAGGCCATGATCCCACCGGCGATCAACGCACTGACCACCGCCCCCAGCAACACCATGGCCAGGGAAAGCAGGTATTTGGCCTGAACGCAGGTTTTCCGGGTCACCGGCAAGGTCAGCCCATAGGCATCCCATTTGGCATTTTCGTCATAGGAAAAACTGACCATGCACACCAGAAAACTGGTGACCCCACCCACACCGGACACATAGGAGGGGCTTTTGAGAAGAAAGCCCATAGCTCCCAGCAAGACGCAAACGCCCAGCAAACTTTTCAGATATCTACGCATGGTCAGCAGATCTTTCAGCATCAACCCAACCACGATTCTTCCTCCTTTGCCATCATCACCATGATATCCTCCAGCCGGGCCGGCTCCACCAAAAGGGAGGGTTCCCGCCGGGCTGCCTCCTGCCGGTTATTCACCAGGCCTTTGGCGTGATACCGGCCTTTTCTCATGGCGATAAGCACATCAGGCCCCAAGCTTTTCAGCGCTTCTTCCGTCCCCTGGGCCAGGCCGTATTCTTCCATCACCCGGTCTTTCTCCTGGGAAAACACCAATTTTCCCTCATGGATAAAGGTGATATAGTCGGCCGCCTGCTCTAGGTCGGTGGTGATGTGGGTGGAGAGGAACACCGAGTGCTCCCCATCCTGAATGAATTCCAAAAACAGATCCATCACCTGGGAACGGGCCACCGGGTCCAGGCCGCTCATGGGTTCGTCCAGAATCAGCAGCTTGGGGTGGCGGGCCAGGATGGTGGCCAGGCGCAATTTTGTGCCCATGCCCTTGGAAAGCTCCCGCAGGTATTTCTTCCGGGGGATCTGGAAGCGATCCAGCAAAAAGGAATAATATCCCTTATCCCACCGAGGGGTAATGTGGGACAAAATGGAATCGATATCCTGCACCCGGATGACTTCATTGAAAAAGCTGCCCTCCAGGAAAACGCCCACCTGTTCTTTCACTTTTCGCAGGCCATAGCCTTCCTTTTCTCCCAGCAGCCGCACCTCTCCGCCGCCCTGCACAAGCCCCAGCAAACGCTTGATGGTGGTGGTTTTACCGGCGCCATTCTGGCCGATGAATCCCATGATACAGCCCTGGGGCAGTGTAAAACTCACATCCTCCAGAGCAAATCCTGGATACTGTTTGCTTAAAGAGATTGCTTCAATACTATTTGTATTCATTTTACTTTTCTCCTTGATACAGCTCCTGCAAAAGCTGGGTCAGTTCCGCAAGATCCATGGCGCAGTTTTTGGCCTCTTCCACACCACGGCGCAGATACTCCTCCACCTGTTTTTGCCGGGCCTGATCCCATGTGCCCTCCGGGTGTGGGGCCACATAGCAGCCCTTTCCCGGGGTGGTGATGACAAACCCTTCCCTCTCCAGCTCTTCATAGGCCCGCTTGGTGGTGATGACGCTGATGCGCAAATCCCGAGCCAGCAGGCGCATGGATGGCAAAGCCGCCCCTTCGCAGAGTTCTCCCCGCAGGATCAGGCCTTTGATCTGTCGGGCGATCTGCTCATAAATGGGCTGGCCGCTTGTTTGACTGATGACGATATTCACGGTGCACCTCGTTGTTATACTGTATATATACTGTATATATACTATATATACAGTATGCATCCCTTTTCCCTGTTTGTCAAGAAGAAAATAAAAAAATGCCAAAGTGGAAACCGCTTTGGCAAAGTTTTTTCCATTACAGCCCTTCTTCCCGGGCATCCCGGGCGATGAGACAACGCAGCCCTTCCACAGCCGCCCGGATGGCCAGATCGGTGTCCATGCAGTGGGGATCAGGCAGCCCGGCGTTTTTCCGCTCCTGGTTCCACAGCACGGCAAACAAAGCCCCGGCTCGCAGCCCCAGCACCGAGGAGACCACAAACAAAGCGGCGCTTTCCATCTCGCTGCAAAGGACGCCGGCCTGCTTCCAGGCCTTCCATTTTTCTTCCAGCATATGGGCCACCGGCATCCGAGAAGGCTCGTGCTGGCCATAAAAACTGTCCTTGCTCTGCACTACGCCGGTGTGCACACTGGCTCCCGTGGAGGCCGCTCCCTGGCGCAGGGCATCGGTCACATCAAAATCGGCCACGGCGGGAAATTCTAGAGGCATATAGTGAAGGCTGGTCCCCTCCTGGCGCACGGCGCTGGTGGCCACCACAATATCCCCGCCCCGCACGGCCAGATCAATGCCCCCGCAGGTCCCCACCCGGATCAGGGTATGGGCGCCGCAGGCAGCCAGCTCCTCTACGGCAATGGCGGTACTGGGGCCGCCGATGCCGGTGGAACACACCGATACCCGCTGCCCGGCCAATGTGCCGGTATAGGTGACAAATTCCCGGTTGCGGGCCACAAATTCCGCTCCCTCCAGATAGGAGGCAATATGCTGGCACCGTTCCGGGTCTCCAGGGAGCAGACAATACCCTCCTACATCCCCCTGGCGCAGGGCAATATGCATTTGCCGGTTCATGACCTCCATGCTCATTCCTCCCTTTTCTCAATGGCCCGAATGCTTTTTTCCGCCTTGAGCCGGGGCACCATCACTTCCCGCCCACAGCCGCAGCATTTCAGCTTGAAATCCATCCCCACCCGGGTGATCTCAAACCGGTCGCAGCCACAAGGGTGACTTTTTTTCATTTTTACCACATCGCCTACCCGATAATCCACAAAGCTCCCTCCCCCCATCTGATAGGGGTATTGTACCACAGCCCTTTCCAAAAGAAAACAGCAACATCCTGGGGAAACATGCATATAGATGAAAGGCAACGGACAAAACAAAGGAGGAATGAAGATATGCCCCAGGGACCTTATCTGCCGGAAGGTTTCCGGCTACACACCCCGGAAAACCGCTGGGTGAATACCCCGGCCGCCATGGATCAGGCTGCGGAGAAAGAACAAATACTGGAAGGCATCGTCACCCGATGCGATTGTGCCCACAACCTAGTGGTGGACTGCAACGGCATCACCGGCCTTATCCCCCGCAGCGAGGCGGCATTGGGCCTCAGCAGTGGCCGCACCCGGGAGATCGCCCTTTTGTCCCGGGTGGGAAAACCGGTTTGTTTTCAGGTTATCGGTGAAGGGGACGGCCAATACCTGTTTTCCCGGGCCAGGGTACAGCAAAAAGCCCTCAACTATCTGATGGAAAACCTGCTGCCCGGGGATGTGATCTGCGCCCGTGTGACCCATCTGGAGCCCTTCGGGGCCTTTGTGGACATCGGCTGCGGCCTTACCTCCCTGGTGGGTATTGAGCACATCTCGGTGTCCCGCATTGCCCATCCTGCCGAGCGGTTTTACCCCGGCCAATGGATCCATGTGGCTGTGCGGGGAGTGGACCCCTCCATGGGCCGGGTGCATCTGACCCATCGGGAACTTTTGGGCACCTGGCTGGAAAACGCCCGGCGTTTTTCCCCAGGAGAAACGGTGAGCGGTGTGGTGCGGGGCAATGAGGACTATGGTGTTTTTGTGGAACTGAGCCCCAACCTGTCGGGCCTGGCGGAGCGGAAAGAAGGCGTTATCTCCGGGGATGGGGTGTCGGTGTACATCAAATCCATTCTGCCGGAAAAGATGAAGGTCAAGCTGATCCTTATCGACAAGCTGGAGAAGGCTCCCAGCACCCTGATCCGCCCGGAAGATTACCAGATCACCCAGGGACGGCTCCAGCACTTTCTCTATTCCCCGCCGGGGAAAGAAGGCCGTCTCACCGAAACGGTTTTCTATTAAAACATCGCAAAAAGCGGAGAGGAACTTTGTCCTCTCCGCTTTTTGTTTATCGCAGACCTTCACAGGCCTTTTTAAACTCACCGATCCGCGCCTTCGGGTCCTCCGCCCCATAGACCGAAGAACCGGCCACCAGAATATCCACCCCGGCCTGATAAGCCAGCGGCGCATTTTCCAGGTTGATGCCGCCGTCGATCTCGATCTCACAGGCCAGGCCCCGGCTGTCGATCTCCTGACGCAGCAGCCGCACTTTGTCCAAAGCCTCCGGCATGAATTTCTGTCCGCCGAAACCAGGCTCCACCGACATCACCAGCACCATATCCAGCTGAGGCAGATAGGGAAACAGCGCCTCTGCGGGAGTGGCGGGCTTAATGGTCAGCGCCACTTTGCGGCCGGCGGCCTTGACCTTCTGAATCAGGCTGAACAGATCCCCCTGGGACTCCAGATGGAAGTTCACCAGGTCGGCCCCGGCCTTCAGGAAATCATCCACATAGTTTTCCGGCTGGGAGATCATCAGATGCACATCCAGAAAGCCGTCGGTGACCTTCCGCAGGCACCGGAGCACCGGAGCGCCAAAGGAGATATTGGGCACAAAATGCCCATCCATGATATCCACATGGACCCAGTCGGCTCCTCCCTCCAGCACCATCTGTACATCCCGGCCCAGGTTTGCAAAATCAGCGGACAAAATGGACGGAGCAATTTTCACGCTCATGGTTCATTCCTCCTGCAAACTTTTTTACTTTCGCTCCGCCGGTACCCCTGAGGAGACGGCGGCATATACTCTTATTAGCAGCGAAAAATCCCAGTGAGCGGCGCCGTCCCCCAGCGTGCCCGACAATCATCCCGGTCGGCTTTCGCTGCTGTTTATCATAGATGGGCTGTCCCCCAAGGGGCAGCCGGGCGTATCGAAAAAGTGGCGAAAGCCACTTTTTCGAGTTTTTGCAAGGGGCTGCATGCAGCCGGTTGAAAGCTTACAGCTTCCAACCGGTCACACTGGCCCCTTGAGAAGTGCCAAAAGCCACGCACAGGTCGCGTCTTTTGGCGGATTGATAAAAGGACCGTCCAAAAATCTTCCCCTTTCATCGGCGAACCTGCTTTTGCACAGTCCTGGCTGTCCCCCAAAGGGCAGCTTTTTTCTTTTTACATGGGGAACACTTGGTTCAGGCCCATCACCACCAAGGGGATGATGAACACCGACAGAATATTGGACAGAGCCAAACCTTGAGCCGCCGCCCGGTCATTGCCCCGATACAGGCCGGAGAGGATGACCGTCTGGTTCATGGCCGGCATGGCCGCCTGGACACAAAAGACGCAGGCCGGCAAAGCGGGCACATCCATCAAAAGGCAGATACCGGCACAGAACACCGGCGCCCACAAAAGACGAGCAGCCACAGCGCCCACAATGCACCGAGGGGTTTTCAGCACATCCTTACCCATGCTGGCCAGAAGATAGCCGCACAGAAGCATGGCGATGGGCGAAGTCAAAGCGCCAAAATCGGTGAGGGCCGTCTGCAAAAAGGCAGGCACAGGAATGTGGAGCAAAGACACCGCAGCGCCCACCAGGAAGGATAGCAGCGGCGGCGAAAAGACTCTCTTGATCTTTTCCGCCCGGGTGATGACGCCGCCCACTGTGCCGCCAGCTGCGATGCGGGGGGCCACCAGAATCCAAAAGACCAGGGTGTTGGCAATGTAATAGGCGGTGACATAGGGAACGCTCACTTCGCCGAAGATCTGCATACAAATGGGAAAGCCCATCAGCATGGTGTTGCACATGGCAAAGATGGAAATGAAAATGCCCTCCAAGGACTTGGGCAGCTTGATCAGTTTGGCGATGCCCAGGGCAATAAAATATCCCCCCAGCTGGGTGACAAAGGGGGCCAGCAACAATGTGCCGCTTTCGGTGATAAACTCCATGGTCACATTCTCGATGGCATTCTCAAAGAGCATGGCCGGAATGGTGTACTTCATGATGAAGGATGTGAGAAAATGATAGTAATCCTCCGTCAGGAATTTTCGTCTGGTCATGAAGGCGCCCAGCAGCATGATGAGCATCAGGGCGAATACGCCATTAAAGGCGTTTGCAATGGACAAGGCTCTCTCCTCTTTTCTCTTGGCCCCAGGCCGGATTGATTATGGCCGCCCTCTCGTTTTCCGTTCGGAAAAGTCCCCCGGAGACCGGCGGCTCTTTTATTATAGCATGCCTTTTACGCTTTGGGGGGCTTTTTTGATTTTTGCCAAAACCTTCTGCTGTGGCACAAAAAAGCCGCCCCTTGCGGGACAGCTTAGGCGCTTCGAAAAAGTGGCTTCGGCCACTTTTTCGAGTTTTTGCAAGGAACTGCATGCACGCCTTTGGCGCACACTTGTTCCTTGATAGGTGCAAAAAGCCACGCACAGGTCGCAGCTTTTTGCAGATCCATTCGGGATAAGACAATCCAGTCCCTCACACGATATGAAGTTCCCGACAGACAAAAGCCGCCCCTTGCGGGACGGCTTTTCAGAAGGTTTTTACTTCTTCATGGCGATGACTTCGATCTCCACTTTCACATCTTTGGGCAGACGGGCCACTTCCACGCAGGAGCGGGCGGGCAGCACATCGCCGGTGAAGTAGGTGGCATACACCTCGTTGATGGCGGCGAAATCATTCATGTCCTTGATGAAGACGGTGGTCTTGAACACATCTTCCATGGTGCAGCCGGCTTCGGCCAGAACAGCCTTCACATTTTCCAAAGACTGCTTGGTCTGGGCCTTGACGCACTCTTCCACAGCGCCGGTTTCCGGATTGACGGGGATCTGACCGGAAGTATACACCAGATTGCCGGCGACGACGCCCTGGGAATAAGGACCGATAGCGCCAGGAGCTTTTTCTGTTGCGATTTTGGTTACCATGGGAATGACCTTCCTTTCCGATTGGGCCCCTTCTGAAAAGCGGGCCAGATTTTAATTTTATTGTATACCAAGCCTTGCTGTTTGTCCACTTTCTTTTTCGGCTCAGGCAAGGCCATCCCGGGCCCGCTGGGCTTTGATGTTCTGCTCCACCATCATGTCCTTCACCTTCATCAGCCGGGACAGGTTGCCCCGTTCGTTTTCATCCAGCTTCATGGTGATATAACGGATGGTTTCCTGGAGCTGAGGGATCATCACATATTCCAGGGCATTGACCCGGCGGCGGGTCTTTTCGATCTCCTGGGCCAGGAGCTTGACGGTTTTTTCCATCTCCGCCAGACGGAGCATATCCTCCAGCGTCCCGGCCAGTTGAGCCACAGCGTCGTCCAGCTCGCCGCTGGTGGCGGCAAAGCCATAGGGGTAGATATCCGCCTTGTCGCTGGTTTTGGTGATCACATCGTACATGGGCACATCCACCGACATAATATTGCGGAACTTCATCTCGATGCCCACTCCCTGCTTGGGATAGAGAAAGGTCTGCTCCAGCATTTCCGGGGGCATCACCGCGCCGGCGGCCTGGAACCCGGCATAGGATTCCGTCAGGGCTTTTTCCACCCCCAGCCGCAGCTTTTCGCTGACCCGGACAATATCCAGGAACTGCTTCATCAGCTCGTCCCGCTTGTCTTTCAGCAGCTTATGCCCCCG
Organism: Ruminococcaceae bacterium AM07-15; assembly: GCA_003477405.1. Classification (GTDB taxonomy): domain Bacteria; phylum Bacillota; class Clostridia; order Oscillospirales; family Butyricicoccaceae; genus Pseudobutyricicoccus. Next base: position 25,453 of record QUDE01000024.1, read on the forward strand.
GCTGGCTGTGGCAAGGCGCTTTTTCAGCCGGGTCAGCTCCATGCGTGTCGGGTTTACATTGAGCCTGGCCATCTGCATTCCTCCTTATTGCCCATCTCAATCCTTGGCGGGATAGTATTTGTCGATGAATTCCGGCTTGATCCGCTTCAGCTCGGTCTTGGGCAGAATGCTCAGCAGCTTCCAGCCCAGATCCAGCGTCTCTTCGATGGTGCGGTTTTTGTCATAGCCCTGGGACACATATTCCCGCTCAAAGGCATCGGCAAACTGGGCATAGAGCTTGTCGGTGTCGGTGAGGGCGGCCTCGCCCAGAATGGTCATCAGCTCTTTGGCGTCCTTGCCCCGGGCATAGGCGGCAAACAGCTGGTTCATGGTACCGGCGTGATCTTCCCGGGTCTTGCCCTTGCCGATGCCCTTGTCCTTCAGACGGGACAGGGAGGGCAGCACATCGATGGGGGGCGTGATATCCTTCCGGTACAGCTCACGGGACAGAATGATCTGGCCCTCGGTGATGTAACCGGTCAGGTCGGGGATGGGATGGGTCTTGTCATCTTCAGGCATGGAGAGGATGGGCACCATGGTGATGGAGCCCTCCTTGTCCAGCAGCTTTCCGGCCCGCTCATACATGGTGGCAAGGTCGGTGTAAAGGTAGCCAGGATAGCCGCGGCGTCCGGGCACTTCCTTCCGGGCGGCGGACACTTCACGGAGAGCCTCGGCGTAGTTTGTGATATCGGTGAGGATGACCAGCACATGCATCCCCTGCTCAAAGGCCAGGTACTCCGCCGCGGTCAGCGCCATACGGGGAGTGGCGATGCGTTCGATGGCCGGGTCGTTGGCCAGGTTCAAAAAGAGCACGGTACGGTCAATGGCGCCGGTACGCTTAAAGTCGGAGACGAAGAAATCGGCTTCCTCGAAGGTGATGCCGATGGCCGCAAAGACCACGGCGAACTTGGCGTCGCTGCCGGGCACCTGGGCCTGACGGGCAATCTGGGCGGCCAACTGGGCATGGGGCAGACCAGAGCCGGAGAAAATGGGCAGTTTCTGGCCTCTGACCAGGGTGTTCAGGCCGTCGATGGCCGACACGCCGGTCTGGATAAACTCCGAAGGATAGTCCCGGGCCGCCGGGTTCATGGGCGTGCCGTTGATGTCCAGATACTGCTCGGCCAGGATCTCCGGGCCGCCATCCTTGGGATGGCCCATGCCGTCGAACACACGGCCCAGCATATCGGGGGACACACCCAGTTCGATACCATGGCCCAGGAAACGCACCTTGGACTGGGCCAGGTTGATACCGGCGGAGCTTTCGAACAGCTGCACCAGGGCGTTGGAGCCGTCCACTTCCAGCACCTTGCACCGGCGCACCTCTCCCGAAGGCAGTTCGATTTCCGCCAGCTCATTATAAGTGACCTTGTCCACGCCCTGCACCAGCATCAGCGGGCCGGCCACTTCCTGTATGGTACGATATTCCTTAATCATGCCTCTTTACCTCCCTGGGAAATCTGAGCGATCTGCTGCCGGATATCGGCTTCGATCTGGTCGTACTGCTCCTTGTAGATCTCCTTGGGCACATCCTTGGCCCGGCCGATGCGGGCCCGGGCAGGAATGTCAAAGACGGGCTGCATGGGAGCGCCCTTGCGCAGAGCTTCCCCGGCTGTCTCGTAGTAGAACAGGATCAGCTCCAACAGACGGAACTGCTTGTCGATCTCACAATAGGAATCGGTATCGCTCATGGCGTTCTGCTGCAGAAAGTCCTCGCGGATCATCTGGGTGGTTTCCATCACCAGACGGTCGGCGGGAGACAAGGCGTCGATGCCCACCAGCTTGACGATTTCGTCCAGCTCGTTTTCCTGCTGCAACAGCTTCATGGCTTCGTTGCGGTTTTTGATGAAGTTCTGGTTGATGTTGTCCTCATACCAGGGACGCAGCCGGTCAAAGTACAGAGAATAGCTGTTCAGCCAGTTGATGGCGGGGAAATGCCGCCGGTAGGCCAACGAGCTGTCCAGGCCCCAGAACACCTTGACGATACGCAGGGTGGCCTGGCTGACCGGTTCGGAGATATCGCCACCCGGAGGGGATACGGCGCCGATGGCCGACAAGGTGCCTTCTCTGCCGTCGCTGCCCAGGCAGATCACCCGGCCCGCCCGTTCGTAGAACTGGGCCAGACGGGAGGCCAGATAGGCAGGATAGCCCTCTTCACCGGGCATCTCTTCCAGACGGCCGGACATCTCACGGAGAGCCTCGGCCCAGCGGGAGGTGGAGTCGGCAATAACCGCCACATTGTAGCCCATATCCCGGTAATATTCGGCGATGGTGATGCCGGTGTACACCGAAGCTTCCCGGGCGGCCACAGGCATATCGGAGGTGTTGGCGATGAGCACCGTCCGCTTCATCAGGCTTTCGCCGGTACGGGGGTCTTTCAGCTCGGGGAACTCCCGCAGCACATCGGTCATCTCATTGCCACGCTCGCCGCAGCCGATGTAGATCACGATGTCCACATCGCTCCACTTGGCCAGCTGGTGCTGGGTCACCGTTTTACCGCTGCCGAAGGGGCCGGGGATGGCCGCCGTACCGCCCTTGGCAATGGGGAAGAAGGTGTCCACGATCCGCTGGCCGGTGACCATGGGGAATGTGGGAGCCAGCTTTTCCTTGTAGGTCCGCTCCACACGCACCGGCCACTTCTGCACCATGGTCAGCTCATGGAGCTGGCCTTTTTCGTCCTCGATGACGGCCACCACATCGGTGATGGTGTGTTTGCCGCCCCGCACTTCCTTCACCGTGCCGCGCACGCCCACGGGCACCATGATCTTGTGCAGCACAATGATGGTCTCCTGGACGGTGCCCAGCACATCACCGGGCTCCACCTTGTCTCCCGCTTTGGCGGTGGGGGTAAACTCCCACTCCTTCTCCCGGGAGATGGGGTCCACTTCAATGCCACGCTTGATGGTATCGCCCACCTGGCGGCGAATGTCCTCCAGGGGACGCTGGATGCCGTCATAGATCTGACCGATCAGGCCCGGCCCCAGCTCCACAGACAGAGGCGCACCGGTGGACACCACATCCTCCCCGGTGCCGATGCCTGCGGTTTCCTCATACACCTGGATGGAGGCCTTGTCGCCCCGCATCTCGATGATCTCGCCGATCAGGTGCTGGGGACCTACCCGCACCACATCGAACATATTGGCGTGGGCCATGCCCTCGGCAATGACCAGGGGGCCCGCCACCTTGATGATTTTTCCTATATTATCCATTCAATCAGCAACCTTCTTTCTCTTACAGGCAGGCCTTTCCTGCCATGAAACGGTCACTCCCCGGAAAACGGGGTCGCTATTTTTTGAGGATGTCGGCTCCCACGGCCCGCTCCACCGCCTGGTGAAGTCCCTTGAGCCCGATCCCCAGGCTTCCCTTCTGGGAAGGGATGGGGATGACGGCCACGGTGGGCTCGTCGTTATAGCGGTCGATATCCTGGGGGATGAGGGCGGCCAGCTGCTCGGTGATATAAATGACGGCATAGCCCGCCTCCGCCAGCTTATGCAGCTGCCGGGCGGCCTCCTTCTCTTCGCTCACCGCCACGGTGGTGAGGCCCACCGCTTTGAATCCCATCACCGTCTGGCTGTCGCCGATCACAGCCGCTCTATACAGCATAACAGATCCTCAGCCTTTCCATGATCTTGTCCTGGCTCAGACTGGCGTTTTTCCCCGCCAGCACCGAGCGCACTGCGTTGTATTCCGCCTCGCAGGCCAGCAGATAACCGATGACGGTCTCTTCCCCAAAGGGAACCTGCCGGGCAAAGCGGGCATATTCAATGAGCAGATCGTCACAGGCCTTGTCCAAAAGGGCAAAGCCCCGGCCTTCCAAAGCGTCCATCGCCTGGCTTTCCAGCGTCTCCAGACAGGTTCCGGCCAGCAGGCGAGGCAGCTCCTCCCGGGTTATGGGCGCATAGAAAACCTCCGGCGCAATGGTTCCGCCGGGCAAAATGGCCCGCTGGGCATAATCCAGCCCTTTGCCCATGCGTCCCAGACGCAGCGCCGTGCGCAGATTGCAGCAGTCGATGGTCCTTTGCACATATCCTGTGAGGAAATCGCTGCCGCTCTCTCTGGCTTTTTTCAGCGTCTCTTCCTTTTCCGCCCGGTCCAGCACCATATCGCTGAGCTGAGGGTCACCGGTGCGCTCCAGCATCTCCTTGGCCGTTTCCACAGCCTGAGCCATCACCGGATCCATCCCTTCCAGATCTCCCTCCCGGATCATGCGCAAAAGTTCCCGGGGCGGAATGAGACCAGCTGAAGACAAAAGCCGGGTGGGGTCCACCTGCTGAGCGTCTCCTTTGAGGATGGCCTTGATGTTGTGATAATCGTATTTCAGCCGGAATACTTCGATCATCTCCGGCCTGGGACAATGGGCATACAGCAGATCCATCATCTGCTGGCGCCGCTGGGAGATGACCTGCTCCAGCTTCAACATATCCCGCCAGTCAAAGGCGGGCCAGCCCTTTTCCTCCAGGAGCTTTTCCGCTTCCTGGGCGTCTTTGCTCTCGGCCAGACGATAAAGCTGGGTGCTGTTCATCAGCTGCCCTTCCACGCAGCGGATCCGGGTGCTGATGTGCAGATAATCGGTATCCTTGGTTTTTTTCAACAGGCTCCCTCCTTAAAAGAGGATGGCCGCCACTTGGCTGGCTGTCTCCTCTTCCAGCAGGTGCACAGCGGTCTCCAAAGCGCAGTTGATCTCCACCGGCCCCTGACGCAGCACAAATCCGCCGGCGATATTTTTTTCTTCCTGTCCCAGGGTGAAGGCGGCGCCGATCTTCTGATTGATCTGTTCCACCAGGGTTTCGCCCAGCCGGGCCTTGTCCCGGGCATTGAGCAGAATTTCTCCCTGCTTCTCCCCGGTCTCCTGGCACAGCTTCACCAAAAGGGCGCAGTAATCCCCTTCCTCCAGGGACAAAAGCCGCTGGAGAGCCAGGTCATAGGCCTTTTCGATCTGCTGCCGCCGGGCGGCCAGCTGCCCCTTCTTGTTTTCCAGAAGGGCGGTGCGCTCGCTGCGGCGGAGCAATTCCTCCGCCCGCGTCTGGGCGTCCTTTTTCAGGCTTTCCTCTTGGGCCTGTGCCTGCTGGGCGGCCTTTTCCCCGATGCGGGCGGCCTGCTGGCGGGCTTCTTCCAGGATCTGCTCCGCCTTGGCCTTGGCCTCATCTACAATGCTGCGAGAAATGTTTTCGATGCCTTTCATGGCGTTTACCCGATCAGGCCGCCATGCTGCCCACGCCGAAGATGACCAGCACGGAGATCAGCAGGGCCAGCACCGCGTATGTTTCCACCAGACCGGCGCTGATAACACCCTTCATGGCGTCATCGGGCTTCTTGGCCACAATGTTCATGGCAGCAGCAGCCACACGGCCCTGGCGAATAGCGGAATAGTAACCCACAATGGCAGTAGGCAGAGCGGCGAAGAAATAAGCCACACCCTGCACCAGAGGCAGTGTGCCATCCAGCACAGCGCCATTGCTGAACAGGATCAAAAAGGCCACCAGCAGGCCATAGATACCCTGTGTGCCAGGCAGAGCCTGCAGCAGCAGAACCTTGCCGAACTTGGTGGGGTCTTCGGTGAGGATGCCTGTGCCGGCCTCACCGGCCAGACCTACGCCCTTGGAAGAGCCCATACCGGCAAAAATCACCGCCAGAGCGGCACCCAATACTGCAAAACTGGTCCCCGTAAACAAGCTGGAAATCCATTCCATGATCTAGTCCTCCTTAACCACATCTACATATTTTGTTTTTATTTTCAGCGGGTGCATCATCCGCCCACCGTCTTCATAAAACCGGCCAAAGAATTCGATATACTGCAAACGGCTGGTGTGAACATAGGCCCCCAGCACGCTGATGGCGATGTTGAAGGTATGGCCGATGATCGCCACCACCACAAACAGCAGCACGCCTATAATGCCACCGCCGCCCATGGCGCCCATTTTGTTGACCACAGAGCCTACCACAGCACCGGAAAGCCCCAGAGCCATGATACGGGAATAACTGAGCAAATCGGACACAAAACCCGTGATGCCATACAGTTTTCCCAAGCCGCCGGTGATGCGGCCAAAGCCCTTTTTGTCCCGGCCGCCCAGCAGGAGCATCAGCACCACGCCGGCGATGATCAGCCACTGTCCCACACCGATGCCCAGCACCGCAAGGCCAATGCCGGCAAAGATCATATACCAGGTGCCGGTGTCACACAGCGCACCCAGATAATCCTTCTGCCGGATCTGCCGCCATGCAGAAGCCGCCATGCCGGTGAGGATCTGAATTCCACCCAAGGCCAGGGAGAAAATCAGCATTTTCATCGGCTCTTCCATGGGATTAAACCACAGAGCAGGCAGTTCCACCCGCTTGCCCAACACGCCTTCGGTGAAGGCGGGCACTGCGTCGCCCAGCCAGCCGCCCATCAGCACACCGGCCACAATGGTGCCCAGTCCGCAATAGAAGAACAGAGTGAGCATCTGGCGCATGGTTCCTTTGGGCTTGAGCAGCTTGAGTCCCAGGAAACATCCCAGGGCAATGAGGATACCGTACACAGCGTCCCCCATGATGAAGGCAAAGAATGTGATATAAAAGGGCACCATCAGGGGGTTGGGGTCGATCAGGCTGCCGTAACGAGGCATGCCATACATCTCGGTGATGGCGTTAAAAGGCTCGGCCAAGGGTCCATTCTCCATGGCCGTGGGGGGATCTTCCCCTTCCTGGGGGTCCTCCATGCTATAGGCGCAGCCTTCCCGTTCCAGCACCTTTTCCACCCGCGCCTCAGCCTTTTTCGGCAGCCAGCCGGTGATGACCACGGTGTTTTTCGTGCGCACCAGGCCGGAAAGAAGCTGATCTTCCTCCGTTTCCATGGAATAGGCGTCCAAAGCCTGCTCCATGGCCCGGTAGGCATCGCCGCATTCCTTGATCTTGCCGATCAGGTCCTGCCGCTGCTGTTCCATCTGGGCCATCTGCTTTTCCAGCGCACCAATATACTGGGCCGGAGTCCCTTCCCCCTCCTGGGGAGCCTGGGCAAAGCCCCGCTGCTTGATGATGGCCATGGCCTGTTCCTTGCAGCTCTGATGAATGAGGAAGGTAACATAATGCTGTTCATTGTCGGAGGAAACCTGCTCCATCTGGCAGGCCGGCGCTTTCTCCGCCAGTTCCCCTTCCAACTCTTTCAGATCAGCCGCTCCGGGCAGAACGCCCCGGAGATATTCCACCGCCCCGTCCATATGGTACTCCAGGGGCACATCCAGGCTTTTCCATGGCTTGAGCTGGGTCACTGTGCCTTCCAGTCGCCCGATCTCCCCCAGCAGGCGGTTCATTTCCTCGGCCGCCTTGTTGATCTGCCGGGCAGCGGCCAGGGCCTTGTCCAGCACCTTTTCATCATAAAGCTGACTTTCGGTCAGTTGGGGCTTTCCCGCCAGCAAAGGCCGGCTGGGAGGCGGCACATACTTGGACAAGACCTCCATGGCCTGTCCGATGACCGTCAGATATTCCCGGGCCCCTGTGTTTTCTTCCGTCGTGCGCTCCAGGGCATTTTCCTGCCCGAAATCGGTGGATTCCTGGGCGGTCTCCACCTCTACGCAACCTTCCCGCCGCAGCTGGCGCAAAAGGCTGCGGCGCCTGCTTTGCAGCGCGACGGCCCGCAGGCGCTTCATTTCTACCAGCGCCATCAGCCAACGACCCTTTCCATAATGAATTTCACCGCTTTTTCCATATTGCTTTCGGCGGATGCGGCGATCTGAGCGCATTGCTTCTCTGTTTTGTCCCGCAGTCCTTCCGCCTGGCGCTCCGCCTCCTTCTGGGCCTGGGCCAGCAGGGCCGCCGTCTCATCCCGGGCCTTCTGCCGGCTTTCTTCCCGCAGACGGGCGGCGTCGTTTTCCGCCTGTTCCACAATGCTCCCGGCCTCCTTGCGGGCCTGCTCCAGCAGCTGTTCTGCCTGGCGCTCTGCCTGCTCCACCTGTTCGATGGCTTTCATGGACACTCTATCACCTTCTCTTTTTCAGACTTTCGCATACGGCCTTAGTATAGCACCAAAAAAACTTTTTGCACAGGGAAAAAAGGGACTTGTCCTTATTTTTCCTTTGCCCGATTCTGCCGCGCCTGACGCAGCATTTCCAGCTCCGGCCGGAGTTCACCGGAGAGCAGCAGACAGGCCACATACACTGCGCCTCCCACTCCGGCGCCGCAAAGCGTCTTGACCAGCGCCGCAAGGCCGCCGCCCTCCAAGGGAATGAAACGGCACACCACAAAGGCGCACAGAGCGCACAGAAGGGCACTGACAAAGATGCGCAGCGTGCTTTTCCCATCGGGACGGAAACGGAAAGTATGGCGCATTCCCCAGATCACCAGCAAAAAGTAGCACACAAAGGCCAAAAGGGTGCCCCAGGCCGCCCCCTGGATTCCCATCAGACCTGTCAGGGCAAAGGTGGCCACGATCTTGATGGCCGCGGCCAGCAGGCTGTAACGCAGCACCGGCCGGGTGTTCTTGGTCAGCTCAAAGCCCTTAATTGCATATTCGGTCAAATCCATGAAAAAATAAGCGGCAGCGGCAATACCGATGATGGAAGCCCCCGACCAATAGGTGTCCTCAAACATAAAATGTGCCAAAGGCTGGCAGACGGCGCACAGCCCCAGCGCCGCCGGCATGGCGATGAGGAAATAGAGCCTTGTGCCCTGGGCCAGCAGCTTTTCCGCCGCCTGCCGTCCGTCGTTGGTATAACCGGAGATAAGGGACGGATATGTGGCCCGCACCACCGCGGCGGCGATCATACCGAAAATACCCGAACTGACGGTGAAATTGGTGAGATAGATGGCCGAACCCACATCTCCCTCCATGAAGGCCACGATATACCGGTCCACCATGCTCAAAAGGCCGGTGCCGATGCTCATGCCGATGAGCGGCACGCCGAAAGTGAGCAGATCCCCCAGCAGGGCCTTGGAAAAATACTGAGGCCGGGTGCTGGAAGGGACATGGAGCACTGCCATGGCGATGCCCGATGCCACAAGATCGCTGATGACTGCGCCGAAGATGGCCGGATAAGGCGTGCTGTTGCCCCCGGCTGTGACCAGAAGAGTGGTGCACACCACTTTTCCTGCCACATCCAGGAGGGAGACGAAAATGCTCACCATCAGATGTTCGGTCTGGATCAGAAGGCCATTCATCATGGTGAAGAGGGAATAGCTGGTCAGCAGCATGGCAGCGGCAAAAAAGAGGAAGCTCCCGCCGATCTGCCAGGCCAGCGCTCCGATCCCCAGCACCACCACGGTGATGACGCCAAAGGACATCAGGAAAGTGGAATAAAAGGTCTTTTCCCCCTGGGGGCTCCGGTATTCCGACACAAAGCGGGCGGTGGCATTGTAAAGCCAGGCCGCCGACACCAGAAACAGGGCCAGCACAGTGGTGTTGACGATTTGGTAACGGCCATTCACCGCCGGTGGGAAGATGCGGGAATACAGGGCGCTCATCACCAAAAGCAGAACCCCTTCCAGCACCTTGGCCGGCACCAGAATCAGGGTATTACGGGTCATTTTTTTTGTTTCTCCTGCCAAAACGCTACCTCCTGGGAACACATGTGGGGGCCGGCCTTCTGTATTGACCATGCCCCTGGGATTCGATATAATAAAAAGAAATGAACATTCCCCTTTTTTCAAAGAAATCAGGGGCCTGTACTTTTGGATTATACACGAAATCAACGCCGACTTCTACGGCTTTTGGGAGGAAATCATGAAAATTTTGCACATCGCCGGCGGCGGCGACCGGGGCGGCGCCAAGACCCATATCCTGGCCCTCTGCTCCCGCCTGAAAGAGCAGCATGAGCTCAAACTTCTGAGTATGCGGAAAGGGGAATTCGCTCAGGATGCCCAAAAAGCCGGCATTGATACGCTGGAGATCCAGTCGGGCTTTCCCCTGCGGGATTTCCTCCTGGCCAAGGAAGCCGCCCGGGAGTTTCAGCCGGATATCGTCCACTGCCACGGGGCCAAGGCCAACACCGTGGGCATCTTCCTCAAGCTGACCCTGGGCTGCACCGTCATCACCACGGTGCACAGCGACTACAAGCTGGACTATATGCATTCCTTCCTGCGCCGCCAGACCTTCGGCCGGCTGAATTCCGCCGCCCTGCGGCTGATGGATTACCATGTGACGGTGTCGGACACCTTCAAAAAGATGCTCATCCAGCGTTCCTTCCGTCCCTCCCGCATCCAGACCATCTACAACGGCCTGGATTTTTCCCAGAAGACCCCGGATTTTGACCGTGGGGAATACCTGCGCCAGCAGGGACTGAACTACACCCCTGGGGATGTGGTCATGGGCATCGCCGCCCGCCTCACCCCGGTGAAGGACATCCCCACTTTGCTGCGGGCCTTTGCCAAGGCCCGGCAGGAGGAAAAGCGGCTCAAGCTGCTCATCGGCGGCGACGGAGAAGACATGGACAAGCTGAAGGCCATGGCCGCCCAGCTGGGAGTCAGCGACAGCGTCTGCTTCTGCGGCTGGGTGTCGGACATCGGCAAATTCTTCAAATCCTGCGACATCGATGTGCTCTGCTCCATTTCTGAATCCTTCCCCTATTCCATCCTGGAAGGTGTAAAGGAAGGCTGCGCTGTCATCACCTCCGATGTAGGCGGAATGCAGAAGCTCATCGACCAGGGGGAAAACGGCTTCATCTTCCAGCCAGGGGATGTGGATACTTTCGCCTCCTACATGGTGCGCCTGTGCCAGGATGAGGAGCTGCGCCGCGCCTTCGGAGAGCGCCTTCTGGAAAAAGCCTCCCGCATTTACTCCCTGGAGGGTATGGCCGCCCGTCAAAGCCAAATCTATGAATACATCCAGGCCCGTGAGGCTCGGGGCAAGCGCAACGGCATTGTCATCTGCGGCGCCTATGGCCGGGGCAATTCCGGAGACGAGGCCATTCTGGGAGCCATCATCTCCACCATGAAGGAACTGGACCCTCTGTCCCCCCTGACCGTCATGACCCGCAAGCCCGCTGAGACCCGGCTGCTCCATGAAGTGGACGCCGTCTATACCTTCCATCTCTTCCGTTTCCGCCGGGCCATGCGCCGGGCCAGGCTCTTTATCAACGGCGGCGGCAGCCTGATCCAGGACGCCACCTCCAGCCGCAGTCTGTATTTTTATCTTTACACCATTTATATTGCCCACAAACTGGGCTGCAAAGTGCAGATGTATGGCTGCGGCGTGGGCCATGTGTCCCGTCCCTTCAACCGCCGTCTGGCCGGACGGGTGCTCAACCGCAGCGTGGACATCATCACCCTGCGGGACACCATCTCCCAGCAGGAACTGAGCGATATGCATGTGGTCAAGCCGGATATCCGCCTGGCGGCCGATCCGGCCACCATCCTTACTCCCGCTTCCCCTCAGGAAGCCGACCGGTTCCTCTCTTCCCACGGTGTGCCGGTGGATGGGAAGTATTTCTGCCTGGCCCTGCGGCCCTGGGGCACTTTCCACGATTTTGAGGTCTTTGCCAAGGCGGCGGAATACGCCTATCACAAATATGGCCTCACTGCTCTTTTGCTGCCCATCGAGGTACCCCGCGACCTTCACGCCTGCAAACAGGTGGCCGCCCGTCTCCACACGCCCCACTATGTGCTGGGGGATGCGCCGGAGGATGTGCGTCTGACCATCGCTCTTTTGAAGAAAATGCGGCTGCTCTGCGGTATGCGTCTCCATTCCATCGTCTTTTCCGCCGTGGCCCGCACACCTTGCCTGGCCGTGAGCTACGACATCAAGGTATCCGGTTTTATGAGCTATATCGGTCAAAGCGACTGCTGCACTACTTTGGAGCAGGTATCGGAAAGCTGGCTGTGCCAGCAAATCGACCAGCTGATGGAAAAGGAAAATCCGGAAGCCGCCGACGAGATCTGTCAGAAGCTGGCGGATATGGAGCGGGAGAACCGGAAGGCCGCTGCCACTTTGCTGGGCATTCCCTTCCCTCCCTCCAGCAATTCATAATTTTCAACAGATTCCTGGGCCGCCGAAAGGCGGCCTTTTTTCTGAGGAACACTTTACATTTTGTTTAAACCCGGCTCTTCCTCCCCTGCTTTCTTTGTGATATGATATTTATAATAAAGTAGAATTTTTTTGTTTTTTCAGGTTTCGGCCCTGTTTTCTTGTGGGAAAGGATGATTTTTATGGAAGGCTTTGTCTCTCTGCGCAATGTGACCAAGCGCTATAAAATGGGAGAAGTGACCATCACAGCGGTGGATGGAGTGAGTTTTTCCATCGGCCAAGGGGAATTCTGCATCATTTTAGGCCAAAGCGGTGCAGGCAAAACCACGGTGCTCAATATTCTGGGCGGCATGGACAGCTGCGACGAAGGCGAAGTGCTGGTGGACGGCACCGATGTGGCCCATTTTTCTCCCCGTCAGCTCACCGGCTACCGGCGCAACGACATCGGCTTTGTCTTTCAGTTTTACAATCTGATGCAGAACCTGACCGCTTTGGAGAATGTGGAGCTGGCCGCCCAGATCTGCCGCAATCCTCTGGACGCTGCCAAGGTTCTGGGCCAGGTAGGCCTTTCCGACCGGATGAACAACTTCCCCGCCCAGCTCTCCGGCGGCGAACAGCAGCGGGTATCCATCGCCCGTGCCTTGGCCAAAAACCCCAAACTCCTGCTGTGCGACGAGCCTACCGGCGCTTTGGACGATGAAACCGGACGGACCATTCTGTCCCTTTTGCAGGATACCTGCCGCAAACAGGGAATGACGGTCATCGTCATCACCCACAACTCGGCCATCGCTCCCATGGCCGACCGGGTGATCCACCTGAAAAGCGGCAAAGTGACCCAGATCGAAGAAAATCCCCATCCCGTACCGGTGGAAGAAATCGAGTGGTGATAAGATGAAACACTACAAAGCTCTTTTGCACGATATCCTGGTGGAGATCCGGCGCACCCACAACCGGTATCTTTCCATTTTGTGCATCGTGCTGTTGGGTGTGGGCTTTTTCGCCGGCATCAAATCCACCTGTCCGGATATGAAAGAGACCGCTCAGCAATATTTTGAAGATCAGAACCTGATGGATATGCACCTGAAATCTTCCATGGGCTTCACGGAAGAAGATGTGGACAGCCTGAAAGCCCAGGAGGATATCGCCTGCGTTTCCCCCTCCTATTCGGTGGATGCCTTTGTGCAACCGGCCGAGGGAGACCCCATGCTGGTGCGGGCCTGGAGCTGGAAAAATGGCGCCCAGGCCGATGAGGACACCGTCAATATGCCGGTGCTCAAGGAAGGCCGCTGGCCGGAAAAGGAAAATGAATGTCTGGTAGAGCATGGGATGTATTCCGGCGAGAGCTTCCAGGTGGGCCAGACCATCACCCTGTTCCTGGAAGAAGGCGATCTGTCGGAGAGCCTGAAAACCCAGACCTTCACCATTGTGGGCGTGGTCGAGTCCCCCATGTACATCAATTTTGAACGGGGCAGCAGCAGTGTGGGCAATGGCTCCATCCGCTCCTTTCTCTATCTGCCGGAGGACGCCTTTGCCTATGAGATCTATACCGATGTGTTCCTCACCTACAAAGACACCCAGGGCCTGCCCTTTTATGAGGACGAATACCAGGATGTGATGGATGAAAAAACTCCAATACTGGAGCAGCTGGCCGAAGAGCAGGAGCAGACCCGCCACGATGACATTTACAACGAAGCCAAAAGCGCCATCGATGCGTCTCAGGCGGAACTGGATGAAGGCATCGCCCAATACGAAGAAAACAAAGCCCTGTTTGAGCAGCAGATTGCCGATGCCCAAAGCCAGCTGGAAAGCGCCCAAAAGCAGATCCAGGACAACGAAAGCCTGCTGCAAAGCCAGCAGAAACAGCTGGAAAGCGGCAAGGCCCAGTACAGTGCCGCCCTCAGCCAGTGGCAGACCCAGAACCAGGCCCTTGCCGATGGGGAAGCCGAACTGGCCCAGGGAGAAAGCCAGTGGCAAAGCCTTTCCTCTCTGGTGCAGAGTGTACGGGGGCTGATGAACAACTATTCCGCCCAAAGTCTGCCTGGGGATCAGCCCATTCCCAGTGAGGTACAAAGTGTGCTGGATGCCTCCACGGCCTTGGATGCTTTTGTGCCTCAGTCGGCCTTTTCCTTCTCCCAGATTCTGAAGGAATACGTGCTGGCCGACCCGGCCGGAGAGGAAAAAGCCACCTTCTCCGCCCAGCTGGAAGGAGTGCTGAGTGGCGTGGAGGAAGAGCTTTCCGCCAAAAGCGCCCAGCTGGAAAGCACCCGCTCTGCCCTGGCAGAAAACCGAGCACAGCTGAATGCAGGCAAAGCCCAGTTGGATTCCCAGGCCGCTTCCCTCTCTTCCAGTGAGCAAAAGCTGAACCAAGGCTGGAGCCAACTGGCCAGTGCAAAAGCAGAGTACCAGCAGGGCGTGGAAGAACTGGAAACCCAAAAGACCCAAGGCCAGCAGCAGCTGGATGACGCTGCGGCAGAAATCGAGGAAGGCCGGGCCCAGATCCTGGAGGCTCGCCACGACCTGAACGACCTGGGTTCTCCGGAATGGTATCTGCTGGACCGGTCCAACAACCCCGGTTACAGCGAATTCACCGACGACGCCCAGCGGGTGGACCGCATCGCCGCCGTTTTCCCGGTGTTCTTTATTCTGGTGGCCGCTTTGGTGTGTCTGACCACCATGACCCGTATGGTGGAAGAGCACCGCACCCAGATGGGCACCCTCAAGGCCCTGGGCTACGGAAAAGGAGCCATCATTGCCAAATATCTGGTCTATGCCCTGTCTGCCAGCTTTTTCGGCAGCATCATCGGGCTTCTGATCGGCTTCAAGCTCTTCCCCACCATCATTTTCAACGCCTACCGGATCATGTACATTCTCCCCGACTGTCTGACTCCCTTCCGGTGGGGCTATGCCATTCTGTGCACGCTGGCCGCCCTGGCCTGCACCGGGTTGACCGCTTTGGCTGCCTGCTACCATGCTTTGTCCGAATCCCCCGCCCAGCTGATGCGCCCCAAGGCGCCCCGGTCCGGCAAGCGGGTGCTGTTGGAGCGTTTCACTCCTCTGTGGCGCCGTCTCAGCTTTTTGCAGAAGGTTACCGCCCGCAACCTGTTCCGCTACAAAAAGCGGATCCTGATGACCGTGGTGGGCATTTCCGGCTGCACCGCCCTGATGGTGGCCGGTTTTGGTTTGCAGCACGCCATTGCGTCGGTGGTGGATATGCAGTACGATGAGATCTTCCTCTATGACGCCATGGCCGTCTTTGACGAGGAAATCACATCGGATGAACAGCAGGAGATCGCCCAGCAGCTGGACAACAGCTCCCTGGTGGAAGAATCCATGGCAGTGCGTCAAAGTACCATCGACATTTCCCGGGCCGGCGTCACCAAAAACCTGTACCTGTTCGTGCCGGAAGATCCCCAGGCCCTGTCGGATTATGTGACCCTGCGCCATCGGGGAGACGGAGAGGCCATCACCCTGCCGGAAGAAGGGGCCGTACTTACCGAAAAAATGGCCCGGCTGTTGGATGTGGAAGTGGGCGACACCGTCACCCTTTCCCCGGACGGCGGCCAGAGCTATTCGGTACAGGTGGTGGATATCACCGAAAACTACACCCTGAACCTGATTTATCTTTCTCCCTCTCAGTACGAAGCCCTGTGGGGCCAGCCGGTCTCCTACAACGGCTTCCTGGTGAACATGACCCCCGATGCCACCGAAGATGCTCTGTCCTCCCAACTGCTCACCAACAACAATATTCTGATGATCAATTACACTGCATCCTCCGGCAGTCAGTTCCACGACATTGTGGACAGCCTGAATTACATTGTGCTGGTGCTCATTGTCTGCGCCGGAGCCCTGGCCTTTGTGGTGCTTTACAACCTGGCCAACATCAACATCGAAGAGCGTGTGCGGGAAATTGCCACCATCAAAGTGCTGGGCTTTTATGACGGAGAAGTTTCAGCCTATATCTACCGGGAAAACATCCTGTCTTCCCTGATGGGCATGGTGGCCGGACTGTTTTTGGGCATCCCCTTCCTCCGCTTCGTCATCCATACCTCGGAGGTAGACGCCGTCATGTTCAATCCCGCCCTGGATGTCCCCACTTTCCTGTTTTCCGCTCTGTTGACGCTGCTCTTTACCATCATCGTCAACATTGCCATGCACTTCCGCCTCAAGCGGGTGGACATGGTGCAAAGCCTGAAATCCATTGAATAACACAAAAAGTCTCCGGTGTTCCGGAGACTTTTTCTTTTTTCAGAAGGCTATGTCACAACAAACAGTTGATAAATAGCCATTTTTATAGGGGAGTAT
>QUDE01000025.1 GCA_003477405.1 Ruminococcaceae bacterium AM07-15
CCTATTCGCTCTTCTTTTTTCTATTTGTCACACATCATTGTAACACCTACAGAGGCCAGTGCCGTTCAGGTACTGCAGTTTGTTGACTTTGCCAAAATGGAGGATGCTGCTTTTCTGCGTCCGGTTGGAAAAGTCCAGCGGTGAGGACACGGCAGCACCGCTTGCTGCATCTACAACCGTGATACGCACGCCATCGTTGCCGGGATTCCAGAAGTTTGAGGATGTGCCTTGCCCCATCCCGCCGCCGCCACCGTCAATGTTCCCGTTGCCTCCTGATGCAAATGCCGTGGAAGGGACGAGACAGAACACCAGGGCGAGGCTGCATAAGAGGGCGAGAAGTCGTTTCAAATACATCACGCTCCGTTCTTCTTGAAAATAAGAAGGCCGCCACAATCCTGTGACGGCCCTTCAGGTCCATATTCAGTTGTAGGTGGTCAGCCGCCCATGTTGCCGACCTGCTTGTTCAGATCGCCGTCGCTGTCGCCGGTGGACTGCTGCACATCGCCGGGGACTACCCAGCCAAATACCGGATCATAGACAGCGCCGCTGCCATTGCTGGAGCCGGGGGCCGGCTCATTGCTGGAAGTGGATTCCTCTGCGGGAGGAGCAGTGACTTCCGGTACTGCCGGATCGGGATTGACCTCATGCTCTTCGCCGGGGTCTTCGATTTCCGTCTTGCCTTCCGGTACGGGGGGAGGCGTTTCTTCCGGCTTTTCCGTATCGGTAAAGTCGATTTCAACCTCGCCCTCGGATTCCGAGGTCACCTTGGGATATTCCTCTTCGGCGCTGGAAGACTGGCCGGGTGCATAGGCGTCTGCGCCCCCGCTCCCGTCGCCAGACTGCACACCGCCATCCGACCAGTCGCTGCTGGTGCTGCTGGGCGGGGATTCATTCGGCCGGAATTCTTCCGTGCGGTCCCGGCTCACGAACCAGCAGATGCCCAGAATGGCAACGCAGAGGACGGCCAGGGCCGAAACAATAAAGCCTTTGGATTGAAAAAACTTCTTCATGTGTGTCCACACTCCTTTTTGCTGTTATATAAAGCCTATACTGCGGAGCTGACTGGATTTCAACAGCGCCGCTAAAATTTGGTGTTGTGGTAGCCGGTCAGCTCCACCCGCTGGGTGATGGTGGGATAACTGTGTCCGAACATGCGTACATAGAACTCCACATCACAATAGAAGATGTACTCCACCCGGTCGCCCACCACATTGAACTCCAGGCTGATGTCGGATACCTCATAGTCCTCTGTGGAGAGCGGGATCTTCTCAGCCAGGCCGCCGGCGACAGTGGCCTCCAGCATTTCCGTATAGTCATTGCTGGAATAGAGGGTGCGCAGGTATTCCTCGAAGTTGGTTTCTCGCTGGGAGCGGTAGGTGTCCGCATAGATGGTGGCGCTCAGGTTGTTCAGCTCCATTTTGGCGCCGTTGCGGATGTTGATGCAGGTGATCCGCACCGAGGCGTACAGGAGCAGGAAAGAGATGAGCATGACGACCCCGACTACAAAAAAGCAGGCAAAGAAAGTGATCTCGCCTCGCTCGTTGCAAAGCGGCCGGCGCAGCCGTGAAAGAAAACGCTTCATAGGCCACCTCACTTCCAGTAGTGCTCGCTGACGCCGGAGCCGCGGGCAACCACCGTGATGTTGACCAGATCCAGGTTCCAGAAGCCGCCCAGCTTGGCCTCGCCCTCAATGGTGATATAGAAGGGCGTCCCCAGCTGGATGGCCCGGGACATCCCGGACGGCGTAGGCGTCTTGTATGTGGCATCGATGGAGTATGTGATATTCTCCGCGCCCTCAATCTCCGAGCACAGGAAGTCAAAGAGCGAGTCGGTCTCGCTGTTGATGCCGCCGGACAGCTGGATCTGCTTGACCATCTGATCTGCCGCATGGTCTAACTCCTGTTTTGTGGAGATGATGCCGAACAGGTCAATGATAAAGGCCAGCAGGATGACGGCGATGAAGATGAACACCACCGTAGAGAAATAGTTGGCCTCGCCCCGTTCGCTCTTCAATGTCCTGCGGACTTTTTGCAGGAAAGTATGAATGTGAACCACCACCTTTACTTACAAATGAAAAACAGCCGTCCCGACCGGAACGGCTGCATTACAAAGTTTTGACTGTACCAAGTATAGCAGATTTGGATTTACGGCGAAAGGGCAGGACTGCGCCAATGTATGGGCAATCCTGTGCCAATTTACCGGAAAGCTGCCAAGAGTATTATCACTACCAAGAGACTTCATCAAGAACAAAAGACTGCTTTTGAGTATCTGCTTGATATTATAACAACACAAGCACATTCTCTGCCTTGCAATGTCATAATAAGACAAAGTATAATGAAATATCGGTAATTGAACTCCTGAAGATGACAAAACATTTGGTCCTATTTCAAGTTGTGCGCTGCACTTTTATTGGAGGGCTTAGGAAAATCTTAATAAAATTTGATGCAATTCATTGTGATTTTCCTAAAGGATATTGGTATGCTATAAAAGAGTTATATTTTGTGAGAGGAATGGATTAGATGGCTGAAAAAGTCTTAGTTGTAGACGATGAACGCGATATTGCAGATTTATTAGAAGTCTATCTGCGAAATGAAAACTATGATGTTTATAAATATTATTCGGCAAAAGAAGCCTTAGAGTGTATTGAAAATCAAGAAATAGATTTGGCTATTCTTGACATAATGCTGCCGGACATTAACGGCTTTTCTCTTTGTCAGAAAATACGGGAGAAATATACCTATCCCATTATTATGTTGACGGCAAAGGATGAGGAAACAGATAAAATTACAGGTCTGACTTTGGGAGCGGACGATTATGTAACAAAACCTTTTCGCCCGCTTGAATTGATTGCAAGAGTGAAAGCCCAGTTGCGAAGATATAAAAAATACACACCAGTACAGATTGAGAAACATTCTACACCCAAACTCACATACAAAAAGCTAATGCTTGACACGCAAACGTATGAGTGTGAATTGAATGGGACACCTATATCTTTGACCCCGACGGAATTTTCTATTTTGCGTATTTTGCTTGAAAGACAAGGAACTGTTGTCACTCTTGAAGATTTGTTTCATTTGGTATGGAAAGACGAATATTACAGCAAAAACAGCAGCACAATCACTGTCCATGTCCGGCATTTAAGAGAAAAATTGCAGGACACGACAGAGAAACCACAATACATTAAAACGATATGGGGTGTTGGATATAAGATATAGCCCGCCCGTGATTGGAGATTGAAATGAAGAAAAAAGAAAAGATAAATTATACTGTGCCAATTCTATTTTTATTATATCTGGCACTCTTGATATGGATTATCTTATTTAAGCTGCAATTTTCTATCCTCGACTTAGATCGAGTACGGGAAATCAATCTAATTCCATTTTATTATGAGCATGAGGTTACTTTTCACGCAACAGAAGTTTTACAGAATGTGTTGATCTTTATGCCCTTTGGAATATATCTGTGTTTATTACTTCCTAAAAGTCGGTTTGGCGTGAAATTGCTTTTGATTTCCGTGGTGAGTTTGCTACTGGAAATCTGTCAGTATGTCTTAGCGATTGGCCGGTCAGATATTACAGACCTTATTACAAATATTTGTGGCGGTCTATTCGGTATTATTCTATATAAAGCGGCAATCAGACTGTTTCGGAACAAAAAACGGGTAGATCAAGTAATTATTATTTCAGCCGCGATTGTAACAGTAATAGTTGGTGGAGGACTGCTGCTCTTGCTTGCAGCAAACTGATGGAGGTGAAAAGTATTGAAGAATAACTGCTATTCCATAGAAAAACGGCTTCGGTTGCGGCTGTTCCTTCTTCTGTCCTTATATACGGTAATCGGTTTTGTCATTATGTTGCTTTCTGATTATGTTTTAGCATTATTTCCGTCGCCCATTAGCACATGGATTTTAGAGCGGCTGGATGTAATCTTTGCCCTTTATCTTATCTTTGGCTTTGTAGGCATTTTTTATTTCTATTGGAAAAAGCCGTGGGAATACTTGAACGAGGTTATCGGCGCAACGGAGATTGTTTATGAGCAGAACGACCATGCGATTGAACTGTCTGAACCACTACGGGAAGTTGAAAGCCAGATGAACCAGATTAAAATGTCTGTCCTTTTGAGCCAGCAGGCCGCAAAGGAGGCGGAAACAAAGAAGAATGAGTTGGTGATGTATTTGGCCCACGATATTCGCACACCTTTAACAACTGTAATCGGATATTTGAGTCTGCTTAATGAAGCGCCCGATATGCCGGAGGAACAGAAAGAAAAATATATCGGGATTGCACTGGATAAATCAGAGCGATTGGAAACTTTAATCAATGAACTCTTTGAAATCACACGTTATCATACAAATACCGTTCAAGTGAAAAAGCTGCCGGTTGATCTGTATGCCTTACTATCCCAAGTCATTGATGACTTTTACCCCGCACTCTCTGAAAAAGGAAATACAACCCAAATATCTATGCAGGATGGTTTAACCGTCACGGGTGATCCAGAAAAACTTGCCAGAGTGTTCAACAATTTATTGAGAAATGCAGCATCTTACTGCTATCCAAACACTGAAATTGACATAATTGCGATTAAGAAAGGTAATCATGCTGTCGTGATCTTCAAAAATCATGGGCCAACTATTCCGGCAGACCAATTAAGCACAATCTTTGATAAATTCAGCCGTTTGGATGAAGCCAGAACATCCGATACAGGCGGCGCTGGCTTAGGTCTTTCGATTGCAAAGGAAATTGTAAACCTACATGGCGGAGAAATCACGGCACAGAGCCAAGCGGAAGAAATTACATTTACGGTAACGCTGCCTCTTTCAAACAAATCTTAGGAATTTCTTAGGAGTATTCCACATTAAAATTAGAGATTGCAAAGCCCCTGTTCGGTAGAATAGATACTGAACAGGGGCTTTGCTTTTGAGGAAGAAAAGGAGTGATGATTATGGAACTGAAAATTGAGCATTTAAGTAAGCGGTTCAAAGATAAAACCGCTGTCAATGATGTAAGCCTGACACTGACAAGTGGAGTTTGGGGCCTGCTCGGTGCAAACGGAGCAGGGAAAACAACTCTCATGCGGATGATTGCTGATATTATGGTGCCAACCAATGGGGCTATTTATTATGATGGCCAAGACATTCACGAAATGGGGAAAGCCTATCGAGAGTTGTTTGGCTTTTTGCCGCAGGATTTTGGATATTCTCGTGATTTCACGGTCAAAGACTATCTCGAATATATGGCAGCATTAAAGGATGTTCCGGCAAGAGAAACATCAAGGAAAATCAATCATCTGCTGGATATTCTTACGCTTTCGGATGTGAAGCGGAAAAAGATAGCAAAACTATCTGGCGGTATGAAACGGCGTGTAGGCATTGCCCAAGCCATGTTGAACGATCCGAAAATTTTAGTAATGGATGAACCGACCGCAGGACTTGACCCCGGAGAACGGGTACGCTTTCGTAATTTTATTTCCGAGTTTTCCCATGACCGTATTGTGTTGATCTCCACGCACATTGTTTCTGACGTAGAGTATATTGCAACACGAAATGCGATTATGAAAGATGGAAAAATTGTTGATGTAGGTACAACAGACGAACTGGTGAAGCAGATCGAGGGAAAGGTCTGGACTTGCACTATTCCGGCCAGAGATTTAGACAAGTATGAAATGCGCTTGCGAATAATCAACCAGCGCGGGGAAGATAACAACCAAGTATCTATACGGTATCTGTCTGATAAATCTGAAATTGAGGGTTCGACCACCATATCACCGCGCCTTGAGGATTTATACCTCTGGCTATTCCCTCAAGCCGATCTTTCAAAGGAGGGAAATTGATATGCGCTTATTTGGTTTAGAAGTAAAAAGGATTTTGAAATCACGCCGCACCTTAATATTGCTTGCAGTAGCATTATTTCTGGCTGTCATTATGGCTTATCTGCCCATCAGCTTTGAGTCTATCAACCGTCCCGGCGAAAATGGTACTGTAATAGAACTGAATGGCTTAGATGCTATTCAATTTAAGCGGGAATACAGGCAGCAAATTTATGGAGAAGTTACGCCGGAGAAAGTCGCAGATGCCTTACGCACATATCAGAAATATGTGCAGGAATATGGTACAGCAGATGATATTCCGCTGGACGTTTATACGGAGAATATTACGGCTATCCGGCCACTGCTTGACCGTTTACCAGAAGCCTTTGCCGATCCCGATACAGGCATAGGCGCTGATCTAATGGAGATTGACCCAGATGTAGTAGAGCAAAGCCTTTATGAACAGTTTGCGTCCCACCTAAACGATATAATGAACCTTGAACAAGAAGATTATCCATCAGCAAAAGAATTTGCAACAGAAAAATATTCCGAAGTTGATAAACCATTCCAGCTTTATCCGGGTTTGAGCCGGGACGCCTTTGACTATATTGAGCTGTATATTTTCATTCTTTCCATTTTGTGCGTTGCGATTGCGGCACCTACATTTGCTAATGAGTATCAAACTGGAAGCGACAGCATTATGCGCTGCACAAAAAATGGACGTGTGAAATTTGCTGTTACCAGAATACTTGCTGCTGGCTGTATTTTTGTGGTAGTGTTCATTTTGGGTATGGTAATCCATTTGTCCATTATCAACCTTGCTTTTGGGACAGAGTGTTTGAAAACATCTTTCCAAATGCTATTTTCCATCATAAATCTTCCCAATATCAATTTGGGGCAATTACAAGTGATTTTGGTATTGGCCGGACTTTTATCTGTATTGGCAAGTATTAGTTGCACACTATTCTTATCTGCAAAGTGCAGGGACTCGTTAAGTTCGTTATTGATTTCACTTGCCGTTATGCTCTTACCGACCATCATTTATACCGCATTGGGCAGTTCTGTATGGCTTTCCACGATTTTACCATCTTCTGGTATTGGCCTGCAAAATAACTTTCTCTATCAGCTTTATGGTTTTAATTTCTTGTATGTTGGAGATATGAGCTTTTGGACACCCTACATTATTCTGATTTCAGCAGCGATTGAAATTCCTGTATTCGTCTTTTTGGCGATACGGTCTTATTGTAAGCATCGAGTGGCGTAAGGGCTTTTATCAAGTATTTGATAGATTCAAACGATATTTGTGATACCGCTAAAACTGTTCATCAAACCGATTCATTATAACGGATGCTACACTTTTGCGCCCAAATTGCTCCTTGCTGTTTGGGCGCTTTTTATTGTGAATCGTGTATTTCAATTCTGTAATTTGATTTCAAGCATTTATCTCGGGAGGGACATTGAGGAGTCTAAAGGCTAATCCACCCCTTTAAAATCGAATACTTGTCGCCCACTGGCGGAGCTAATGAGTAGAGATCTTGAAGCAGGTTTCCAAAATTTCTTTGCTTCGTATGTCAACGGACAAGAAAAAAGCACGGAGAAACAGCAATCACCATTTCTCCGTGCTATTCTTTATCGGGCTGGAATTTTACGATGTCATCCAGCTCACAGTTGAAAAACTTGCAGAGCGTATCCAAGGTATTGGTGGAGACGGATTCGTTCGCCTGCATCCGGCGGATGGTCGAACTGCTGATGCCGGCCTTGGCCTGCAAGGTATATGTGGTCGCGCCGTGCCGCTTCATGGTTTGCCACAAGGGCTCGTATGAGATCATTCCTGGTCGTTTCCTCCACTTTCTTCTTTACATATCTCTATTATTGCCTATACAAGAATGGCATAAAGTGAAGAGTATGGGAGGAAACAGGATGGAAGTCGAAACGAAAACCTGCTGTATAACGGGCCACAGAGATATTCCAGCGGAGAAGAAGGAATTTGTGGAAGAAGAATTGCGGAAGGAGGTGGCAGCGGCGATTGAGGATGGCTATACTCGATTTATTTCCGGTTTTGCCGAAGGTGCCGATCTTATGTTTGCGGCAGTCGTTGCCGAAGCAAAAAAAGAAAATGACGGCTTGTTTTTAGAAGCAGCGATCCCCTATGCCGGCCGGCTGAAGACGAAGAACAAAGACTTTCATAGACTGCTGGCTGCCTGCGCTGGTGTGAAAGTGATCTCCGACCACTATGTTCCTTCGTGTTACATGAACCGCAATCGCTATATGGTTGCCCAGTCGCAGCGTGTGATTGCGGTGTATGATGGACGGGACAAAGGGGGGACGCTGTTCACGCTGCGCGATGCCCATGTTCAAGGGCGAGAGATCAGACTCATAGAGATTTGATTTCAAGGGCAAAACATAAAGGCCGCGTGGGGCTTTTGCATCCCATGCGGCCTTTAATTCAAATCCTGAGTACCGTTACAGTAGTGATTCTATCAGTTGATAGATGTCGGTGAATGGATTAACGGCAATCCCAAACGGTTTATTGCAGTCATTTTGAATATGGTATTGTTCTACACGCTTGGCGTTCTGGATCGCATCAGTTGTATGTTCAGATAACTGCGCATACATATCGCCGGCTTTTTCATAATCCGGGAGGTAGGCGGTCAAGGCTGTCTTCACTGCAGGGTAATCTTTGAAAAATTTTGTTGTGTACTGGAAATGCAGCAGATACCAAAACTCAAAGCAAGGATTCGAGATCGCAATGTGAATTCCCTTTGCATCTGCCAGTTTCCTTGCTCTGGAGAGTAAGTTGTCTTTGGCGGCGATAGGATCAGGATTATTATAGTTTACATCACCGTCAGCAACGACCCACACCGCATCCCCATTTGATGCAGAAATCTGATTTTTACTTTGATATTCCACGGCTTTCCGAATCAGGCCAAGGTAATCGGTTTCACCTCCTTTGGTGCGGCTGCCGACTACACGAATGTCAATATTGGTCTGGCGGCTGCGATAATGTTCAAAATATTTCGGTTCAGTTTGAGAACCCTCCGTCACAATCAGAATGACAGGTTTTAGTTTTCTGCGCCGCTGCCCACGCTTTTCAATTTATCCGCGTGCCATTTTACAGCCCTCCCTTGATAAAGGGAATCGCACCAAAACGGCCGATCAAATAACCCTTTTCTACTTTAGTGTCTTTGCGAACAGAAAAATCGTAAAGGGAGAACAGATCGGTGGCTGCTGTCTGCTCGTCTTTTTCTGTGAACCAAATTTGATCTCTTCTCAACAAATCCAAATCAAGAAGATTGGTGCTGTGAGATGTGAAGATCAACTGAGCACCCTTTGGATTGAATTCTGTGCTGTCAAACAGGGATACCAGATGCCTGGTCAATAGAGGATGCAGATGTGCGTCCATCTCATCAGCCACAAGAAGCGTTCCCTGGTCTAAAGCCTTTTTCACAACGCCGATCAGTTTGAAATAACTGTTGGTGCCGTCAGATTCCTCTGCCATATTTAACGCATAGGATAATGCATTTCCATTGGTATCCTGTACCGTGTGAATGGCCTCAATATTTGCAAAGCTGTCACCGTGCTGCGAAGGAGCAGGCTCTGCATCGCGCATTTGCAAAGCCTGTATTCCCAAATCTGCAACACGCAGCATAGATGCGATCACGCGCCGGTAATCATCATCTTTCAGCTGCTCTGCCTCAAGCCCATAAGCGTCCGCCACGGAATTCTTCGTGATAATCTGACAAGAAGCGAACCACTCCAAAACCGGAATCACTTTAGAGTAACTCCAGTTTGATGCAACTGACAAGTAGAGTTTGTTCGCAGAAGTGCGCTCCTTGAGCGTGTTTTGTTCATCTATATCCACCGTAAAACGAAAATCTTTGGTATTTTTTCTCTCAAAAATAAGCGCCTGTCTGCCGTTGGGATAGTAATATAGGTATTCTTCTGTAACAGCCTTATCTGTCACAGAAAAACCATACGCATATCGGATACCTTCAGTGGTAAAGATGACCTCAAAGCTGCTGGGGCGCGTTGGCGTTTCCGGATCAAACTTGAAAGGCGAACGGTCAATGGTCTTATGAAGCTGCTGGTTATGTGAGGTCAGCACATAGTTTACCATGAACCAGAACGCGTTTAGGACATTAGACTTCCCCGAAGCATTGGCTCCGTAAATGACAGCAGACTTCAAATAGCTTTTATTTCCATCCATGATAAGATGCTCTGGATGCTCATTATCCTTGCTGGCCAGCAGGGATAATACAACCTTATCTTTGATGGATAGAAAATTCTCCACACTAAATTGAATCAGCATAAGCGACCTCCTAAACCTTTTCTTTTATATATTATAGCCCGTATTTTGTGAAAAATCAACGCAAACGCAAAATAAATTCTTTGAAATGGGAATTTGGAAGGAAGCCTATGTGATAAAGATATACAGCGGTAGATCTGATAATGACAAAAAAGAAACCTGGAGAGCAGTTCGTCACTACTCCCCAGGCACTTTTGCTTTTACAGGTTCTGCCGGATGATCCGCGTGATGATGCCCACGGCCACGCCCCGCTCCATATCCAGGCGGGTGACGGCAAAGGACACATCATCCTTCTTTCCAGGCATCCGGTAGTCGTAGCAGGAGTGGGCTACCGCATTGACGCCGTTGGCGAGCCGGACATAGACCACGCCTTTATGAACATCGGTGACCTTTCCTGCATACTTGCCCTGGATGCGGCACTTCTGCAGGTTGTCCCGGTCAGTGTTTTCCAAAGTGCTCTTGATGTCGGCCCGGATGCCCAGGTCTTCCAAACTGTTGCGCCGCACACTGAGGATACGGACCAGCACTTCATCGCCCACAGAAAACCGCTCATGAGCGTCGCCGATCCAATCCCAGGCAAGGTCTCGGGCCAGAATGGAGCATTCCACGCCGAACACCTCCACACGGACGACCTTTTCCGCCACAGCGATGACCCTGGCCTGGACAATGCGGCCCTCGTAGACGCGGTACATCCCATCGGGGTCAAGGTCGAAATAGAAGGTCTGGCGCTTGCGCATCATGGCCTCCCTGCGGCTGGCTACCACGCTGCGGGTCTTGGAGTCGATACCCCGCACCACAAAGTCAATGTCGGCGCCCAGCATATTCCCCAGGATCTTGTTCTGGCGCAGCATCAGGTCAGTGTATTCCTGGCCGGAGGGGCTGCGGCCCAGATTGATCATCATTTCTTTCAGGGGGATGATGATGCGGAATCCCTTGTAGTCCACCACAGCCACCGTCTTGCGGTTGTCCAGCTGCTCAATGCCGCCCAGTTTGCCGGTGAGGATGCGACGGGTGCGGTAGGCATTGTGGATCTCATGCCAGATGATGTCCTCACGGTCTTCCTGTGTCTCCACATCTTCCCGGTTGCGGATAGTCAAAATGGCGGGCTCGCTGCGGCGGGGAGCGGCGGTGCGCCTGGGAGTAGAAGCAGGAGTGGGGGCTGCCTCTGCCGGCGGTTCGGCCAGAGAGGAAGGATCTTCCGCCGCAGCCGCCTCAAAACCATCAGGCGGAACATCTTCCACAGCGGGAGGCACCGGTTCAGGGGACTCTGTTTCTGCGGGAACTTCTTCCGCCGGTGCCGTATTTTCGGCCGGCGTGGTCTTTTTCCTGCGGGTGGTCCGCTTGGGCTTGGGCGGTTCCGGTTCCTCAGCTTCTTCAGGAACAGGCTCGCCGAGGGCATCGGCCGCCCCATCATCAACAGGAATAGCAGAGGCATCCTCAGCATCCTCGGCATCATCACTGCCGGAGGAGTCCATCAGAGCAGAGGTATCGTCCTCGCTGGAAAGGACACCAGTGTCAACCTCCTCCGCAATATCAGCGGCTTCCTCACCGAACATCTCGCTTTCGGTGAGCTCCGGGAGGCTGCTGCCATCCTCTCCGGGGGCAGCGTCTTCATCCGGCTGGTCCATAGAGGCCAGCAGCTCATTCAAATCGCTGCCATCAGCGGGCGCCGCCATATCAGCCTGCGCTTCATCAGGGGGCGGAGCGTTCTCCACGGGAACCGTGGTCTCAGGTGCGGTATTTTCCTGCTCCAGCAATTCTTTTTTCTTGGTTGCCATAAGTAAAAACCTCCTTATGTTGTGAATTTAAGAAAGGATCGAGTCCTTGTCTGTGGTGATGATCCCGTCCGGGGCCTCGGAAGCAGGCGGTGACGGGGGCGATTTCGGGGCAGCCGGCGTACCGGAAGATTTCGGTTTTCTCTTTGCCGCCGGCTTCTTGGGGGCGCTTTCCTTCGGCTTGGGGGCCGGGGGCGGCGCGGCGGCAGGTTTCGGCTGCGCTTGTTCCTCCAACTCGCGCCATTCAGGAATGTGCGCGGAGGCTTTGCAGTCGCGGAGCTTGGAGGATTCCGGATGCTTGGAGTAGTCCATCTTCTCTACCTTCAGGGCCTTTTGGCCGCGGATAATAACCAGCGCCTGTGTAATCGGGAGACGAAGCACTTCATCCGGGGTGAGGACAGGCCGCTTGCCGACGCCGGAGGTCTCCCGGTATTCCGGCGTATAATTGGAGATGCGCCAGGTGCCCAGCTGCTTGGATTTACTGGACACTGACACAGAGGCCAGACCGGTGCGCTCGGAGATGAATTCCGCCGTCAGGCTGTCTGTGCAGCCCAAAAATAGCTGCGCATCACAGTTTCCCAAAATTTCCTGCCAGAGATTGAGCGGGTATCTGTTTTGGAGCCCCGCAAGGTTTTGGAAGACGCAGCTCATGGATATGTTTCTGGATCGAATCACACTGAGACGGCGGGAGAGGTCCGGAATGGTCCCGCAGGCAGTGAGCTCTTCCCCCAGGATATGGACGGGAACCGGCAGCTTGCCGCCCTCACAGTTCTTGTCCGCATACCGCACCAGCTTGATGAAGCAGAAGGACAGGAACAGGCTTGCCAGAAAATCAAAGGTGCTGTCCTGGTCGCTGGTAACGAGGAAGTAGGCGCACCGCTCCTGGCCGGGCAATTCCAGGTCGATCTCATCCCGGGTGGTGATCTTCTTGATGAGTTCCGACTGGAACACCTGCAGCCGGGAGCCAAGGCCGATGATGACGCCGCTGCGTACCGTGTCGCTGGCCTGCTTGAACAGGCTGTAGGGCGCTTTGGCCGGATGGGTGGGCGGCAGAACATCAAACAGGCTATCCAAGTCGGATTCCCCGTTCAGCGTCAGCAGCCGGTACACCTCACCGATATTCCGGTTTTCTTTCGCATAGCTCTGGTCCACATAGAGGACAAGGGCTTTCAGCAGATTCATCTCGCAGGAGTCCCAGAAGTGGTCGCCCTTGCCGGTGCTGTTGGTATTCTTGATAATGACATCCACAAAAAGCTGCGCCATCAGTTCCTGCCCTTCCACTTCGGAAAGGCAGTTCCAGCTGTCTGAATTTTCCGGCAACACCAGGTTGAAAACCTTGACACAATAGCCCTGCTCCCGCAGGTACTCGCTGGATTTTTCATAGAGTTCACTTTTCGGATCTGAAATGATCAGCGATTCCCCACGGATCACCGCCTGAAGGATGCGGTTCATACAGAACGAACGGGTCTTCATGCTTCCGCTGGAGCCGTACACGGCCAGGTTGCCGTTGATGCGGGGATTCTCGGGAATACAGACGGCTTTCCCGTCCAGCATCCCCAGCACAATGCCCTTATGCTTGCGCAGATCCGGCACCAGATCCAGCACACCCTTCATTTCCTTGCGGCCCATCCAGCCGGAGGTGCCATAGGTGCCCTTGGCCGAATAGACAAAGTTCCGGTCCGTGTCATACTCGCCGGTATCACTGTAGCCCATCCGCATGACCATGAGCAGCAGGATCGCCAGCAGGCCAATGCAGATCAGCACCCCGTACACCCCATAGGGCGGATGGAGCACAGAGGTCAGGCAGGTAATAAAATCGGGCGACGCTGCCGCCGGAGATGTGCCGTCTCCGGGGATGCCGCCGCCCTGTTTCCATGCCGCGTAGTTGCCCAATATCTGCCCCAGAAAGCCGCCTGCGTAGAGAATCGCAAGGATGGCGAACGGCGCAGCGATCAGGCCTGCAATGAGTTTCTTCTTATCTATGGGAACAACCTCCCCTCGAATTTTGTGAAATCAATGGTTTGAAAGCGGACCCGGCTACCGCAGTAGCGGCGCAGCACATCTGCCTGGAAGTCGAAGCAGATCAGCGTGCCGGGGCGCTCCATCAGGTCGAGGGAGGTGCTGAAGCGTGTGATCCGGGGCAAGTCGCAGGAGTAGCCGAACAGCACCGGCGTTCCGTCCTGCTCCGCGGCATCCTGCTCAATGGCCTTTCCGGCGTTCCCGGCAATCAAGCCTTGGGACAGAATGCGGTTAAGCTCTGCGGTTTTCAAGGGATCACACAGTAAAGCAAGGATCACCTCCCCCTGGTGGTTATTTGTGAGAAAATAAAAATGGTCGTAGCTGCCGTCCAGCATGAAATAGTCGTGCTTGGCCCCGCCGGTGCTGGTGAGCATCTGGTAGGCCAGTTCCATGCTGTCGCCCAGCACCAGCCCATGCACATCTTCGGCGCGGTACTGCCTGGCCAAACGCTGCTGGCACAGGACGCTCCACATCAGCGCCTTTACCCGCATCTCGGATTTGCAGCGCCATTTCATCAGGGCAGCGCCGCTGTTGTAGGTGACAAAAATGCCGGTGGGCGCAAGAAGCACCCCTGTAAACCGGGAGCTGCGAATCTGCGTGGCGTCGATTCCCATTTCCTTGACTTCACGGGAACTGTAAAAGGCGGGATATTCGACAGCTTCGCCACAATAGCCCTGCGGCGAAAAAACCTTCGGCTTTTCATCCTGAAAGAGCCCGGCCCCCGCATTGTCCATTGTGATATAGGTTTCCGCAAGGCGGTGGAGCCGGAGCCGCCGGTTCACCTCGCTCTTGAGGCGGTTGGTGTCGGTGTCGCCGGTCAGGTAGGGAGAGAAACGCTCCGGCCAGCCGTCCAGCAGGGCGGCCTTGGCTTTTGCCCCCAGCCGATAGCCCCGGAGCCTGTCGCGGTAGTAGGTCCGCAGCAGCCCGCTCTTTTTGAGCGAGGTCACGACCGCCTCCAAATAGTAAGGGCTGGCCGGGAGACGGTTCAGCTGGCTGGTTGGGAACTCTCCAGAGATGGCGGTCAGCGATAAAAGCCGGAATGGGAGCGTATCCGGCTGTGGAAAAGTATGGCTGCTTTTCCCAAGGGATCACCTCCTTTGTCGGTGCTGGATTTTTACCGTAATGACTGAGAACTTCGGTAAAATAAAGCATCTCCCAAATGGCCGCAAGCCCGAAAATCCGGGACTTCCAGCGGCTTCACGGGATGTCGGGCCGTGAGGGGCCCAAAATGCTCAAAAATCCGAGATGGATTTCAGGTCCGGTTTATGCTCTGCAAGCCACCCGGGGAAACGGTGCTTCTCCATGACGAAAATCATCGTGCAGTCCTGCTCTCCCAGTTCGGCGGTGTTATAGGCATCGCACAACAGCCCGGTATCATCAGCCATTACAAAAGAGGACAGCAGATCTAAAATCTGTTTTTCCTCCAGGTTGTCATAGTCGCGCACCCGTCTGGTGGGGAGCGTCTGGTCATACACCTGGGCGAAGCAGACAACACATTCCCGGTAGTGGGGCAAAGTGTTTTCTTTGGCGTACTGCTCCAGGGCAAAATAGAGGGGGTCCAGCAGGAACTCGGCGCTCTGCCGCTGCCTGCGTTTTGGCAGCAGGCTGGGCAGCGTCACCGCAAGCACCTCGTTCTCATAGGTGATGTTGATACCGTGCATCACACTGGCAGATTTGAGGTAGTCACCCTTGCGGATGGTCGTACTGGAATAAATCAAATGCCGCAGCCGGCAGGCGATCCGTTCCGCCCGCAGCGCGGCATCGGTGGAAAGGGTCTCATAGTTATCGGGATAACGCTGAATGTCGGTGGTGTCCATCGCATACAGCGCATTGTTCAGCCGGGATATATCGTCAAGGATGCTCCCGATCCGGCGGGATATAAGTTTTCGGTCCAATCATGTGCCTCCTGCTTTCTTGAAATAGTGTGTCTGGCCGTTTTCCTCTACGGTACAGAACCCGGAAATGCCGGGGCAGTTGATTTTGGCGATCTGCGCCGGTGAATCGACCAGAATAATGCGGCGGCTGTCACCTTTGTTGCCCCGCAGGGCATGGCAGACAAGCGCCTCCTGCCCGTTCTCAACGCAGGCCACTTCGTAGAGTTCGCCATCGGCAAAGAAAACGAGCTTGACAGGAAAATCAGCGGGAGCATGGTAATCGGCCCGCTGAATGAAGTCCAGCAGGACCCACACTGCCCGGACAAGCGCCCGGTCAAGTTTTGCCGGCTGGCCGGCCGGGAAATAGCCGCCGCTCTCTGCTTGAAAAATGCGGCCCTGCCTCTCCAGGTGGGAGAGCAGGGCCTTGGCCGTTTCTTCTTTGCCAGGGTGAAAACAAAGAAGCTGCTGTTCACTGAGGCCAGGGTACATTGTGACTGTCCGCAGCAAGTCCGCAGCCTCATTTCCATAGATTTCAGCCCTGGTCTTCATGGGGGCTCACCTCCTTTATCAAATGGCGTCATTAAGGCGTCATTGGAACGCCTTATCAAATATTAGAACGCCGGAAAGACGCCATCCGTGTGTCAAAGCGGCGTTTTCTTCATGGAAGGCGTCATATTGACGCACATCCAGCGCGGTACATCAAAGCAAGGGATTCACCTCGGCTGTATATCATTTGAACCTACGCAGATTCCTGCTCGCGGCGCTTTCGTTCCAAAATTTCACGCAGCTCGCGGCGGTCGGTGGTGATCAGGTCCTTTTCCAGCGGGCTGGCCTTAAACTCCACCATAATGTTGTTGTTATTGGTGGAAATCAAGCCGTTGCCGCGCTCAAAGTGGGTGACCTCCATCGTTTCCGCGTCGGACAGGTGCAGGGTCTCCTGGACCCGTTCTGCCTCGTCATCCTCCAGATTGAGGATGATCTTGGTCTTGCTGTTGTTGATGATGCCTTTCCCAAAACGGCCCTCGTCCAGATTGAAAAAGTCGTTCAGGTCCTGGCTGGCGCAGACCGCTGAACCGCCATAGCCGCGGATGGTTTTGAAAATTTCCAGTACGAAATCGCCGGCCAGCCGGGTGCCCGTGGCGCCGGCGCCGGAAAGAAGCTGCCAGCACTCGTCGATAAAAATGGCTTTTTCCTCGGTGCGGTCGGCTTTGGCGCGGTCCCACACAAAATCGAGGGCAACAAACATCCCCACAGTCAGCAAGTCGCCGGTGAGGGAGGAAATATCCAGCACAGTGTATTTGTTGTCCAGCCGCACATTGGTCTGCTTGTTGAAGGTGCTGGCGGAGCCGTTTACCAGGCGGTTGAGAATATGGGCCATGCGGATGGTTTCCGGGGCGGCCTTCAAAATCTCATACAAGTCGCCCAGCACCGGCATTTCCCGGTAGCAGACCGGATTGGCCGGGTCTTCCAGGGAGGCGTTGTCGTGGGTGATGCCTTTGGCATTGTAGGTGCGGATCAGGGCCTCATCCAGAAGCTGCCGTTCCTCGTGACTCATATCGGGAATGAGCAAGCTGAAGAAAATGTGCAGTTGCTGAATCTTAGCCGCCAGTTCCGAGAGTTGGATACCGGGGCCGTCCAGCATTTCGTTGACCGACCGATCCACCTTGCGGATCTCCATAACATTGATGCAGTGCGGGCTGGCCGGGGAGATCTGGATGAACTCACCGCCCACATTGGCGCAGGCCCGGTGGAACTCATGCCCCTTCAAAGGAGCGATGATGAAAACGGGGATGTTTTTGCGCCGCATCCTGAGTGCCATCAACTGCATGGTGAAGGTTTTGCCTGCGCCGCTGGTGCCCAGGATCGCCATGTTGGCGTTCTTATAGATCGCGGAATTGAAAATATCCACGATAATCAGGGAGCTGTTATATTTGTTGACTCCCAAAAGGATGCCGTTGTCATCGCACATCTCAAATGAAGTGAAGGGATAACAGCTGGCCGCACCGCCCGTCAGCAGGTTGCGCTTGCCGCGCTCATAAAGCCCTTTCTCCATAGAGACCAGCGGGAGGGCAGAAAGAAACGCCTGCTCTTCACGGAAGTGGCAGGCGCTGACATTCATATCCTGCGAAAGCAGGAGCTTTTTCATCTCACTGACTTTCCATTCCAAATCCTCCACAGAGGGGGCTGTCACAGTAATCAGCAGATTCAGGTAATAAAAGTCTTCGTTGTTGGCAAGACCTTCCTTTAAGAAATATCCGCTCCGGATGGCGCCGTCAATGTCGTCAAAATCGGTGTTTGTGTCACTGGCGTCTTTGATTTTAGAGCGGTTGATGCGGAGCTGCTGGCCCACCCGCTGGATGATGCGCTCTTTGGGCTGGCGGGCGAGGAACATATCCATGTCGATGCCGTCACCGGCATTGACGATCAGGCTCAGCCAGCCCGCCGGCACCTGCGTTTTGTACCCGTCCGAGGGGATCAGCAGATAGGCATAGTACAAGCCGTCAATACAGATATAGCGCCCGTGGGAAAAATCAATGCTTCGGGGGGCGGCAAACTCCGCTGCCGGGATATGGTCTATTTCATTCTCCCGGCCTTGCTCCATATACTGCGCCACTACCTCCTGCGCCCGCACCGACAGCGGCTTGACGGCGCTCTCATTCCGGCACAGCAGATTATAGAGGACATCAACGGTAAATTCGTCCTCGTTTTCGGGGACGATGACCTCGTTCCCACACTGGCGCAGGTAGTTGGAGGCCGTATGGACGGCGCTCTGGAGGGACTGGATCGCTTCATCTTCCTGCTCCGACCGCCGGGTATTGGCCCAGGGCTCATACTCGAAAATCAAAAAGAACCGCCGTGTAACAGCCTCACGGGAACCGACCTGCTGCACAAAGTTCAGGTAATCCTCCTGCATCAAGCGGCACTGTTCGTTTTCCTCATGGGCCATCTCCTGACGCACCGTGTCCAGGTGGCGGTTAATATCCGCGCGGCGGGTCAGGACCTTGATTTGCAGCTTGATGGGCGAGATTTTCAAGTACGAAACGAAGGAGTAGATGATATTCCTCTGCTCTCTTGCGCTCCGCAGCATGAAATTGATGGGGACGACCTCGACCACCTTGACAAACCGATGGTCTTTGGTGTAGATAATGCCGTTCTCCACCTTCTCAATGGGCAGATAATCCGCCACCGGATTGAGGCAGGTGGGCTTCTGCTCCTTGATATGGGCGGGGCGTCTGGGCAGGCGTTCCTTTTCAGGGCGCTTCTTTGCTTTCTTTTTCGCCTTATTGGCCTTGGCGGGGCGCTCCTTTTTGGCTTTTTTCTTGGGCCGGAGCTTTTCACGGATCTCATAGCCGCGTACTTCGTCAAACTCGGCCGGGAAATCCGCTTCACCGGACCGCCGGCGTTTCGGGGCCTTGGGCTTTTTCTCCTTGGGAGGCCGCTGTTTGAGATGCTTGCCTGCCGATTTGGAGGGCGCCGCTTTTTCCGCCGGCTGCGCACCGTCACCGCCGACAACGCGGCGGTTCCGCAGGTATTTCAAAAAAATGACCAGGAATTGCGAAAGGCTCTCCCCGGATATGCCGATCAAAGCGACCAGCCCCACCGGAAGAGCAGTCAGGCACAAAATGATGATGCGGGTGGTCAGCCCAAACGGAAGGAACAGAAAAACCGGCGCCCCGATGGCAAACACCAGGATGCCGGCCTCGATTACATTCCGCGCACGGAACATACCGCCGAAAAAAGTGCCTGTTTCTATAAAATTCGGCGGTATGATATAAGTATCATGGTCGTTTTTGTTGCTCATGTATTACCTCGTTTCCGCAGCCGAGGGGCAGGTCAGCCTATGATCCAGAAAGGACCGCCTGCTCCAGCACGGCGGCTTGCTTCGTTTAGGATGATGGATAGATCCCAGAGCTGTTCGCTGCGCTTGTAGCTGGCCGGGTCCGCCACCATAATCTGACCGTCTTTCACGCCACGGAGAACGATAAAATGCCCGGATGAAGTAAAATGGCCCTCTGCCATAATCGCCACCACCAGCTTTCCTTCAGCCAGGGCGTCCAGTATCCGCTGGGGCTCGGAAGTCGTGCAGCCGGATACCGGCAGGCCCCATGCCTCAGCGGCGGCGGGTATCAAAGCGTGATAAGAGCCGCTGCTCTTGCACCAGTAGCCGTTTTCGTAAGACCACTGAGCCATCGCCACCGGGTCCACAGTTTCGTCCGTGAGGGAGGACACCACAATGGACATAGCGGTAGGCCCACACCCGTAGCCGCCGATATTGTCGGTGCCGTAGGGCTGGCTGGCATAACGCTCGTCCAGCTGGTTGAAATAGACCACCGGCGTCACGCCGTCTGTAAAGGTAACATCGCCCAGAGAGGGGATGCTGTTTCCAGTCCATTCCGTCAGGTTCTGCAGCAGGCCGTCCCCAAGGAACATGCTCAGGTTTGAGGCATAATCGGAGGCAAGCTCTTTCTGCTCGTCCGTAAGCGCAAAAACATGGTCAGCAAGATAAGACTCGCCGTTGTAGCGGATGGTGTAGACCATCCAGATCTCGGTAGTTGTGGTTTCCTCCCCGGTCTCCGGGTCTTCCGATGTGACCTCACGGCTCTCCCGCACGCTGGTATAAGAGTAGAGATGCTCTTTGTTCTCCCGCAGAACAGCGGCCAGATCATCCAGCGAAATGCTCTCAAACTCCTCATCCCGGGCAGCGCAATACTGCGAGACGATGAGATTGGCGTTATAGACGGGACCGGCCGAATAGGGATTTTTGATCTCCATCTGGTCAGCGCCGGAAGAGGCGAAGTCCGCTTCAATGCGGGCTATCACATCGTCCAGTGCCTCGCCCAAGATGGAATTGATGGTAAATGTGATGTCGTTGGCGTTCTCCACGATAGCAGTTTCGCTGTTGAGGACAGGCTGTTCCGTGTCCGCTGGCGAAAAGGCATTGATCAAACCGCCGAAAATCAGCCCGGGCAGCATCAAAATAAACAGGACCGGCAGCAAAAGCAGAATGATGATGACGGCGATGATCTTGCCAATATGCTTGCGCCCGGCCCAGACTGCCCCGGCCACAGCCCCATAGGGGCCGCCGGCGGCAGCGCCCTTGGCCGCGCCGGAAATCGCCTTGCCGGCCTTGATGGCACCCTTGACCGTGTGCGCTGCGGAGGCCGCAGTGTCTACCGTTTCAGCAAAGCTGTCCTTGCGTTCTTCAGCCATCAGATCTTATCCTTTCGTTTGGGGGTGGGCGGCAGCTTCTTCACGATGGACTCATTGTAGGCAATCGAACCGTCCGGCGCCATGTAGGGCGTCTTGTCCACAGCGTCCACTGCATACTGCTTATACCAGGCGGTGCCGTCTACTGCATGAACGGTCGTGTACTGGCCCTCCGGCGCAACATACTGGTCCGCATGGTACATACCGAAGGCAATGCCCTCCGGGTGTTCCGGAGTGACCTCTGTGCCGGTGATGCGACCGCCGCCGATCTCGACATTCTGATAGGTGGGGATATTCTCTGCCCCAGCCCCCAGTGCCGTGTGGCCCATATAGGAGTGTAGGGCTTCAACGGCCTTTTCGCCGGTGATCGAGCCCATTTGAGTGATGTTCCCGGTAGCCACGGAACCGATGACATTATTGGCGAAACTGCCGCCCTTGCTTACCGAGGAAGAATAAATGTGGCCGCCGACACCGCCAGCAGCACCACCCACAAGACCGCCGAGACCTGACGGCTTGGCGTCCGAGGGCGTTGTGGCCGTCTTGATGGCGTTGTTCGTGACATTCCGCTTGATTACGCCTGCCAGACCGCCGCTGGCAAAGCCTGCGCCGAATCCGGCGGCGCCGCTTTTCCCACCTCCGCCATTGGCATTGACATGGGTAGAGTTGCTGCTGCGTCCGCCGCCAAAGTGATGGCTGGAAAAGTTCTTAAAGCCGCCGATGCCCTTGGCCGCAATCATGGCCTCGGCCAGCATACTGCCGCCGGTGTGTCCTACATTGACACCCAGGCTTGCCATGAACGAGTCAATTTTCTGCGAGACTTTCAGAAAGCCTATCGCGCACATGAACCAGATCAGGACATTGCCGGAAACCGCCTCCTTGCCCACAGCGTCCACCTGGGCTTGCACTTCTTCCTCAGAGATGGCAAAGGCCGGCTGGCAGAACAGGCAGGATAGGGCTGCAACCATCAGCGCGAGGAACAAAATTTTCTTGAATCTTTTCAAAGCGCCCCTCCTTACAAAGAGAGCGGATTGGCAATAAAAGAGCCAACCATGCTCGTGAACAGGCGCAGGCACCAGGCGTTCATAATCAGCAGAAAAATCTGCCCGCCCAGCATCCGGCACCAGGATTTCCAAATGTTCGATGTGGTCTGGCTTGCGCCCATCGAAAAAGCGACCGGCGCCGTATAGACCAGCACGCCCAGCAGAACATACCGTTCCGCCGCCTCCAGCAGCAATTTCAGGTAGTTCCAGGCCAGGATGATGACGAGGATCAAGGTGATCAGCGCCACAGCGCCATTGGCGCAAACGCCGATAATCACCAGCATGACCGAGTTAAAATCGGCAAAGCTGAGGGGCGGCAGCTCCGAATCCATGATCCAGCGGTACGGCGTGCCGCCGATGGTCAGGACGATGTTGACGATTTCATCGGAAAAGAGCGCCAGCAGGATGAAAATGACCGACCGGATGCTCAACTTGACCGGATCTTCCGCCTCAATCCCTGCGCCCAGGCCGAAGTTTTTGAACAGCTGCCAGACCCAATTCAGCAGGATAATGCCGACAGCCAGCGCCACAAAGACGCTATACATCGTTTCGGCAGCGGGAAAGTACCGCAGAAAAACAGCCATGTCACAGCCCAGAGCGCCCAAAACCGAAGTGGTCACCAGGTCAAGGCCGGCCATTACCTGCTCCGCGATCCATTCAACGATGCCATCCAGGATACCCATAGCTTACGCCTCCTTCCAGTGGGTATATTGCGGCGGCGATCAGCCTGTCCACTGACCACCAGAGAACAGAGGCGTCACATAAGCCATAATGAATCCAAGACCATTGAGGACGGCCCAGGTGATGCAGATACGCTTCAGCCACGCCCGGCTCTCATCGACTGTTCGGCCGGAGCGCGAAAAGTTCATAAGCAGAAGCGCCACCGAGGCGGTCACGATGGCCGCAATGGTGGAGATGGCGAGGATCTGCGTGTAGACATCCTGCATGATCTCCTTGGCCTTCGTCCAAACATCGGTTGCGGCAAAGGCCGGCTGGCAGAACATCATCGCCATCATCACACAGAGGAACGCCGTATAGGCGATCCGGCCGATGGAAACTCGACGAGGCGGGCTGCTGTCATCTTCCCGCCGCTGCTGTTGAGGAATTTTCAGTTTTTTCAATTTTGCGGACCTCCAATCCAAATGTGATGTTCATTGCTCAAAAAGCAAAGAAGGAGCCCGCATCCGTTGTGCAGATGTGGACTCCTTCTCAGGCCAAAGACCGTTTGGGCAGCAAAAAAGCACCTCGAAAAAGGTGCTGTTCACTGCCTGTATTCAGTTTTGGGTGCAAGTTTGAGCATATTCAGTCTAACACATAGGGATTTACGGCTCAAGGGCAGGAACGCGCCAATTTCAGTCCCGAATTGTGCCAATTACTTGCCCGCCTGTTTCTCGGAGGATTTCGGCTCCGGGAAGAACTGCTCCAGCACATCCAGACTGTCCTTGGAGGTATAGCCCCATAGCACAGAACTGAGGGCTTCAATGGCCTCCCGCCGCTTGCGATAGTAGGTGCGGAAGGAGATGTCCCGGATATGTGGGCGCAGGTTCTCGATGATTTCCTCCACATTCTTCAGCTGCTGAGGGGAGAGGAAGGAGTAGTACAGCAGCCAGTAATACGCCTCGCCGTTCTTATGGCGGGTGCGGAGCAATTCGACTGCCGAATCCAGGAGCTTCAGCATCTTGTGGCTGCGCTCAATGCACTTGGCATGGTGCTCAATGTCGCTCCCGTTCAGGTCTGCGCCGGCCAGGTAGACGGAATCCAGAAATTCCTCGATGGAAGTGCCGTATTCGATCTCGAACTTGGCCCGCACATGCTGGACGGAAATCTCCAAGCTCCAAACCACATCGCGGTATTTTTTCAGCAGTTTCCAGGTATCATGGTACAGAGGGTTCTCAGCGACATCTTTTTCAACAAATTTCTTCATGGTAAGACCTCCTTGTTCAATTCTCCGCTGAGGGAGAGAGTGTAAGTTCAAAAGTGGCGACCTGCTTGTTCCCGCACAGAACAGCAAGGCCAAAACGCAGCAGGGACTGCTCGCGCGCGCGGGGGAGTAAATCTTCCCGGCAGTCGCCCGATAAGGGATATAACTTGTAGCGAGAGAGCGGGCAGCCAAAGCACGAAATCCCTTGTGCCATCAGGATTTGCGCCATTTTCTGAAGGATAATTTCAATGTGCGATTTTGAAACGCTGGCGAGTTCATCTGAAACGATGACCTCATGCTCCAAAGCAGGGGCGTCAAGACCTGCACTATCCTCCTTCGGGAGTTCCAGGCGTATGTTAAGCGTCATAGCGACCTCCTCTTTATCCACCATCACATCCGAAATCTCGAACATGGTGGACAGATATTTTTGCAGATAAATCACGCTGCCATGCCGGCCCGGGAAGGACATGAGGGAGATGTAGTCCAGCGCGGCCAGCTTTTTCAGGACACGGCCGACTGTCGCCCGGGACAGCCCCCAGCGGGCAGCCAGCTCGGTGTAGGTGACAAGGGGATTTCCGGTGCCGTTGCGGAAATAGACCACCGGCCCCAGGTCTGACCCCTGCACCTGATTGTCGTTGTAGATGGCGGATACCCACAGGTCCAGCACAATGTCCATCTCGGAGCAGCGGTCTGAACTGATGAGGTCGGTGGCAACGGAAACCGGCAGGAAGAAAAAGCCGGTGTCCTTCTGGCAGGGGGCATTGTACTCCAGGACCGTATTATGCCGCGCCCAGTCGCAGATCTTATAGCGGACTACATTCCCGCGGCCCAGGGTCTGGAAAGAAACGAGATGCTGCTTCTGCAGCCGTTCCAGCACGGCCAGCGCCTGACACTGGAACCGGGTGCGGAACCATTGGGACAGCTCCTTGAGGGTGCAGACCCACTCGCCGGGGTAGACGGTATAGCTGATGCCGTCGATGCGGCGATATGAGGTGCGGAAGTTTGCGTAGCTGCAAAGTACCGTAAAATAAAAAAGGCCGGAGCCTCCGCCTACGCGAATGCTCCGGTCCTCCATCAGAAAGCGGACGAACTGCCGGTATATCCGGCAGCGTGGGTAGTCCACCACCTGTTTAATTTGTAATTGATAGGTTGGCATTTGAATTCTCCATTCTGTATGCTATAATGTACCTGGCGGAATCGAGTGTTTTATCCAATTCACTTGATTCGCGCTAAGGAAGCTAAGGAAAAATACGAAAAACCCCAGTCACTCCCGGAATACCGAGGGACACATGACACTACATGCACCATTCGATAAATCCAGTAATGACGGGGGTTTTCGGCTATTACAGACGCTTTGGGATTCCTGCGGACAATAGGGGTCGTACTCCTCCTAAGCGACAGGCCACTGGTTCGAACCCAGCCGGGGGTGCCAAAAATGACCGTTGTAAGCCGTTTTTTGATGGTTTACAGCGGTTTTTTGTTATCGTTCTCTCAGAGCATTTTTGCCGCTCCGCCGGAACGATTTTATACATTTTTCGCTGTATGCCTGCTAATTGGCTTCGAACTATTTTTCCGGCCTTGCTAATAAAAAACGCCGATTTGCTAATACGATTTTCCCGCCCTATTTTTCGGATGGGGCCGACGCCAGCAATGCGGCTAGTGTGTTGGCCAGTTCCGGCG
Source organism: Ruminococcaceae bacterium AM07-15 (assembly GCA_003477405.1). Classification (GTDB taxonomy): domain Bacteria; phylum Bacillota; class Clostridia; order Oscillospirales; family Butyricicoccaceae; genus Pseudobutyricicoccus. Next base: position 25,629 of record QUDE01000025.1, read on the forward strand.
ACTTGCGAAGCTGCTCCACCAGGGCCTCCAAATCCAATGTGGCGGGCGCCGGTTCCTTCGGTTCCTCCGGGGGACGAACCGAGCGCAGGTCGGGATTGGCATAGAAGGCGCTCTCAAACTTCTGGGCGTTGATCTTGCGATCCTCGTCCAGAATGTGCGCATACACGCTGGTGATCATGTCGATCTGGGCGTGTCCGGTATCGCCCTGGGTGGCCTTCAGGTCGCCGTGGTTCAGCTTTAACTTATAGGTGGTGCTGGAATGACGGAGAGAGTGAAAAACCACTTTGGGCAGCCCTGCTTTCTCCCGCAGCTTCTCAAACGACTTCAGGATGATGCGATCCTCACAGGGGCGGCCATTGGCAAGCGCCACCACCAGGTCGTAATCCTGATACTCGTCACGGAGCAGTACCCGCAGCTCGTCTTGTGCGGATTTCCATTCCCGCAGGATATAGGCCAGGGTCTTGGGCAACCACACCTTGCGGATACTGGAATCGGTCTTGGGCTTCTTTAGGATAATCCTGGTGCTGGTGTTGGGAAACAGGGGCGTGAACACATGATAGATGTCTTTTTGCCCCAGCATCTCGATGGCCCGCTTGGAGGCCCGCGCCAGCTCCTTGTCGATGTAGACATAGGCGTTGTCATCGGCAATATCTTCATCGGAGATGTGGACATTGCTCCAGGTCAACCCCAAAATCTCGCCCATGCGCAGCGAACAGGCAAAGGCCAGGTTCATTGCTACATAAAGCTTGCTATCCGTACACTGGTCCAGGGCGGTGCGGATCATATCGGCGGTCCAGATGTCCCGCTTCTTGTATTCCACTTTAGGCAGAACCACATTGTCAAAGGGGTTCTTGGCAACCAGCTCCCACCGAACCGCCTGCTTGAAGGCACAGCGGAGAAGTTTGATGATCTTCTCGATGGTAGCGTTGGTGACAAACTCCGTTTTGGCGTGGTGCGTTCTGGTGTTCACCGCAGGGGTTTTCTGCAAAGTCTGGATGTACTTATCCACTACCCGCGTGGTGATGTCCTGCACCTTCATGTCCCCGATGATGGGGTTGATGTAGTTGGCGATCAGCGAGTTTTGGCTGTCATACATGGACACCCCCCACCGCTTTTCGCCGTAGAGGGAGACGAAGTCCAGCAGAAACTCCGAAATACTTTGATTGCTGGGTGGGAGAAAAGACTTGGTGGTTTTCTGGTTCTCGATCTCCGCCTTGCGCTTCAATGCGTCTTGGTAGGAAGTGCGAGTCTCCCACTTTTGCTTGGTCTCTCCGTTCTCGTTCACATAGGTATAAACAATAGAATAGTTTTTCTTTCTTTTGATGATGGATGCCATAACGAACCTTCCTTTCTGATGTCACAGATCAAGCGGCTCCAGCCACTTGTCAAACGACCGTTTGGGAATTCGTATGGCGTTACCAATTCGTACGCTTTTGAAAAGGCCCTCCTGCACAAGACGGTATGCTTGTGTCCGGCTGACACCTAATATCCGGGCAATCTCATTGACCGTATAGGTGCGGCACTCCAAAGGCCTTTTCTCCGTACCGTTCTGAATCTCTGACACAGCAGCCTCCTTTCCAGTCAGAAACGGCACGCAAAAGGGTGTTCATTCATAACTTCTACCCTCATTGTACCGCGCCGTTTCGGGTTTGTCTGCTGCTAATGGAAAGTTTACGAATTATCCGTAAACAGAAAAGCAGAAGATTTATCTGAAAATAAAAGAGGCAGAAAACGGACGGCTGCTGGCCGCAGCTCCACGGGAATCTCACCCCGGCCCATGCTGATGGGTGCGCCGCGCAATGCTTTGAGGGCGTTCAACGCGGGAGTCTCATTATCCTGTCTGCGTATCCTCGCCCACAGGCTGCCACACCTGTTTTGCGGCCTGGTTTTGTCGCTCACCTGTTTGGTAGGGGTCCCGTCCTGCGGACTTGCAACAGGGTCATGGCGCACCGGCCGACCGGCTCCACACAGACAGATCGTATCCGTCTGCCTTATGCTGCCCGAAGGCTTTCTTTGTCAAGGTGGGGTCCGTCCCCGGCATCAGCAAAGGAGGAAAGGGTAAGCCGCTTGCCTTCTGCCAGGGCTGAAAGGATCAGGTGCGCATCACGGCCCGGATCAGTCGGATTTCCAGACAGCGCTTCATGTGGGTATCCACGCACACATGAGGCGTTCCGTCCTTGTCATAGAGGGTACGGGTACACAAGCGGCTCATATAGTCGTCGTAGTACCGCAGCACTTGCTCCATGGCCTCGCTGTCACCGCCGGAGGCCGCATGGATCACCCAAACGGGCGGCAGGTCCTTTCCCTTGTGGATGGGCTCTGTCATCTTCTTCAGCCTCCTTTCGGCATCAGCGCTGACAATGCTTCGCGCAGTTCCTGTAGCGCCCTCGTCCGGTGCCGCTGAACGGCGCTCCGGGACATCCCAACGAGATTGCCGATCTCACCGTCTGCCATGTCCAGGGTGCAGTGCAAAATCAAAATGCTCTGCTCCATCTGCGGCAAAACGGAGAACGCCTCGGCCACAAGCTCGTTGTCGATATGTAGATCGTAGCCGTGCGACGAGAACACAATGCTGTCGCTGGGATAACAATCCACGACGCAGAGCTTGTCCAGCTCCGCCTGGGACAAGTCGCTAAAGAAGGCTTCACGCTTTCTTTGGCGTTTCATGTTCCGCAGGTAGGCTCTGGCCTCGTTTCGCAATACCTTCTTGCAAAAAGCATCGAACCGGCATTGCTCGCCATAGTCGCGGGGGTTAGATTCCATCAGTTTCACCCCCTTTCCATGGGGGGATCAGGTGGTTCTCTCCCTTTCCGCTACTACCAATCCTGCGAGAGCGTGTTCTGCCCGCTAAACGCCTCCTTTTTGAAGAAAATTTGAGAAAAGCAACGGCCAGCCATCCCGACCGCAGGAAACGATAAAAAGCGCCCGGCAGGTCACAGACCCACCGGGCGCAATAGAAAACAATATGAAGTTTATTTACACGGTATAGTTCATACTCATGGCCGAACCTCTCCGTCGAATAGAACGGGCTTTTTTTGAGCGGCTAGCCCTTGTCAGATCAGGCGGGGACAACATCCGGCGCAGCATGGCGGCATCCTCCTTCTATGCCGCCGTGGAAGCTGTCAGGGCAAAGAAAAACGGCGGCTCGAATTGAACCGCCGTGAAGAAAGTGCTTTTGCGCGCAGAAAGCCATCTGCCCCGCGGCGGTTTTTTTCTTTTCTGCCGCTGGGCAGATTCATTATTGTTTTAAATGTGCTATATCACAAATCAACTTTATCGAAATGCTTTATAGACATATGATAGGCAAGTAATAGGAACACCGTGTAGCAAAGGATGCCTACAGCCAATATAGGCAACTGCATTATCAAATATTTCGGCTGATAACTGTCCAACCAAGCGAGCTCCGGTATATGGGCGACTGCCTCCACCGCAATCATCAACACTACCATAGGGATTGATGCCAAAATAAAGGATCTTCCCGCCTTGTAGCCGCTTTTATAGAATGTCGGAAAGAATACTAAATCAAAGACAGCGTACACGATAAGGCCGAAGCCATACCAAGCGAGCGTTGCATCCAGCCCTACGGGATTGTTTTCAATGTTTAGAGCATTGCGAAGAAAAGCGAATGGGATAGAAAATAGCAACTGAAATATCTGGACGGAAACAATCAGAAGGCATTTTCCCAAAACACTTTCGCGCTTTGTCACTGGAAGGATTGCAGTGTACCAAGCGTCATTCGTCTCACGCGCATTCAGAAATGTGATATAGGGTGCCAGACAGCCAAACATAAAGATTACACTATAGGGATAGGCTGGCACAAGAACAAGGCAACCTAAAAATGCAAACACAATCGAGGTTGGATGGGCAGCAAGTCTGATTTCCTTATACAGCAGCGTCATCATCCCACTCACTCCTTTCCGTCCGCAGCATGATTTCTTCCAGAGTGAGCGGCCCTATATCCTCTGGCGTTTTTAAATGCTCAAAAGAGCGCAGGAATGTGTCCTTGTCCGCACTTTTCAGCACACGTCCATTCTGAATATAGGTGATGTCATCTGCGCATTTGTCCAAGTCAGAAGTAATATGCGTAGAAAACAAAATGGAACAGTTTTCGTTTTTCACGATTTGGCGGAAAATGTGCAGCAGCTCCTCACGGGATACGGGGTCAAGGCCCGAAGTTGGTTCATCCAGAATCAACAGCTCCGCATGGTGCGACAGGGCCAGAGCAAGCAGATATTTTACTTTCATACCGTTTGAAAGCTCTTTGAATTTCTTGTTTTCATCTAAAGAAAAACGTTTGATATGCTTCTGGTATTGCGCCTGATCCCAGTCAGTATAAAACTTTCGAGTAACAGCTGTAATGCTAGAAAGTTTCTTTAACGGGTAAAAATCAATCCCGCCAAATACAACGCCGATTCGCTGTTTACACTCTTTTTCATACTGAATAAAATCCTTTTGAAAAATCTCCACGCTCCCACTCTCTGGGGACACCATATTGAGGATGCATTTTAAAGTCGTGCTTTTTCCGGCCCCATTTTTACCGATCAGCCCCATGATACATTTGGGGGCAAGAGAAAAACTCACATCCTCCAGCGCAAATCCAGGATAATGCTTGTAAAGGCCCTGAACGCACAGCACAGCTTCCATCATTTTCTCTCCTTTTCATCTGGGGCATCGGCAATATTCAAGGCAGCATTGAATAACTGAGCAATGCCCAAGAAAAATTCTTCTTTCATCAGGGCAATTCCTGGATGTTCCAGAGATTCATCCCCTAAAATGACCAGTTGATCTCCCGGCTTGATTCGGAACACTTCTCTGGCTTGTTTGGGAAGTACAATCTGTCCACGTTCGCCCACACGGACCGTACCAAAAATGTGTTTGCCTTTGGGTGGAACATTTAGCCCGGTTTGTTCCTGATCGTGATGAATCAGGTCATTAAGCTCTACATTATATAACTGCGCCAGTGCGTCACAATTTACAATGTCCGGTACGGACTCGCCGGATTCCCACTTTGCTACGGCCTGGCGGGAGACACCAATTTGTTCAGCTACATCTTCCTGGGAGTATTTATTAAGCTGACGCAACATGGTTAAATTACGAGCAATATTACTTTTCTGCTTTTTCATACTTTTCGCACCTCTTAAAATCATTATATCCATTGACACACAGAAGTTCCACCAACCGATGCAAGCAAAAAATGTTATACTTAGTTGCGTAAAGCATCTCGTCACATTGGTGAGGAACATCATTATTAATCATGCCATGTTTTTCTTTACTTGTCTGCGCCTATTAACAATTATATGCTTGGGCCGCTGAGTACAGCAAGGCTTTCACTTCAAAAATAGGAATTATATAAAGCAATAATATGAATTGAGTAGACATATCTAAAAGCAGAGGTGAACTGTAAAATGCAATTGGGTGAATTAAGATGGCAAAGAGACCTGTACCAAAATATGACTTCAAGGCGTTTGGAGCGGCAATTAAGGCGGCTCGTAAAGAACGCAAAGAAAGTCGCAAGCAAGTAAGCGATGAGATGTATATTTCTCCGCGCTATCTTGCTAATATTGAGAATAAAGGGCAGCATCCGAGCCTCCAAATTTTCTATGAGCTTGTTGCCCGTTACAATATATCGGTAGATCAGTTTTTCTTCCCGGATAATGAAGCCGAGAAGTCCACGCAGCGCCGCCAGCTTGATACGCTTTTGGACAATATGAGCGATGCCGGACTCCGGATTGTGGCAGCTACCGCAAAAGAAGTAGTGGAAGTTGAAAGCGAAAAAGATTGATTTTCTGATGAATGTTTGAACGCCGTAACCTATGGTGGTTGCGGCGTTTTTCTTTGCAGATTTTCCCCTTGTAGTTGCCATTTGAGGTGTTGTGAATTGTAGTATTAGTAGAGGGCGAAACGGTTGTTAAGAAACGATAGCAAGCACAGCAAGTGTGGCCACACTTGCGAATTTTTGCTTTAGGGAACCCCTTGCCCCTAAACACAAAATTGCTTGTTGGGATAGTCCCAAACCCTTATGCAGAAAGGACGGTGCCGCCCTATGGTAAATCGAAAACGCCCCATCATCCTGCGCTGCCCGGTAACAGCGGAAGAACGCAACCTAATCGAGCAGAAGATGGCCCAGCTCCAGACAAAGCGGATCGGCGCCTACCTGCGGAAGATGGCAATCGACGGATATATCATCTATGTGGACACCAGGGACATTAAGGAGATGAACAAGCTCCTGTCCGCCATTGGCCGGAACATCAATCAGATCGCCAAGCGAGTCAACGCCGGTGGCCCTACCTATCAGGCCGACATGGAGGAAATCCGGGAAAGGCTGGATCAGATATGGCAGTTACAAAGACGCATCCTATTAAGTCAACGCTGAAATCGGCGATTGACTATATCTGCAACCCTGACAAGACGGACGGAAAGCTACTGGTTTCCTCCTTTGGCTGCGCCGCCGAGACCGCCGACATCGAGTTTGAATGGACCCGCCGTCATTCCATCGACAAGGGCACGCACCTGGGCCGCCACCTGATCCAAGCCTTTGAGCCTGGAGAGGTCTCCGCCGAGGATGCACATGAGATTGGGATGCAGCTGGCAAAAGAAATATTGGGTGGCAAGTACGAGTTTGTACTTACCACCCATATTGATAAGGGGCATATTCACAACCATCTGATTTTCAATGCGGTCAGCTTCACCGACCACAAGCACTACCACTCCAACAAGCGCAGCTACCATGAGATACGCCGGATCAGCGATAGGCTGTGTCGAGAACACGGCCTGTCCGTCATCATCCCCGGCCGGGACAAGGGCAAGAGCTACATCGAGCATCAGGCAGCGCAGAACGGCACCAGCTACAAGGCAAAGCTGAAGGCCACCATCGACCGGCTGATCCCCATGTCCTCCTGCCTGGAAGATTTGCTTGCCCGGTTACAGCGGGAAGGATACGAGATCAAGCGGGGAAAGTATATCTCCGCCAGAGCGCCGAACCAAGAGCGGTTCACACGGCTCAAAACCCTGGGCGCCGATTACACGGAAGAAGCCGTTGCCTCCCGCATTGCCGGAGGCCCCAGGCCCTCCAGACAGCCCCAACAGCGCAGCGGGAAGGTCAGCCTGCTCATTGACATTCAGAACAATATCAAGGCTCAGCAAAGCGCCGGATACCAGCGGTGGGCGACCATCGAGAATCTGAAACGGGCGGCCGCCACTATGAATTTTCTCACCGAACACGGCATCGGCAGCTATGAGGAATTGGTGGAACGGTGCGACGCCGTTGCCGCCGCATCCATCCGCACCAGGGAGAGCCTGCGGGATACGGAACAGCAGATCACCAACCTTTCTCTCCTGGGAAAGCAGATCGACACCTACCGCAAACTGAAACCCGTCTATGACCGCTACAAGGCATCAAAGGATAAGGAAAAATTCCTCCGTGGGTTTGAGAGCGAGATCATCTTGTTTGAGGCGGCAGCTAGGGAAATCAAGAAGGCCGGACTCACCAAACTTCCTTCAGCCGAAAAGCTAAAAGCGGAACTAAATGAGCTCACCGCTCGCAAGACCGCCCTGCAAGTGGAACTTCGGAAGATACGGCAGGAGGAAAGGGAATATGATACCCTCCAGCAAAATGTGAATGTCCTGATGGAAAGAGAAAAGGGACAAAACGCAAGAATAGAAGTAGAATTATTTTAGGGTTTAGAGTGGCATGGAAGCAAACACAGTAATTAAACTGTCAACAACCTTAAATGGTTACTGAAGTATAATTAATGTGCAAAGAATCAAATACTAAGTGTTCATACAGTAAATTTATTTGAGAACTAATAAAATTGATATGATCGCAAACATTAATGCGACTACTCCCAAATATATATTTTGCATGATGCGACTTTCTGTTTTTAATTGTTCTACTTCTTTTTTCAGTTCATTAATTGCCCCATGCAATGCATTTTCAGGAATGTAGTCAATAATATGTGTTTTCCCTTGATATTTTCCTTCATATGGTTCAGCGTATCCTATTAGTTTATTAAATTCTATCGTAGCATAGTGTTTTCCTCGTTTAAGATGAACAGCCCGATTAGAAGTGTTGAACAGTAAGCAGAATAGTGTGCCGCGAAATCCCGGATCAATTTGTGTACCGTTAGAGAGAATTACTCCTTGGCAAAATAATCCTACTGTTAATCCAAATTTCGCAATAATGTCTCTAGGCATCCATGCAGTTTCCATGCAAGAAACTACTGCATAGTCATATGGTTCTATAGTTAAAAACGGTTTTTTGTCCGACAATTTCTGTATTTTACCATCATAATAATACTCATCACCTAAGCGTAAGTCATATGATGCCCCCTTTATCATTTCCGGATCAGCATTTCTCAGAAGGATTCCGCATTTGATCATTGAGGTAATTATCTTCTGAGATAATGCACCACCACGATTCTGGTGTTTCCACAATAAAGTAATCAAACTGACTGTTGACTCTAGGTCTATATTGTTAACAATATAGTGAGTTTTATCTTGATATCTGCGATCTGTTTGGTTTTGCTCAAAAAACGATTTTTTAGCCTTTTTATTGGGTGTATTACTTGATCGTTCAATCAAACGATCAAGTAATATGTTGTCTTGAGAGTCAAGAAAAATGCTCATGTATTTTTCTTGATTCCCTGTTAAAAGTTCTGCAGCTGAAGCTGGAGTGATCACAAGAAGTGGGATTTTGTGTTGCCTAAGTATATTGTTATATTCTTCTTTTTTTATACCATATTTTTTCCCACGATATGTACTATTCACCAGAAGTTTTTGGTCTGCAAGAAGTTGATCAAATTCTTCATTACTTACATACTCATAGTTTAAGTCATCTGCGCGTCTATTTCTAGTTGTAATAGCTCTTACTTGTTTAAAGCGAACATCAACTTCATTACACAACTTTTGAGCAATAGTACTTTTTCCTGCACAAGAAGTTCCGGTAATGATTATACTCTCAAAAGGCATTTTCTCACCCTTTCTGAAAAATATATATTCGTTCATTTACAAGTGTAGCCCACTGTATACTTAAAGTTCGCTTGTGACTTGGAATATATCTGCCAACCTCAAACACCTTATCCATCCTAAGTTTAGTATAATCTTCAACGATTCTTTCAATAACATCTTTTCGATTATCTTTCGCATCATAATCAGGAAGAACAACACAGAAATAACCACCAGGCTTTAATACATCAGAAATTTTTTTATTAATCTGACAGATGTCTTGTTCATAACTATTCAAGCAATCCCGACGGCTTCTTCTGTATCTAGCCCCTATTTCTCTTCCAACATAATCCGAAAAATTTTCATTAAAGAAATTAAAAGAGAGTCTCTGAGATTTAACATAATCAATCATTCGAGGATATGGTGGAGATGTAATTACCAAATCTACAGACTCTGATTTTATAGGTGCATTAACGAGAGAGTCCTCAAAAATACGAGATTCATGGGAAATTTTAGAATAAAACGCCGCAAAACTACTTGGTAATCGAGATTCATGGTCAATAACATCATTCAGCAAATTTTTTGTTGAAATTGTATATTGATCAAACACAGGTTTTTTCCTTAATTCATCTTTTTTTGGTTTTACATTATCTGCTATGTAGGCCCACCCTTTATTTTGACTTGAAAGTGTTACAAGAATGCTGGATAAAATTAATTTCATTACACTTTGAACAATTTTATCCTCCAAATGATCGAATTTATAAAACAGGAAGGATATTTCATTAAATGTGTTTTTTTCAAACCAACCGCTCAATTCTTTTCGTTGCATTGAAAGGTATACTGTATAGTCCTTTGTCTCATCATATCCTTCACACAACTGTAACAGTTGATTCCGTATTGTTTTTTTATTTATAGAAGGATCAAATAGCATGTACAAAGTTTCGCACACAGTTGTAGCAACTGGATTAATATCAAAAGAGTATGGTATCCGCTCTAAAGAGAGCGCCTGTATAAATGTGGTTCCAATTCCTCCAAATGGGTCTAAAACAACATCCCCTTTTTGAGACAATATCTCAATCATCGCATAAGGTATTTCTGGAATAAAAGTTGCAGGATAAGAATAATATTTACGACAATTAAAAGGATGGAGAGTGTCTCCCGCATAATCAATTGTAAAATCAAAATTCCAATTTATACTATTTAGCCTTTTCTTGATTTCACTATTTTCCATATCTATCAGCCTCCTCATACAATGGAACGGGATTCACGCCATTTTCAAAATAAGAGGCGAAGTATTCTGTTACAATGTCAATAAGCTTATTTTGATTTTTTCCCAACGAGAATTTTGCATGTCTTAAACCATAAGGCTCATTTTTTATAAAGACACCAATAAGTAATTTCTTTGATGCCATATTTCCAATAACAACAGGGGTATTCATGTCCTTAAATGTTACTTTGAGTTGCCTTTCGGTCTTATTTACATCAAGTATAGGGTGGAGTCCAATGTTTAAACGCGAAAAAACCTTGTCTGTTTTGACTCTAGTCTCCAACTCATCTTCAATAGCAATGCGCTTTGAGTATTCCAAAAAAGCACCATATTTGCTAATATCTTGAGTTTCAAGTATCATCAAGCATTGATATAAATCCCCCGTCATAAGTCTTGAAATAATTTGCGATGAATTGTAACGAATATTGACCACCTTATATAACTTACTTTCACTAATTTCAAAAGTCATGTTACGATTTTCTATTGTAACCGCACCATTTTTATCAAATGTGTAAGAAAAATTAGAGCTTAATGACATCTTATTGCTTTGACCAGTTTTTCCTTTTTCCTTGATTGGTACGGTTAATACTAGGCTTTCAAGATAGTCCTTCAATAAAAGTCTTTGATTATCCTCAGATTCCGTTTCTTTGATTTTATTCACTACTCCAATATCAATATTTTCGAGGAGCAATGTTTTGCGTTTAAGCCAGGTTTCTTTGAGCTGGTTCAATTCCTCCATCAACTGATAATCCGTATAATTCCACTTTATATCGCGTCCTTCCGCCTTACCTTGAGATATACACTCAAACAATATATCCATTGCTTCTGTAAGCATATATTTTCCTGCAAATTCTTGAGGGTTTAATAATAAAAACTTATACACTTTTTCCCTTAAGTAATACCACTCTTCGAGATATGTCTTAGCTGCCTGTAAAAACACTACATGATCATCTTCTATAAACATCGACTCAGCAAGTTTTAGTGGGGCTTCTTTCCTAAACTTAAGCCCCATGTGATAGGCCATCCTGAACACATTATCAATGTTATCAAGATCTATGGAATCACTTATTAATTTACTAAAAGGATGGTTTCCAGCAATTATTTGAGAAATCTCTTCTTTTTGCTTCGTATTGAGTATTGAAGTTAAGGCTCGAAGTTTTCCAAAAAAAATTGTTTCAAATGGAGAAGTATTTTTATGCGCGCCTTTACCTACAGAAACCACATCTGTAAATACATCCCCTAGTCCCTGTTCTGGGACAAATCCCTTTTTCTCCATGATGTATTCGTAAGAATGCCCAAATGGGCCATTCGCTACATCATGGAGTAGCGCCGCAATTATAAATGTTTCTTTATCTTTTTTAGTGAGTTTCAAATGTTTCTGCGAATTAGAATTAATATTAAGTGCTGCAAGATATGCAGTTCCTACGGAATGTTCAAATCGATTTATATTTGAACTTCCTGTAATACAAAGAGAATTAATATTGCACAATCTAACCTCACGAAGACGCTGAACTTCAGGAGATAGCATGCACTTATAAATCAAAGAGCTGAATTCAATTTTCCCATAAAGTGCATCCCATATATACATACTAATTCACTCCCGACATAAAAGTTGTCCGCATCTTACTCCTGAACAAAACGATTGAAGTATACCCCGAAATTTTCCCGTTGCAGCCCCAGAGACGAAAAGTCAAGGACTTTTTCATCAAATTCAAAAAGAAGTCACATT
>QUDE01000026.1 GCA_003477405.1 Ruminococcaceae bacterium AM07-15
CTATTCGCTCTTCTTTTTTCTATTTGTCACACATCATTGTAACACCTACAGGATGCCAGGATTTCCTCCTGTCTTCGCCTTTACATTTGCCCCAAAACTGTGTATAATGGGCTATGGGTTTCATTTGGGATACACACCCACAAAAGGAGGGCACCAACTTGTTTGACGGAACACGAAAATTTGCCATCACGGATGACTCTGATAAAGAGATGAAGCGCATCCTCACCGCGGTGTATGACGCTCTCCGGGAAAAGGGTTATAACCCCATCAACCAGATCGTGGGCTACATCCTCTCTGAGGACCCCACCTATATCACAAACCACAATAATGCCCGCAGCCTGATCCGCCGCATTGACCGGGACGAGCTGCTGCAGGAACTGGTACGCCACTATCTCAACGATTGATCCATGATGGGTCTCAGCGAGGGCTCCTGTCCGGCCAGGCAGGAGTCCTTTTAACGCCTATCATGCGTTTTCCCGCATAACAATGCACATTGATAACAAAATACCGCCTTTGCCTTTTGCCAATTTATTGCATTTTGTACCTCCAAACCCCTTGGGCCCCAACGGGTTACAAAAAAGTAACAGAATTTTTGTTTATCTTTTGTAACTATTTTGTTTGACATTTGTTACTCTTTTGATATAATAATTACTGTCGGAGGTAAGCACATGACGACAAAGAACACAACAGCGCAGTGGCCCCTCACTTATAAGGGCCGCCCTTTGATGAGAAAAGACGACACGATCTACTATGGCAGCATGACGGAAAAATACATCATCATGCTCAAGGTTCTGGAGAGCGCCAAAAACAAGGACTTGCCTGTGGGCACCAAAGTCCGGGTGGAACTCCAGCTCACCGACCCCGACATTTCCGCCACAGATAAGGTCGTAAAATCCACCGAGAAAGACGGGCTCTACAATGCCATGGACATCGCTTCCATCTGGCTGGAACGGGCGCTTCACCAGAAGTAATCCGTCTTTTGCAACCATAGGAGGTACAAATGCTTTACGAAGGTATCAAGGTTTTGAAAACGGCTATGACGACTGCGGCCCTGGCCGTGACCGTCATGGCCACCGCCCAGGCCGCAGAAGTCAAGGGCGGCATTGTGGACACCACCACTTCCCTGAATTTCCGCAGCGCTCCCTCTCAGTCGGCGTCGATAATCGATAGTCTGTACGACGGTTACAGGGTATGTATTCTCGGCGTTGAAAACGGCTGGGCCAGCATCACTTGCAATGGCAATCCCGGCTATGTGAGCGCCGAATATCTGGATGTTCTGGATGTGATGGATGTGAACGGCGGCGGCGCCAAAGTCACCGCTTCTTCCCTGAATGTCCGCTCCTATCCCTCCACCAGCAGCACCGTGCTCACCCAGATTCCTCAGGGCGCTGTGGCCACCATCGACGGTGTCAACCGCGGCTGGTACCGGGTCACTTACAACGGTGTGCAGGGCTACATCAGCCCCGATTATGTGGACGTGGTTCCTGTAACCCAGACTCCTCAGTCCACCGTCACATCTGTGACCAGCAGCGTTGTGGATTATGCCAAGCAGTTCATCGGCACCCCTTATGTTTACGGCGGTTCCTCCCCCAGCGGCTTTGACTGCTCCGGCTATACCAGCTATGTGTACAAGCAGTTCGGCATCACCCTTCCCCGCACCTCTTCGGCTCAGTACAATTATGTGGCCAAAGTCAGCCGCAATGAACTGAAGCCCGGCGATCTGGTGTTCTTCGGAAGCGGCAGCGTCAGCCATGTGGGAATGTACATAGGCAACAACCAGTTCATCCATTCCCCCTCCAGCGGCAAGACTGTGTGCATCGAATCCATGAGCAGCAGCTATTACACCAGAAACTACATCGGCGCTGGCCGTGTGTTCTAACAATTAAAAATCTGATACCTTTTAAAAGGGCGCCGGGAAACCGGCGCCTTTTCTTTCTATCTGTTTCTTTTTTTATTCCACCTACGAAGGGAGTGTTCCTATGTCCCAAAAACAAAAGGCTTTGCTCTGTCTGCTGGCCGCCAATGTAATTTTTGGCTTCAGCTTTCTTTTTTCCAAAATCGCCTTTTCCCAAACCAGCCCCATGATTGCCCTGTCCATCCGTTTTCTGTTGGCCTTTGCTCTTTTGAATGTGCTGGTTTTGTGTAAAGTGGTGCGCCTGCGCATCGGCGGACGGGATATCCGCAAACTGATCCTGGTCAGTCTGCTGGAGCCCACTTTGTATTTTATCTGCGAAAGCTATGGTATCAAATGGACTTCCGCCTCCTTTTCCGGGGCGGTGATCGCTCTCATCCCAGTGGCGGCCATGGCTTTGGGCGCCATCTTTCTCAAAGAAAAACCCACTCTGCTGCAAACCCTTTCCATGCTCTGCTCCATTGCCGGCGTGGTCCTGATATCGGTATGGGGGCAGCAGGGCGGCACCGTCACACTGCCTGGTTTTCTCCTGCTGATCGGTGCTGTCATCAGTAGCGCCTGCTATACCTTGCTCACCCGGAAGTACTCTCAGGATTTCACCGCCTTTGACCGGACCTATGTGACCTTTGCAGTGTCCTCCTGTTCCTTCGTGCTGCTGGCCATTGTGGAAAACCGGGGTGAGCTTTTCCATCGCACAGCCCAGGCCCTGTCTTCCCTCTCTTTCTGGGGAGCCATTCTGTATTTGTCGGTGATCTCTTCGGTGGTAGCCTTCCTGATGATCAACTACGCCCTGACCCACATCAGCGTCACCATCACCGCTTCTTTCAACAATCTCATCACCGTCGTATCGGTGCTGGCCGGCGTGCTGCTGCTCCATGAACCCTTTTCCATATTGCAGGTCATTGCCGTTGCTTTGATTTTGCTGGGCGTCTACGGGGTCAACAAGCTGGGGGCCCGGCCCGACGCTCCCCAACAGGAACAAATGCACAGTCCTTCCACCCTTGAGCAGGAAAGCGATTCGTGATACAATAAAATTTGCCAATCCATTTCCCAAGGAGGTCATCAAGTGAAAATACTGGAATCTGGTGAAAACTATCTGGAAACCATCCTGATGCTGAAAGAAAGCAAAGGATCGGTCCGTTCTATTGATATCGTCCGGCAAATGAATTTCTCCAAGCCCAGCGTCAGCCGGGCCATGAGTCTTCTGCGGGAAAACGGATATATCACCATGGACAAAGAAGGCTGGATCCAGCTGACGGAAAGCGGCATGGAAGTAGCCTCCCGCATTTATGAACGCCACCGGTTGCTCACCAAATGGCTCACGGCCTTGGGTGTGTCCCCTGAGGTGGCCGCCGAAGATGCCTGCCGCATGGAACACGATATCAGTAACGAAACTTTTGAAAAACTGAAAGCCCACATTGAAAAAGCCGGCTTCTAAAATGCCCTTTCCACTCTACGGCCTTTCACTACAAAAGACCCCAAGAAATGCTCTTGGGGTCTTTTCTTTGTTACAAAACCTTATTTATTTTTCGTTTCCCAGGCATCATACCGTACGATATCCTCCATGGGTTTGCGGCTGCGCACCCGGCCTTCCTCGGCAGGATAGCCAAAGGGAGATACCGCCACCACCTGGAACCCGGCGGGAATTTTCAGCAGCTTTGCCACATCGGGAGCGGAAAAAGCCCCCAGCCAACAACTGCCGATGCCCAGTTCAGCCGCCTGCAGCTGCATATAGGACAGAGCGATGGAACAATCAATGGTGCGGGCCGGCTGTCCGCAGGCCATATCCCGCACTTCATCGGCACAGAGAACCATCACCACAGGAGCCTGCTCCACAAAGGCCTGATTCCGGCAGGCCGCCACCAGTTCATGGCGCAGAGCCGGATCGGTGACCACCACAAACTTCCACGCCTGCTGGTTTGTAGCCGAAGGTGCCAATCTTCCGGCTTCCAGAATCTTTTCCAGCTTCTCTTGCTCGATGGGCTTATCCTGATAGGCCCGAATGCTCTTCCGCTGCAAAATGGCTTCCATAACGCTCATGAGGATCATCCTTTCTCTTCTCCACCTTTGCGGCCAGAGGCCGCTATGTGATCTTTTTATCTGATGCTATTGTAGCATGTCCCTCCTCTCCGGGCAACCAACTTGCTTTGAAAAAATCCAAATTCCTCTTGACTTTGCCTCTATGGCATGCTATCATGTACCCGTGGTTAGCGTTAGCTAACTCGTAAATAAGCGGGAGTTTTCTCCCTTTGTTTTTTGAACCATGGTTAGCATTAACTAACCACAGGAGGTATTCATGGAACGAACCTTGGATCGGCTGCTGGCCCGTCACTGTGCGCCGGCCCTTTTAGGGGTCAAGCCTGCCAATCTGGTCAGTCTGCCCCTGGAGGAATACCGGCTGCTGGCTCCTCAGATCGCCTGGTACAGCCATGTACTTCGACAGCGGGGATTGCGGTTTCTCACCTTGGACCGCCGGTGCAAAACGGTACTGCTTCTGATCTATTCCCCTGCGGAGCTCAAGCGGCATCTGGAGCAGGAGTCTTGCCGTCAGATGTTGTCTCAGGCGGGCTATCCATCGGGAGGACTCAGCGAAAAATTGCTTTTCCTCCAGTCCAGGCTGGCCGAAAACCAGGACTTTCCCCATGAGATCGGCCTGTTTCTGGGGTATCCCCCCAGAGATGTGCTGGCCTTTCAGCAAAACCAGGGACGATGCTGCAAGCTGTGCGGCTATTGGAAGGTGTATTCCGGTCTGTGCCGTGCCCGGCTTTTGTTCCGCCGCTACGACTCCTGCCGGGACTATCTCTGCTCCCGGGTAGCCCGTGGAGAGACCATTCCTCAGGTTCTTGCATGTGCTTGATCGTATCCCATCTATCATATAGGAGGCAATATACCTATGAAAAAAGTCGCTGTGATCTATTGGTCCCAAACAGGCAACACCCAGCAAATGGCCCAGCTGATCGCCCAGGGCGCATTGGAAGGAGGAGCTCAGGTGGAATGTATGCCCGTGTCCTCCCTCACACCGGAGCAGGCTCTGGAATATGACGGGCTGGCTCTGGGTTGCCCGGCCATGGGCGCGGAAGTGCTGGAAGAAGCCGAATTCGATCCCTTCTTCACCCAGTTGGAAGGTCATCTGCAAGGGCGTACTCTGGCTATCTTCGGCTCGTATGGCTGGGGTGACGGAGAGTGGATGCGCTCCTGGCAGGACCGGTGTGCCGCGGTCGGGGCCTCTCTCGTCGGCGGTGAGGGTCTGGCTGTCTGCGGCGCTCCTGCTGGTGAAGACGAAGCTCGCTGCATTGCTTTGGGCAAAGCCCTGGCCTGATTGTTTTTTCTTGATCCTTTGATGTGATCTTTCTGTTTAGCGGGGTTGATCTCCGCCGGTGGGGGCCGGAAGGCCCCTGCCGTCCTCCTTCTGAAAAAGGTGAATCTTTATGCTTTCATCCACTGTCATTCGTTATTTGCTCACGATTTATCGGCTGAGCCCGGATAACCGCCCCATCCCTTCGGTTTTCATTTCCCGCCAGCTGAATGTGACCCGCTCCAGCGTAGCCAAAACCCTTTCCCAGCTTACGGAAGAAAATTTGGTGGAAAAAGCCCACTATGGGAAGGCTCGCCTGTCCCCTTTGGGCCGGCGATTGGCCCTCCAATATCAAAGAGAACAACAGACTTTCCATCGTCTGTTTGTCCAACTGGGCCTTTCGCCTCGATCGGCGGAACAGGAGGCTATGACTGTGGTTTCCGCCCTTTCTCTTGAAGGGAAACAGGCTCTGACCACTCTTCTGCCCCATCCTATGCCTCTGGCCTCAGGAAACTGAGTGATGTTCTCCTTCTTCGCTTCCAAAATAACCGAAACGGGTGGTATCAAGCCCCTGGTTTCATGCCATCCGTTTCCGCTATTTTCCCTGGACTGCCCTCCAGGATGGGCGGAGATCCTTCTGTACTCTTATCCTCATCATCTCACACAGCAAAAAAGCCGCCTGTATGGGCGGCTTTTTTGCTGTTTATTTATATTTCTTCCAACACTCGCTCCAGCAGAGACGCGCCGCCTAAGATGTTGATCATCTCCAGAAGGGCTCCGGCCGTCATATTTTCCGGCAAATCCAGCTTTTTCAGCAGCAAACGGCGCTTCTCTTTGCTGTCCGGTCCGCCGGACAGGCCCAGGGCATAAAGGTCCGCTTTGGTTACCGGCTTTTCTTCCCTGGTTTTCTTCTCACCGTTCATGGCCACGCCGCTGCGGCGCACCGCCTGAATGATCTCCTCTTCGGTGACCCCTTCCACCCCCAGCTTTCCCTCCCGGGAAGGATGGGCCTTCCGCTTCTCTTTCCCCAAACGGTCGGGGATGTAGGCATGGTACACCTTTCCCTCTGCCGCTATGTTTTTCAGATAGCCACGGATGAGAAACCCGGCATGATCCGGGTCGGTGAGCACCAGAATTCCCCTCGTCTGCGCCAGACGGCGGATGAGAGCAGCCTTTTCCTTGTCTTTGAAAATGCCAAACCCTGCGGTCTCCAGCACTACGGTATCAAAGATCTGTTTGATCTTATTCTTGTCGTAACGGCCTTCCACAATAATGACCGGTTCAATGGAGATCACGATACCCGCTCCTTTTCGGCCGCCATGCGCAGCAGCAATAGTTCCAGCACCCGGGCATCATCCGGGGTATTGCTTTTCAGTTCTTTGTCCGCCTGATCGCACAAAAGCAGCGCCCGACGCAGCCAGGGAAGGCTGCGTTTTCCTGCCGCTTGGCGTAAAAGCTTGGCCGGGTAACTGGAGCGCATATGGAAGAGCTCCATCAAAGCACTCTCTCCCAGCCCGGCCTGCTGAGCCAGTTTTGCCGCATACAGCTTCTGTACCTGTTTGCCAATGGACCCGGCCAGCACCACCGGCTCAAACTTCAGTGCCAGCAAATCCCGCAATGTGCGGATGGCGGCCACCGTATCCCCCTTGGAAATATAGTCGGTGAGCTGATAGATCTGGGCTTCCAGAGCCCGGGAGGCCAGTTGGTCAATGGCCTGGCGGTCGATTCGTTTTTCCATGGTTCCAGCGGCGATTTTGTCGATCTCACTGGCCAGGTTGGTCATCAGGCTGCCGCAGACAAAAGTGAGATACTCGCACTCCCCGCTGTCGATCTCCTTTCCCAAAGCGGCAAAGCGCCGCTTGATCCAGGCGGTCAGTTCTCCTTGGGGCGCCTTGGCAAATTCCACCGCTTGTCCAGCCTTGAGAGCGGCCTGCCAGGTTTTCAGCCGCTTGTCTGGCTTATATTCCAGGGCGTCAAAATAAAGGATCATGCACAGGGTATCTGGCAGGTTTTCCAGGATCTCCGGCAGCTGCTCCCGCAGCCCGGCGGGCGGACGGCTGAGATTCAGATCCCGGATGAGGATCAGCTTTTTTTCACTCATCACCGGCAGACTTTCTACGCTGTCAACCAGGTCATCCAGGGTCAGGCTATCCCCATCCAGCACCACCTGATTGAACTGGGCGAAAGCCTCTCCACCGATCAGGGAAAAGATCCGATCCCGATAATGCTCTTTCAGATAGCTTTCTTCCCCATAAAACAGGTAAAGCTTTTCCAGGCTGCCCTGATCCACATCCTGACGCAGTTTATCGTATGCAGTGTTCTTTTCGCCCTTTTTCATTCTTCGTCCTCCCTGGCGGCCCCTGCCGCCCACAACTCCATATCCATCCGCTCCCCCTCCTCCAGATAGAGAACGGGACCGGAAAAGGCCGCGCCCAATGAGGCACTTTCTCCCCCATAAGAGGAGCGAGTGCACACCAGCATCTGGCAGCCCGTACGGCGGCAGATAGCAGCCAGCCGAGGCAAATCCTCCGCCGCCTTCTGGTCCACCAGCAAGATCTCACACTGAAGATCCTGTTCCTTCACCGCCGTCAATACCTCTCCCATGTCCTGACCACAGGTGGCCAGCACTGTGCAGGAAGGCAAAGCCAGCTGGAGCAGATAGCCCTTTTCCCCAGGAATCAAAGCACCCTCGCCACCGGAAAAGGAAAACCGTCCTCCCTGCTCATAAACCTGCTTCTCCTCCCCCAGCATCAGTGAAGAAAGCACTCCTTTGGGTGCGCTCACCCGCTGAACTCCGGCCCATCGATCTTCCGGCGGCGCAATGGGAGCGATCCCTTCTGTGCTTGTGAGCCACAAATGGGAGACCTGGGCCAGGCCCATCCGATCCAGGGTATCCTGAGCACCCCGGTAAAAATCGTCCCCTTTCAGATCCCCGGTGCTAAAGGCGGTAAGCTGTCCCGCCTCTCCCACCAGCAAAAGGCCGCTGCCGCCGCAGTTGACCACCGACAGAGAAAGGGTCAGCGCCTGCTCCATCCCCACTCCGCTGAGGCAAACAAAACCGCAGAGGAAATAGGTTGCAAGTCCTCGACCCACGCCCTCCTTCTTCCGGAAGAAGAACAGGGCCACGCCCAATCCCAAAAGGGAAAAGAACAGCATCACACCGCCGCTGCTCACCGAAGAAAAGGGGAACGCTGCCGTCTTTCGCTGCACCAGATCGATCCACCAAAGCAGGGGGTGAAGCGCCAGGGAAAGCATTTTTCCCAATATCGGCCAAAAGCTGCCCGCCACCACAAAGCAAAGCCCCAGCACAAGCACCGGCGCCAACAAAGGCACAATGAGCAAATTGGAAAACAAGGCCAGGAGGGATACCCGCTGAAAGGCCAATATTACAATGGGCAGGGTAAAGGTCTGGGCCGTCAGCGTCACCGCCATACCCTTCAGAATCTTTCCCAGCAAGCGGTGCTTCCCGCCCAATTTTTCCAGAATAACCTGCTGCATCGGCGGAAAGAGCAGCCCGATGCCCAACACCGAAGCAAAGGAAAGCTGCAATCCCACATTCAGCACACTCATGGGAGAAAATAGAAGCAGCAGCAAAAGGGCTGCTGCCAGAGAAGACAGTGTGTCTTTCTCCCGGCCCATCCAAAAAGCGGCCATGGCGAAAAAGGCCATGATCACCGCCCGCAGTACCGAAGGCGTTCCCCCAGCCAGCACCACCATCATCAGGCACAATGGAATCCCCACAAGACTCCCGCCCTTTTTCCCAAAAAGGGCAAAGGCCACTCCCAGCAGACTGGACACATGAAGCCCGGACACCGCCGCCAAATGGGCTGTGCCGCTGAGGTTCAGATCCCGCCTTTGTTGGATAGTGAAATCCTCTTTATTTCCCGTGATGATGCCGGTGAGCAAGGCACTCTCCCTTTGTGGAAGCCATTTTCCGGCCACTTCCGCCACCTGCTGGCCCAAACCTTGCAACCGAAGCCACCAAGGTGTTTCGCCATCCTGCGTTTGAAGCTCTCCGGTCTGGGATGCCTGCAAAAACATCCCCTCCGATGAAAAGCCACGCCGGGGTTCCAACGGTGCCCGGGACAGACGCGCTTCCACTGTAAAATGCTCTCCGGCTTTTATTTCAGGAGAGGCATCCTCCAGGTACAGGGGCAAGGAAAAGTTTACTTCTTCTTCCCCCAAAGCCAGAACGCGCACCTGCACCTGGCCATAGCTGCCTTTGCCCTGGGCCTCCTCCAAGGCCATGCACTCCATGGTTCCCGACCAGCCGCTGAAGGTCAGCTGGGGCTCCGCCCGAGCAAGGCGCCAAAATCCGAAAAAGACTGTGCCCAGCCCCACAAAGGCCAGGCACAGCAAAAGCCCGTTCCGCCGGCCCCAAGGCAGGGTCAGCAGAAACAAGCCGCAAAACAGCGCCCCGGCCAATGCCAGCTTTCCCAAAGCGAAACCGTGACAAAATGCCAAAGCGCTGCCAAAAATGGCGCAGACGGCACCGGCAGCGGCCCAGCAAAGGGGCCGCTGCGCCGGAAACCGTCCCAACCACTGCTTCATCTCAAATCAGGCCATCTTGCCCAAAGGCCCGCCGGCCAGCACATGAAAATGGATGTGCTGCACCGTCTGCCCGGCATCTTCGCCGCAGTTGGTCACCACCCGATAGCCCTTGTCCAGCTTCAGTTCCCGGGCCAATTTGGCAATGACCTGATAAATATAGCCGATGATGGCGCTGTTCTCCTCGGTCACCTCGCCGCAGGAGCTCATGATGTGCTCCTTGGGAATGACCAGGAAGTGTACCGGCGCTGCCGGCTCAATGTCATAGAAGGCATAGACCTTCTCATCTTCGTAAACCTTCTTGGAAGGGATCTCTCCCTTTACGATCTTGCAAAACAGGCAATCATCCATTGTCTATCCCTCACTTTACCATTTCTTCCACGATGTTGTTCACTGCTTCCAGAGCCGCTTCCAGCTTGGAGGGGTCTTTGCCGCCTGCTGTGGCGCTGTCCGGGCGTCCGCCGCCGCCACCGCCGGTCATCTTGGCCACCTGCTTGAGGATGTTGCCCGCATGGGCGCCCTTCTTCACCGCTTCCTTGCCGCAGGCCGCCACAAAGTTGATCTTGCCTTCCTCCGTGACCAAAGCCAACACACTCACCAGATTGGGAGCCTTGTCCCGCAGATCGTCGCTGAGAGTACGCAGCATATCGGAACTCATATCGTCCACCTTCATGGCCAGCACATTGACACCGCTGTCCCCGGCGGTATGGGCAAAGTTGAGCATCTCCACCGAGCGGAGAGCCGCCACCCGGGCGCTGAGCTTATCCACCTTGTGGAGAGCCTGGCGCAGGTCGTTCATGGTCTGCTGGGCCTTGTTCACCAGCTCCATGGGAGAGGACTTGATGGCCGCCGCAGCCTGGGCGATCATCTGCTCTTTTTCATGGAGCATGGCCGCCACCTGGCTGCCCACCACCGCTTCGATGCGGCGGACACCGGCGGCCACCGAGGCTTCGCTGACGATCTTCAACAGACCCACCCGAGCGGTATTGGGCACATGGGTACCGCCGCACAGCTCGATGGAGTAATCCCCCATCCGGACCACCCGGACCCGATCGCCGTATTTCTCACCAAACAGAGCCATGGCCCCCAGCTTTTTGGCTTCGTCAATGGGCATTTCCGAAATATTCACCAGGTCGTCCCGCAGGATCTCTTCGTTTACCTGCTTTTCCACTTCCATCAGCTCTTCCGGGGTGACGGCGCTGAAATGGGTGAAGTCAAAGCGGAGACGATCGGGCTCCACCAAGGAGCCGGCCTGCTCTACATGGTTGCCCAGCACAGTGCGCAGAGCTTTCTGCAGCAGATGGGTGGCCGAGTGGGCCCGCATAATGGCCCGGCGACGATCCTCATCCACATGGGCCTGGAGAGTATCGTCCACATTCACCGTTCCCTCCAGGGCTTCCACCTGGTGGAGGAACTTGCCGTCGGCCGTCTTGCGCACAGCCAGCACCTGGAGAAGGGTGCCTTCCCGGCGCATCACGCCGGTATCCCAGCTCTGGCCGCCGCTTTCCGCATAGAAAGGAGTCTGGTCCAGCACCAGAGTTCCCTGAGCCCCCTGGCTGAGAGAACCGGCCAGTTCCCCTTCGGTGACAATGGCCAGCACCTTGCCGGTGTCCTCCAGCTTGTCATAGCCGGTGAACACAGTGGCGGGCAGCTCTTTGAGGGATACATCGTCTCCGGCCCAGCCCAGCCCTGTGGTGTTGCCTCGAGCCTGACGGGCCCGCTCCCGCTGGGCACGCATCATTTCTTCAAAAGCCTGACGGGCCAATTTGAAGCCCTGCTCTTCCAGGATCTCCACTGTCAGATCCACCGGGAATCCATAGGTGTCATACAGCTTGAAGGCGTCCTCACCGGACAGGGTGTCCCCATTGCCCCGGAGAGCGGCGATCATCTCATCCAGCTTCACAAGACCGCTTTCCACGGTGGCGGCAAAGCGCTCCTCCTCGGTGCGGATGAGCTTTTTGATATATTCCTCTTTTTCCCGCAGCTCGGGATAGGCACCTTCGTTTTCCTGGATGACGGTTTCGGCCACTTCTGCCAGGAAAGGCTGGGTCAGCCCCAGCAGACGGCCATGACGGGCGGCACGGCGCAGCAGACGGCGCAGCACATAGCCCCGGCCTTCGTTGGAGGGGATGACGCCGTCGCACACCAGCATCACGCTGCTGCGGATATGGTCGGTGATGATGCGCAGGGACACATCCTGCTTCTTGTCCTTGCCATAGGTGACGCCGGACAGCTGTGCCACATGGTCCAGAATCCGGTGGACGGTGTCCACATCAAACAGACTGTCCACATCCTGCATAATGCAGGCCAGACGCTCGATACCCATACCGGTGTCGATGTTCTTCCGGGCCAGGGGGGTGTAGTTGCCCTTGCCATCGCTGCTGAACTGGCTGAACACCAGGTTCCAGAACTCCACATACCGGTCGCAGTCGCAGCCAGGAGCGCAGTCCGGGCTGCCGCAGCCGTACTTTTCGCCCCGGTCGAAATAGATCTCCGAGCAGGGGCCGCAGGGACCGGAACCGATCTCCCAGAAGTTGTCCTCCCGGCCCAGACGAACCATATGATCCTCCTGAACGCCGATCTCCTTTGTCCAGATGTCATAGGCCTCGTCATCGTCCAGAAATACCGATACATACAGTTTGTCCACCGGCATTTTCATTTCCTGGGTAATAAACTCCCAGGCCCACTGACAGGCTTCCCGCTTGAAGTAATCTCCAAAGGAGAAGTTGCCCAGCATCTCAAAATAGGTGCCATGACGGGCATCCTTGCCCACGCTGTCGATATCCAGAGTACGGATGCACTTCTGGCAGTCGGTGACCCGGGGGGCCGGCGGGGTGAGCTCGCCGGTGAAATAATGCTTCAGCGGCGCCATACCGGCGTTGATGAGCAACAGGGAATTGTCGTTCTGGGGCACCAGGGGAAAGCTTTTCAGCCGCAGGTGGCCCTTGCTTTCAAAAAAGCGGAGAAACCGCTCTCTGATTTCATTGAGTCCCAATTTTTCCATGGTTCTTCTCTCCATCCTTGCTATTTTTCTTCCTTTTCCACCCGGCGGCGTAAAAAGGCTTTTTCGTGTACTTGTTTCAGTTGAGGCAGCACCAGATGCTGGTGGGGATGAGGGGCACAGGTGAGCTCCTGTCCTTCTTCATCCAAAAGTCTTTCCACCCGGAATGCCAGCGGCGGTCCGTCAGGGTCGACGAGCTCCAGCTCATCCCCCAGGGAAAACCGGTTTTTCTGAAGGAACACCGGCCCATAGGGCCCCTGCTCTCCCAAAGATAGAGCACAGACCTCCCAGGGCCGCTGGTATCCGCCATCTTCCGTGTGCTGGCTGTCCTTGTCTCCAAAATAGAAACCGGTGTAATATTCCCGGTGGCTGACCTTCTCCACTTCCTGCCGTACCCAGTCCGGCAAAGCATACCCCGCCGGATCTTTACAATACAGGTCGATGGCCCGGCGGTAGGCATTGGCGGTGATAGCGGTATAATAGGCGGTTTTGGCCCGGCCTTCGATCTTGAAGCTGTCCACCCCGGCTTCGATCAGCTCTGGGATGTGATCCAGCATGCAAAGGTCCTTGGAGTTGAGGATATAAGCCCCTTCCTCCCCTTCGAACACATCCATCACTTGCCCTGGCCGCTGCCGTTCCACCAGGGAATACTGCCAGCGGCAGGGCTGGGCACAGGCTCCCCGGTTGCCATCCCGTCCGGTGAGATAGGCGGACAGATAGCACCGGCCGGAATAGGACATACACATGGCCCCGTGGACAAACACCTCAATGGCCAGTTCCGGCGAAGTCTTTTCCCGGATCAGAGCCACCTCCTGGAGGGAAAGCTCCCGGGCCAGTACCACCCGGTGGGCCCCCAGCTTGTGCCAAGCCTCTGCGGCCTGATAGTTTGTGATGTTGGCCTGGGTGCTGATGTGCCGCTCCAGCCGTGGAGCATACTGCTTGCACATCTCCAGCACACCCAGATCGGCAATGATGGCGGCATCGGCCCCCGCTTGCTGGAGGAAATCCAGGAAAGCGGGGATTCGCTGGGCTTCCTCACTGCGGGGCATGGTATTCACCGTCACATACACCCGTTTTCCCAGGCTGTGAGCCAGCTTGCAGGCTTTTTCCAGCTCCTCGCCGGTGAAGTTGCCAGGGGCCGTGCGCATCCCAAAATCCTTGCCCGCCAGATAGCAGGCGTCCGCCCCATAAGCAAGGGCGTATTCCAGCCGTTCAAAGTCCCCGGCCGGGCTGAGCAGTTCCGGCTTTCTCATCCCATCTGCTCCTTCTTTTCCTGCATGGCCGCCACATTGGCTTCATGCTCGCTGTAAGTTTTGGCAAACACATGGCTCTGGTCTTCCGGATCGGCCACATAGAAGTAATAATTGTGGTTCTCCGGCTGCAATGCGGCCAGAATGGCAGGTACGCCCGGATTGCAGATAGGCCCTTTGGGAAGGCCGGTGACCTTATAGGTGTTATAAGGACTGTCGATCTCCAGATCCTCATAGGTCAGGTTTTCCTTGTGTTCGCCCAGGGCATACTGCACGGTGGCATCGATGTCCAAATGGGGGAAATTAGTGGGATCATTCAACCGGTTATAGATGACTCCGGCGATGGTGGCCTGCTCTTCCGGCAGCACCGCTTCCCGTTCCACCATGGACGCAATGGTCAGAATCTGCCGCATGGAGTAGCCCGACTGCTCGGTCAGCTCCCGCATTTCGGAAGTGTACTTGTTGTTGAAGTTGTTGAGCATGGTGTTGAGCACCCGCACCGGATTGTCATTGATATAGAACTGATAGGTATCGGGATAGAGGAAGCCTTCCAGGCGGTTTTCCTCCATGGGCACATCCTGAAGCATTTCATGCTTGAAGGGATAGGTGTTGGCCGTCTCGATCAGGTCCTCGGCCCCGCACACCCGGGCATCCTCCAAAAGCTGGGCGATCTGCTGGATGGTATAACCTTCGGGGATGGTCACTTCGGCCACCTCGGTATAGGTGGACACCCGGTTGAGGGTGTTGATGATCTGGCCGTAGTCCATGTCTGCATTGACCTCGTATTTTCCCGAATCAAAGGTCTTGTCCTCGTTGGAAAAATTGGCATAGAGCGTAAAGGCCCAACGGCAGCGAATAATTCCTTCCTCCTTGAGCATCTTGGCCACTTCCCCATGGGTGGTGTCCTCACTCAATTCCAGCATGGCCGTCTTTTCCGGCTTGACCAGAGCAAACATATCGTTTGCTATGTAGATGCCGAAACCGGAAATGATCAGGGAGACACCCAGGATAAACACCAGGTAGCTCACCGCATGCATCATACTCCCCGCCCGGTTTTTCCGGCGTTTTTTTCTTCTTTTGCGAGTCCGGGGAGCCGGGCTCTGCTCATATTCTCCGCTGGTACGGCTCATGATACACCTCCTATTGGTTATCGGTTAAGTCAACAGAGTTTTCAGCACAAACAGCACAAGTGTGACCAGCACGCCGGGACAAAGCACCGAGCGCACAATGGCTTTGCTGCCACCGCTGCCCCGCAGCCGTGGCACCCGGCCTTTTTCGATCAGGTTTTCCAGGCAAGAGGCCGCCCCATAGATGCTGAGAAACAGCACCGCCGCGGCCAGCATGACAAAATAAGGCCAAATGCCAAAGGCTGCATACCGTTTGAGCAAATAACTCATGGCCAGATAAAACAAATTGTTGAAAAAGTGTCCAAACACCGCCGGCCACACAGAACCGGTGATGATGGTCATATACCCGAACAAAAGCCCTGCCGTGAGAGGCCCCAGAAAATTGGCCGTGGAGCCATGGATCATGGCAAAACACAGAGCCGAAATGAGGATGGCCGCCGTCTGCCCCCATCCTTCCAGGCCGGAAAGCAATCCGCCCCGGAAAAACAGTTCCTCGGCCAGGGCGGGCAAAAAGGCGATGACCAGCACCAAAAGCCAGGTGGGGGTACCGCCGTACTGGCTCCAGGCGCTATAAGCCGTATCCTCCAGCAAAGCGCCTCCGGTGAAAAGGGCCACCAGATAATTGAGGAAAAAGGATAAAAGGGACACTGCCAAAGCAGAAAAAAAGACAAAAGGGGCAAAGCGCAGCCGGCTTCCCCCAAGACGAAGCTTCATGGGGGATTGGCCCTTTCTCCCCAACAGCCAAAAGACCAGAAGAGGCAGGAAAAATGCCACGACTTCTCCCAGGGCCGCCATCGCCAAAGGGGGCAGCCACCGGTTGTTTTCCGGCAGCGCACCCAGGATGAACAAAATGCCCATGGACACCGGCGGCATCAGAGAATAGATCAGTGGATTCATTCTCCATCCCGTCCTTTCCCAAAGGCCAGGACCCGGGACTGGGTGCAGATCAGATCCATCTTCTCATCATGCTCTTCTGTGGGCACATGGGGAAACAGCAATTCCTCATGGCACAAGGCCGCCCGGAAAAACCGTCCCTTCTGCAAGAACCGGTCATAGAATCCGGCGCCGTGCCCCAGACGGGTGCCATCTTCGCCGCAGGCCACGCAAGGGATCACGGCAAAGTCGATCTCTTCCGGCTCCACCCAGCTTTCCCCTTCCGGCGGCACCGGGATGCCGTACTGTCCCTCTTCCAGCTTGTCCAGATGAGAAAGCTGGCGGGCTCGCATCACGCCCTTGCCGATGCACACCGGCACGCACACCCGCTTTCCATCCTGCAATGCCATGCGGAGAAAAGCAAAAGTATCCGGCTCTCTGCCCACCGACAAATAGCAAAACACTGTACCGGCCTGCCTGTATTCCGGCCTCTGTCCCAGCGCCCGGGCAAAGGATTCCCCTCTCCCCCGGACATCGGCATCGGAAAGGCTGGCCAGCCGGGAGCGTGCCTGCTGGCGGCATTCTTTTTTATTCATCCATGGTCTCCTTCTTCTCAGTTAAACAGCAGATTGCAATAGCCTGCCTTCTGTTCCAGGAGTTTTTCTCCTACCGGTGTCAAAGGCAGCGCCATGGCAAAAGGCCTGGGATCGTTTTGGGGCAGCAGCCGGCACAGACCTTCTTGGGCCCCCACCCGATCCAAGGCAGCAGCGGCCAGACGCACAGCGTCCGGCCCCAGGGCTTCACAGACCCGCCAGGCTTCTCCCACAGGCTCGATACAGCCCCAAGCCGTGATCCGGCCGTCCCGCCGCAGCACCAGGGCCTTGTCCCCATAAAGCTCCTGCTGAATGGAAAAATCCTCCGGCGTGCGATCCACGGAAAACAAAGATCCCAAAGCCTTGCGATACAGTTCCACCACCTGGGGCAGATCTTCCGGCCGGGCCACAGACAACAGGCCTTCTTCCTCCCTGCGGGCCTTGATCTGCCGTTCCTCCACCCAAAAGGCAGTGCGGTAACCAAAGCGCCGGTAATAATCAAACAAAGAGGGCTCCTGAGGAATGAGCATCAGCAGGTCGATCCCCTGCTCTGCCCCTTTTTCCCGCGCTTCCTCCAGCAATGCACCTGCCAGGCCTTTGCCCCGGCAGGAAGGATGGGTTCCCACCCCATATACATAGAGGCCCTGTCCATGGTTCTCCCCCTGGCGCAGCTGCACCGGCAGAAGCTGGAGCATGGCTTGAATGTGTTCTTCTCCACAGAGAAGGGTATTTTCCGGCTTCCAAACCTTTTGGAAAAACCAGTGGGTAAAGCTTTTTTCTCCGGGAAAGCACAGATCAAACAGCGCTTCCAGCCCGTTTTGGTCTTCTTTTTTCCCCAGCCGGATCATGGCAGAGGCTCCATACGATATTTGGCCGTCAGTTCCACCGGGCGATAGGAAAGCTTGGCCTTTCGCAGCCCTTCGATCCCCATATCTTCCTCCCGGTTCACATAGGGGAAATCCATCCCCTCATGGGCGATGAACTCCCGATTGATCAGCGGATAGGCCCCAGGGATATCGGCCATGGCTTTTTCGATCTGCACCGTCAAAGCATCGCTGCAAGAGGGGCTTCCCATAGTAAAGGCAGCCATACGCCCGTCCACATAAAGCACACCGCCCCGCATGGCCAAGTCCTCGTAATGCTCCAGGGCCTGCCACACCGCACAGTGTTCATAAACCACAGTATCGGCTGTATTTGCATCGTGACGCTCGCACCACAGATGATGGAATTTCAAAATCTCATCCCGATGCTTTGCAGGGTCCAGCTTTTCATAATGCCAGTTGTTTTCATGCTCCTGCAAAAAACGATTGATGAAATTCCGCTTGGAGTGAAGCTTTTTCCCTTTGAGGGTAGCCAGATCCTCACTGCGGTAAATATAGTCGAAGTTGTCCCGGTCCTCTGTAAAGGCATACCGGCCGGGGAGCAAACTCTCCACTTCTTCCTTCTGGTCCTGGGTGCAGCCCAAAATCCGATAGGGTTTTCCCCGTTCCCTGGCATCCTGGGCGATGACTTCCAGGGCGGTTTTCCGATCCCCTTTCCCCACAGGGAACAGATAAGTGAGTTCCGGAGCATCTTCTCCCAGGGAGAGCATATACAAATAATCTCCCTGTACGGCAAACAATGTCCGGTACCGGCAGCGCCAGATGAACATATCGGTAAAGCACCGCTCTGTCATGCGGGCCGGTTCCAGGCTGAGTTTTTCTTCGATCTGCTTCTTGTCTTCTATGGAAATTTCTCGGAAAGGAAGCATTATTTCACCATTTTCCTCTTTCAGTTTTGATCCATTACTGGCCCATCTGTCCCAAACGATGGCGCACCTGCTCCCAGATCTTCTCGTGGATCTGCTCCACCGTCAAAGGTGTCCCTTCCGGAGCGCAGGAGATGATCTGCCATCCATAACGCCGGCAAATTTCCAGCGCACCTTCCCGGCAGCGGGACAGATAATCATGATCTTTTTCGTGGATATCTCCCTCATTCCCCTGGCGCTTGCGAAGCAACTGGAATGTCAGATTCGCCGGCATATCCAGGAAAAACACCAAAGTGGGCGCAGGAAGCCCAAGTTTATTATATTCAAAATCAAAGAGCCAATCCAAAAAAGGACCGGTCTTTTTCTGGGGGAGCTTGGCGGCCTGGTGCACTGCATTGGAGGTAGTATACCGGTCACAGAGCATCAGCCCACCCTTTTGATAGTAATCCTGCCAATCGGTTTTATAGGAAGCGTACCGGTCCACCGCAAAAAAGGTGGATGCTGCATAGGGGTTGACGCTCTCCGGCTTTGTGCCGAAGGTCCCTCCCAGATACATTTCCAGAAGAGCCGCCGAAGGCTGGTGATACCGGGGAAAGACCGCTTTGCGAAAGTCGATCTTCTCCTGCTGGAGCCGCTGACACAACCGGGCAAACTGGGTGGATTTTCCCGACCCGTCGGTGCCCTCAATAACGATCAGTTCTCCAGCCATCACTTCACCCCATACATTTGGCGCACTTCTGCCATTTTGCCGCAGCTCATCTTTCCTTCCGGGCAAGGACCATAAAGGCAGGCCGGGCCGGCCTTCTGGAACAGATGGGGCGCCACCTTGCGGCACTCTTCCAGCATCTGCCGGGCCACCTCCCGGATCTCCCACTGGGCCCGGTTGCAGCAGCGCAGGCGGAAGAAATTATAAAGGGACCGTGTGTCCATGGTCATCATCATCTTGGTGCAGCAAGCATTGGGCAGCACAAACCGGGCATCCTCATTGGCCATCTTCCGGGCCGCTTTCCGAGCTTCCTCCGGCGCCATTCCCTGCTCTTCCAGCCGGGCGGCCTGCCGGTCTGTGAGGGCCGCAGCCAGCTCATCATACAGACGCTGATCCTCCGCCATGGCCTTTTCAAAGATCTCCCGGCAATGAGGATCCTCCGCAATGGAGGGAGGCAGCACATATTCAAAGGCTTTTTCCCGCACATACCGCTGGGACTGCACGCTGAAGGACGCAATGCGATGACGGGTGATCTGGGCCAGCAAAGAGCGGGACACGCCTTCGATGGCAAAGGTGAAGCTGGCGTGCTCCACCGGGCTTTCGTGACCGATCTCCGCCAGCATATCGATGAAGTTCTGGGTTTTTTTCTCGTCCAGCCCCTCCCAGATGGTGTCCGCACTGGCGGCGGAATAGCACATCCGGGCCGCGGCGGCCACCAGCTTTTCCGGCTGGGGCGTATGAGAAAGCAAAGTCACTTTTGGCGTCATATCATTCTTCCCCCTTGATGCGCCAGCGGAAGGCCGCAAACATATACTGGGGCAGCTTCATCATGCGTCCCAGACGGCTGGGCTGCTTGAGCAGACGGTACAGCCACTCCAGACCAAGCTTGATGAAAATGTCCGGCGCACGCTCCACTTTTCCGGCGTACACATCCAGAGATCCTCCCAGCCCTACCATCAAAGTGGCGTTCAGTTCCTGGAAATGTTCATCGATAAAATACTCCTGGCGGGGAGAACCCAGGCAGACAAACAAGGCATCCGGATGGGCGGCATTCACCGCTTTCACCGCCTCGCTGTCCTCTTTGAAATAGCCGTCATGGCAGCCGGCCACTTTCAGGCCGGGATATTTCACCTGCATCCGCCGGGCCGCTTCTTCGGCCACTCCCGGCTTGCTGCCCAGGAAATAAATACTCTTGCCTGTATCCCGCAAAGCGGAGAGAAGATTTTCTCCAAACTCCACCCCGGGCACCCGCCCTTTCAGAGGATGACGAAGGATGCGGGAGGCATAGATCACTCCGATCCCATCGGGCAGCACCAATCCCGCCCGAGACACAATATCCCGCAGCTTATCGTTGGTGACGCAGGCCTGGGCGATCTCCGCATTGGGTGTGACCACCATGCATTTGCTCCGGCTCTGGATCTGCTCCATGGCATAGCCCACGGCCTCATCCATGGTCACATTGTCAAAGGCCACAGCCATAATTTTGATACGAATAACCGACATCCCTCTCTATATCAGATATACACCGCTTATTTTACCCTATTTTCCCTTTTGACACAAGGGAAAAGGTATACAAATATCCTTTCCCACAAGCTCTCCCAGCCATGGAAAAGCAAAACAGATCCAGTGCCTGGATTGCCGTACTTTTCTTTGCTTCCAGTTTGTACAAAACAGATTTTGTCTTTTCAGGGTCTTGTTCTCCGGCTGACCGACTGACAATTTACTTTCATACCAATGAAAAAAGCCCGCCATGGATGCGGACCTTTTTCTGCAATCTTTAGTTTTCCCACTCTGACGGCTCTTCTTCGTCCGGCCCTTGCTTCAACCCCTGGAAGGCTATGGACAAAAATCCAGCCAGCATAATGCCTCCCAGCAGCGTCACCGAAAGCTGGCCCAGGAAATTCTGGGGTGCCAGATAAAAGACGATACCGATGAAGAAGGAGGACAGATTGAACCCCATATGGAGCAGAATGCTGGCTTTGAGGCTGTCGGTGCGCAGGCGCACATATCCCAGCAAAAGGCCGAACAGTGTGGCATAGACGATCCACACCAGCTGCCCATGGACAAAGCCGAACACCAGTCCCTGCAGCAGCACCGCCAACCAGGCGGGCATGGCCTTCCGCAGCCGGGAAAGCACCAGGCCCCGGAAAATCAGCTCTTCCACCAGCGGAGCGAAAATGGCCACCGACAACAAATCGGCCCACAAAAGAGAGGTATTCAGTCCTTGGGAAGCCTGGTTGTAAGACTCCATCAGCTGCTGAGGCAAAGGCAGAAGCTCCATAGCGCCGGTGGTCAGAATATTGCCGCAGGCACCGGCCACCAGCAAACAAGCCACCTGACGCCGTCCAATGTTCTGTCCACCCTGCACCAGATCCCACAAGGGCATCCTCCGCAATTTGGCCATGGCCATAATAATCAAAATGGTGAGCACCTGACTGCTCAGCAAAATCACTGTGCTGTAGTCACTGGCAAAGGCATCATACAACTCTGCAGCCCGGTCGGGCGCCGTCGTTTGAAAATAGACCTGCGCACCGATACTGGCCACCAAAGAACAGGCAAACTGGACCGCCAGAAACAGCAGCACATAGCCGATGGCCCGGCGAAGATTTCGTAATTTTTCCATGGGCATCTCCTCTCCAAAGGGAACAAAAAGGGCGCAAGGCCCAGCCTTGCGCCCTTTCTCTTTCTGATTTAGTCGAACAGGGGATATTTTTCACACAGCTTATTCACTTCGCTGCGGATATAATCGGCCTTGTTCTCAAAGTCCACCGCGGCCAGCTTAATCAGCTCAGCCACCTTGGGCATATCCTCTTCCTTGAAGCCCCGGGTGGTGATAGCCGGTGTACCGATGCGGATGCCGCTTGTGACAAAGGGACTCTCCGGATCGTTGGCGATGGAGTTTTTGTTGGCGGTGATATACACTTCGTCCAGACGCTTCTGCATTTCCTTGCCGGTGACATGGAAGTTGCGCAGATCCACCAGCATCAGATGGTTGTCGGTGCCGCCGCTCATCAGGTCAAAGCCTTCCTTGAGCAACGCATCGGCCAGAGCCTTGGCGTTCTTCACAACCTGCTCCTGATAGGTCTTGAACTCCGGCTTCATGGCTTCGCCGAAGCAGACGGCCTTGGCGGCGATGATATGCTCCAGCGGGCCGCCCTGGGTGCCGGGGAACACGGCCTTGTCGATCTGCTTTGCCAGCTCTTCCTTGCAAAGGATCAGGCCGCCGCGGGGACCACGCAGCGTCTTATGGGTGGTGGTGCTCACCACATCGGCATAGGGCACCGGGCTCATATGCAGTCCAGCTGCCACCAGACCGGCGATATGGGCCATATCCACAAAGAGATAAGCGCCCACTTCCTTGGCGATGTCGGCAAAGATATCAAAGCGGATCTCCCGGGGATAGGCGGAAGCGCCGGCGATGATCATCTTGGGCTTGTGCTCCTTAGCCAGCTTGCGAACTTCATCATAGTCGATAGTCTCGGTTTCGGGATTCAGGTTATAGGGAACCACATTATAATAATTACCCGAAATATTCACCGGGCTGCCGTGGGTCAGGTGACCGCCGTTGGCCAGGTTCATGCCCAGAACGGTATCGCCAGGCTTGACCAGCGCATAGTAAACGGCAATGTTGGCCGAAGCACCGCTGTGGGGCTGCACATTGGCATGGTCCGCAGAAAACAGCTTGCAAGCCCGCTCCCGGGCGATGTTTTCCACCACATCCACACATTCGCAGCCGCCATAATAGCGCTTGCGGGGATATCCCTCCGCATATTTATTGGTCAAGACAGTGCCCATGGCCGCCATGACCGCGGGGCTGACGATGTTTTCTGACGCGATCAGCTCGATATTGCGGCGCTGCCGGTTGTATTCCTGCTCAATGGCCTGGCCTACCTCCGGATCGAACTGCTTCACCAAATCCATATTCTCTCGAAACATGGCGCATCCAACCTCCTTATTTTCATTCAGCAAAGGCTGAAACCTTGGTTTCATTATATACTCGAATTGTTTTTATTTCAACTCTTTGCTATAATGGAATCCATCCCCTCATTCCCGCTAAAACCCCTGTTTTCGGGCACATTTCACATCACAGGATGAGGAAAACAGACTTTTCCTCGGTTTCCTCCTTTTTCTTCGTCGAAATATCCAAGGCACTCCCCTGGCGCTCTGTGCACTTTGCCCGATCTTTTCTGCCGAACATGGAATGAGATACCATATGACAAAATATTTTCTCTGGACGGTGAAACGCTATGCGGAAAAAAGAACGCGCGGCTCTGATCGTGGAAGCCCTGAAAGAACATTACCCTGCCTCCTGTTCCCTGGTGGCCCGGAAGGATTACGAGCTTTTGTTTGCCACCCGGCTGTCGGCCCAGTGTACCGATGCCCGGGTGAATGTGGTGACCAAAGAACTGTTTTCCCGCTGGGACAGTCTGGAAGCCATTGCCGGAGCGGATCTTTCGGAGCTGATGGAAGTGGTCAAGCCCTGTGGGCTGTACCGGGTCAAGGCCATGGATATTCAGAAATGCGCCCAGGCCCTGTTGGAAAACCATGGAGGCAAAGTGCCTGACACCATGGAAGAACTGCTCAAGCTGCCTGGCGTGGGACGCAAGACGGCCAACCTGATCCTGGGAGATCTGTTCGGCAAGCCGGCCATTGTGGCCGACACCCACTGCATCCGCATCTCCGGCCGGCTGGGGCTGACCAAAAGCAAGGACCCCTATCAGGTGGAGATGGATCTGAAAAAGCTCATTGCCCCGGCCGATCAAAACGACACCTGTCATCGTTTTGTCCACTTTGGCCGGGATATCTGCACTGCCCGTTCCCCCAAATGTACCGCCTGTTTCCTGCTGGACATCTGTTCCCAGGGACAAGGGAAATAAAAGAACGATATCCTTAAAGGAGGAATACGATGGAATCCAGTTATGTTTTTCTCACTGAAAAAGAAGCCATGTGGGCCGAAATGCTGATGGAAGCACTGCAAAAGGCAGATATTCCCGCGGCTTCCGTCCCGGTCTATGGGGCTGGCCTTGTCATGCGGGGCGGTGTGCAGGAGCGGCTCCGGATCTATATCCCCCTGGCGAACAAACCGCAGGCGGAAGAGCTGCTGGAAGAACTTTTCCCCGAAAACCAGAAATGATCTCATTTTGACAAAAACAGCCCGGACAGAAACCTGTCCGGGCTGTCTTTATTACTTTTTCTCGTAGATAATTGGCTGTTATGCACCGATTCGTGCATCCTTCTGGCACAGCCGGTTGAGAATTGCGGTCGCTTCCGCCCGGGTGATCCGATCACCGGGATGGAAGTTTCCTTCTGCGTCACTTCCCTGCAAAATCCCTGCCTGATACAAAAGCCGGATCTCCTTGGCATAGGTCTGATCGTCATTCACATCAGGGGGCAGAATCGCACCGTCCACCGGTTCCAGTTCCTCTTCCGGCAGAGCACGGGCAAAGAGATAGGCCATTTGGCTGCGGCTGCACCGCCAATAAAATTCACTCTTCATTTCAAAGGGGATGATGCCCTCCAAAATACTGTAAGCCCGATAGGGAGCGTCCCAAGGTTCCCCGCCAGTCAGGTCCACACCATCATCTGTATAAATGCTGCGCACCACACTGGCCATTTTAATGGCTTCGCTGCAAGACAAGTACTCTCCCGGGGCAAAGGTTCCATCTCCCATGCCATCCATCAGGCCCAGCTCATAGGCCCCCTGAATGGTGCCCTGCTGATTTGCCCCATACCAGGCGTTTTCATCCACATCGGCGAACTGGCCTTGCTGATAGGTCCGCTCCTGAACAAAATTGTCCATCGATCCACGAGCGGCACCAAACATCTTGATTTCCTCTGCAACCTTGGTCAGGCAATGTTTACCCAGCTGATCCTTTGTCACGCCATCTATGTTCCAATGCCACAGTGTTCCATCGGTGGCCAGAAGAGCGCTCCGGGTTCCGCCATAGGCCAGCTCGGTAAAGCGCAGATCGCCCGTATCCACCAATGTGGGTTCCGGCAGCCGGTATTGCTCTTCCTGAGGATCGTTGTCCTTTCCCTGGTAATAGCCCCATAAATACAACTGACCATCCTGGGTCAGGGCTGCACCGGAAAAGCGATCCAGGTCGGCCTGCTGCACATTCCGCATCAGCCGGGTGGGTTCCATCACATAGAAATCATCCATCCCCAGAGACCGATGTTCAAAATTGCCGCCCCACACATAAAGATCTCCATCTTCGGTGAGGGCCTGGCAGGTGTATTCATCACACTGCACCGTGAGTACATCGGAAAGAATCCATTGGGGTTCTGCACTATTCTTGGGATTTCCTTCTCCATAGCCGGTCTCACCCATGGGTCCCATGCCCCAGGTGTACAGTTTTCCATCTGCTGTAACAAGGGCGAAGACATTGGGGCCGCAGGCCACATCCGCAGCGGACCAGTTGATATTCTGGGGTGTGTCCCATTTTTCTATGATGGGATTCCAGTTTGCATCATCCCCGGTATACACATTCCCCCAGACATAGACCCCGCTCATCGTTATCGCTATGCCGTTTTCTTTCCAACGGTCTGCCTTGAGCACAGGGGGCAGGCCCTCCTTCTTCACCCACTGGCCTTCCCACAGATACAGACTGCCATCCCTGGTGACGATCAGATCATCATCGCAATAGGACACCTTGCCAGGGGTTATCACTTGCTTTGCGGTCCCATCGGCAAAGGAATAAAGATCCCCTGCGGGGTCCACAAAATACTCTGCATCAAAGATTCCTTTTTGATCCAAGGGGCGGTTTCCAGGTTCCTCCGGCGGATTCGGCTCCCTTTGCAGCTGATTCGGCACCATCACGCCGGTGGTCACCTGTTTGAGATCCCAGCCGACATCATAAACCCAACTGATATTCCACAGATATAACCCGCCGTCCTGGGTGAGAATCAGGGTGTCTAGCCCCTGGGCCATCACATCGGCCACAGCGGTATCACCGCAGTCAACCTTTTCAGGGATTTGGAAACTCCAATCATCCCGATCATGGTTTTCATAGGTTCTATCGCCATAGAATCCCCATATATAAAGCTCTCCGCTCTCGGTAAGAGCAATGGCAGATTTATACCAGTCCATACTCACCCGGCTCACATGGGTCATAATTCGGGTGGGTTCCCAAACTTTTCCTCCCGAAAGCCCCAGAGAGCTATCCCAGTTTTCACCCCAGCCATACAAAGTCCCATTGTTGGTAATGGCATAGCTACTCCACTTTCTGCTCACTGCCATCTTCACATTGGAGAGAATCTTTGTTGGCACAGGGCTGTATTGAGGAAGCCCCTCTGCATAGCCATTTTCACCCACGCCCCAGGTATACAGGTCACCATTCTGGGTCACCAAAGTGAAATTACCCCCTCCAGTGGAAACCTGGAGGCCAGCAGGAACACCCTCCACTTTATGCGGTGAGGTGTACTTTTCCCAGATCTGGTTCCATTTTGCATCGTCTCCCATGTAGACACTTCCCCACACATAGACGCTGCCATCCTCTGTGACGGCAATCCCATGCGTCTCAGAAATATCTGCCGAAATCACAGGAGGAAGACCCTCCACCTTCTGAGGAGTATCCCGATCCACTGTATCACCCAGGCCCAACTGCCCATTGTGATTTTTCCCCCAGGTGTACAGGCTGCCATCCTCTGTGACAGCCAGGGTCTGATTCAGCGATTCCGCCACATGGATGACATTGGAAATTCCTTCTACTTTTTCAAACTGACACTGGCCCGTGTATGTGTTTGCCCCTTCTGTCAGCTGGCCTTCATACGCCCGGGAGTTTCCATGATACAGATCCCCATTCTCCATGACAAAATAATTTTCTGTGACCGTGCGCTGATTCTGAAAATCCAGCGTTTTTTCGGTCTCTCCCGCGCCCTGCGCCGGCAAGGACGAAAACGGCAGCAATGTAAGACAAAACATGATGGCCAGCAACAAAGAACATTTCCTTTTCATATCCATACCTCCTCACCATAATGCAGTTATATTTTTCTGTACTAATTTCAATATATCACCACCACATCTAAAAGTAAAGAGCAGGGAGAGGAAATATTTCCTCTCCCTGCTCTCGCATCTGTGACCTATTTTTCATCTTCTTTTCTTTCTTCTTCCTCTTCTCTCCGGCTGGCCCGCTCACTTTCCAGCTGAAGGCGGATCATATCCACCAGCACAGAGCAAGGCCGGAACACCAGGTACCGCAAAGCCCCCCTGTCCCGGTAACGAAGCATACAGCACCGATCCCGGCCAATGAGGGGCAGATAATAATGCTGTTTGCCCCTCCCCAGTGTGCTGCCGATGGAGCAGCCCTCCACCAAAATACATTCCGGGTTTCCCAGCGCAATGACCTTGGCCTTTATAGGATGTCCCATCAGCTGGAGACGGATAAACAGGTGATCATGCATCAGCCGGTATTCATAAGATACAAAAGAATAACCGCAGATCACCACCGTAACCAGGCAAAACAGCAGCGCCGGAATGAGAAAATGCACCGGCGTGGCATAGGGTGTCTGCCAGATGGCCTCATAGAAGCTGATCATCAGCAGGAACAATCCCACCCACAGAGAAAAAGGCACAGCCTTGCGGCGAAAGCCTTGTAAAATCTGTTTATACATCCCTATCGATCCTTTCCAAGCTACAGGAAAATTGGCCCTGGTCGATCTCCAGGCGCAGATATGTGCCTTCATAACCAATACTTCCCGGATTATACAAAGGAACCGGCCACTTTGTGAGTGCCACCGGCTGGTGGGTGTGACCGAAAAAGGCCGCCTGGGCACCGGCCTGCTGGGCCGCCCGCAGAAATTCATCCAACCCGTCCTTGACGCCAAAGCGATGGCCATGGCTGAGAAAAAGCCGCACTCCCTCCGGCTGCGGCGTTCTGGTCAAGGGCTCCTGGCACATCAGATCACAGTTGCCCGCCACCGCCAGCACCTGACAGCCAAACAACATTCCGGCATCCTCTGCATCCCGCACGCCATCGCCTAAAAAAAGCAGACAATGGGGGTTTTCTTTTTCCAGCATCCGGCACAGCGCATCAAAATTCCCATGGGAATCGGAAGCCACGCACAGCTTCATCCCATCCCCTCCTCTTTTCCATTTTGTTTGATCTTGGCTTTTAGAATACATCACTTGCATGAAAAAAGAAAGGGGGCAGCGGAAATTTTTCCGTTTTTTCGGAACCGGACGGTTTTTTACCGCATATACTGTGTTGAAAAGCCCATGGGAGGAGATACATCATGCAAAACGATTACGAAAATCTTGCCAAGGTCCTCATGGCCAGTCCCCAGGGGGCCAAAATCGTGAAGAGTCTGGATAAGCTCAACAGTGTGGTTAACACCGAAAGCGGCCGGCAGCTCATTGCCATGCTGGCCAGCGACGGAGGCGACGCCATCAAAAACGCCGCAGCCGCTGCGGCCAGCGGCGATCAGGATCAGGCCCGTGTGCTGCTTTCCACTTTGCTTTCCAGCCCGGAAGGGGCACAGCTGGCCGCCAAAATCATCGAAGTGGTGGGCCGCTGACTTTTTGCTCCCAGGCGGCCTTCCGCGCCGGCCGCCTGGGCCCTTTCCTGAAACCGCGGAGAAAGGACGGAACCTATGGCCGACATCCAGGATACCTTACAGAAGCTGTTTTCCGATCCGGAAAGCATGAAAAAAGTCACCGATCTGGCCGCCGGCCTGGCTCCGGCGCTGCAGGAATCTGTCGCTTCTCAAAGCCTGTCTCCTGCCTCCGGAGGGCTGGGAGGCTTGTTCGGCTCTCCGGAACAAACAAACCCACCTCCATCCGGAGAACAAAACAGCGGGGACATTTCTTCCCTTCTGGCCTCTCTGGGAAAGGGCCTTTCCTCTACGCCTGCTGAGAATGAGCAAAAAAAAGAGGGCGGGCTGGATCTTTCTTCATTGTTCTCCCTGTTTGGAAAGGGCTCCTCTTCCTCTGCCGAAGAAACCACCGAAAAGCAAAGCGGAATGGACCCGGCCCTGCTTCCCCGGCTGATGATGGCTTTTTCCGGAGATGCCAATTATCTCAAGCCGGAAAAGGTCAATTTACTGCGGGCCCTCAAGCCCTATCTGGGACAGCGCCGGGCACCGGATATCGACCGGGCGGTAAAAATGGCCAATCTGGCCCGGGCGGCCCAGGAGGCCCTGGGCGGGCTGCAAAGGAGATGAGCCCATGTATGACCGCTACTTTCAAGGAGATAGCTTTGAAGCCTTCTTCCCCCAGGCGGCCCAAATGCCCCCGCCTCCCCCTTCTTCCGCTCCCGAATCCCAGGCCCGCCCCGAAAACCAGCCCCCTCGAAAGAGCGGTCTGCTGGGCAGTCTGGGCCAGCGTCTCAAGCTGCCGGAACTGGACAGCGACACCATTTTACTCTTGGTATTGGTCTATTTTTTGCTGGCCGATACCGATGAAAACGGTGAAAAATCCAATCTGGCCGACACCTTGCTCATTGTAGGCGCATTGCTCTTGCTGGGATTTTGATGAAAAAAGGCCCTTTGGGGCCTTTTTTAGAAACTCGAAAAAGTGGTTGAAACCACTTTTCCGAGTTTCTGCAAGGGTCTGCGTGCACGCCTTTGGCGCACACTTGCCCCTTGAGAGGTGTAAAAAGCCGACGCACAGGTCGCCGTTTTTTACAAATTGATGAGGGGTAGGGCAGATAGTTTTTTTGCTGCATAAATTTCTTGACAGTGTGAAAAAAGGCCCTTTGGGGCCTTTTTTGTTTATAGGTCTTTTTCCATCACAAAATTGGTCAGCCACTCACCAAAGCGTTCCACCTGCTGCTCTTTCAGCATCCGATAGCCTCGTTTCTCAAAGAAAGGCCGGGCTGTGAGAGATGCGTGCACCGAAATGCGGGAAAAGCCCTGTTCCTTGGCGTTCTGCTCCACCCGATCGGCCAGGACCGTGGCCACGCCCCGCCTTTGGGCAGTGCTGCTGACAAAAAGGTGATCGAAATAATTTCCATCCAAAGTGGCAAATCCCCAGATCTCGCCCCCTTCTTCCACTACAAAAGTGCGGTGGTGGGAAAAGACCTTGGCCCAGCGCTCCCCATCCATTTCTCGTGGAGCCCAGGCGTCCAGCTGAGCTGGGGTATAATCCCGGCAAGCCGCCCCATGTACCGAGTCCCAAAACAGATCCATCAGCCGGAGACAATCCTCCGACCGGTATTCCCGCAGGTTCATTTCTGTTCCTCCTTGTTTGCAGACACACGGCCATATTGGGCCGGGTATCGCTCCACTTTATTCAAAATGACAATATAGCCTCCCAGCAAAAGAGCGGTGGCCAGCACCCATGCAATGGAGCTTGCCGCGCATACGCCGCTGAATCCCCAGGCATCGGCCAGCCACATGGCCGCCGCCACACGGACCACCAATTCGCTGACACCGGCCAGCAGAGGAATGCCTCCGAACCCCATTCCCTGCAAAGTGTTGCGGAAAATAAACAGCAGCCCCAGAATGAAGAAAAAGGGCCCGACAATGTTCAGATAGGTCTGTGCATAAGCCGTCACAGCTCCGTCATTTTCTCCCAGGAACAGGCTCACCAGCCCCTTGCAGAAAAAGATCACCAAGGCCCCGCCCACCAGACTGAACACCAGAGCCAGTTTCCCACTGGCCCGCACGCCCTGACGAATCCGCCCAGGCTGCCCCGCACCATAATTCTGCGCAGCATAGGTAGCCATGGCCGCCCCCAGAGTCACCAACGCCTGGGTGGCCAGGTTCTCGATCTTGGTGGCAGCGGTAAAACCAGCCACTGCCGTGGATCCAAAGCCATTGAGGGCCGTTTGCAGCACCATAACTCCCACCGCTGTGATGGAAAACTGAAAAGCCATGGGCAACCCTACCCGCAGATGCTGCCAGGCAAAGCCCTTATCCCAATGCCAATTCCGCTTTTTCAGGTGCAGTACGGGAAACCGGAGCTTCACATAAAAAAGGCACAGCAGTCCGGCCAGAAGCTGGGCGATGACGGTGGCCCAACCGGCCCCGGCCACGCCCATGCCGAAAAAGGTGATAAAGGCATAGTCCAGAATGATGTTGATAATGCAGGCGATAATGAGGAAATACAGCGGCGTGCGGCTGTCCCCCACCGCCCGGATAATGCCGGAGATCATATTATAGAAAATCGCAGCGCCGATGCCGTAATAGATCACCACGATATACCGCCAGGCATCGTCGATGATATCCCCAGGGGTGTTCATCACTTCCAGCAGCGGCCTGGCGGTGACCACCGCCAGAAGAGTGATGACCAGCGTGCTTCCCACGCACAGCAAAATGGAAGTGGCCACGCTGTCCCGCAGCCGTTCCTCCTCTCCAGCGCCGAAACACTGGGCGGCCATCACCGAAAAGCCGCTGGTCAGGCCCTGGGCAAAGCCCAGGATCAAAAAGGAGATGGCACCGGTGGCCCCCACCGCCGCCAGAGCCTGCACGCCGATGGTGCGTCCCACGATCACCGTATCGGCCATGCTGTAAAATTGCTGAAACACATTCCCGATAAAGAGAGGAATGGAAAAGGCCAGCAGCAACCGCATGGGGCTGCCTTTTGTCATATCATTTGTCATAAAGTTATACTGTTCTCCTGAAACAATTTGGCTCAAAAACAGCCCCGGCGGCATCGCCGGGGCCGTACATACAGAACATTCTCCACCCGCAAACCGGGCCTTGCAAAAGCACCAAAAAGAGTTTTATTCCTCTTCCACCATCTGACCATTGGGCAGCTGGAACCGGCTTTCAGGCACATCTTCCACCGTCACCCGGGTCAGCTTCATGGAATAGGTGGTCATGCCGTCCTTCTCGCTTTCCGCCCGGTACAAAAGACCGGTGGAAACGGCAATATAATAGCTGTCCTGGGTGCCGGCCAGGGGATTTTCCACCTTCACATAAATGCAGGCTTCCCCATCCTGTTCCACATATCCGGCCTCCAGAATCTGAGACGGGTCCAGCTCCAGCACTGCTTCATAGGTAGGTACCCGGCTGGCATCGTCATAGAAGGCGGTGAGTTCCCCATCCTGGGAAATGCCCTGCCCCAGTGTCCCCACATAGGGATTGACCTGCCCGCTGCGCCAGGCATAGTAGCCGGAGGGGGCGATGATGATCTCCTTTTCCACGGCTCCGCTTTCCGAAAGCTGCTGGATATGACTGCGGCGGCCTTGCACGGCCCCTTTGATCCGCAGCACATCCTCTGCACTGTGATAGGAAAGGGTACTCTCCAGCTCATAGGTGTATTCCTTCGGCCGATGCAGCGCAGCAATGACATTCAGAACATTGGATGCATCCACCTGTACCCCGTCCACCAACGGCCCATTTTCCCCCAATTTATCCGAATCGGCAGAAATGGAGCCCTGGGAGGAAGGAAGGGTAATCGTCCCCGCCGGTTCCATCTCCACCATGGAGAGATAGAAGCTGATGAGCACCGCCACCAGCAGCAACGCGGTGACGGCCGCCACCGCCTGAGCCATTTTCCCCTTTTTCATGGGTCTCCCTTATTCCTCGGTGCCCGGTGTAAAGTCCTCGGGGGGCTGCTCCGTTTTTCCGAAGGCATACAAAATCGCATCGGCAATCCGGCGGCAGGCCTCTCCGTCTCCATAGGGATTGACCGCCCGGGCCATTTTGCCGTATTCCTCCGGATCGTTCAGCAATTTCAATGCTTTCTCTGCGATTTCTTTGGCTTCCACACCGGCCATGCGCACTGTACCGGCTTCCACGGCCTCGGGCCGCTCGGTTTCCCGGCGCAGCACCAGCACCGGC
The DNA here is from genome assembly GCA_003477405.1 of Ruminococcaceae bacterium AM07-15. GTDB lineage: Bacteria > Bacillota > Clostridia > Oscillospirales > Butyricicoccaceae > Pseudobutyricicoccus. Next base: position 32,781 of record QUDE01000026.1, read on the forward strand.
TTGCCCAGAGAAGGAGCTTCCTCCTGAATGCCGCCGGAATCGGTCATCACCAGGGTGGCCCGCTCCATCAGATTGTGCATATCCATCACGCCCAAAGGCTCCACCAGGTCCACATTAGGAATATCCCCCAGGTTGTCCCGGGCCATCTGCTGCACATAGGGGCTGAGATGCACTGGATAGACAAAACGCACATCCGGCTCCTTTTCCGCCACCATGCGCACAGCGTCCATGATGTTCTGGAAGGGCTCGCCATAGTTCTCCCGGCGATGAGCGGTGAGCAGCACCACCCGCTCCTTCTGATAATCGATCTCATTGAGCCGCTGGCACTGGAAGGTGTAATTGTCCCGCACTGTGGTTTTCAGAGCATCGATAACGGTGTTGCCGGTGATATAGACATTCTTCTCCACACCCTCCCGATGGAGGTTTGCCACATTGGCCTTGGTAGGAGCAAAATGCAGGTCGGCAATATCGGTGGTCAGGGTCCGGTTCATCTCCTCCGGGAAGGGGGAGTATTTGTCAAAGGTGCGCAACCCCGCTTCCACATGGCCCACCTTCACCTTGGCATAGAAAGAGGCCAGAGCCGCCACAAAGGTGGTGGAAGTGTCACCGTGGACCAGCACCAGATCGGGCTTGGCCTTTTCCAGCACATCCCCCAGGCCGGTGAGGGCCTTGACGGTGATGCGCATCAAAGTCTGGGAAGGCTCCATGATGTCCAGATCGTAATCCGGGGTGATCTGGAAAGCCTCCAGCACCTGATCCAGCATTTCCCGGTGCTGGGCCGTGACGCAGACGATGCTCTCCACTTCTTCCCGGCTTTCCAGTTCCTTCACCAGAGGCGCCATTTTGATGGCTTCCGGCCGGGTGCCGAAAACCGACATCACTTTGATCTTATCCATGCTTTTCCTCGCTTCCCGGGGCGTCTTCCGTCCCCTCGTCCTGCTTTTCTTCCTGATGCTCTTTTTCCATTTTCTGATCGTGGCCGGTGACGCTCAGACCGATGAGCACCGAAGCCAGAATGGCCACGGCCAGGATGATGATCTTCACCTCGCCGCTGGTGGCCAGCACCACGGCGGACAGGCCCAGCACCACCGAAAGCATATACAAAATAGCGACCGACTGCTTCTGGTCAAAGCCCATATCGATGAGCCGGTGATGCACATGGCCCCGGTCGGCGTGCATGGGGCTCTGGCCCTTCAGCAGCCGGCGGATGATGGCAAAAGTGGTATCGAAGATGGGCAGGCCCAGGATGATAAAGGGCACGGCAAAGGAAATGCCCACATAAAACTTGAACAGACCCTGGATGGAAATGGTAGCCAGCAAATACCCCAGGAACATGGAACCGGTGTCCCCCATGAAGATCTTGGCCGGGTTCATGTTGTAGGGCATAAAGCCCATGCAGGCGCCGGCCAGGGCGGCCATGGTCACGGCGATATAGCTTTCGCTGACCAGCACGGCAATGGTGAACACCGTCACGGTAGCAATGGTGGAAACACCCACCGCCAGACCATCCAGGCCGTCGATCATGTTGACGGCGTTGGTGACACCCACGATCCAGATCACCGTCAAAGGCACAGCCAGAAGCCCCAGCTCAAAATATTTTCCATCGCCAAAAGGATTCATCAGCCGTTCCACCACAACGCCGGACAACACCGGGATGAGGGCGGCCACGATCTGACCGGCAAACTTCACCAGAGGCTTGAGGGGATGGATATCGTCCACCACGCCCAGCATGACGATGAACACCGCCCCCAGCAAAATGGATTTCATCTGGGGATCGATACGGCCAAACAGCAAAATACTGATGAGGAAGCCCAGGAAAATGGCCAGGCCTCCCAGCCGGGGAATGGGCACCTTGTGCATCCGCCGGGCGTCTTTGGGCACATCGATGGCCCCCACCTTTTTGGCGAACAGTTTGACAATGGGCGTCATGGCAAAAGAGATGGCCAGAGCCACACTGAAGGCAAAAAAGGATGTGATCAAAACACTATTGTCTATCATTTCTATTCAAAGCTCCCATCAGAAGGGTTTCTTGATGAACCCGACTTTTTTATAGACCTTCTCCAGGGTACGCCGGGCAATGCGGGAAGCATTCTCTGCGCCCTGGGTATAGACCTTTTCCAGATAATCCTTGTTGTTCAGAAGATCTTCTGTTTTTTCCCGCACCGGGCGCAGCACTTCCACCACCGCTTCGCCCACCGCTTTTTTGAAGTCGCCATAGCCCTTGCCGGCAAAGCGCTCTTCGGTCTCTTCCGGCGTGCAGCCTGCGGCCGCGCTGTAAATGGCGATCAGGTTGTTCACCCCGTGTTTGCCCTCACCCCGGCGCACTTCACTGCCGGAATCGGTGACGGCCCGCTTGAACTTCCGCATAATGTCCTCGGGCTTGTCCATCAGAAGCACAAAGGCGTTTTGGTTTTTGTCCGATTTGCTCATCTTCTTTGTGGGATCGGCCAGGGACATGATCCTGGCGCCCGTTCCTGCAATGCGGGGCTCAGGCACGGTGAACACATTGCCGTAAATGCCGTTGAAGCGCTCGGCAATGTCCCGGGCGATCTCCACATGCTGCTTCTGATCCTGGCCCACCGGCACAAAATCGGTCTGGTACAGCAGAATGTCGGAAGCCATCAGCACCGGATAGGTAAACAGGCCTGCATTCACATTATCGGCATGGGTCTTGGATTTATCCTTGAATTGGGTCATGCGGGACAATTCGCCAAACATGGTATAGCAGTTGAGCACCCAGGAAAGCTCGGCATGGGCCGACACATGGCTCTGGATAAACAGCAGGCTTTTTTCCGGATCGATGCCGCAGGCGATATACTGGGCCAGCACTTCCAGCGTCTGACGGCGAAGAGCCGCCGCCTCCTGGCGCACGGTGATGGAATGGAGATCCACCACGCTGAAGATACACCGGTTCTCCTCCTGCAAAGCCACCCAGTTGCCCATGGCCCCCAGGTAATTGCCCAAGGTCAGCTTACCCGAAGGCTGTACGCCGCTGAACACCGTTTTGGGCCGGGGAGCCTGTTGTGCTTCGGTTTCCTGTTTTTGTTCTATTTTTTCTTCCATCATTTTTTCACATCCTAACCCATGATCTCTCTGACGCATCTGGCCAGTATTTCCACGCCCTCATCGATCTGCTCATGGCTGGGGGTGGAGTAGTTCAGCCGGACACCGGCCGAAACCTGTGTGCCATCGGCCAGGAAAGCAGCGCCCGGCACCACGGCCACCTTGTTCTGGGCGCAGCGAGCCGCCAATGCCGACCCATCCAGCCCTTCCGGCAGCTGGAGCCAGACAAACAGGCCTCCCTCCGGGCGGGAAAATGTGACCCCTGCCGGAAGATTCTTTTCCAGCAGCGACAGCATCCGGTCCCGCTTTTCCTTATAAAGAGCGGTACAGGCGGCAATGTGGGCGTCCAGATCGTACCGGGCGAAATACTCCGCCGCCACCGCCTGGAAAAACAGGTTGGAATGGACATCCCCGGCCTGCTTCAAAGCCGTCATACGGGCGATCACATCTTCATGGGCCTGGGCATAACCCAGACGCACGCCGGGAGACAGGATCTTGGAAAGAGACCCGGCAAAAATGACCCGGCCTTCTTCATCCAGACTTTTGAGAGGCGGCAGGTATTCCCCGCTGATCCGCAGTTCAAAATAGGGGTTGTCCTCCAGAATCATCACATCGTATTTCTGAGCCAGTTGGTAGATGGCCCGGCGTTTTTCCATGGTGGTGGAAAAACCGGTGGGATTCTGGAAGGTGGTGATCACATAGATGAACTTAGCCTGCTTTTCTTCTTGCAGCACTTGTTCCAGCCGGTTCAGATCCATGCCGTCCTGCTCCATGGGCACCGGCACAATGCGGGCCCCAGCCGACCGGAAGGTGTTCAGCGCCCCCATAAAGGTGGGTTCTTCCACAATCACAGCATCTCCAGGACCCGCCATCAGGCGGGTGAACAGATCGATGACCTGCTGTCCGCCGCTGGCGATCATCAACCGGTCAGACTCCCGACCTGTGCCGTGTTTGCCTTCCATCCGGTTTTGGAGGAACTCCCGCAGAGGACCATAGCCCTCGCTGACTCCATACTGAAACAGAGCCGCCGCTCCCTTTTGCGCAAACAGATCCTTTGTCACCTGTTCCATTTCCTTCAGCGGGAAGGTCTCCGCCGAAGGGTTGCCCGCCGAAAAGGGGATCACCCCGGGGGCCGATGCCATTTTCAGCACATCGCCGCCGGCCGGCGGAGCCATGTGCTGAAATCTATCCAAAAAATGAAATTCCATTTTTCCTTTCCTCCTTGGGGAAATGTCCCACAGGCATATAAAGTGATTTTAACACATGGGTCCCTTTGGGACAAGAGCTTTGGGGATTTTACCGGGATAATTCCTGTAGGTGTTACAATGATGTGTGACAAATAGAAAAAAGAAGAGCGAATAG
>QUDE01000027.1 GCA_003477405.1 Ruminococcaceae bacterium AM07-15
TCCTATTCGCTCTTCTTTTTTCTATTTGTCACACATCATTGTAACACCTACAACACATTTTTGGAAAAAGCAACGGGGGGATTGACAATGGGGAAAAAACTGATATAATGCAGAAAGAAAAAACTTCATAGCCTTATCAAGAGTGGCGGAGGGAACGGCCCGATGAAGCCCGGCAACCTGCATTTTTGCAAGGTGCCAAATCCGGCGGTAGTGTATCGAGAGATGAGGGACCTTCGACTGATTGCGCTCCGCCTGGCGGGGCGCTTTTTTTGCCTGTCAGGCATCGGCTCTACCTGGACGCTATGAAAACAAAGAAAGGAAGCATATCCATGGAAAAAAGATTCTTTACCTCGGAATCGGTGACCGAGGGACATCCCGACAAAATCTGCGACCAGATTTCCGATGCGGTGCTGGACGCCATTCTGGAAAAAGATCCCCAGGCCCGGGTGGCCTGTGAGACCACCTGCACCACCGGCATGGTCAATGTGATGGGCGAGATCACCACCAGCTGCTATGCGGACATTCCCCACATCGCTCGGGAAGTGGTGCGCCAGATCGGTTATGACCGGGCCAAGTACGGCTTTGACTGCGACACCTGCGCCGTCATCACCTCCATTGACGAACAGTCCAGCGATATCGCCATGGGCGTGGACCGTTCGCTGGAGGCCAAAAGCCAGGCGGAGCAGGACGAGGACAACGGCGCCGGGGATCAGGGCATGATGTTCGGCTTTGCCTGTGATGAGACCCCCGAGCTGATGCCCATGCCCATTATGCTGGCCCATAAGCTGTGCCGCCAGCTGACCCGGGTGCGCAAAGAGAAGGTTCTGCCCTATCTCCGCCCCGATGGAAAGGCCCAGGTGACAGTGGAATACCAGGACGGTGTTCCGGCCCGGGTGGACGCTGTGGTGGTTTCCTCCCAGCATGGCCCGGAAGTGGAGATGGAAAAGCTGCGCCAGGACATCATGGAGCATGTCATCAAAGAAGCCATCCCCCAGAATCTGCTGGATGAGAACACCAAGTACTATATCAACCCCACCGGCCGTTTTGTCACCGGCGGCCCGGCTGGTGACAGCGGACTCACCGGCCGGAAGATCATTGTGGATACCTACGGCGGCTATGCCCGTCACGGCGGCGGCGCCTTCTCCGGCAAAGACCCCACCAAGGTGGACCGCTCCGGCGCTTATATGGCCCGGTATGTGGCAAAGAACATCGTGGCCGCAGGTCTTGCCAAAAAGTGCGAGCTGCAGCTGAGCTATGCCATTGGCGTAGCCCATCCGGTGTCGGTGGCCGTGGAGACCTTCGGCACTGAGACTGTGCCGGTGGAAAAGATCGAGCAGGCCGTGCGTCAGTGCTTTGATCTGCGCCCCACCGCCATCATCCGCCATCTGAACCTGCGCCGTCCCATCTTCCAGAAGACCGCCGCTTACGGTCACTTCGGCCGCAACGAGCCGGAGTTCACCTGGGAGAAGTGTGACAAAGTGGATGAGCTGAAAAAAGCCTGTGGTGTCTAAGCTTTTTAAAAGTGCAAAAATAAAAATCCCGCGCCTTTTCATAGGTGCGGGATTTTTTTATGCTATATGGAAGAATTACTTTTCCAGGTAGAAGCGGATGCACTGGAAGGTCTGCTCCAGAGCGGAGATGTGAGTGCGCTCGTAGCCATGGGAAGCATAAACGCCAGGGCCCATGGTCATATGCCGGGCGTCATAGCCGGCCACCAGGCTGCCTTCCACATCGGAGCCATAGCGGTAATAGGTGTCCACGGCATAGTCCACGCCGTTTTCCTTGCAGGCCAGGGCCAGCTCTTTCAGCAGCTCATAGCTGTAGGGACCCTTGGAGTCCTTGGCGCACAGGGAGACCTTCCGCTCGGTGCCGGCCTGCAGCTCGCCTACGCAGCCCATGTCCACGGCGATGATGTCGTGGGCATCCCGGGGGATGAGGGTGGCGCCGCCGGTGCCGATTTCTTCATACACGCTGAACTGCACCCACACCTGACGCTTCAGCTGCACCTTTTCGTCCTTTACATACTTGGCATAGGCCAGCAGAATGGCGCAGCAGGCCTTGTCGTCCAGGAAGCGGCTTTTGATGTAGCCCGATTTGGTGACCACGGTGCGGGGGTCCAGGCAGACAAAGTCGCCGGTCTCAATGCCCAGAGCCAGCACATCTTCTACCGAGTGTACATCTTCGTCAATGACCACTTCGATGTTCTCGTCAAAGCTGCGGGGATCGTTCACATGGGGGTTCACATGGGTGGAGGCGTTTTCCACCTGGATGGTGCCGGAATAGGAGCCGTTGAACTTGGTGATGATCTCCACATTGCTGGTTTCCACATTGTTGGGGTTGAGTCCGCCGATGGGGGTGATCATCAGAGTGCCGTTTTCCTTGATGGCCCGGACCATGGCGCCCAGGGTGTCGGCATGGGCGGTGAGGGTGATGGGGTTGCCTTCGCCGCCCAGGCAGCAGGCCACGCCGCCCCGGCGGGGACCGGTGGTTTCCGGGTAGCCGATGCGACCCAGCTCTTCACGGAGATACTGCTGCACTTCCTGATTGTAGCCGGTGGGGCTGTGGATGGCCAGCAGCTTCTGGGTCTGCTCCACCATGTAGTCTACATACTTCTTGTCCATACTAAAATCGCTCCTTTTTGTATATAAATTTAAGAAAACAACAAATTGTATCAGAATTCGTTCTCAATGGACTCCCACACATTCAAATGAAGTCCATCTTCATCGGGCACCAGGCCCAGCCGCCACAGGGAGACGCCGCCGATGCCGAAGGCCCGGGCCAGAGTGCATTTCATCTGCACACTGTCGGCATTTTCGTACCAGACCACATTGTAGGTGCCGTCGCTGTCATCGTAATAGTAGAGGTAGGGGCTTTGAGAGCTTTCATCAAAGTAATATTCCGAGGAACCGGACTGGAGCCGGTTGCGGATGGCCTCATAGCTGGAGGCTTTGGCGGTGCTGGAGAAGGTGGTGTCGGTATATTCCCACCGGGTGGTGCCGAAGGAGATGGCCAGCAGCACCTTGCTTTTGTCCCGCACGCCGGTCTGCTCGTCAGTGATCTGAAGCAGGGCCTGGTAGACCTTGTTGAAGGGGGCCAGGGGTGTTTGGGGAATGTCGGTCTGGAGATAGTCCGGCAGTGTATTGGGGTCGTAATCGTGGGCCATGAGAATCACTTTGTCCACAATGTCGCCAATGGCCCGCCAGTCATAGCCCTGGTAGTTTTCCATGGGAGGCAGGGCACAATACAACAGGTATGAGCCGTTTTCATTCAATTCCTGGCGCAAAAGGGTGAGAAAAGCGGTGAAGGGGGCTTTATAGCTTTCCGAGACAAAGCCTTCAAAGTCGATGGTCACTCCTTGATAGGAGGGATTTTCCCGGAGAAAATCCACGATGGCCTGCACGGTAGCTTCCCGGTTTTCCTCTGAGAGGATCAGGGAAGCTTGGGTGTTCCCGTCATAAGTTTGGCTCAGATCCAGATAGACTCCCAGCAGCAGGGACACCTGGGATTCCTTGGCCAGATCGACGATCTCCTGGCTTCCGGCGGGCACGGCCCAGTCGTTGTTGCCAGCAGAAGTGGTGTTGAGCCAAGGACCGGTTTCCCCATATTCCATCCGGCTCCAGCCGGTGGTCATGGAAGTGAGGGAAGAGATTTTATCCTTCTGAGAATAGGAAGAGATGGCATAAAAGCCGTGGAGCTCCGAAAGATCGGTTTGGGACACACGGTAAAACCGCATCATCATCGCAGCGGTCTGTTCCCGGGTGGCGGTGCCTTTGGGATCAAAGGTGGTGGGGGTTTCTGTTGTCTGTCCCTGGATGATGCCCAGGTCATAGGCGATGCGCACCCCATAGAAAGTATCCGGGTTTTGGGTGGGGGACAGATCCAGGAAGGGATTGTCCAGGGACAGGGCGGCAAGGCTGTTTTCGGCCTGGGAGGAAATGCCCAGGGCCCGCACCAGCATCACGGCCATTTCTTCCCGGGTGATGGCATCATCGGGGCGGAAAGAATAGGATCCGGCGCTTTCGATCAGCCCGTGGGCTTCGGCCGCGGCCACCGCTCCGGCGGCGTAGTGATCCTGGGGCACATCGGAGGCCTTGGGAGTCTGGGACAGATCCCAGCCCATCAGCCGCCCCAGCATGAGCACAAAGTCGCAGCGTTTGAAGGTGAGATAGGTTCCGTATTCATTGTTCCCGATGCCCTGGGTGATTCCCTGCTCCCGGAGGAAGAGGATGTCCTCATAGGCAAAGCTGTCCGCCGGCACATCGGAAAATGGCTGGGCCGCGGCCTGAAGGGCGGGGCCAAGGGAAAAGATAAGGCAAAAACAAAGAGCCAGAGCCAGCAAACGGCCTGGCAAAGATGTAAGTGAAAATTTCATGGGTACCTCCTTGCGTCCGTGGGGTTGGAACTGTACAATACAATCATGCCACAAAACGGGGGCGGACGCAATCATCCAGCGAAAATTTTCCCTTTTTCCCGGAAAAACCGGCCCTAGATCCATGGAGGATATCAAATTGAAACTGCGAAGAATCATTGGCGTATTGCTGTGCCTGGCCCTTTGCCTGGGGATGCTGTCCGGCTGCGGCGGGGAGAAGCGATACAGCGGAGAATTTTATGGAGCCTTTGACACGGTGGTAATTGTGACGGCCTACTGCGCCTCCCAAGAGGAATTTGACGAGCTTTTTTCCCAGACGGAAGAAGAGCTTCTGCGCCTGTCCCGGCTCTATGACATCTATGTGCCCTATGAGGGGGTCACCGGCCTGTACCAGCTGAACCAAAAAGCCGGTCAGGGGCCGGTGGAGGTGGAGCCGGAAGTAATGGAGCTGTTGCTGTTTGCCCGGGAGTGCTATGACAGGACCGGAGGCGTGGTGAATGTGGCCATGGGCAGTGTGTTGTCCATTTGGCACGATTTGAGAGAGCAGGCGGCGGAGGAGCCGGAAAAGGCCCAGCTGCCTTCCCGGGAGGAGCTTTCCCAGGCAGCGGAACACTGCCGCATCGAAGATCTGGTGCTGGATGAGGAAGGGGGTACCGCAGAGCTGCGGGACAGCCAGATGTCCCTGGATGTGGGGGCGGTGGCCAAAGGCTTTGCTGTCCAGCAGGTTACAGAGAGTCTGATGGAAAGCGGGTATGAAAATTTCGTCATTTCTGCTGGGGGAAATGTACAGGCCCAGGGAGCGCCGCCGGAGAAAGATGGATGGAGCGTGGGCATTGAAGATCCCCAGCAGGCCGGAGAGCTCATTGATACGGTGACCATCACATCCCAGGCCGTGGTCACTTCCGGCGGTTACGAGCGGTTTTACACTGTGGACGGGAAGCGGTATCACCATATCATCGACCCGGAAACCCTCTATCCCGCCCAGCGGATGCTGTCGGCCACGGTGATCTGCGACGATGGAGCACTGGCCGACTGTCTTTCCACTGCATTGTTCCTGATGGAACCGGAGGAGGCGCTGGAATTTGCCCGGTCCCAAGGGGCCCGGGCCATTCTGGTGACATTGGATGGCCAGGTGCTGGACACCCAGGAAAAATGAAAGGGATTTTACACAGACTTTACTGTATAAATTTTGACATAGGGGCATATTTATGGTAAAATTCCAAGAGCGCCGCTCCTATTTATAAATAGGACGGAAAGAACAAAAGGAATGGAGAAGAGGTATGGATTTTTTAACAGAAGGGATCCTCTCCATCACTTGGCAGCAAGTGGTGATGTATGTCATCGGCGGCCTGCTGATCTGGCTGGCGGTGAAGAAGGAAATGGAACCGGCGCTGCTTTTGCCCATGGGCTTCGGCGCCATCCTGGTCAATATCCCCATGTCCGGGGTGCTCACCCAGACCATGGAAGGGGCCGGTCAGGTAGAAGGAATCATCGATTGGCTCTTTGAAGTGGGCATTCACGCCTCGGAAGCCATGCCTCTGCTGCTTTTTATCGGCATCGGCGCTATGATCGACTTCGGACCGGTGCTTTCCAACCCCAAGCTGCTGCTCTTTGGCGCGGCGGCTCAGTTCGGCGTGTTCCTCACCATCACCGTGGCCTCTCTGCTGGGCTTTGATCTGGTGGATGCGGCGGCTACCGGCATCATCGGTGCGGCCGACGGCCCCACCGCCATTCTGGTCAGCCTGGTGCTGGGCAGTAAGTACATCGGCGCTATCGCGGTGGCGGCCTATTCCTATATGGCCTTGGTGCCCATCATCCAGCCCTTTGCCATCAAGCTGTGCACCACCCGGAAGGAACGGCTCATCCGCATGCCCTATGAGCCCAAGAGCGTCAGCCGCATGACCCGGCTGCTCTTCCCCATCGGCGTCACATTGGTGGCCGGTCTGGTGGCTCCCGCTTCGGTGAGCCTGGTGGGCTTCCTCATGTTCGGCAACCTGATCCGCGAGTGCGGTGTGCTGGAGAACCTGTCCCAGACCGCCCAGAAGGAGCTGGCCAACCTGATCACTCTGCTGCTGGGCATCACCATTTCCGCCAGCATGAAGGCCGAAAGCTTCATCAATGTGCAGACGGTGATGATCATGGCTCTGGGTGTTGTGGCCTTTGTGTTTGACACCGTGGCCGGCTGTATGTTTGCCAAGATCATCAACTTGTTTTCCAAGAACAAGATCAATCCTATGGTGGGCGCTGCCGGTATCTCGGCCTTCCCCATGTCCTCTCGCGTAATCCAGAAGATGGGCCTGAAAGAAGACCCCACCAACCATCTGCTGATGCACGCGGTGGGAGCCAATGTGGCCGGTCAGATCGGTTCGGTTATCGTGGGCGGCGTGATTCTGGGCCTGGTGCCCGGCATGCTGCTGTAAGAAAGGGGCGCTTAGGATGAATGTGGATTTTCATGTGGTGAGCCAGACTCTCCAGCTGATGTGGCAGGGCATGGCCGCGGTGTTCGTTGTGATGATGATCATTTATATCATGGTCCTGGCCCTTTACATCGGCACCCATAAAAAAGGTTAAAATTGTTTTCAAATCCCCGAAGCACAGCGTGCTTCGGGGATTTGTCCATATACTGTACAAAAATGGCAAAGATGGCCCGGCTCTTGTGCCGGGGGGTGTATTCTGGTACAATAGAGTGTAGCAGATAAACCGCCGCGGGGGTTTGCGGCGGCAGCGCAACAGAAAAGAGGAGAGGAACAAGCAATGAAACTCAAACGCGAGTCCTACGGCATCGTTATGATGCTGGGCCATTTGTGCGCCGACATCAGCGGCGGCGCCCTGCCGGCCATCCTGCCCTTTTTGGTGGCTCAAAAAGGGATCAGCCTGGCTTCGGCAGCCGGATTGACCTTTGCCCTCAGCAGCATCGGTTCGGTGATCCAGCCGGTGTTCGGCTCCATGGCCGACAAACACTCCCGGCCCTGGATGATGTGCCTGGGCATCTTTATGTCGGGCTGCGGCATTTCCATGCTGGGATTTCTGGACAGCTATTGGGCCATGTTTGCAGCGGTAGCTTTCACTGGTATCGGCTCGGCCCTGTTCCATCCCGACGGCGGACGCATGGCCAATTATGTGGCTGGCGAGCGCAAAGGCCGGGGCATCAGCAACTTTTCCGTGGGCGGCAACCTGGGCGGCGCCGTGGGTCCCATGCTGGCGGTGTTCGGCATCTCCCACTTTGGCCTGAAGGGCACGGCGATTCTGGCCGTTCCTGCTTTTCTCATGGCCGCTTTCCTGCTGAGCCAGACCAAGACGCTGGCCGGTTTTGCCAATGAGGGGGCCCAGGCCACCAAAGCGGCTATGGCGGCCGGACAGAAGGACGACTGGAAAGGCTTTGGAAAGCTCACCGCCGTCACCTTCCTTCGTTCCACTTTGTCCATCGGCATGACCACCTTCATCCCCCTGTTCTGGATGAGCGTGCTTCTCCAGTCCGATGCCCGCTCTGGTACCACTACTACGATTATCGCTTTTGCCGGTGCCCTGTCCACTCTCATCGGCGGCCGTCTGGCCGACCGGCTGGGCTTCAACCGGGTTATCCGCTCCGGCTTGGTGATGTACATCCCCTGCCTGCTGGTGATCATCTTCTCCCGGTGGGTGGGCCTGTCCACCATCATGCTCATTCCCCTGGCCATGAGCCTGAACCTGGCCTTCAGCCCCTCCGTGGCCCTGGGCCAGAAGCTGCTGCCCAACCATGTGGGTCTGGCTTCCGGCATCACCATGGGTCTGGCCTCCAGCTTTGGCGGCGTGATTTCTCCTATTCTGGGTAAGGTGGGCGACGCCCAGGGACTGCCCACTGTGCTGTGGATCCTGGTGGGCGTGGCCGTGGTGGCCTGCGTGGGCTCCTTCTTCGTGCCCGACGCACCCGAGGCTGTCAAAGTTCCGGCTTCTTCCCAGGCAGCTTCTCAAAAGACAAACTAAATCATAAGCAATCAAAAAGGCCTGTCTCCCGCTGGAGAGACAGGCCTTTTCACTGTGGAAAATCAGTGTTCCTCCCCGTAGGGATTCACATGGACCAGGCAGTGCTTGGTTTCGGGAAAATGGTGCTCGATTTCGTCGTGGACCCGGGAGGCGATGGCATGGGCCTCACGAAGAGACAGGTCTCCATCGCAGGCGATCTCCACATCCACAAAGTACCGGGAGCCGAACTGACGGGTTTTGATATCGTCCAGGGCCAGGACTCCTTCTTGCTTCAGCACCAGCTCCTGCAGCTGGGTGAGGGTCTCTTTGTCAATGGAGCTGTCCAGCATCTTGCTCAGAGCATCCAGCAGAATCTCAATGGCCGAGCGGAGAATGAGTGCGCAGATGACCAAAGAGGCGATGGCATCCAGGGCGGGGAAGCCCAGCCGGGCACCGGCCACGCCGATGAAAACACCGCAGGAGGAAAAGACATCAGAGCGGTAGTTGAGGGCGTTGGCCATGAGGGAATCGGAGCGGATGCGCCGGGCGGCCCGGCGGGTGAAGCGGAACATCCATTCTTTGGCGGCAATAGAGACGGCGGCCACAGCCAAAGCCAGCAGGCCGGGGGCTTCCATGGCGCCGGAGAAGATCTTTACCAAAGCGGCATAGCCTACGCCGATGCCGGAAGCGGCGATGATCAGGGCCAACACGATGGAGCTGATACATTCAAAGCGTTCGTGACCATAGGGATGGTCTTCGTCCGGGGATTTGCTGGCGAATTTCACCCCGATCATCACGATGAACGAGCTGAATACATCGCAGGCGGAATCCACGCCGTCGGACAGAAGGGCGGAGGAACCACTGACAAAACCCACGGCCAGCTTGAAGACGGCCAAGAGGGCGTTGACAGCGCTGGTGCACAAAGACACCCGATAAGCTTGTTTCTGATAGTGTTCGGACATATGGCTGCGCGCCTCCTTAGAAAGAAATAAAGAAGTGTGAGCCCACGGCGCAGGCAGAAAAAAAGCAATGGCCTCATGGGTCATTGCCTGCATTGCATTCTGCGCCGCTGTTCCGGAGAACCCGGGCCTTTGGAAAAGGCCCTGCTTTTTTGATGTATCATATAATATAACATAAATGGCGGGCCGGTGTCAATTTTTTTGAGAAAGAACAAGGACAAAGGGAATATTTTATGGTATAATATCAACAGTTGCCGCACATGTGCGGCAGGATACTGTGTATGCAGTCGTTTTGTGAGCAAAACGACTGCTGTTGATGTTACACCATAGCAAAAATCAGCAAAGCTGATTTTACGCCGCATTGGCGGCGTGCAAGTCTGCATGGACTTGCGGTTATGGTATAATAACCGCAAAATGCAGCACAGATGCCTTTTCGCTATTACTTTATGGTGCACGAGCTGCAAAGCCGGTAGCGTTGTCGGACGGCCGGCAATGGTTGTTGTGGGTTTTATGGAAAAGGAGAATGGAATGCCTAAAAAAAGACAGGAAAAACGGCAGGAAAAACGGGAGTCTATCCGGGAATTTGCCCGGCAGAACAAAGGCTTGGTGGCCGTCTATGTGGTGCTGCGGCTTTTGGTGCTGCTGGTGATGGTGGCTCAGATTTTTAACAGAGATTATTTCAATGTGTTTTTGTGCCTGCTTACATTGGTCTTGTTTACCATACCCTCTATTGTAGAGCATCGGCTGCACATTGATGTGCCCGACACCCTGGAAGTCATCATTCTGCTGTTTATTTTTTCGGCGGAGATCCTGGGAGAGATCCGGGCCTATTATCTCCAGTTCCCCTACTGGGACACCATGCTTCACACCATCAGCGGCTTTCTGATGGCGGCCATCGGCTTTTCCCTTATCGATATCCTCAACCGCAGTGAACGGGTGGCTTTGAATCTGGCCCCTGTCTTTGTGGGCCTGTTCGCCTTCTGCTTTTCCATGACAGTGGGCGTTATGTGGGAGTTTTTTGAATTTGGCATGGACCGGTATTTCGGCATGGACATGCAGAAGGACACCGTGGTCTCCCATGTAACCTCGGTGGAGCTCAACCCGGAAGGGAAAAATGTACCGGTGACCGTGCCGGTGGAAAGTCTTGTGGTCAACGGTGAGGACTGGGATCTGGGAGGATACCTGGATATCGGCATTATCGACACCATGAAGGATCTGTTCGTCAACTTTATCGGCGCCGTGGTCTTTTCCATTATCGGCGTGTTTTACATCAAAGGGAGGGGAAAAGGCAGCTTTGCCAGGCGATTTATCCCCACCATGAAAAAACATCAGGAACCACTCAGCGGAAGAAAGGAAAACTAGCATGCGCATCCAGCAAATCCCTTTGGAAAAGGGCGGCTGCCTGACCGCCTATCTCCATGAACCAGAAAAACAATTTGCCAATGCATCGCCCCGGCAGGCGGTGCTCATTTGCCCCGGCGGGGCCTATCAGCGGCTGTCCAAACGGGAAGGT
This sequence comes from Ruminococcaceae bacterium AM07-15, assembly GCA_003477405.1. Lineage (GTDB taxonomy): Bacteria > Bacillota > Clostridia > Oscillospirales > Butyricicoccaceae > Pseudobutyricicoccus. Next base: position 10,784 of record QUDE01000027.1, read on the forward strand.
GAGCCGGTGGCCCTGGCCTATCTGGCCGAGGGCTTCAGTGCCTTTGTGCTTCAGTACAGCGTGGGAAAGGGCGTACAGTGGCCGCTGCCTTTGGAGCAGGCCCGGGAGGCTCTTTGCCTCATCCGGCAAAATGCCCGGGAGTGGGATATCGATCCCCAGCGCATTGCCGCGGTGGGCTTTTCCGCCGGCGGCCATCTGGCCGCAGCCCTTTGCCTGGAGGGAGAAGAGCGGCCCCAGGCCATGGTGTTGGGATATCCCTGCCTGGGCCAGCCCCAGTGCGGCCTGATGCAGCCCATGAATCCTCCCGCCCTTTTGGGCAAAGGGGATAAAAACACCCCGCCGGCCTTTTTGTTTTCCACATGGGAGGATGAGATCGTGCCGGTGCAGCAGACGCTGGATTTTGCCGGGGAACTGGCCCGGCTGGAAGTGCCGGTGGAGTGCCATGTGTTCCAGCACGGCATCCATGGTCTGTCCCTGTCGAAGCCCTTCACCTCTTCCGGGCGGTCGGCCAAAGTGGATGAAGATGTGCGGCTGTGGCATCCCATGAGCGTTCGCTGGCTGCGGCGGCTGTGGGGAGATTATCCGGCCGATGTGTTGGACCCCTGTCCCACGGCCCAGAGCATGGGCGGCTACAGCGTGGATGTGCTGGGGCGCAGTCTGATGGAAGATCCCCGGTGTATGGCCATTTTGCAGCGGTATTATCCGCTGCTGCAAAAGCCGGAATATGCCTGGGGAGCCCGGCCGCTCACCATCCGGGCTCTCAACAGTATGCTCCCTTCGGCCATTGCATTGCCGGAAGACCGGCTGGATGCGCTGGACAAAGAGCTGCGCCAGGTGATTTTTTCCGAAAATGGAAAAAAAGAATGAGAAAACTCTCCCATAACAGGGAATAATATGATACACTGACAGCAAAGGAACAGTGGGTATGAATTTTTGCCTTTCTTTGGCATATGGGGGGATTCTGTGGAGCTGAATCGAGATAACATGAAAAAGATCCTGGGGATCATCGCCTTTACCGTCTTGCTCTATGCCGCCTTCCAACGGTGGGAAATGATCGCCGCCGGATTGCAGACGCTTTTTGGTTATGTGTTCCCCTTCGTTCTGGGGGCCTGCGTGGCCTTTGTGCTCAATGTTCCCATGCGTTTTATCGAGATTCGGGTCATTGAGAGATGGATCAAAGATCCTAAAAATTATATTTACAAAAACCGCCGGGCCATCAGTTTGGTTGTTACGCTGATTCTGGTGGTAGGCGTGCTGTTTTTCGTCTTTTTCCAGGTGGTGCCCGCCTTGGTGGACACCATCGGTGCGGTGATCGAGCAGAGTCAGGTGGCTTTCCAGGCATTGCAGCGCTGGGCCTATCAGTTGGGGGACCGGTATCCGGATATTGCCCAACGGCTGACGGAGATTCGACTGGATTGGGATGAGATCATCCAGAAAGCCGGCACATGGCTGCGCTCGGCCGGTTCCCAGGTGGTCACCTCCACCATCGGTGTGGCCACCAGTGTGGCTGGGAAAGTGGTCAACTTCTTCCTGGCGCTGATTTTTTCCTTCTATGTGCTGATGCAGAAGGAAAAGCTGGGCCGCCAGTGTAAGCAGCTGCTTTATGCATTCCTGCCGGAAAAAGTGGTGCAGCGATTTTTGCATATTGCATCTCTGGCCAGCCTGACCTTTGCCCGTTTTTTGTCCGGACAGTGTCTGGAGGCCTGCATTTTGGGCGCGATGTTCTTTGTGGCCATGACTCTGCTGGGCTTCCCCTATGCGCTGCTCATCGGCGTGCTCATTGCCTTCACCGCCCTGATCCCTATTTTCGGGGCTATGATCGGGCTGGTGGTGGGGGATTTCCTTCTTTTGATGGTGGATCCCATGAAGGCCCTGTGGTTTATCGTGCTGTTTTTTGTGCTCCAGCAGCTGGAGGGCAACCTGATTTATCCCCATGTGGTAGGCAATTCCGTGGGCCTGCCTTCCATCTGGGTGCTGGTGGCCGTGACTGTGGGCGGCAACGCCATGGGGATTCCAGGGATGCTGCTCTTTATTCCCATCAGCTCGGTGATCTATGCTTTGTTGCGGGAAGATGTGTACGGCAGACTCAAGCGCCGTTATGGCGATAAGGCCAAGGCCCTGACGGCAGTCAATCCGCCGGTGATGCCCAGAAGAAAGAAGAAACCCAAAGATCCACCGGGGAAGGGAGTGTGAGGACGCTGGGAAAAAACAATAGGCTGTATCGGATTTTGTGGCTGTGCGGCGGCCTCCTGTTGGTGCTGGCCGGAGTGCTGGTGGCCTTCAATCCCGGCGGGGCCCTGCGGGCGGTGTCGGTGTTTCTGGCGCTGATGCTCATCGGCAACGGTCTGGCAGAACTGGCGGTTTACAGCCGTCTGCGGGGGATTTTCTGCGGTTTGGGCGGTACTCTGCTCAACGCCATCATCACCCTGCTTCTGGGACTGTTGGTGCTTTTTAACCGGTGGATCACCGTGGTGACAGTGCCGGTGCTCTTTAGTGTGTGGATTTTGTTTATCGGTGTGACCACCTTCCTGCGCGGTCTGGAGCTGCATCAGTTTCAGATCAGGGGCTGGCTGGCGTTTATGGCCTTGGGAATCCTTCAGGTGCTGCTGGGGCTGGCAGCCATCTTCCAGCCCATCACGGCCATGACCCTGGTGGGCCTGCTGGTGGGAGGTCAGTTGGTTTTGCGGGGAGTGGATGCCATTCTCAGCGCTTTGTTTTTTAATTCCTTTTATTTGTGATAGGTACATCCATCTGAGAAAGAACGATCAATCAGGGAGGAAAAAACCATGAAAACAAAGATCAAAACTTGCCCTTACAAAAATGTGATCATCGGTGTGCTCTGTGGTGTGGCCGCAGTGATGGCGGTGTGCGCCGTTGTGGCCGGCCGGCTGATTCATAGAAAGAAGAAGGCCGGGGAGCTTTCAGAGGCGCAGGAGCTGGATGAGCAGCTGGACGAAATGCTGGAGCAGGATGAGGAGAAATAACCAGCCGGTTGACATGGCCGGAGAAAATTGGTATCATCGAAAAGAAGCAGGCCGCTGAAGCGGTCAAAAGGCAAATCTGCCAAAATCAGAGAACACAGTAACCCATCCGTTGATTTTAGAAAACAGGTGTGTCTGAAGGCACGCGGCATTTTTTCAAAGCCGTGTGCCTTTTTGCGTTTTGAGAAGAGGGAGAATATGGTAAAACAAACGGAACGGAGCGATTGGCAGCGGTGCGTGGATTTTCACGGCCATGAATGCGGCGGGCTGACCATCGGATACAAAGCGGCCCAATATGCCATAAAGCTGCTGGAATTGACCTTTTCCGACGATGAGCAGGTGGTGTGCATTGCAGAAAATGATTCCTGCAGTGTGGACGCCATTCAGGTGCTGCTGGGATGCAGCATGGGGAAGGGAAATCTGCTGTTTCACATCACGGGGAAACAGGCCTTTTCCTTTTATAACCGGACAAGCGGCCGGTCGGTGCGTCTTTCGCTCCGGCCCCGTCCCGGTTCCATGAGCCGGGAGGAATCCTTTGCCTATTACCAGAGCAAAGAGCCGGAAGAGCTGTTTCTGGTGGGGGAGACCCGTATCCCCCTGCCCTTGCGGGCCCAGGTGACAGGCAGCCGTTTGTGCGATGGCTGCGGGGAAGAGACCGGCGAAGGCTGGTTGATCCTGCAGAACGGAAAATGGCTTTGCCCCGATTGCCGCAGCCAGTATGACCGATTTCGGGTATAGGGGGGAAGGAAAGCATGACATTGCAGGAATTTTTTAGGAAAAATCCTGGGGGAGCGTTGGCTTTTTCCGGGGGAGTGGATTCGGCCTATCTGCTGTATGCCGCCGCATCCTGGGGGCAGGACTGGCGGGCCTATTATGTAAAAAGTCCCTTTCAGCCCGATTTTGAATGGCAGGATGCCCTTCGCCTGGCCAAAGAACAGGGTGTGCCCATGACTACGCTGCCGGTGGATGTGCTGCAAGATCCCCTGGTGGCGGAAAACTCTCCGGAGCGGTGTTATCACTGCAAAAAAGCCATCTTCCAAAGGATCATAGAAGAGGCCAGGAAAGATGGCTACACCCTTCTCATTGATGGCACCAATGCCTCGGACGATGCAGGAGACCGGCCGGGGATGCGGGCCTTGCGGGAACTTTCGGTGCGCTCGCCTTTGCGGGAGTGCGGCCTGACCAAGGATGCCATACGCCGCCTTTCCAAAGAGGCCGGGCTTTTCACCTGGGATAAGCCGGCCTATGCCTGTCTGGCCACCCGGATTCCCACCGGCACTCCCATTACAAAGGAGATGCTGCGGTGCACCGAAGAAGGGGAGGATTTTCTCTTTTCCCTGGGCTTTTCCGATTTCCGGGTGCGTATGACGCCGGAGGGCGGGGCCAAATTGCAGCTGCCGGCCAGTCAGCTTTCCAAGCTGCTACAGGAGCGGCAGAAGGTGCTTTGCAAGCTGAAAGAATACTATCCCAGCGTGGTGCTGGATCTGGAGGTGCGCCATGAATAAAGAAATCAGACAGGTGCTGGAGGGAGTGCGCCAGGGGGAGATTTCGGTGGAGCAGGCCATGCTCCAGCTGAAAACCGCTCCTTTTGAGGATATCGGCTTTGCCAAGGTGGATCTTCACCGGAAAGCCCGGCAGGGCACCGCAGAAGTGATCTATGGAGCGGGAAAGACTCCTCAGCAGATGGCGGGAATCCTGGATGTGATGAAGAAAAACGGCCAGGAGACCGTTCTTATCACCCGCCTGTCTCCGGAAAGTGCCCAGGAGCTGGCCAAGAGCCATGAGCTTTCCTATCATGCCGACGCTCGGGTGGCCATTGTGGGCCCCATGCCGGAGCCTTATGGATTGGGCACCATTTTGGTGGCCACCGGCGGCACCAGTGATATTCCCGTGGCGGAGGAGGCGGCCCTCACCGCTCAGGTGCTGGGAAACAAGGTGATGCGGCTGTATGATGTGGGCGTGGCGGGAATTCACCGCACCCTGGCCCATCTGGAGGATATCATGGAGGCCAGCGTCATCATTGCCATCGCCGGTATGGAGGGGGCGCTGGCCAGTGTCATCGGCGGTCTGGCCGATTGTCCGGTGATCGCCGTACCCACCAGCGTGGGGTACGGGGCATCGTTCCACGGCCTGACGGCCCTGTTGTCCATGCTCAATTCCTGCGCCAGCGGGGTGTCGGTGGTCAATATCGACAATGGCTTCGGCGCCGGATATCTGGCTAGTATGATCAACCATATGGAGAAAAAAGGAGAATAGATCCATGAAAACCCTGTATTTGGACTGCGGAATGGGCGCGGCCGGGGATATGTTGGCCGCCGCTTTGTTGGAACTGGTACCTCGGAAGGAAGATTTTCTTCGCCGTTTTGCCGCTCTGGGCATTCCCGGTGTGGAAGCCAAGGCAGAGCCTTCGGTGAAATGCGGCATCACCGGTACTCATTTTTCGGTGAGTGTTCACGGTCAGGAAGAAACAAGCCAGGATGTGCACGATCATGATCACGGCCATGATCATGAGCACAGCCATGATCACGATCACAGCCATGACCATGAGCATGGCCATGATCACGAGCACGGCCACGATCATGATCACGGCCATGATCACGAGCACGGCCACGATCATGATCACGGCCATAGCCATGAGCATGGCCATGGACACCATCATCACAGCGGCATGGCAGATATTGCCCATATCGTGGGGCATTTGGATGTGCCGGAAAAAGTGAAAGAGGATGTGCTGGCGGTTTACGGGCTGATTGCCCAGGCGGAAAGCCGTGCCCATGGGGCACCGGTGGAACAGATCCACTTCCATGAGGTAGGTTCTCTGGACGCCGTAGCCGATATCACAGCGGTGTGTATGCTTATGGCCGAGCTGGCCCCTGAGCAGGTGGTGGTATCTCCGGTCCATGTGGGCAGCGGAAAGGTGCGCTGTGCCCATGGTGTTCTGCCGGTGCCCGCTCCGGCCACAGCCTATATTCTGGAGGATGTGCCCATTTACGGGGGCAAGATCCAAGGGGAGCTGTGCACTCCTACCGGTGCCGCGCTGCTGAAGCATTTTGCCACCCGTTTTGGTGATATGCCGGTGATGCGCACCGGGAAGGTGGGCTATGGCATGGGCAAAAAGGATTTTGAAGCGGCCAACTGTGTCCGGGCCCTTTGGGGAGAGACCCAGGAAGAGGCCGGACAGATTGTGGAGCTTTCCTGCAACATGGACGACATGACAGGGGAAGAAATGGGCTTTGCCATGGATCGGCTCTTTGAAGCGGGAGCGTTGGATGTATACACCCTGCCCATCGGCATGAAAAAGTCCCGGCCGGGGATGTTGCTGCGGGTGATGTGCCGCCCGGAGGATCGGGAGAAAATGGTGGAGCAGATTTTCCGCCACACCACCACCCTGGGCGTACGGGAAAGCCGCATGGGCCGCTACACCTTGAAGCGTCAGATGGAACAGGTGGAGACCCCTTGGGGAACCATCGGGGAGAAAACGGCGCAGGGTTATGGCACTGAGCGGAGCAAATACGAATATGAAGATCTGGCCGCTTTGGCCATTCGGGAGGGCGTCAGTCTGCGTCAGGCCCGGGCCATGGTGGAGAAAAAGAAATAAAGCAAAAAATCCCCGCAGCGAAAGCTGCGGGGATTTTGAAGTTCTGCCTGTTTTCAGGGGCGCAGATAGCCCTTTTCTATCGATTCTTTGATGGATTTTTCCACAAAGGGCCACAGGGCCGGGGCAGCCGTGCGGATGGGGTCCATCCGCTCATAGACCTGGGCGGCAGCCACATTTCCCAGTTTCCAGGTGTGTCCCTCTGTCAACAGGTTGTTGATCAGGGGCTGGAGACGGTCGATGGCTGCGGCATAGCGGGCATCGGAGGTCTCCATGGCGTCGAATTCCTCCCACAGCTTCCGGTATTCCACGCCCTGATCTTCCGGCAGGAGGGCAAAGAGACGGTCGGCGGATTCTTTTTCCCGCAGAGCCTTGTCCTCGTTGGCGGCCTGGTCATAGCAGAAGGTGTCTCCGGCATAGATTTCTACCAGATCGTGGACCAGGGCCATTTTCAGCACCCGGTTCAGATCCACATGGGGCAGGGCGCAGTATTCATAAAGCACCATGGCCATCAGGGCAAAGTGCCAGGAATGTTCGGCGTCGGTCTCCCGGCGGGAACCATCGGCCAGAAGAGTCTGGCGCAGTATATTTTTCATCTTGTCTACTTGGGTGAGAAAGGTCAGCTGCTGGGAAAAGCGTTGGCTTTCCAAAAAATCATCTCCATTTTTGAGTATTTTGTCCACTATACCCCATGGGGCGGGGAAAGTCAATGCGAAGAAAGGCCGGTGGAGCGGGCATAGTGGAAGATATATTGCTGGGCCACTCCGGCATAAGGGCCGAATTCCTCTGGTTGGGGATAAAAGGAGCCGGCCTTTTTCATCCAGGTATCCACCGGAAAGGCTTCCAGCCGTCCCAGGCCGAAGAGCAGGATGCAGTCGGCCACCTTTCGTCCCACACCGGGAAGCTCCATCAAAGCAATGCGGGCCTGGGGCGTGGGAAGAAGGGAGACTTGTTCCAAAGAGAAGAGGCCTTCTGTGATGGCCTGGGCCGCGGAGAGCAGATAAGGGGCCCGGTATCCAGCCCGCAGAAAGGCCAGATCTTCCAAGGCCAGACCGGCCAAAGTCTGGGGAGAGGGAAAGGTGTATAAAGTCTCCCCTTCCAGCTCCACCGGGTCGCCGAAGGCCCGGCACAGCCGATCCAGAATGGTCTGGATGCGGGGGATACGGTTGCACTGGGAAATCAGAAAGGAGATCAGGGTCTCCCAGGAATCCTGACGGAGGATGCGCAGCCCTTCTCCATAGGCCACCGCCTTTTCCATAAAGGGATTGACGAGAAAATCCTGGGTCATGGCCTGATAGTCCCGGTCCAGATCGAAATAGTTCCGCCACACTTCCTCAAAATCCTGGGCTGAACTCCGGAGAAAAAGGGAGCCCTGATGGGTCCATATCCGGGTGGGGCGTCCCATGGCCACGCCCACATAACCGCCCCGAGGGGACTCCTGCCAGCGGAAGCATTGGCCGCAGGTAAAGATATGCTCCAGGGAGAAGGGAAAATCCAAAGGGATCTGGACGGTGTTGTCGTGATAAATTGGCTGTATCATAGGGCTGTGGTTCCTCTCTTTGGGCTGTATGGGAGGGCAAATCTGAACAGAATTGTAGCATATCCGGCTCTTTTGGGCAACAGGACTCTCCATTGACGAAGGCGGGGGTTTGTGATATGCTGTATAAGCTTTGTATGCGGGTATGGCGGAATTGGCAGACGCGCAGGATTTAGGTTCCTGTGGGCAACCGTGTGGGTTCGACCCCCACTACCCGTACCAAAAAGAACCTGCTTTTGACTTTGGTCAAAAGCAGGTTCTTTTTTATACTACGAGGCTATTTCAGGCATGGTGAGAAGGTGCATCGGTTAGCCGGGCAGAGGCCCCGCGGATCTGATCGTTCAAAATGGTGTCGGCAAAGTGGATCAGCTCTTCCGGTGTCCGGTCGATTTCCCCTAGCAGCCAGCTTTCCATCATGCCGGCCAGAGCGACCACATAAAAATGAGTCAGTGTTTCCACATCCACAAAGGAATCCAGATGGCGGCCCTGGCCGATTTCGTCGGCAAGCTGTTCAATGGTGAGATGGATGATGGCATAGATGTCCGATTCAAAAAAGCGTTTCATATGATCGCGGCCCATGGAGCGCAGCGCACACAGGCATACGGCCCGATTTTCTTCCAGATAGTGAAACAGCTGAAGCAGCCCTTCTTTCCACAGAAGAGATCCTTCCTGTTGACGAAGCAGGGAGATGGCTTCCTTTTCGAACATCCAACGCAAAAGGTCATAGATGTCCTCAAAATGATAGTAGAAGCTCTGACGCCGGATGCTGCAGGCATTTGTCAGTTCGGAGATCGTAATTTTATCCAATGGCTTTTGTGCCATCGCCTCTTTCAGGGCGGCGGCCAGCTCCCGTTTGGTCTGTTCCGCAACAGAAACATTTTTTTGATTCATAATCAATGCGCCACCTCCTCAATTTACAGTATAGCATAGTCTCCCGGCTTCTTCTATCGGTCAGATGGCCCCAGATGTCAGAATTTTGACACCTGGGGTGTTTTTGTCCTTTGCATCCGTCGCAAAAGACGGATAGCATGAAAGCAAACGCCTGCAGAACAAAGGAGGAAGATGGGATGGAAGAGTACAGAATCGTCTTGGAAAGTCAGCTCGGCCCCCGGGAAGGCACTCTTCAACTGGAAGGCGGAAAAGAAGGAGAGGTATCTGGGTGGATCACCCTGGTGGGTGAGAAAAACGCCGTGCAGGGCCGATGGATCGGAGCACATTTGCTGCAGCTGTTCCATCATCTGCGCACCCAGGTCAGCGATCTGGAATGTGTTTCGGTGCTGAAACTGGAGGGGGATACCCTCTCCGGCACCTTGCAGAATGAGAAAAACACCATGCTGTGGCATGGAGAAAAAATAACCGCCGGGAAAGGAGGAGAGTAAACCAATGTCGGAGAATGAAAAAAAGATGGGAAACAGCTTTATGACAAAGCTTTCCACCTTCATTGTGGATAAAAGGAACCTGTTTTTCCTGCTTACCATCATTATGTTGATTTTCTCCGCTTTTTCCCGCAACTGGGTGGAGGTGGAGAGTGAACTGGCGGCCTATCTGCCGGAGGATTCGGAGACCCGCCAGGCCCTGGACATCATGGAAGATCAGTTCATCACTTACGGCAGTGCCCAGATTATGGTGGCGAATATTTCACAGGACAAGGCCGAGGAACTGAAAGATCAGATCGCCGGGATCAACGGAGTACAGGGGGTGGAGTACGATAACACCCAGGACCACTACAACAATGCGTCTGCACTGTATGCCGTTACCTTCGACTACGATGAGTCGGATGAGGAATGCCTCACCAGTCTGGAGGCCATCCAGTCCGCTCTTTCGCCTTATGATGTTTATGTCTCCACGGAGCTTGGCAACGCTCAGCAGGAGGCCATTGACAGCGAGGTTCGTGTGATCATGGTTTATGTGGCAGTGATCATCGTACTGGTGCTGCTGTTCACATCCCAGACCTATGCGGAGGTGCCGGTGCTGATCCTCACTTTTGTGGTGGCCATGATCATGAATCTGGGCACCAATTTCCTGTTGGGCAAGATTTCCTTTGTGTCCGATTCGGTGACCAGCATTTTGCAGTTGGCGCTGTCGCTGGATTATGCGGTGATTTTCTGCAACCGCTATAAGGAGGAGCATCAGACCCTTCCCATTCGGGAGGCCGTCATTGTTTCCCTGAGCAAAGCCATTCCGGAAATTGGAGCCAGCAGCCTGACGACGGTAGGCGGCCTGGTGGCCATGATGTTCATGCAGTTCCGCATTGGTTCGGATATGGCCATTTGCCTGGTCAAATCCATTCTGTTTGCACTGCTGTCCGTGTTTGTTGTCATGCCGGGCCTTCTGATGCTGTTCGGGCCGCTGATGGACCGGACCGAACACCGCAATTTCGTGCCCAAAATCCCTTTTGTGGGCAAATTTGCCTATAAGACCCGCTTTGTTGTGCCGGTTCTGTTTGTGATCGCCATTGTGATCGCCTTTCCTCTCAGCCAGAAGTGTCCCTATGCCTACGGGGAAAGCTCGCTGGAAACGCCGGTGCAGAATGAGACGCAGATCGCCAAAAACATGATCCGCGACAATTTCTCTTCCACCAATATGCTGGCTCTCATGGTGCCCGCAGGGGATTATGAAAAGGAGGCCGCCATTCTCTCCGATCTGGGGCAGTACGATGAGGTGGACCATGCCATGGGCATCGCCAATGTGGAAGCCATGGGCGGCTACACCCTGGCCGATCAACTGACGCCCCGGGAATTTGCCGAACTGGCCGGGCTGGATTACGAGATGGCCCAGTTGGTTTATGGAGCCTATGCCGCCGAGCAGGAAGAATACGGCCAGATTTTGGGCAATTTGGACGGCTATAAAGTGCCTTTGATTGATATGTTCCTCTTTGTCTGCGATCAGGTGGATTCCGGCATTGTGACGCTGGATGAAGAACAGACCGAAATGCTGAACCAGGCCTACACCCAGATGACGGCGGCCAAAGACCAGCTGCAGGGCACCGATTACAGCCGGATGCTGGTGTATCTGACGCTGCCGGAGAGCGGTGAGAAAACCTATCAGTTTCTCGATACCATTGAGGAAGTGGCCCAGAAATATTACCCCGGCGAAGAGGTGTATGTGGCCGGCAATTCCACCACGGAATACGATTTCCAGAAGGCCTTTGCACGGGACAATCTGGTGGTCAGCGTGGTATCCATTCTGATCGTGCTGGTAGTGCTGCTGTTCACCTTCAAGTCTGCGGGAATGCCGGTGCTGCTCATTCTGGTGATTCAGGGCAGCATCTGGATCAATTTCTCCATGCCGTATATTCTGGATCAGCCCTTGTTCTTCATGAGCTATCTGGTGGTGAGTTCCATTCAGATGGGCGCCAATATTGACTATGCCATTGTGGTGGCCAACCGCTACCAGGAGCTGAAAGGGCAGATGCATCATCGGGATGCCATCATCGAGACCATGAATTTTGCTTTCCCCACCATCATTACATCGGGCACCATTTTGGCGGTGGCCGGTACTTTGATCGGTCTGATGACCTCCACCCCCTCCATCACCGGTATTGGCCAGAATCTGGGACGCGGCACCATCATTTCCATTTTGCTGGTTATGTTTGTGCTGCCCCAGATCCTGCTGGTGGGCGGCAAGATCGTGGATATGACCGCCTTTGAAATGCCCAATGTGGCCAAGAAGCACAGCGGCCGTGGGCGCATTCGGGTAGATGGTATGGTGCGGGGTGAGATCCGCGGCACGGTCAGCGGAATTGTGCACGCTGCTGTGGACGGCGAGGTGGACCTCAACCTGATCTCAGGCGCTGTATCGGAGGAGGACAAAGATGAAGCGGAATAATAAGAACAAGGGAAAAATGCGGAGGATGGCCGCTGTCCTGGCCGCAGCTCTGTGGGTGAGCCTTTTGTTCCCCGCACTGACCTTCGCCGGTGAAGCCGAGGATGGCGCCATCCACATTCTATCGGAGGACGATCTGCGCGATCTGGCAGAGAATTGCCGTTTGGACACCTGGTCCCAGGGGAAAACCGTGGTTCTGGATCAGAATATCGCTTTGGATGAGCAAGCGGAGGACTTTCTTCCCATTCCCACCTTCGGCGGCACTTTTGAGGGCAACGACTACACCATCAGCGGATTTTCCCTTACGGGGGAGGATTCCAACGCCGGGCTTTTCGGCACATTGCAGAAAAGCGCCGTGGTGAATCGCCTGAAGGTGGTGGGACAGGTGACGCCCAGCGGCACCAGCGATACCATCGGCGGTATCGCGGGCACCAACTACGGCAAGGTGGTGGACTGTTCCTTTGAAGGCGCTGTGAAGGGGGACGATCTGGTAGGCGGCCTTGTGGGGCTCAATGAGACCACCGGCCAGTTGATTGAGTGCCGGTTCCAGGGCACAGTGACCGGAAAGCACTATGTGGGCGGCCTGGCCGGGCAGAATACCGGAAGCCTGATCCAGTGCCGCAACGATGGGGAAATCAACACCACGGCTGTGGAAGTGTCGGCGGACCTGTCGGACCTTTCTTTGCTGGGCACCACAGAGAGCGTGCCCGCCGGTACCGATATCGGCGGTGTCGCCGGTTTTTCCAGCGGCGTGATCCAAAGCTGCACCAATGGAGGCAATGTGGGATACGAGCACATGGGTTACAATGTGGGCGGTATCGTAGGGCGGCAGTCCGGCTATCAGGATGGCTGCCGCAACGACGGCATCGTCAAGGGCCGTAAAGATGTGGGCGGCATCGCCGGCCAGCTGGAGCCTCAGATGACCTTGCGTTACACAGAGGATCTGCTGGATAAATTGTGGGCGGAACTGGATACGCTGCAAGGGCTGACCGATCAGGTGACGGCCCATACCCAAAGCAGCTCCCACACCATCTCCGGCAGCTTTGACAGTTTGTCGGACAATGTGAGCGCCGCAAAGGATGCAGTGAGCGGTTTGAGCGGGGCCCTCACCCAGTGGGGCAATGAGAACATCGGGCAGATCAACGATGTTTCTGCGCGGCTTTCCTGGGTGATCAGCCAGACCGAACCGGTTTTGAACAATGTTTCGCAGTCCATTTCCTATCTGCAAAAGGCGTCGGACCTGTTGCAGCAGGCCATCGGCAAGGTGGATGTTGCCGATGCCCAGGGTGCTGCGGCCGTGGCCGAACTGGAACAGGCCTCCCAGAGCTTGCAGCAGGCCGCCGATTATGGGGAAAGCTGCATCAGACATTTGCAGGCGGCCCGGGAGACGGCGCAGAAGATACTGGGCAGCGATACAGATACAATCGGTGAGACCATCAACAGCTTGCTGAACGAACTGAAGGTTGCCGGGGAGGATGGGCGAAAGGCAAAAGATGCGTTGAGCAGTGCTCTCAGCCACGGCGACAAGGCCAGGGATTACCTGACCCAGATGGGAGCGACAGGTGTTGCGGCTTTGGGAGACCTGGGGGATGCAAATATACAGCTGAATAATGGACTCAGCTCATTGAGCACCGGCGTGGATCAGTTGAATGGGATCATAACAACATTGGCGGACAAACCGGCCGTTTCCTTTGCTCCGGTGGACAGCAGCATCACCAGCCATGGGGATGCTTTGGATGCAGCCCTTTCCCAGATGATCGGAAATGCCGACAGCTTGAACAGCACTCTGACTTCTGCATCCGACACATTGCTGGGGGATATGCAGGCCATCAACAGCCAGATTGGCGTCATCACCGGTCTGATGCAGCAGGAAATCACCAGCACCAAAGAGAAAGAGGCCGGGGATTCCTTTGAGGATGTGTCCGATGAAGACACCGGAGAACCGTCTGCAGGTAAGATTCACAATGGGATCAACCGCGGTGAAGTGCAGGGCGATGTGAATGTGGCCGGCATCGTAGGGTCCATGTCGGTGGAATATGATTTTGACCCGGAAGATGATCTGACCAAAGAGGGTAATCGTTCGCTGAATTTCCAGTACAAAACACTGGCTGTGGTGACGGGGTGCGCCAATGAGGGAACTGTTTCGGCCAAAAAGGATGATACCGGCGGTATTGTGGGCCGGATGGACCTGGGGGCGGTGAAAGCCTGTGAGAGCTATGGCCAGGTGGAAAGTGCCGGTGGGGATTATGTGGGCGGCATTGCCGGTCTCTGCCGCTGCACCATTCGCAACTGCTTTGTGAAATGCACCTTGTCCGGCGGAGACTATATTGGCGGCGTCACCGGTTCTAGCGAGGATAACACCGTGGTTTCCGGGTGCTATACACTGGTGGAAATCGCAGATGGCGGCCGCTGTACCGGCGCCATCTGCGGGACAGAAACCGGTTCGTTTTCCGGGAATTATTATGTGTCCGATACCCTGGCCGGGCTGGGACGCATCGGTTACACGGGCAAAGCCGAGCCCATGACTTTTGAGGAATTGAGCCAGGTGAGTGGGCTGCCCGAGCAAATGACCCAGTTCACCCTCCGGTTTTTGGTGGAGGATGAGGAAATCAAGTCCTATGACTTTTCCTATGGGGATTCCTTTGGCTCGGAAGTCTTTCCAGAGATCCCGGTGAAAGATGGATATTATGCTTCCTGGGATACACAGGATCTGTCGGATCTGCACTTTGACAAGACGGTGACGGCCGAATATGTCCGCTATGTCCTGGCGCTTCCCTCCCAGGCTTCCCGTTCCAGTGGCCGCTCGGTATTTTTGATGGAGGGGGATTTTGACGACGAAGCCACCCTCACCGCCACCCAGGAGGAAAAGCCGGAACGGATCGGCGGTAAAGCGGCGGTGGAACAGTGGCATCTTTCCTGTTCCGATTCTTCTCAGGAAAGTTATACCATACGCTATTTGCCGCCCAGCGAGACCACTGAAGGGTATTTGGTATTTGTGCAGGAAAATGGAGAATGGAAGAAGGCGGATTGCTCTACTTTCGGAAGTTATCTGGTTTTCTCGGTGCCTGAGGCCGAGGCCGATGTGGCCGTGGTGACAGCCACCAATGTATGGATGTGGTGCATCATCGGATGCGCAGCCCTGCTGCTGGTGATTCTGCTGCTCGTGACCATCAAAAAGCGCAGAAAGAAGAAAGCGCCGGCGATGGTACAGAACCCCAACGAGGCAAAGAAGCATGACAAGGCGGAAAGGAAACCGGGCAAAAAGAAGAAATGGCTGATTGCGCTGCTGCTCGTCCTTTTGCTGGTGATAATTGCCTTGTGGGTGCTGGTGGGTGGAAAGCTGGACGCCGGGAAGGAGGCCTGCCAGCTGCTGCAGGAATTGGCCGGGCAGAGCGAAGGCGCTATGACCATGGATGTGAGCCTTCAGCTGGATGACGAACTGATCAACACAGAAATGGATATTCTGCGGACAAAGGCGGATGGGCAGGAAATTACCTGTATCCAGAACAACGGCATTTCTCTATATTACGCCGATGACGCCATTATCTTGGAAAACGGCAAGGCCTACAAGGTCAGCGATCTCCATCCGGATTATTCACAGTTGCCAGCGCAGGCCGCAGAGCTTTTTGAGACCGTTTCTTTCTCCACAAGCCGCAGCGGTGGAAAGGTGACCTGCCACATGACGGCCGAGGGGGAAAATGCCGGAAAGCTGCTGAAAGTGCTGCTTCCCAACCAGGCAGAAGATCTGTCCGATACCCAGAAGCTGACCATTGAACTGACAACTTCGGGAGACCAGATTCAGTCTTTGCGTTTTGTTTCCAAAGGAACACTGGCGGATGATGAGAAAACGGTATACTCCCTGGAGGCCCAGCTCAAACCCGAGACCATGGATGAAGCATTGGTCATACCGGATCCGGTGCGGGAGGCGATTTCTTCTGGAAAGATACAAGGCCAAGCGCCCATTTCGGAAGACCTGTTCCGCCTGTTCAGTGCGTGGAAAGAACTGGGACAGGAAGAGTCTTTTACGGCGGATGTGGATTTGGGCGTGGAATGTGGCCCTGTTTCCCTCCATGGGAAGATGAAGTACGGCCAGGCCCTGGTGGATGGCAGCAAGATCAGCTGTGTGCGCAAGGACGACCTTTCCGTCTATTTTTCGGAAGGAAGGTTCTGCGATCAGAACGGCGTGCTGCTGACAACAGAAAACAATGAGCTGACCAATTACGCCCGCCTGCTGGAAGTGTTGAAGCAGATTTGCCTGAACGGGGAATTTGACTGCACCGATACCGGGAACAACACCTGGCTCTATACACTGACGCTGGACGAAAGCGGTATGAAGGCGGTGGCTTATGCGGCGGCGCCGGAGCTGGAATTGCTGCCGGTAACCCTTTCTGCTGGAAGTGTGCAGGTCAGGGTCAGCGGAAACAGGACCCAGGAGATCAGCTGCACTTGCAGCGGCGGAGTGGACGGCCTGGAGAATGCGGCCCCGGGTACAGTGTCTGTGAAACTGGACTTTGCCCACAATGGCTCATTTGATGTCCCCCATGCAGTAAAAGAGCAGTTGGTTCCGAAAGAGGTGGAGGAAAGTGGAAAATAAAATCATCTGTATCGCTCGGGAGTTTGGAAGCGGCGGCCATGAGATCGCCCTGCGCACAGGCTCCAGGCTGGGAATCCGGGTGTATGAAAAGGATTTGTTCCATCTGGCTTGCCGGTATGGGGAGCTCTCGGAAAAGATGATGGAGTCTGCGGACGAAAGGGCGACCAATCCGTTTTTATACCGGACGGTCCATGAGGGAAACTACCATGTCACCCGGGGACTGCCCACTTCCGAAGTGCTGTTTGAGCTGCAAAGCCATGAAATCCGGCAGATCGCCAAACGGGAAAGCTGCATTTTCGTGGGCCGCTGTGCCGACTATGTCCTGCGGGAAGAAAAGGTGAAGCTGCTGCGGGTCTTTGTCCGGGCCCCGTTGGAAAAGCGGATTGAACGGAAAATGCAGCAGGAGGACCTGACCAGGGAAAAGGCAGTGCGTCTTGTGCGGAAAATGGATAAGCGGCGGAAAAAATACTATGAATCCTATACCGGGCTGGCTTGGGGATCGCCGGATGGGTATGATCTCTGTATCGATACCGGTATTACAGAATTTGAGGCCGCAGTGAAGCAGATCTGTCTGGCTTATCAGAGTTTATAAAAGTGCTGCATGAGTTTGATGGGAAAAAGAGGGCATCTTTACGGATGCCCTCTTTTTCAAAAGCCGGGCCGATAAGAAGAGTGGAGCAAGATTTTTTTGGAAAACCCCAGGAATATGTAGGTTTGTCAATGATGTGTTACAGATGAGGAAAAGAGAGTAAGACCTGT
>QUDE01000028.1 GCA_003477405.1 Ruminococcaceae bacterium AM07-15
TTGCGGTACTGCTTCACGGCGAAGTGGTCCGGGTGCTCCTTCTCCAGCTTGGCAAAGAGAAGGTCAACGGGGCTTTGAAATTCCTCGTCGTCCTCTCTGGCCTCCGATGCGTTGATGAGCTCCAGCAGCGTGAGGAAGTTCTTTTCCTCCGGCTCCGCCTCGTACCAGATGTACCCGATCAGGGCGCAGTACAAAAGGCGCTCGGCCTTAACCCAAAAATCTTCGGAGGATTTTTCCCCGTCGCCTTTGGTGTTGGCAATGATGATATTGACCAATTTGAGGATGTCTTTCTCCGACCGAATGTAGGCGAAGGGGTTGTATTTCATGCTCTTTTTGAAGTTGATGGTGTTGAGGACCTTGATGTGGTACGGCTCATAGATGACCTTCCCGCGGGCGTCTCGCATGGGCTTTCCGTTCTCGTCCAGCTTGGGGGCACCCCGCCGCAGCATGGTCCCCACCTCGGACAAAAGCTGTCCTTTGGGATCGGTGACCACATAGCTGCTGTGCATCTGCATGAGGGAGGGTTTGACGAAGAACCGGGTCTTGCCGCTGCCGCTTCCGCCGATGACCAGAATGTTTTTGTTCCGGGCGTACTTGGGGTTTTTCGGGCGGCTGGACATGGTGAGCTTTTCCGTCTGGGTAAGAGGGATGTTCCAGTCGGGGACCGGATCGACATAGGGGGCAATGTCGGCCGCCGTGCCCCATCGGGCGCTGCCGTACTCAATGCCCTTGCGGTATTTGCGGGCGTTCTTTCCTCTGGCGTACACCGCCAGCCGGACGATGACCGCCCCGGCGATGCCCACCAGCAGGTCCAGGGGATGCAGGCTGGGCAGCCCAGAAGAAAACGCCTCCGTAAAGCCCTGGCTCAGATGCAGGAACTTTTCAGAGGCGTCAAGGCCGGGCGCAAGGCGCACCGCCTGGCAGAGCTTATCAAAGAGATATACGAACAGCAGATACGGGAGGTTGAGAATGAGGGCTTTTTTCCAGGTGTCGGTCATAATTCCACACCCCGGTCTTTAGTTTTGACCTTCTCCCGCTGGCGATGCTGGGCTTTGGCCTGCTGCTTCGCCTGCTCCAGCTCCTTGCGGATGGAAGGCTTTTTCTCTTTCTCCAGGTTCTTTGCGGAGAACTCCCGGAACGCCGCCGTAATGACGTCGGCATCCCGCCCCTTGAAAAACACCAGGTAGCGGGGTATCTCGCCGCTGGTGTCTTTTTTCAGCGCAAAGTCAATACCGTACTTCTTGGCGGTGGCGGAAAAGACCCGGATGTTCTGGTCGGTGATCTCGATGTTGGAAACGCCGGTGTTGTGCTTCATCAACTGCCGGAGGGTCTGCTTTCCGTGGTGCAGCTTGGTCTTATGGCCAGTCACTCCTTTCTGCATCTCGTCCAGCACTTTTTTCATGGCCTGTTGCAGCATCCCGGCGGAGAGCTTGGTGGCCTCCACGCAGAGGGCAACGGTGCGCTGGGTGACTTCTTCCTGCATGACCTATCATCTCCTTTCTCCGCTGCCGTACAGGTCGTGGTTCACCAGGGACGCATAGTAGCTGTCGATGGTGGCCGGGGCGTTATACAGGGCAGCCAGCAGATATTTCTTGATGTTGCGGACATAGGTGGTGTTCTCCCGCATACGGTCCAACACATACTCGATGTGAGAACTGTTCAGCTTCAGGAACCGGGATTTGACCACCTCCGCCGGATAGTCGTCCCCGGCAATGCGGATCGTTTCCCTGCGGGAACAGACGGTATCCACCATGAGTTCCACCAGTTCATTCAGCATATCCCGATCCAGCCGGTCATCCCGGCATAGATAGTCATACTCGATATTCTCCAAAATCAGTTCCCGATAGCTCTCTCGCTCCCGCATCCAGTCCCGTCCGGTCCGTTTGGCCTCTGCGGGGGTTTGGGGACTTGATTGGATAGGATTTGATCCTTCCGTACTTGATAAATCAGTATTTGATATTTGGTTACTTGATCCTTTAGTATTTAATTGTGTGGGGTTTTCCTGTTCAGGTTTTCCCAAGACAGGAGAATCCAAGACTGGTTTTACCTGAACTGGATTTTCCCGTTCAGGTTTTCCCGGTTTAGGTTCCGGCGGCCTGGGCTGCTCCAAAATCGTGTACTCGATGCTGCCGAGCCGCCCGTTGGCGTTACGGACTCTTTCGCGGATAATGTACCCCGCATCCTCCAGCTCCCGGACCGTAGCACAAATGCTGTCCACTCCATCCCGGCATATCCGGGCAAGGCCTTTGGTGGTGTAGTCCCAATCCTCCGGCAAGGATAGCATGAGGGACAGCAGCCCCTTCGCTTTCAGCGACAGTGCCGTGTTCCGCAGATGATGGTTTGCCATCACCGTGTAGTCGCGGGTTTTCTCAATGCGAAATACCGCCATAATCTCACCTCCCTCCGGCGGCCTGGAAAAGTGTTCGTTTTCGGGAAAAATTCAATTCTGTGCCCACTTGCTTCTCCATGTGGGAAAACCTATGGACACTTGATTTGCATTTCCTACATGAAGAAATACCTTCGATTTCTCACCCCTTTCAATACAATTTTCCGTGTACTTGATGGAAAGTAAAAAACGCCATAGGATTTCCTATGGCGTTTGGGACAGGAAAAGGGTGCTGATATTTCACATCAGCACCCTTTGTCCTGCCAGTATTTGATTTTTTGACTTCACATCGTGTTCCTTGCCTCTGAAAACATTGATTTTACTGGACTCTCTCATGTTTTCTTATTAGGAGGCGGGGAAAGCCGTCCTTTTTTATTTGCCATATCATCTCTATTGGTTTCCGCCGCAGCCGCCGGCGCAGGCGCATCGTCCCACATCATAGCAGCCAGTTTGAGAAAACTGCTCTGTGCCTGCCTGACATGCTTTCTCATAATAGCGGATCTTCTTTTCGATGTGAGCCAGCTCTCCCTCCATCTGGGTGATCTTCTGCTGCACATGGCATTTGTGATCCAGCAGCACCTGCAAACGCTGCTGCAATGTGCCGTCCCCTTTTTGGCAAAGGCTGATGAACTTTCCGATATCATTCACCGGCATGCCGGTGTTTTTCAAACAGCGGATGATCTCCAGCAAGTGGATATCTTCCTGGGAATAATCCCGGTTTCCGGCGCTGTCTCGGGCCACCGGCGGCAAAACCTGCTGCCGCTCATAATACCGCAGAGTGTACGGGGAAAAACCCGTGATCCGCGCCGTCTCTTGTATGGAATACATCAGCCTTCCTCCTGCTCTTCTGCACTTTAAAACAGGCCCCGGCACACAGCCGGGGCCTGTTTCTGCGCTGTGTTATTCTTCCTCGTCGTCCTCATTCTCCTGAGGGGTGGTCCAATCTACTTGCAGTTTCAGCTTTTCAATGCGGCGTTCCCGGATCTCCAGAATGGAGAAGGTCAGATTATCCAGCCGCACGGTACGCCGGTCGTTTTCTTCCGGAATCGTCCCGATCTCATCCATCAGCAAACCGGACACGGTATCGTGGTTTTCACTTTCGATCTCTGTGCCCAGTTCATCATTCAGATCATCGATGGTAACGAGACCTTCCAGAATATATGTGCTGTTATCAATCTTGATGATCCGGGGTTCGTCGTCATCCCCCTGATCTTCGATGGGTCCCATGACTTCTTCGGCCAGATCCTCCATGGTGACAATGCCGGAAAAGCCGCCGTATTCATCGATGAGCACGGCGATATACTGCTTGGCCCGCTGCATATCCTGGAACAGCTCGTCGATATTCCGGGTCTCCGGAACAAAATAGGGACGGTGGAGCAGCTTTTTCACATCCACATTCTCAAAGCCCACCTTCCGGGCTTCCAGCAGGAAATCCTTGATATAGAGCACGCCCACAATGTTGTCGATGTCCTCATCGTACACCGGCACACGGGAGTGACGGGTCTCCAGCATTTCGTCCAGATAGCTTTCCAAAGGCTCATTGATGTCCACCGCATACACATCGGTGCGGGAAGTCATCACTTCGCTGGCCAGTTTATCATCGAACTCAAAGATGGATTCGATCATATCCTGTTCCGCTTCGTTAAAGACGCCATGCTCCTTGCCGCTTTCGATCATGGAGCGGATCTCTTCCTCGCTCACCTTTTCTTCCAGCTGTTCATGGTGCATCCCGGTGATGCGGAGCACCAGATTGGTGGAAAGGCTGAGCAACTTCACAAAGGGAGCGGCGATCACCGACACCACACCCACCGGGCCTACCACAAACATACTGATGCTTTCGGCCTTCTGCAATGCGATGCGCTTGGGCACCAGTTCGCCGAATACCAGTGTGATAAAGGCCAGGATCACGGTGACCCCCACAAAGGAGATCTGATTGCCATAGGGGATGCCGCGGCGCTGGAGATACGCTCCCAGCACTTCGGAAATACCGGTGGCCGCCGAGGCACTGGAGAAGAATCCAGCCAGGGTGATGGCCACCTGAATGGTGGATAGAAAGCGTGTGGGCTCCTGAAGCAGCTTTTGCACCATTTTGGCTTTTTTGCTGCCCTCATCAGCCAAAATACCGATTTTGGTTTTGTTCACCGAGACGATGGCCATCTCCGCACAAGCGAAAAAGGCGTTTACCATCGTCAGCAGGGCCAGCAGCAAAAGCTGTGTCCCAATAGGGCCAGGGTCCGGGTCCATGTTGTGTTCCTCCAAAAAATAATAAGATTAGTCTGTTTGCCCTGCCGTGTATCCGGCGGCGAAACATACCATTTTTAATTTACCATATCCTTGCCGGTTCGTCAAATACTCCCCATCTGTATTTTCCATCTTCCGGCGATTCTCCCTTACAGAGCCTGGGGGCGCAGGATGGTGGAAATCCCCTGGGGCACCACCAGAATCTTAGCCTGAGGCTCCCCCAGCATTTCCTGGGCCAGACGCAGTCCTTCCTCCAGAGAATGGGCCGGCGTCATATGCAGATCCCGTACCATCTCATCGGGAGCCTGACTGACCAAAACCACACGGCATTTCATCAGCACCCGGGCAAAGACCTGGGATTGCCACTGATCGGCCTGGGTCTTATCCTGCGGCGTGGCCAGGATAGTATCCATGATGACCTTGGGATCTTTTTCCTCTTGGAAGGTTCGCCAGAACACTTCCCCGCCGTTGCCATCCTCGCACCGGGCTGCAATGACGATGACGCCGCCTTTCCGGCAGGCCACTTCCGCAGTGGACATCCCCTTTACCGCCTGGTAGATGTTCTGATCCAGAGGATAGCCATTGTTGCTGGTGACCACGATGTCGGCCTCAGGTGCTTCTTTCTGGCAAAGGGAGGCCAAAAATTCCGTACCGGCCCGATGGGCCTCATCAAAATCTCCGGCAAAGGCCCCGATCACCTGGCCCTTTCCTCCCAGCACCACATTGACAATATAGGCCAGCCCCGCCTTGCGGGCCGCCCACACCATATCCCGATGAATGGGGTTTCCTTCCAAAATCCCCGCCCGGGCATGAGGATCGTCAATAAACTGAGAGCAGTGGTTGGCATATACCGTCTCCCTGGCCGCAATGCCGGGAAGCACGCTTTTGCGCCCTCCGGAAAAACCGGCAAAGAAGTGGGGCTCGATAAACCCTTCAGCCACCAGCAGATCGGCCTCCACCGCCGCTTTGTTGATCCGCAGCCGTCCGCCAGAAGGCAACACTCCCAGATCCACCATATCCTCTTCCGCTGCACAATCGTGAATCAGAATATGCTCTTTTTCAGCCATCTCCGCCCCCAGCTTGTTCACCAGCTCCTGCCGGGTGGTGCCCCGGTGGCACCCGGTGGCGATGAGCAGCGTGATCTCGGCCTGGGGATTGCCCCGGCGGATGGCCCCCAGCATGGGCGGCAAAATCAATTTGCTGGGTACGGGACGGGTGTGGTCGCTGCACAAAACCACCACTTTCTTTTTCCCCTTGGCCAGCTCCTCCAGCCGGGATGTGCCTATGGAATTCTCCATGGCCTGGCGCAGAAGTTCTTCCGGACTCTTCTCCGCCTCATATTCCTCCAGCTGGCTCTGCACAATCCCCAAAAGCTGACTTTCCTCCACCTGGGCCGAAATCTCTCCCGTCCCATAGGGCAGGCTGATGGTCTTTTTCATGGCAATTTCTCCCTTTCTCCTGCGATATCCTACGACAAAGGCCCCGGAAACCTTCCGGGGCCTCTTGATTTCTGTTTTCCCGGCACACGCTGCCGGAAAAGGCCCCTATCCCTTGGGTTGATTCTCCGCCAGATCAAAACGGAGTTCTTCCGGAAGGTGGGACTGATCGTTTACATATTCTGTCTTGGGCAGCTGCCCGGGTGCAAACACAAATTTGCTCACTGCGGTATTCCCCACAATGAAAGAGCGCATCTTTATTTCCTCATAGGGCAGGCCGGACAAGGCGGCCAGATACACCTGGATGGTAAAGCCGTGAGAAACCACGGCCACGGTGCCCTGGGGATTGTCCGCTACGATCTGCTTTATGGCCGAGGTGATCCGGTCATAGACCTGACGGGTACTCTCCCCGCCGGGAGCCTGGAACCGGGCGGTATTCTCCTCCAGATCCTGCACGGCCTGGGGAAACAGCTGCCGGCACTCCTGCCCGGTATGGCCTTCCATCTCCCCCAAGTCAATTTCATTGAGAAGGGGCATGACCTGCACTTCCAGCCCACGGCCTTTGGCCAGAGCCTCACCAGTCTGCCGGGCCCGCTGCAAAGCGGAAACATAAATTTTGTCCAGATGCACCTTTTCAAAGCGCCGGGCCAAAAGAGCAGCCTGAGAAAGCCCTCTTTCATTGAGGGGCACATCCATACTGCCCTGGAACACACCGGCCAGATTGCTGTTGGTGGTGCCGTGGCGAATCAAATACAAAGTCGTCATAGATCAACGATCCACCCTACGCCTTACAGGCGGGAGTTGCCAAAGCCAAAGACGGCCAGCGTCCCCGGTCCGGAATGGTTGCCGATAATAGGGGTCAGGAAGCGGATGTCTACCCCTTTGGGGTTCATCTGCTCCTTCACCAGGCGGGCCAGCTCATCGGCATCCTCCTGGCAGTCAGCATGACAAATATAGATGATCTGATCCTGAGGATTTGTCACATGCTCCTTGGCCAGCCGGGCCAGTTCGGCGATGGCCTGACGGCGGCCCCGCACCTTGCTCAGCGGCTCCAGCTTTCCCTCATCGCTGACATACATCACCGGTTTGATGCCCATGAGTGTACCCAGGAATGCACTGGAACGGGACAGACGGCCTCCCCGATACAGATGGTTCAGGTCGTCCACGGTGAAGAAATGACAGATGGTCTTTTTCAGCCGGGGCAGCGCTTCATCCACCAGCTCATCCAGGCTCATGCCCTGCTGCTGCAAGCGAGCTGCTTCCATGACGATCATACCCTGGCCGATGCCGGCGGCTGCCGTATCAAAGGAAATCACCCGACGGCCGGGGTATTTCTCCATCAGCTCCTGAGCCACCATGAGGGATGTATTGAATGTACCGCTGAGTTTGGAAGAAAAGCCGATATAAATCACATCCAGCCCTTGCTGAAGGGCCTGCTCATAGGCATTGGTAAAGGTGGGGATATCCACCTGGGTGGTGGTGGGCATCAGCCCGCCCCGCAGCCGCTGGTAAAATTCTTTGTGAGGCACTGTTTTGCCGAAATCGTCCTTGATCTCCTTGCCGTCAATGACGATGCCGTGCTCCAGCCAGCCCACATTGTTTTCTGTCATCCACTCCGGCGTCAGGTCGGTGGTGGTATCGGTAAAGATCTTATAAGTCAATTCCATTTCCGTTCTCTCCTCTTTCCCGCCGGTCTTTTCCAGTGTTTCACCGGCGTGGGGATGTGTCTTTTGATCAAATACTTTTTTATTTTACCACACAAAGCCTCAGATGTCGAGTTTCATATAACCTTCTTTGACCCAACCGACCCGGCGCAGCAGCCGGTCCACCAGCAAGGCCGTAAGAGCGGGAAGGACAAAATGGACCAGCGCAATGAGCAAAAAGGTTTTTGTGGAGTAACCCATCACGGCCAGCGCACCAAACTGCCCCACCAGGCCGCTGGTGCCCATTCCGGCGCCCGAAGCGTTGTTGGTCATGCCCAGCAAGGCGGCGCTGACGGCGCCGCACAGGCCGCTGGCCACCGTGGGAGCAATCCAGATCTGCGGATGGCGCATGATGTTGGGCACCTGGAGCATGGAAGTGCCCAGCCCCTGGCTCAGAAGGCCGCCCACTCCGTTTTCCCGCAGGGAAATGACGGCAAAGCCGATCATCTGGGCGCAGCATCCCGCGGCGGCCGCACCGGCCGCCAGGCCGCTGAGATCCATCATGATACACAAAGCCGCCGAACTGATGGGCAAAGTGAGCACCATGCCCACCACGATCCCCACGATGATCCCCATGGGCAACGGCTGCAAAGTGGTGGCTTCATTCACCAGATTGCCCAGCCAATACATAAAGCTCTGCACATACGGACCCACAAAACCGCCGGCCAGGCCGCCGGTGACAATGGTGACAAAGGGAGTAATGATGATATCCACCGGTGTTTTCTTGGACAGAAGCTGTCCCAGTTCGGCGCCTACCACGGCGGCAATAAATGCGCCCACCGGTCCGCCATTGCCGCCCCCGGCCGCATAGCCGATGGCGCCGCAGGAAGCCGCCGAAAAGATCACCAGCGGATCGGCCTTCAGCCCATAGGCAATGGCCACACCGATGGCCGCACCGATCACCGGGGATTTGGCCCCCAGCACTTCGGTCACCGGCGCCAAAAAGGAAAGAGGGGAAAACTGAGCCAGCTGAGAAATGATCAGTCCGATGATCAGGGAGGAAAACAGTCCCAAAGCCATGGAGCCCATGGCATCCACAAAATACCTTTTGAAAATACGCCCCAAAATCGAATCGTTCTTCTTCCCAGCCATCATGCTGCCGCCTTTCTTTTCTCGTTCTTCTCGGCCCGATCCCTTTGCCGGGACAGGCCTTTTTATCATACCATATCTTCCCGGGAATGCAAGGCAAGGCGGCTTTTCTTCCCTGATTTGTGCAGGATATCCTCTTTTATTTTGGTGGTTTTATGGTATGATGGTATCAGACTGTCCCAGCAACCCTTATGATGAAAGGAGATCACATGAAATCCATTACCCGGCGAATTGTCGCCTCTTTTTGTGCTCTGGCCCTGTCGGCGGCCTTCCTGCCGCTTCCAGCCCGAGCTGAAACCCTATCCTATTCCGATTCCTATGACATTGCCAACGGCCTGCGCTATACCGTGGCCTCTTCGGAAAACGGAAGCCTGCGCCAGCAGTCCTTCCGCCTGGAATACACCCCCGGCAGCGATGTGTTCCCCATCGTGGCTTACGGCAATAAACTCTACGGCAAATCCTCCATCGAGGAAATCGTGGACTATGTGGAAAACCAGGGCCAGAGCGTCTATGGTGCGGCCAATGCGGACTTTTTCGTCCTGTCCACCGGTCTTCCTTCGGGGCTTGTGGTCAACAACGGCCGTCTGGTCAGCTCCGACGGCATGTGGAACGCCGTGGGCGTCAAACCCGATGGACGCATGATCGTGGGCGCCCCTCAAATGGCCATGAGCCTCTATTCCTCCATCACCGGCGATTACCCGGTATACGCTTTGAACAAGCAGCGTTCGGACGCGGGGATCTATCTGCTCAACAGCGATTTTTCCTCTCAGACCCGCTCCACCGGTACCGGTGTCAATGTGGTACTTACCCCGGTGAATGACGAACCTTTGAAGATCGGCCAGGAGAAACAGTTTGTGGTCACTGCCGTCAACCGGGATGTGTCCGGCTCCACCCCCATCGGGGACAATGAATACATCCTCACCGCCAGCAATACTTACAGCAATCGCGGCTATACCATCTCCTCCCTTCAGGTGGGAGAAACCGTCACCTTCAAAGCCAATGTATACAACGAAGACTTCACCGATGTAGTCTATGCCTGCGGTGCCGGAGATATGGCAGTCAAGAATGGCGTCATGCAGTCGGGCCTTTCTTCTTCCAGCGATCCCCGCACCCTCCTGGGCGTTCGTCCGGATGGCAGCGCTGTGGCCCTGGTGGTGGACGGCCGCCAGGAGATCAGTCAGGGCATGAGCGTGAAAAACGCCGCTCAGCTTCTGGTGAACAAAGGCTGCACCAATGTGGTCAACCTGGACGGCGGCGGCTCCTCTGCCGAAGTGGTGCGCCAGCCCGGCTCCAAAGAGACCGAAGTGGTCAACAGCCCCTCGGACGGCTCTCTGCGCAAATGCGCCAACTACCTCCTCTTTGTCAACACCGCCACCCCCACCGGAGAAGAAACCGGCGCTTTCGTCTATCCTCACAGCGTAGCCACCCTGTCCGGCGCTCAGGTCTCCCTGGGGGCCAACACCTTTGACCAGCATTATTATCCTGTGTCCTCCTACTATTCCGGTTTCCGGGTGACCTCTCCCACGGAGCAGGTCCTGGAGGGCAATGTGTTCACGGCCCCTCAGCAGGCAGGAGAATACCTGATCTCTCTGGATCATGAGACCGCCACTTCCATGCCGGCCTCCATCACGGTTTACCAGCAGCCCGACCGGGTGGTGGTAAAAAACAAAAGCGGCACTACCGTCACCTCCCTGTCCATGGATGTGGGAGAATCCATCGATCTGGATATCGATGCCTATGCCCAGTCCCGTATTCTTTATGAACAGGACAACCTGTTCACCTGGCAGGTGACGGGCAACGCCGGTACCATCACCCAGGACGGCGTATTCACCGCTTCCAAAACAACCGGCGCTTCCGGAAACATCGTCATCTCCCACAATGGCTTCTCCATGTCCATCCCGGTGAAAGTGGGCAAAATGCCCTCCATCTTGGAAAACTACGAAAAAGATGTGACCTATTACGCCACGGCGGATACTCAGGACAT
This sequence comes from Ruminococcaceae bacterium AM07-15, assembly GCA_003477405.1. Lineage (GTDB taxonomy): Bacteria > Bacillota > Clostridia > Oscillospirales > Butyricicoccaceae > Pseudobutyricicoccus. The sequence goes on from QUDE01000028.1 coordinate 10,840, forward strand.
CTCGGCTAAAGCCCAGGTGACCCATTCTCTGGATCAGGTGCGCTATGGCAGCGGCGCTTTGTCCATGACCTATAAAGGCGCCTCTTCCATGGACAAGGCCCACGCCGCTGTCTTTACCGCCGCTTCTTCTGTCAAGCTCTCCGGCGCCAAGAATCTCACCTTCTACGCCAAAGCATCGCCGGGCAAATCCATGTATATCAATTTCCTCACCAGCAGCGGCTCCACGGTGCAGCGGGCCTTCTATGCCGGCGAGGACTGGACCCTGGTCACAGTGGAAGTCCCCTCGGGCGCCACTGCGGTCAAGGGCTTCAGCACATCGGTATCCCCCGGCCAGTCGGGCAACATCTACATCGACCAGCTTGTAGTGCATTATGCCGCCGCTCAGCCCGATGTAACTCCGCCGGAGATCACCATGCCGGAGAGCGTCACTTCTCAGGCCTTCTCCGCCACCGTCAAGGATGCCACCGGCTTTGCCATTTCCTCTGGCAACATCTCCCTGACCTATGACGGAAAAAGCTGCAATTTCACTTACAACAGCCAGACCGGTGCTCTCTCTGCTACTTTGCCGGAAAACACCGGCGGCCTGCACCGTCTGACGCTGGAAGCCACCGATTCCTTTGGCAATATCGCCCGTAAAAGCATGACTCTGGGCACTTCCGGCGGCACCACTCCCTATGAGGATATGAACGGGCACTGGGCCCAAGATTATGCCGAATTCCTTCGGGTCCAGGGCATCTTCTCCACGGACAGCCAGTTTATGCCTCAAAACAACACCACAAACGAAATGGCCGCCACTTTGCTTTCCCGGTACCTGGGCATCGACACCGACGACTACGCCGATGTAAAACTGCCCTATACCGATGCCTCTCAGATCTCCGATTGGGCGCTGCCCCATGTGAAGGCCCTCTATGCTCAGGGGATCATGATCGGCAGCACCGACGGCAAGGGCAATTCGGTGTTCCTGCCCTCTACTCCGGTGAGCCGGGCCCAGGTGATGACCCTTCTGGGCCGCACCCTGGAGCGTGGCTATGCCTATTCCAATGTGAAGTTTGACGATGCCGGAGATATCCCTGCCTGGGCTTCGGATCATGTGAAGATTCTCTCCTCCCTGGGTATCGTCCAGGGCTATGGCGGAACAAACTCCCTCAAGCCCCTTAATTCCATCACCCGGGCGGAATTTGCTTCCCTGCTCTTTAAACTTTATTAAGCGATCTCCCCTTTTATCCCCCTGGCGGAACCCATCCGCCAGGGGGATTTTCTGTATACTATATCGGTTTCCCTCCCCCTTTTCTCCGGGGGATTGTGCGATATTCCGCTTGACGGAAATGGGCACAGCCATTAGAATGTTTACATAGGCTAACTCCATGGGAATCTGTGTTTTCCCATTTGATTTTTACCAAAAAGAGGGGGAATCTTCATGACATTGGATCAACTGCCCATCGGCGATACCGCCGCCATCACCTTTGTAGGCGGCGAAGGAGCTCTGCGCCGCCGGCTGCTGGATATGGGCCTGACGCCCAAAACGCTGGTCTCCATCCGCAAAACCGCCCCGATGGGAGATCCCATCGAGCTTCATGTCCGCAGTTACGAGCTGACCATCCGTTTGGATGATGCCCGCACTATTACCGTTTGTCCCTTGCCCCAGCAATTCAGGGAAAAGGGCTGTGACAGCTGTTCCCGCCGTGAAAAATGCGACTCGGTGCCCTTCTTCACCCCCTCGCGGCACCATGGCCACCACGGACACCACGGCCATCACAATGAAAATCCGGCGGCAAAGGAGGAAGCATCGGTATGAAACTGGCACTGGCCGGCAACCAGAACTGCGGCAAAACCACCCTTTTCAACCAGCTCACCGGCAGCAATCAGCATGTGGGCAACTTTCCCGGCGTGACGGTGGACCGGAAAGACGGCATCATCCGCGGCCATGAAGATGTGACGGTGGTGGATCTGCCGGGAATCTATTCCCTTTCCCCCTATACCGCCGAAGAGATCGTCACCCGGGATTATCTGCTGAAGGAAAAACCGGACGGCATCATCAACATCGTGGACGCCACCAACATCGAACGCAACCTGTATCTCACCATGCAGCTGATGGAATTGGGCATCCCCATGGTGCTGGCCCTGAACATGATGGACGAGGTGCGGCAAAACGGCGGCTCGGTGAATGTATCCAAACTGTCCCAGGAATTGGGGATTCCCGTGGTGCCCATCACCGCCAGTAAAAATGAAGGCGTCAGCGAACTGATCGATGTGGTGCTGCGCACCGCCCAACAACGCCAAAAACCCAAACGGCTGGACTTCTGCCAGGGCGCTGTGCACCGGGCCATCCACTCGGTGAGCCACATGATCGAGGACCATGCCGCCGCCATCGGTGTGCCCTCCCGCTTCGCCGCCACCAAACTGCTGGAAGGCGACGAACCCATGATGGCCCAGTTGTCCCTCTCCCCCAACGAGCGGGAGCTGATCCAGCACTCGGTGGAAGAAATGGAAGAGGAATGCGGCATGGACCGCAACGCCGCTTTGGCCGATATGCGCTACACCTTCCTGGATGAACTGTGCGCCGGTACAGTGGTGCGGCCCCATGAATCCAAAGAACACCAGCGCTCGGTGCGCATCGACCGCCTTCTCACCCATAAGTTCCTGGCCATCCCCATTTTCCTGGGGATCATGCTGCTGATTTTCTGGCTGACCTTCGGCCTGGTGGGCTCCTTCCTCAGCGATCTTCTGTCCCTGGGCATTGACTGGGTCACAGACCTGGCCGACCGAGGGCTCACCGCTTACGGCATCAATCCGGTGGTCCACTCCCTCATCATCGACGGCGTGTTTGCCGGCATTGGCAGCGTGCTGTCCTTCCTGCCCATCATCGTCACCCTGTTTTTCTTCCTTTCTCTGCTGGAAGACAGCGGTTATATGGCCCGTGTGGCGTTTGTGATGGATAAACTGCTGCGGAAGATCGGCCTGTCCGGCCGCTCCTTTGTGCCCATGCTCATCGGTTTCGGCTGCACAGTGCCCGCCGTCATGGCCACCCGCACTCTGAGCAGCGACCGGGACCGGAAAATGACCATTCTGCTCACCCCCTTCATTTCCTGCAGCGCCAAATTGCCCATTTACGGCGTATTCACCGCCGCCTTTTTCCCGGAATACGGAGCGCTGGTGATGATCGGCCTGTATGTGCTGGGGATTCTGCTGGGCATCTTTTCCGGCCTGATTCTGGGCCGTACCGCCTTCAAAGGCAATCCAGTGCCCTTTGTGATGGAACTGCCCGCCTACCGTCTCCCGGCCCCCAAAAGCGTGGTGCGGCTGGTTTGGGATAAGGCCAAGGACTTTATCACCCGGGCCTTTACAGTGATCTTCCTGGCCACCATCATCATTTGGGTTCTTCAGACCTTCGACAGCCGGGTCAATGTGGTGTCCGACAGCAGCCAGAGCCTTCTGGCCCAGATCGGCCGGCTTATTGCTCCGCTCTTTGCTCCTCTGGGCTTCGGCAGCTGGCAGATGTCCACCGCCCTTCTCACCGGCTTCACCGCAAAAGAAGCGGTGGTCAGCACTCTGGCCGTGCTCACCGGCTCTTCCATGGCTACTCTGCCCCAGACCCTTTCTGGTGCGTTGCCCCTTCCTGCGGCTCTGGCCTTCCTGGTGTTCACCCTGCTCTATACTCCCTGCGTGGCGGCCATCGCCGCCGTCAAGCGGGAAATGGGCGGCGCTAAAAGTGCCTTGTTCGTGGTGTTTTACCAAACCGCTGTGGCTTGGGTTGCGGCCTTCCTTGTCTACCGGCTGGCTCTGCTGATCTGGTGAACCTATGGGATTCGGCGATATTCTTCTCCTGCTTCTTTTGGTATTCTGTGCGGCTCTGGCTTTCCGGGCCATCCGCCGGGGCAGCACTTCCTGCTCTTCCGGCTGCTCTGCTTGTCCCATGGCCGGAAAGTGCCATAAGAAAAGAAAAAACAAATAGCAGAAAGGCCCTGGCAATATGCCAGGGCCTTTCTGCTATCAAAATTCAATTCTTTTTTCGTCCAAAGCACAGGCGTCTTGTGACAAAGCCATAACACAAGGGCGTCAACCACAAAAGCAGGCAATAGGGAACGGCGCCCGAGCCTACGCCCAGCATTTGCAAAGGCACAGCACAAGCGATGGACCAAGGAAGCAGTCCGGCAATGGTGACCACTGAGTTGGCCATGTCCATGGCCAGCAAACTGCGGGATGCGCCGGAATCATCATAGACCCGGGCCAGCAGCTGAGTATTAAGCATTACAGCGATGGCCTGATTGCAGAACGCCCCACTGGTACAAATGCTGGTGACCACCATTGTAGGAAACAAACCGATTTTTTCCGCCCATTGGGCAATTTTGTCCTGCACACCATCCAGCATACGGGTTCCTTGAAAAATACCGGAAAAAGTGCCGGAAAGCAGCACGATCAGCGCCACGCTGACCATAGACACCACGCCCCCGCCGGAAAGCACCGAGGCCAATGCAGGATTTTCCGGCGCATACCCCCAGAAAGCCGCCAGAAGGGTTTCTTTCACCGAAATACCCTGACCAAGCACCGATACCCCAAAGGCCGAAAGAATGCTAGCGCACAAGGCCCATCCCACCGGCACATTACATAGAGGCAGCACCAGCATCAGCACGGCGGGCACAAGGGCCCAAAGGGAAAGATCAAAGCTGCTCTGCAATGCCGACACAATGGACGGGTCCACCTGGGAAATGGGATGAAAATAAGAAAAGACCCCAAAGCCCACCAAAGTGAGCACTGTGGTCAATGCACCGGTTTTCCACATCATACGCACATTGTCATACAGCTTGGTTTCCGTGACGGCGGCCACCAGATTGGCGCAGGAGGAAGACGGGGCACACCGGTCGCCAAAATAGGCTCCCGAGATCACCGCTCCGGCGGTGACCAGCTCATTGACCCCGCCGGAACGGGCCAGAGTCATAAAAATCACCCCGGCCGTTCCCGCCACTCCGAAACTGGTGCCCAGCGCATAGGAGAGCACAGCCGAAAGCACAAAGGCAATCAGCACAAAAAAATGAGGCGTAATCAGCTGTACGCCATAATAGACAAAAAAGGCGATGGTGCCGCTGGTGCGCCACAAAGCAGTGACCAGGCCGATGAGTAACAGCACCCGCAGCACGATAAAAGACCTGCGGGTACTGGAAAGAATCATCCGCAGCACATCTTCCAAAGGGAATCCCCGTTTGAGGGCCACGGCAGAAAAACACACCATTCCTATGGCCAACGCGATAAGCATGGAGGCGCCAGTGGTGAGACACACCACCATGGACAACAAAAATACCACAAATGCAATGAGCAGATCCACAAAAAAACCTTCTTTTCTTTCTTGATCCATAGAAGTATAAAAGGGCAGCCGCCCTATCTATTTTATTGTACCACAACCTTTTTCTCTTGCAAACCGCCTGCAAAAAGAAAGGCCATGGAAAGCACTTACCCCGCTCTCCATGGTCTGAGCCTTGTGTTTTGTTTTTGCTACATTTTCTGTACGCCGGCCTGATCCAGCCAGCCCATCACTTTTTTCCGTCCCATACCGGTAAATTTGAAGGTATTCCCCTTGGCGTGAATCAGCAACGCTTTGATAAACAGGCCCTGCCGCCCCTCAGCATAGCCACCGATATCCGAAAGCTTTTCTTCCATCAAAACAGTTCCCAGCATGGACATATGAAAGCAGACCCGCTGATTTGTCACATACAATTTTCCCTGGGTCGGTCTGCCGCCCACCGCTGCCTTTTCAACGAACGCCATGGTGGCGCTTCCAATCAGTTTTTCTCCCTCGGCCAACTGAAACTTTGCCATTCTTCTTTCTCCTCTCTGGGTGCAGATGATGCATTTTTCAGCATCCCCATTAAACTATATTTTTATAGTGAAATAAGACTATATAATTATAGTATACTAAAAACTGTGCTGTCAAGATAAACTATGCCTATAATGAGGTGATGCAGCATGGCCGAAGAAATCAAAATCACGAAAAAATCTCCCCGGCGCGGAGACGATGGCTATAAAGTGGTTTCGGTGCGCATGAAAGAAGAAATGATCCAGCAGCTGGATCTGCTTTCCGCTGAGACCAACCGTTCCCGGAATGAATTGATCAACCTTTTGCTGGAAGCCGCCATCCCTATCGTCAAGGTGGAAGATTGACTCCGCCGGCCTGAATGAACCGAATAAAATGGGAGCAAGCATTTGCTTGCTCCCATTTTATTTCATCTGTTTGGAGGCTACGGCACATCGCTAGCTGAGACGATGCCGCAATTCCTCCATACGGGCATATCCGGTATCGTCTTCCACATTGGCTGACAAAATCTCCATGACGGCCACGATCTCTTCCATATGCTTCCGGCTCTTCTCCGGTGCCAGGACCAGACTTCCATAAACCTCATTGCAGAAAGTGAAGTTCGTCGCCTTATTGGTGCCCTCCGTCAGCATATGGTATGCCGTCTGAAACGCCCGGAACTCCGCTACTCCATACCAATAGCTGCTGCGATACCCCTTTGTTTGATATTCCACAAACTGCTCATAAGCATTGGCGGCGCCGGCCTGGGCCATCTGTCGGATATCTTCCCTGCCCCCGACTCTCTTCCATACAATACGCCAAAAATCGCCCCGCATAAAGTGCAAGCCGAAAGCAATGGAATATACCATCTTTTTTTCATGCAAACCTCATATAACCATGGCTTCCATGGGATTGCTCTTTAATTGCCCGATGCATCTTCTCCATCCGGATCATCCTCTCCGTCGTCCGGACTGGGACTGGGATCGGGACCATTCTCATCATCCAGATTGATATACAAACGGCGGATCATGGCCGCAGCTTCCGCCCGGCTGGTGGGCGCAAAGGGATCGAAAGAGCCGTCTTCCCGGCCTGTAATCAGCTTGGATGTGTACATGGCTTTTACTGCGTCCAGTGCCCAGTCACTGATGGAATCGGCATCCGAGTAGGGCAGAACGGTATTGTCATTGCCATAGGTAATGCCCATGCTTTTGAGGAACTGATAGCTCATGGTGGCCATCTGTTCCCGGGTGACGGCGCCGTTAGGGTCAAAGCGGCCATTGCCCACACCGGATGCAACCCCCATACGATTGGCCCAGCTCACAGCCTGGGCATACCAGGCGTTTTCGGGCACATCCTGAAAATCGCTGCCCGGATACCGGCTCAGCTGCACATTGCCCACCCGTGCCAGAATGGAAACAAACTCCGCCCGGGTCAGCGCATCCTCCGGATGGAAATTGCCGTCCTCTCTCCCCTGGAGCAGCCCCCACTGGCTGGCATACAAAATATCTGCATACGCCCAATGCTGATCGCTGACATCTTCATAGGGCAGGCTATATGCCTTGGCCGGCACAGAGGCAGCAGCCAGGGTCAGGGCCAGAGCGGCCGCTGTCATTTTTGTTCCCCATTTCATACTGGTTCCTTCCTTTCACCGGAAACAGGCCCTTTGGCCTTGGATTGAATGGAATCATTCTACACTATCTTGCCGCTTTTTTCAAACAAAATGGTCAAAAAGAAAACCGGACTCCGGGGAAATTTCCCCAAAGTCCGGCAAAGTAAGCCATCAGTTCTGGCCGTTCAGCTCCTGGATGGCCTGCTGCACTGCCTGGTTCGTGGCCTGCTGCACCGGATACCAGCCCCGGCTGCTCATTCCGGTGAAGATATCGTTCTGGATCTCGTGTTCGTCCCGCAGCAGCTCCATCATGGCACTGCGCAGAGGATTGTGGCAGCATTCCCCTGCCGCTGTATTATACAGGGAAGTCAGATGTTTCTGGGTGTTGAGGGCATTGGTGATGATGATCTGGTCATTGCACATGGCGTTTTCTCCTTTCTCAATTCTGCAGGAAACGGTACAGAGTGTCATAATGACTCTGATGACGGGAAGCGATGCCGGCCAGCATATTTTTCAGCTGGGGATCGGTGCACTGCTGGGCCATCAGATTGAATTGGGCCACTTCGCTTTGTTCTCCCTTCAACTGCTCTTTGAGAAAAGCCAGTTCCTTTGTGGTCAGCTCGGGCATAAAGCCACTTCCTTTCATTGATTTCCCTTCCAGTATTCCCTGGCTTCTTTCACATTATGCGCCAAAGAAACCTGGCCTTCTTCGTCGCAGACCACCAAACCATAAAGTTTCCCATTTATTTCCAAAGGCGTGACTTTTTGAAAAAAAGGAGCCAGTGCAAAAGGCAGCCCCTTCTCCAGAGGCGCCGCCGCATACCATTGATCCTGATATTGGCAGACCTTGGTCTTTTCATGGGCCATAAGACTGCCCAACAGGCTTTTCTCCCAAGGAGCGTGGGAAGGATCAAAAGGACGGAACTTTTCCAGGGGAAAAGGCAGCGGACTGAACCCGGTATATTCTCCAGGCTTTGATCGAAGGATAAATGCACCTCTTACTTTTTCCGGTGCAAACTGCCCATCCATCTTTTTTTCCAGACGAAACTCCTGGCCCTGGGGCAGCATGACCCCGGCCACCAGAACATTCTCATTCTCCCGGTCCAATGCCACCCGGTAGATATACCCCTCTTCCGCCGGGCAAACGGCCAAAAGGGTATACCCCCATCCGGTTTCCCGGCCGGAGACCGTTCCCACCCGCTTTTCTCCCAACCACAGATCCCATTGCTCCATGGGATCTCCCCCTTTCCCTCCGTCATCGCCGTAAAAGAAAAAGCCTTCTGCACACCATTGTATGCAGAAGGCTCTGAAACCATGCGTCTCAGCCGATGGTATAGGTTCCGTCCACCAGAACGGTACATTCTCCCTTGGCGATGAATCCGCAGCCATCGGTGCCGATGAGATACATATTGTTCTGAAGCACAGACTGTCCATGGGTGAGGATCTCGCCGCTGGACAGATTGATCATGCCGGAATAACAGTTGGCACTGCCCCGGCGCAAAAGAAGCTGGGTACCCACACCGGCCTTGATCTGCTGGCCATTTTGCAGGGTGATCATCTTCCAGGTGCTGCTGCCGGAGGAAGAGCCGATCTGGTCTTTCACCAGCTCTACCACCTGGTTGATGGTGTCCTGGCTCACATTCTGAAGCTGGGAGATCTGGCTTTCCAGCTGGGAACGCACCGAATCCATTTTACTCTGGATATCCGATTTGATGGCCGTCTCTTTTTGGGAAAACACCGAATCGATCCGGGCGTTGGCCTCCGGCACCGCTACATCGGTTATGTAGCTCAGGGTCACCAGAGGATCATCCTGGGAACCATATCCGCCGGCCGCCAGCGCCGTAAAGATTCCCCCCATGGCCAGCACGCACAAGGCGCCCATGGCCGATACCATAAACTTCCTCTTCATTGCAGTCGCTCCTTATCGCTGGCTTCTTTCCTGTCCGCCGCTTCGCAGCCCGAAGCTGACGGCAATGGCATCGTCCACCTGTCCCATCACCTGTTCGTCCAGGCGTCCCATCTTTTCCCGCAGCCGCCGTTTGTCCAATGTTCTCACCTGCTCCAGCAAAATGACCGAATCCTTGGAAAGGCCATAGGTGCGGGCCTCGATTTCAATATGGGTAGGCAGTTTTGCCTTGTTCAGCTGCGAGGTGATGGCCGCCGCGATGACGGTAGGGCTATACCGGTTGCCCACATTGTTCTGCACAATGAGCACCGGGCGCATACCGCCCTGTTCGCTGCCCACCACCGGGCTCAGGTCGGCATAATAAATGTCACCTCGTCTGACATTGGAAGAAAAATGATCCAATTTCACTCACGCTCCGCCGGTAAAAGTCGGTTAAACCGCTTTTTTATTTTTCCACGCAAATCCCGGTTTTAATCATCTTCACCGCAATTTGCACCGGTGGGCGGCGCGCAGTCTCTTCCCCCGCTTGTATTCTATGCAAGCAGGAGCTGGCCGGTGTCTCCCTGAAAAGCCGAACTCATTTTTTAGTGTACCATACTTTTCTTCCCGGAGCAACCTTCCCGGAAAAATGCCATTTTTTGTGACAAAAAGCGGGCAGGGCCTCAAGCCCCGCCCGCTTTACCTGTCCCCTTTACTGCTGACCCATCACGGCCTGGAACAGGCGATAAATGGTCACATAGGACTGCTCGCGGGTATATTTCCCTGTGGGGGAGAAATTGCCGCTGCCAGTGCCATTCATCACATTGATCTGGTACACGAAATTCGCCGCATCCTTGAACACCACGCCGATGTTTTTGTCATCGCTGAAGGTGGTGCTTTCCACCTTGCTGGTATCCATGCCCATCACCTTGGCCGAACGCATGAGGAACGCCGCCGCTTCCTGGCGGGTGATGGAGGCGTAGGGATCAAACATACCGCCGCCACGGCCATTGACAATCCCCAGGGCATAGGCGGCAATCACATCTGTATCGCTGCTGTCATAGAAGGGATATTCCTTTTGCCACTGCTCCAATGTCTTGCCGGTTTTCCCCTGTATCAGTTCCTCCAGCTCCTTGTCCATGGTCTCGCAAACGGCCTGGATGGTCAGGTCGCAGAACTCGCTGCGGTTGATGTTGTTCCGATACAGGTTCTGCAAATAGTTGGGCACCAGATTTTCCACGATGGCGGCTGTGACCTCTTCATAGGCCCAACTGCTCATCTGGGATTTCTCTGGCAGTGCAGGGCTGTAAGTCACATGACCAAAACCATATCTGCCGTTTTCCTGCACCACCACATATTCGCCGGGCGCATAGACCACCGGCTCATCGCTGCCCTCCCTCTTTTCAAAATAAGTGTCGGCATCCAGCTGATCTGCACCGGCCACAGCATTGCCCTTGCTGTCGATCAAAAAGGCCTTGCCTCCGTCATAAGCCACGGCATAGCCGTCGGCGCAGAAATTGGTGACCTGAGCATACTGGGCAGGGATGGCCACAGCGCCTTTATCGTCCAGATAGCCCCACTTGCCATCCATTTCAAAAGCGGCCAGGCCAAAATCATAGGTATACAGATAATCGTACTGGAAGGGGATGATTGTTTCACCGGATTTATTGATGGCGCCCCACTTGCCATTGCTGTTTTCCACCATAGCCAGGCCCGTGACGCCGAAAACTTCATAATCGCCGTATATATCGGACACACAGAAATCCTGATAGGCAGGCTCAATGACAAACTGGCCGCTGGTATCGATCGCACCCCACTCACCCTCATACCGCTGGGTATCATCGTTCCAGTAGCGCATTTTCACCATGGCCAGCCCCTGGTTGAAGGGGCGCAGATCGGGCGCATAATAGGGGTCATATTCGGAACCACCCACCGGAATGAACTCACCGGTCTGGAGGTTCAGATACTTCTGGTCGCCGCCTACCATCCACCAGTCGCCTACAATGACGATATTTTCCGTCAGCTGCCAGCCCAGCGGATAGGACCAGCTGCTGTCAGCGGGCAGTTCTCTGGCAATGCCTGTTGTGTCATAGAGATAGCTGCCGGACTCATCGGGCAGGGGCAGCACAATGTGTCCATTGTGGAATATCATGCTGCTGGGCAGCGCAGGCTCCTCGGTACGATAGGTGATGGGGACGCCGTAAAGTTCCTGGGTCTCCTCATTATAAAGTTCATCACAGATAAAGTCCGTTTTCTTCCCCTGGGTATCCACAAAGCCCAGTTCGTAGACATACCAGGTACCTACTTCGATGTTCTGAGAGGTTTCCCAGTCATACTCCATTCTGGGCTCTGTGCGCAGCAGATTGCCCACCACGGCATAGCCTTCATTGAACATGCCCGCCACATCATACTGGAAGGGGATCCGGGTCTTGTTCTCGGTGTCAATATAGCCCCATTTGCCGTTTTTCTTCACAGCGGCCAGACCGTCGCTGAACTGGCCGGCATCCTCGTACTGCGGTGGGATGATCTGGTCATACTGCAATGTACCGCGACTGGTTTCCGTTTCCTCTGCCGCCGCTGCGCCCGGCAGCAGCCCGGCGCACAGACAGACGGCTGCGGCAGCTGCCAGCAGCCGCTTTTTCATCTGCTTCATACTTCCTCTCTCCTTTTCCGATGGCATCCCCCACAGAAGATGCCAATATATTCCTTATTATAAGGCATTTCCTGAAACATTGTCAATTCTTTTGTCATCCCGATCCCAAGCCCCATACCGCTTTTATTGTTGCACCGCTGAAAATCCGGAAAATACGGCGTGCATGATCTGATCTCCCTCCAGGAACCACCGGGCACACACCGGCTCCAGAGTGTCCTCCCGCAGCCACACCTGCTTGACGGCCTTCTTGCCATCGGCCTCCATCTCATAAGTCAGGCTGATGCATTCCTGCCCTTCCTTTTTCTCCCTTCCCCACTGGGTGGGCGCCGCTCCAGCCAGGGTGCGCAGAAGACCGTCGGTGCAGTCCACAGGAGTAAATCCCCGGATGGGGGCCAGCAATGTATCCAGCTGGACATCCTCAAACTGAAGGGTGGCTCCTCCCTGGCTGATATGACAGCTGACCCCGGCGATCTCCTCCGGAGATACCACGGTACACTGGCTCTCCTCCCCTTCCCAGGACACCGACAGCTCATATTCCATGATCACGCCGGAGTCGGCCGTGACGGTGACCCCCACCGAGCCCTGGGTCAGGGAGCTATAATATTCGCTCACCTTCTGCTGGGGGCCTTCCTGGCCTTTGCAGCCACCCAGGGCAAAGAGCAAAACCCACAAAAAGACCCCGATCCTTTTCTTTCGTTTCACCACTTTTTATCACTCTCCACCCTATCTATACGGCACTCATACCGGTTTATGCCGGAGGGCTTGCAATTTTTTCGCCCTTGTGCTATATATAATGGAGATGTATTTTTACCGCAAACAACTGGAAAATGCGATGAGAAAGAGAGTACCTGCGCCCCCTCCGGCGAGAGAATGGCGGTCACCGGCTGTAAGCCGCCTGCGGAAGAGCGTGGAGAAGTTCACTTTTGAGCACCGGGCTGAACGGAGTAGGCCACGGCGTCCGGCCGCGTTAAGGCTGTGGAGTGCCCGCTTTTTTTGAGGCGGGAATCAGGGTGGTACCGCGGAAGCTTGGCTTTCGTCCCTTTTTGGGGGCGAAGGCTTTTTTTATACCTGCCCCTGGCGGCAGCATCAAACCTATCCAAACTCACAAAAGGAGTGCAGAACATGAAAGAGCAGCTCAACCAGATCCTTTCCCAGGCTCTCGGGCAGGTGTCTTCGGTGACTTCTCAGCAAGAGCTGGAAGCGGCTCGGGTGAAATTCCTGGGCAAAAAGGGAGAACTCACCGGCATTTTGCGGGGCATGGGCAAACTCTCCGCCGAAGAGCGGCCGGTGATCGGCCAGCTGGCCAACGAGGTGCGGGCGCAGATCGAACAGGCCATCGAAAAGGCCCAGCAGGACATGGCCCAGCGTCTCATTGCGGCCAAGCTGGAAAAGGAACAGATCGATGTGACCATGCCCGGCCAGAAGGTGCTTCTGGGCAAACAGCATCCCCTGAACACCGTGCTCCACGAGCTTTATGACATCTTCACCGGCATGGGCTTTTCCATTGCCGAAGGTCCGGAAGTGGAATACGATTACTACAACTTCGAAGCCCTGAATATCCCCAAAAACCATCCGGCCCGGGATACCCAGGACACATTCTATATCAATGACAACATCGTCCTGCGCACCCAGACCAGCCCCATGCAGGTGCGTACCATGGAGAAACAGCGTCCTCCCATCCGCATCATCGCTCCCGGCCGGGTCTACCGCAGTGACGCTGTGGACGCCACCCACTCCCCTGTGTTCCATCAGATCGAAGGCCTTGTGGTGGACAAGGGCATCACCATGGGCGATCTGAAGGGCACTCTGGAAGTGTTCGCCAAGCGTCTGTATGGCGAGGACACCGGTGTACGCTTCCGTCCCCACCACTTCCCCTTCACCGAGCCTTCCGCCGAAATGGATGTGACCTGCTTCAAGTGCCACGGCAAGGGCTGCCCTCTGTGCAAAGGCGAAGGCTATATTGAGATTCTGGGCTGCGGCATGGTGCACCCCAAGGTGCTCCGCGGCTGCGACATCGACCCGGAGGTCTATTCCGGCTTTGCCTTTGGCATCGGCCTGGAACGCATCGTCATGCAGCGGTACAAAATCGACGACCTGCGGCTGTTCTATGAAAACGACCTGCGGTTTTTGACCCAGTTTTAAGTGAAAGGAGCAAGTGGGAAATGAATCTGCCTTACAAATGGCTCAATGACTATGTAAAGATCGACAAAGACCCCAAAACCTATGCCGCCCGTATGACCATGACCGGCTCCAAGATCGAAGGCTGGGAAAGCGCCGCCGATGCGATCGAAAATGTGGTGTGGGGCAAAATCCTCTCCATTGAAAAGCACCCCGACGCCGACAAACTGGTGATCTGCCAGGTGGATGTGGGCGCAAAGCAGGTGCAGATCGTCACCGGCGCCAAGAACCTGAAGGTGGGCGATGTGGTGCCCGCCTGCCTGGATGGAGCCAAGCTCCCCGGGGGCATTGTGATCAAAAAGACCAATATGCGGGGTGTGGAATCCAACGGCATACTCTGCTCCTTTGCCGAGCTGGGCCTGACCCACAATGACCTGCCCTATGCCGATCCCAACGGCATCCTGGTATACCAGAACGAAGGGGAAGAAGCGGTGCTGGGCGAAAGCGTCACCAAGGCCCTGGGGCTGGACGATACCGTCTTCGAGTTTGAAATCACCCCCAACCGCCCCGACTGCCTCAGCGTCATCGGTCTGGCCCGTGAGACCGCCGCTTCCTTTGAGCTGCCGCTGAACCTGCCCAATCCCCCGGCCCGGGAAGAAAAGGGCGAAATCGAAAACCTGCTGAAGGTGACCATCGAGGACGCCGACCTGTGCCCCCGTTATTGCGCCGCCATGGCCAAAAATATCAAGATCGCTCCCTCTCCCAAGTGGATGCGGGACCGTCTGCGAGAAGCGGGCGTGCGACCCATCAACAACATCGTGGACATCACAAACTTCGTCATGCTGGAGTACGGCCAGCCCATGCACGCCTTTGACTACCGGTGCATCGCTGAGGACGCCATCATCGTCCGCCGGGCCCATGCCGGAGAAAAGACCACCACTCTGGATGGCGTGGAGCGGCAGCTGGACGAAAGCATGCTGCTGATCACCGATCCCACAAAGCCGGTGGGCGTAGCCGGTGTGATGGGCGGTCTCAACAGTGAGATCACCGAAAACACCCAGATGATCGTCTTTGAATCGGCCACCTTCCAGGGCCCCTCCATCCGGGTGACCTCCCGGAAGCTGGGCCTGCGCACCGAGGCATCCGGCCGGTATGAAAAGGGCCTGGACTGCGAAAACACCATGCCGGCCCTGATGCGGGCCTGCCAGCTGGTGGAAGAGCTGGGAGCCGGTGAAATCATCACCGGTGTCATCGACGCCTATCCGGAGAAAAAACAGGTGCGTCAGCTGCCCCTGGAGCCGGAGAAGATCTGCCGCTTCCTGGGCGCCCAGATCCCTGAAGAAGACATGGTCCGCTATCTGCGGGACCTGCAGTTCACCGTGGAAGGTCGCACCATCACTGTGCCTTCCTGGCGGGACGATGTGGAGACCATGGCTGACATCGCCGAAGAAGTGGCCCGGATCTATGGCTATGACAAGATCGAGCCCACCCTGTTTGCCGGTACTACCACCCAGGGCGGCCTCACCCCTTACCAGCAGTTCGAGCGGGATCTGTCGGGGGCCTGCATGGCCGCAGGGTATAACGAAGTGATCTCCCTGTCCTTCCTCAGCCCCAAAGTCTTTGATAAGCTGCGCCTGCCGGAGGATTCCCCCCTGCGCATTGCTACAGTGATCCGGAACCCCTTGGGTGAGGACCAGAGCCTGATGCGCACCACTCCTCTGCCTGCCATGCTGGAGATCTGCGCCCGCAACTATAACCGCCGGGTCCCTGCCGGACGGTTCTTCGAGCTGAGCAAAATCTATCTGCCCCAGGTAAAGGACGGCAAGGCCGACCTGAATACCCTGCCCGACGAGCGTCCCCAGCTGGTAATGGGCCTTTATGGCAGCGGTGATTTCTTTACTTTGAAGGGCGCTCTGGAAGCCATCTTCCAGCAGCTTTCCATCCATAATATCGAGTTTGTGCCCTGCACAGACGATCCCTCCTATCATCCGGGCCGCACCGCCGCCATCATGGCCGGCGAACAAAAAATCGGCACCGTGGGCCAGGCCCATCCCCTGGTGATGCGGGAGTACGGCCTGGGCAGCGAGACCTATCTGTGCCAGGTGGATCTGCCTTCCCTCTTCGGGCTGGTGGACCGGCGGAAGGAATACAAGCCTCTGCCCAAGTTCCCCGCCGTCACCCGCGATCTGGCTCTGCTGTGCGACGAAAAGCTGCCGGTTCTGGCTTTGGAAAAGGCCATCCGTCAGGCGGCCGGCGATCCTCTGGAGCACCTGGAGCTCTTCGATGTGTACCAGGGCGAGCAGGTGGAAAAGGGCAAGAAGAGCGTAGCCTTCTCCCTGGCCCTGCGCTCCCCCGACCACACTCTCACCGACAAAGAGTCGGATGAAGTGATGCAGCGTGTGCTGGACGCTCTGGAAAAAGAGTGCGGCGCTCTGATCCGCCGCTGATCAATCCATGTCCAAAGACCGGCTCTTTTATAGAAAGAGCCGGTCTTTTTTCTTTGGATGCCAGGATTTCCTCCTGTCTTTGTAGGTTTGTCAATGATGTGTTACAGATGAGGAAAAGAGAGTAAGACCTG
>QUDE01000029.1 GCA_003477405.1 Ruminococcaceae bacterium AM07-15
ACAGGTCTTACTCTCTTTTCCTCATCTGTAACACATCATTGACAAACCTACATCTCACGAAAGGGTGAGTGCACAGGGTTTAACTAAGACTCACCCCCATCTTTCAAAACATCATTAAACGCAACACCGATTTCATACCTATCAATCCAACAATGTTTTCTCCGTCACAGCCTTTAGATATAGTTCCGGCTCACCATTCAAAATCAGCTCAGCATAGGCCAATGGGTGGTTATAGATCAGCCAGTCCAGCTCCGACCGCTGGTACATACTATTTGCCACTTCGTTCTCCACGGCAGTACAGTCGATGGAGAGCAGCGTCCCGTCCTCCATGTGCAGCTCCACGCAGGCAGTGTCCAGGTTGAACTCAACGGACAAAATCTTTCGCATACTCGTTACCTCCTAATGCTTAAATTTCGATTGACTTTTCGCATCGTCACAAGCGCTGTTTTGTTTATTCACAACTGTAGCAAGCAATGCGTGTGGATAGCCACACACAAGACTGGCAAGCAATGCGAGTGTTAATACACACTCACATTTCCTGCCGTCTGCTTGTTGAGGGCAGCGCCCCCAAGCCCCTTTTGAACACAGAATTTCATTCTGTGGCTGCGCGTTCTCCGAACGCTTTTTTGTCTGTGCCCAGTGCCCTGTTTCGGAGCATAGGGGTGCGTGAATCGCGCATCCCTTTTGTTGATATGAAACACCCTGAAACAGCGTTCTTCTTTTTCCCTCTGCCAGCAAAAACAGGAGCGTGGCACGCTCCTGTCCCTGCCGACAAGGAGAAAACTTTTGCGCTAATCTCATTGGTGAAATTAGTTTGAACGGAAACCTATCTTACCATCGGAAATCCGGGAATACCCCGCGCTTGTCCAGGTATTCCTGCCGGGCCTGCTCCCGTTCTTCTGCGGTGGGTGCGGTCTTATATTTTGCATACAGCTCATGCCGCACCAGTGCATCTAATTTCTGTTCCAAACCTTGGCGAATTTCCTCGGCGTAGTCATCATCGTAGGCCAGATGATACTCCACTAAAGCCACAAAAAGGTCATAGGGGATTTGTACATTTTTCATGTTCTCTTTCCTTCCGCGACGGTTGCGACGATAGCGACGATGTTTTTGACGGTACCATTTTCACCGTCGCGACCGTCGCTATCGTCGCGCTCCTTATTCTTCACTCACTTCATAGGCCGTCGATTTTACCAGCATATAGGTCAATTTCACCCGCCTCCCGGAATGTCTGGCCTTGTTTTCATAGCCCACATGGTACTCTTCCAGCAGCCTGCCGGACTTAACATTCAGGTACTTGGTAAGAGCGTTGGAGGCCATTCCCGTTTGGATGGCTTCAGCCAGTTCAGACGGAGAACCGACCCACTCCCGACACTCGGCGGAAACCAGCTTTGCCACCGCTTCCAGCACCGGGTCCGGCGGCTCTTTATACAGCTCGTTTTCCATGCGTTCCAGGTTCCAGATCTGAGTTTGAGGGTCTTTCTTCAAGTAGATGATCTGATCCGGCTGATCCCGTCCCACCACCTTGATAGTAGCGTCCAGTTCCGTTCGTTTTTTCTTCTGCATCAGCAGCGAACCGTCCGCACAGCCCAGCAGCCCGGTGGTGCCGGAAATCGTCTCAAAGGAATCGTCTGCCTGCTGCTTCCGGGTGTGGTGGACTGTCAGTACACAAATGCCGTGGTGATCGGCAAACTGTTTGATCCTGCCGATGATTTCGTAGTCACTGGCGTAGCTGTATGCTTCACCGCCAACCTCCCGGATCTTTTGCATGGTGTCAATGATAATGAGTTTGGTGTCCGGGTATTCCTGCATGAAGTTTTCCAGCTGTTCGCCCGGTCCGTTCCCGATTTTTCCGGCCGTGGTGGCAAAGTGGAGATTGGGAGTGTCATTCACGCCATACATCATAAACATCCGGCTCTGGATGCGCTGAAAATCATCTTCCAGCGCGAGGTAGAGCACTGTTCCCTGGTGGACCTTGTAGCCCCACAAGTCCTGCCCGGTACTGACATGGTAGGCAATCTGGGCCACCAGAAAGGACTTGCCGATCTTGGGCGCTCCGGCAAGGATATATGCCCCTGCGTAAAGCAGTCCTTCCGCCACTGGCGGCCTGCTCATATAAGCGGTCTGGAACAGCTCCGTCATGGTGAGCGTATGCAGGTATCGAGGGTCTACCATACGCTGCATCCTGCGGTACACTTCTTCCAGGCTCTCCGGGGAATTTACAATTTCATCGTTGATTTCTTCCCCGGAAGTGGGTATACTATTTTCAGTTGTTTGAGAGATTGACTGCCCATCATCTGCGCCAACAGATGAGCCCTGGGCGGTCATTTTCTTTTTTTCATCGATCATAGGCGAAATCCTCCTGCATTCCGTTCATAATGGTGGTGATCATACGGATGGTGTCCAGCAGCTCGTCGTTCACGCCCTGCCCGGCTTCAATCCGGTGCAGTTCGTCCAGCACGGCGGCCAGCTGATCCCGCAGGGCCTTGTAGACCCTGGGGTTGCCCTGGACTACCACATCCCGTTCCAGCAACCGCCGGATGATATAATCCTGCTTGGTCAGTCCGGTGAGTTTCACCAGGGCTTCCAGATGGAGATCTTCCTCCGCCGACACTCGGAAAGCCACCGTCTTATTTCTCCAGCGGTTATGGTTGTCATAGTTCTTCTTGGACATTTTCTTACACTCCTTTCTCATTCTTTAGTGAATCCAGCTTGTCGGCCATTTCCACCTGGCGGGTGGGAAACAGATGGGCATAGCGGTAGGTGATGTCTATACTCTCATGCCCCACACGCTCCGCGATGGCCAGAGCGGTAAAGCCCATGTCGATCAACAAACTGATGTGGCTATGTCTCAAATCGTGTATGCGAATCCTTTTCACCCCTGTTTGCTTGCAGCCACGGTCCATTTCCCGGTGAAGATAGCTTTTGCTGATGGGAAACATCCGGCTGTCTGGCTCCACGCCGTAGAGCTGCTTGAGGTAGTCCTGCAACTCGTCACACAGAAACTGGGGCATCTGGATCACCCGGTTGCTCTTGGGCGTTTTGGGCGTGGTAATAACATCCTGCTTGTTGAGCCGCTGGTACGACTTGTTGATGGTGAGAGTACGCTTTTCAAAGTCGAAGTCCGCCGGGGTCAGGGCCAGCAGCTCGCCTTCCCGAATACCGCACCAGTAAAGCACCTCAAAGGCGTAGAAGGACAGCGGCTTATCCATCATAGCCTCGGAAAACTTGGTGTACTCCTCCCGGGTCCAGAACAGCATCTCCTTTCGTTCTTCCGCCCCCATGTTGCCCGCCTGCCGGGCCGGGTTGATATTCAGGCCGTAAAATCGGGCAGCGTGGTTGAAAATGGCGCTAAGTTGATTGTGAACCGTCTTAAGGTAGGTTTTGGACAGAGGTTTGCCGTGGCAGTCCCGCATTTCCCGGATCTCGTTCTGCCAGCGCATGATGTCCTTGGCCGTGATTTCTGACAGCTTCCGCTTGGCAAAATAGGGCAGGATCTTCTTTTTGATGATGCTCTCCTTGGTGAGCCAGGTGTTGAGCTTCAACTTGGGCTTAATGTCCCTCTCATAGAGAGCAACGAAGCTCTCGAAGGTCATGTTTACATCGGCCTGCTTCTCCATCAGGAACTCCCGTTCCCATTCCAGCGCCTCTCGCTTGGTGGCAAAGCCCCTTTTGAGCTTCTGCTGACGCTCTCCCTTCCAGTCGGTGTAGCGGAACTGCACATACCAGGTGCCGTTGTCCTTGTTCTTGAACGCTGCCATAATTACTCCCCCTTTCTCGCCGTCTCGGTTCTCGTGCCATAAAACTTCTCGTGGAAGAACTTGCGGTCAATCCGGCCAGAGATAGTGATACAGCCGGTTTTCGCCAGTTCCTCGTTCATCTGCCGGATGAGCTTGTAGGCGTAGGGGACGGATACCCCCAGCTCCTCGGCTACTTCATTGACGCGCATAAAAATCTGGTTTGCCATGATAAATACCTTCCTTTCCTTGTTGTTGGTGACTGTGGCCTGCAAGTGTTGTGTTTCATAAATGCCTCCTTACTTATGTCCGCCACTTTTTTTCAGTTTCGCAACCAAAAATCTGGCGGGCCATTTGATGCGCTATATTATCTAAGCTTATCCGCTTAGTATTCTCATAATACTATACATATAAGCTTAGTTCAAGCCTTTTGAAAGAAATATTGTTAAATAAATTTGCTTAGATTATCTTGACAAAGCTAAGCAAATATGCTATGTTTCTTATAACAACAACCATAGATGGGAGCTGGATGTATGGCGATTGGCGAACGGATTCACTTTTTCCGTCTCCTACGGGGGATGACACAGAAATATCTCGGTATGGCGCTGGGCTTCCCGGAGAAGTCCGCTGATGTGCGCCTGGCACAGTACGAAACAGGATCAAGAACCCCTAAGGCGGACCTTACCGCTGCCCTGGCCCAGGTACTGGATGTCTCGCCCCATGCCCTTTTTGTCCCGGACATAGACTCCTATGTGGGGCTCATGCACACTTTGTTTACTCTGGAGGATAACTACGGTTTGAAGATCACGGAGCAGGACGGTGAGCTTGCCTTGCAGGTAGATTTCCGCAAAAACAAGGATGCTGCCCGGCTGCACGAAATGCTTTGGGCCTGGCGGGAACAGGCGGCCAAACTGGAGGCCGGTGAGATCTCCCAGGAGGAGTACGACCGCTGGCGTTACTACTACCCGGAGTACGACAGCAACCAGATCCACGCCAAGGTACCTCCGGAAGGTCTGATCTGAACCTCTCACTTGTAGGCCACGGGAGAGACCGTTTGTCGCACAAATTCAGATAAATGAGAGCAAAATAAAAAAGGTCTAACTGATTAGCAAAAATCAGTTAGACCTTTTACTTATGAATAAAAAGATGAGGATTTTTAGGCTACTCGCAAGCCACCCGATTTTTCTTTTCAAACTCGATAAATCGGGATTTGACGAGTGCTATCAATCTGCTATCAAATGGGAATTTGAAAAATCAAAAAGTCAGTATTTTCAAGGGTTTACGGGCCCTCATATCCACTTTTTGCTTATTCCCACTCGATAGTGCCGGTGGGCTTGGGAGTCAGGTCATAGCAGACCCGGTTGACGCCCTTGACTTCGTTTACGATCCGGTTGGTGATGTGCTGCAAAAGGGCAAAAGGCACATCCTCCACAGTGGCGGTCATGGCGTCCTTGGTGTTGACGGCCCGGATGATCACCGGCCATTCATCGGCACGCTTATTGTCCCGCACACCCACGCTCTTGAAATCGGGGATCAGGGTGAAATACTGCCAGACCTTGCCCTCCAGGCCGTTTTTGGCAAACTCTTCCCGCAGAATGGCGTCCGACTCCCGCACCGCTTCCAGACGGTCCCGGGTGATGGCGCCCAGGCATCTCACGCCCAGACCAGGGCCGGGGAACGGCTGACGGTAGACCATGCCGGCCGGCAGGCCCAGAGCATCGCCCACAACCCGCACTTCGTCCTTATACAAAAGGCGCAGAGGCTCCACCAGCTCAAACTGCAGATCCTCCGGCAGGCCGCCCACATTGTGATGGGCCTTCACCGGGCCGCTTTCCAGAATATCGGGATAGATGGTGCCCTGGGCCAGGAACCGGATGCCTTCCTGCTTGCGGGCTTCTTCCTCAAACACACGGATGAACTCGGCGCCGATGATCTTCCGCTTCTGCTCCGGCTCGGCCACTCCCTGGAGCTTATCCAGGAAACGATCCACTGCATCCACATAGATCAGGTTGGCCTTCATCTGGTTGCGGAACACTTCCACCACCTGCTCCGGCTCTCCTTTGCGCAGAAGGCCATGGTTCACATGCACGCACACCAGCTGCTGGCCAATGGCCCGGATGAGCAGCGCTGCCACCACCGAGGAATCCACACCGCCGGACAGGGCCAGAAGCACCTTCTTGTCCCCTACCTGGTTCTGGATCTCCTTCACCTGCTCCTGGATAAACTGTTCCGCCAGGGCCGCTGTGGTAATGCGTTCCATATTCTCCGGGCGTTTGTTGTTGTCCATCGTTCTTCCTCCTTATATATTCCCGTTTTCGCCACGATTCCTTAGAATTTAGCTAATATACCACAGGGCGCTGTATTTGTCAACTAAATTTACCTTTTTCTTCTAAATGTAACGCCGTTTTTACCCGATTTTCCGGGCTTCTTCCTTCATGGCCGAACGGTCAGTTGCCGCTGGGCGGAGTGATGGAAACGGTGCTTTCCTCCATGACATACTCCGAATCGGCGGCCACACGGGAAAGGCCGGAGACATGGACAATGCAGCCGGTCTCCCCTGCCACCTGGGCGCAGGCGGTTTCCAGCACATCGCGGTAGTTGTTTTCGGTCTTAAAATGGGTGGCCAGTTTCAGCTGGGTCTCCCCACGCTGGATGGCATCCCGGATCTGCTGGGTGTAATAGGCCAGGGCTTCCTCCTGTGTCATATTGCCCTGGGCGGGATACTCGATGCGGGCCGTGGTGACCCGGGTGTTGGCATTGATTTTGGGTGCATACAGCACATAGTCCACTTTGGAAATGAGGCCGCCCACGGTGTAGCCCTCCACCGCCACCTGACGGACGGCCTTGGAGGCATAGTAGCTTTTTTCTTTGTCGGGATAATTCCCCGGCTGCAGCTCCACACGCTGACGGCCATTGCGGATGGCCTCCTCGATCTGATCGATGTAGCGCTGGGTCTCATTCCGGCCCCACTTGTAGTTGGTGATGGCAACGATGCCCCCTGTTTTGGCGGTGACATTGTAATCCGAAGTGGTGCTGGATGCTGCATAGGTGTAGCCGCTGAAGGTATAGCCCGGGGTCTTCATGTTCTTGCAGGCCAGCTGGATGGCCCCATCGGTGTAACCGGTGAGGGTGATCTGATAGGTTTCGCAGGTGCCGCTTACAATGGCCTGCTCCAGGAGCTTCTGAACCTCCGGGGCGTTGGCGGCATCCTGGGCCTCCTGCTGATCCTTCTCCTCTTCCTTGATATCCTGGCGGCGCTTCTTTTCGGTCGCAATATCCGAGCGGAAAAATTCAAAGTGCTTCTCACTGGAGCGGAAGGAGCCATAGGCAAACTGGGGATGCTGGGCCACGATGGTGTTGATCACTTCACGGCTGTATTTGCTCAGGGTGTTGGAATCCCAGCCGGAGTCCGACAGGTCGATGATGAAATACAGCTCCTCATCCAGCTGCTGGTCGGAAAGGGCCTGGATCTCTGCCTGGGTCCAGGTGGGCACCTTCTCCAGGGCGGG
Source organism: Ruminococcaceae bacterium AM07-15 (assembly GCA_003477405.1). GTDB lineage: Bacteria > Bacillota > Clostridia > Oscillospirales > Butyricicoccaceae > Pseudobutyricicoccus. The sequence goes on from QUDE01000029.1 coordinate 7,247, forward strand.
AGCGCAAAGGGCCAGGATGGCGTTCACCTGCTTCTGGCGCTCGTCGGCCGTGGCCTGGTCCACAGAGTCCAGCAGGTCTTCATCGTATTTGGTGCTGGTGCAGGAGTGAAGAACTTCCCAGTTCCGGTGGCTCCGGTTGACCATCACCTTGTCGCTTTTGAGGAAATACTCATAGCGGATGTAGTCGCCGCCACGGGTGGTGGGATCGTCCCAGGTGGTGTCCACATGGTACCACTCCCCGTCCACCTGCACCAGGTTCCAGGCGTGATAGCCCCCGGCAAAGCCGGTGATGGTCTCGCAGGGGATGCCGGCGGCATCCAGCAGGATCTCGTAGGCCTTGGCATAACCGGAGCACACGGCGGTTCCCTTGAGCAAGGCCCCTTCGGCCTGGTGGGAAATAAAGGGCATATTGCCAATGTCCACCCGGATGTCATAATCGCAATGGGTGATCAGGTAATCGTGGAGGGTCTTGACCACATCGTAATCGCTCATGTTGCTGGTGATCAGGTTGCCCACCACCCGCTGGGCCTCAGCCTGGGCGGCGGCAGACACATAGCGCCAGTCGTTCTCCGCCACGGTGGCAGAGGACGCGGTGCTGCTGGTATAGGTCACCGACAGGTGCTTGGCAAGGTTTCCATCCTGCTCAAAGGCATGGATGCTTTTGATGCCATAGGGGTTCTTGCCGTCCAGATCGGCAATCTTCCGGGCCAGCTGCTCGGCCTGGGAAGCCTCCAGATTGAACGGACTGATGTCAATGGTGGCTTTCCGGTCCAGGAAACCGGTGGTGATGGTCAGAGTGGCTCCGGCTTCATCGCTGAGAACGGGCTGCTCCTCTGTTTCCCCGTTGTCTCCCAGCTGCTGGAACAGGCAATAGACCACATCCCGGCGGGGACAGCCTGCCTTGGCTGAGAAGCTCAGGCCATCGGTCAGGCCGGTTTCTTTTGCCCAGCTGAGAGCGGAAGCCGACCAGTTGCTTCCCAGGGCATCTTCCCCGGCAAAGCGGCACAGGAAGGCCAGAATCTCATCGTAGGCCAGGGTGCCGTAGGGGTCGAACCGGCCGCCGCCCACGCCGTTGGTGATCCCCTTCTCCAGGGCCCACAGGACGGGCTTATAGTAATAGGCGTTTTTGTCGGTCACATCGCTGAAGGTGGAAACCCCGGCGGGAGCCGGAGACCCGGCGGCCCGCCACAGGAAGGTGACGGCCTCTGCACGGGTGACGGTGCTCTCCGGTGAAAAAGCGCCGTTTCCGGTGCCCAGGGTGATCCCCTCTTCCGATGCCCATGCGACGGCGTCGGCATAGTAGGCGCCCTCCGGCACATCGTGGAAGCCGGTATTGGCGGCCGCCACCGGCAGGATGCCCGCTGTCAGCACCAGGGCCAGCAGCAGGGCAAAAATCTGTTTGATCTTCTTCATTGCAAATACCTCCTTTTATTTCTCCCAGGGAACCTTTCAAAGCCGGGTCCCCATGTAAGACAGGGTCATGTGGTGGAGGATTTCCCGTCCTCCTTCTATGATGGAACAGCGGCGCAAAAGGGCCTGCAAATCAGGATGCGTGGTCGCTGATGCGGACGAACTCATAGTGGGCCGGGTCGTCTACTGCCAGATCCCATGGAATCTGGATTGTCCGGTTCAGATCCGGCGGATCGACGATATTCACTCCCAGGAGCACACCGTCATAGTCCTGGGGCACCCGGAGGGTATAGGTCACATCCTGCCAGGCGTCGATGGTGATCTCCCGGTTCAGGCCAGGCCGGCTGCTTTCCTGCCAGTCGCCGTAGTCCATGCCGCTCTGCCACACCTTCTCATAGGAGATGGAGAAGGTCTTTCCCTCGTGCTCCACCTGGGCCTCCCCTTTGGCCTGGACCTGTCCGCCACCATCTGACCGCTGATCGGGAAAATAAAGCTGGCCGATGTACCAGTCGTAAAGACTGTATTCCTGGGTGACGATGGTGAAGGCCAGGGAGGCATTACCTGCATTGCCCAGGAGGACCTGGGCGGTGTTGCTGTAGCGGATGGTATAGGTCACATACCCTTCCCCATCGGGCTCGCTCACCGTGATGGACGGCTGGCTCAGCCCGCCGGTGGAGGAAACGGTCTCCAGGGCCGCATCTCCGGTCTGGGTGGTCAACGGGATATCCTCATAGGCCCGGGGGTCTACCAGGGTGAAGCCATGGAGGGCGCCGAAAGAGGTGTCCTCCTGTTCCTCCTGTTTCGCCTGGGAGTTCTCTGGCGGAGTGGACGCCTCCTCCTTCTGGCCGAAACGGGAGAACAATTCCAGAGCTGCGCCGCCGATGACCACGGCCCCGGCCAATACGGCGGCCACCACCTTCACGGAGATGCCCGCAGCCGCCCCGGTTCCGGCAGAAACACCGGCGGCCGTTTCTGCTGCGGCGGCCGCTGTGCCCGAAGCGGCGTTTTTGGCCTGGGAGAGCACCTGGCTGGCCATGGCGGCAGAAGCGGCGCTGTCCAAAGCGGTGCTTTCCGCCTCCCGCCGCAGGAAATACAGCAGAAGCAGCACAGGGCTGAGGCCATAGAGCTTGACGCCCCGGCGTTCGTGCTCCTCCACCCCGGCCTTGATGGATTTTCTGGCATAGTTCAGCCGGCTTTTCACCGTGCCTTCGCTGGTGCCCATGGCCTGGGCAATCTCTTTTACGCTCATTTCATCGTAATAATAGAACAGCACGCACATCCGCTGTTCCGGGGGCAGGTTGTCCACCAGCTCCAGAATCATCCGGCTGGTTTCTTCGTTGTCCAGGGCCTGCTCCGGGATCAGCGTTTCGTCCAGGTTCGGGGCCTTGTCCAATAGCGAGACGCCTTCCTCATCCTCCGGGATCTGCCACTCCTTGTGGGGAGCGGAAAGCAGATGGCGGCAGCGGTTGGCCGTGATGCCGTTGACCCAGCCCCAGAAAGCGGCAGGCTCCCGCAGCTTGGAAAGGCTGCTCAGCATGACGATCAGCACATCCTGGGTGGCATCCTGGGCGTCCTCTTCTTTTTTCAGCATCTTTTTGCAGTGATAATACACTTTATTCTGCACCGCCTGCACCAGGGCTTCCTGGGCCTCTTCCTCCCCCTGGACGCTTCGGCGGATCAATTCCTCCAGCTTTTCCTCATCGATTTTCATAGGTTCCCTCTCTTATTGCAAAAATGGCCTGGGGCCAGCCCATTTCCTGCTATCAATAGTGTACAGGATATGGAATCAAAAAGAAACCATCCGGCGGGCTTTTTTGAAAAAGTTTGGAAAGCACCCGGGCCATAGAACAGAAACCGGCCCACCTGTAAAGAGGTGGGCCGGCCTTCGGGCAAATCAAATCCGGTGGATATCCGATCAGGCGGCGGCCCCCAGCTGCTTCCACAGGCAGTAAACCATGTCGGAGCGGGGGCAGCTGGCCTTGGGCGAAAAGTTCAGACCTTCGGTCAGACCGCTGGACTGGGCCCAATTCACTGCGGCGGCAGACCAATCGGAACCGGAGGCCGTTTCTCCGGCCGCCCGGCACAGGAAGGCAAAAATCTGGTCATAGGACAGGGCGCTGGACAGACCGAAAACGCCGCCGCCCATGCCATCGGTGATGCCCTTTTCGGCGGCCCACAGAACGGCATTGTAATAGTAGGCGTTTTTATCTGTCACATCGGAGAAGGGAGAAACAGAGGACGCAGGCGCCGGAGACCCGGCGGCCCGCCACAGGAAAGTGACCGCTTCGGCCCGGGTGACGGTGCTGGCGGGAGAGAAGGTGTTGTTGCCGGTGCCGGTGGTGATCTTTTCATCCACGGCCCACTGCACGGCCTGGGCGAAATAATCACCGGTGTCCACATCGGTGAAGCCGGCCACCGGCTGGGCAAAGTGGATGGTGGCCCGGTCCAGGCCGTCGTTCAGACCGCCCATCTCGATCTGGCTCCACTGGAGGGCGGTGCCGCCATAGTACACATCGGTCAGGCTGTCACAGCCGTAAAAAGTACCGCTGACAATTTGGGTGACGCTGTCGGGGATGGTCACTGTTTTCAGGTTGGTACAGAAGCGGAAGGCGTCGTTCATCAAAGTCACGCCGTCGGGAATGACGCAGCTTTCCAGATTGATGCAGCCTTCAAACAGCCGCATGGGCAGAGTGGTGATGCCGGAGGGCAGACGCACGCTTGTGAGGCTTTGGCAGTTGCTGAGGGCCCACTCCCCCAGATAGGTGACGCTGTCCGGGATATACAGGCTTTGCAGTTTTTTGCAGTCGGCCAGAGAGGAGTTGGAGAGGGTGGTGACGCTATTGGGCAGGGTCAGGCTGGTGATGCCGGAGCCAGAGAAAGCGTCACGGCCGATGGTGGTGATCCCCTCCGGCAGAGTGACGCTGGTGAGAGAGGAGCAAGCGGCGAAGGTATCCCGGGGAATGGAGGTCAGGCTGCGGCTGAGGGTGACGCTTTTCAAGCCGGTGCAGTTAGAGAACACTCCTTGATCCAGGAGGGTGACACTGTCGGGCAGCACCACCTGCTCCAGAGAGCTGCAAGCGCCGAAGGCCTGCCGCCCGATATAGGTGACCGTATCGGGAATGGTAATGCTCTCCAGCTGCTTATGCTGATTAAAGACATAATCCCCGATGGCGGTGACGGGCACACCGTAGATCTCAGCGGGGATATCGGCTTGGGTAATGGTTTCGTCGGCCCGGGTGATGGTACCGGTGGCTGCGTCAAAATAGAGCTTGCCGCCTGTGACTTCATAGGTCAGTTCGGCCGCCTGGGTTGGCAGGAACAAAGTCAAAGCCAATCCAAGAGCTAAGACAAAGGGCAGGAGTTTGCGTACTTTCATGGGATATCTTCCTTTCTGTTTTTTTGGTCCTATTGGATAGTGCCGGTTGGACGCCGGTTGGTTTTATAAAAAAGAAAAAATTTTTAGAAATTTATAAATACCGGAAACCAGCATCATCGGCTGGGCAAAAGAGCAGCTCCCTCTCCCCTGTTTGCCCCCTTCCCTGCCGAAAGAGTATGGCCCGTTTTCAGCGGGGCCCGTGACTGTTCTTTGGCATGACGGCCCGGTCATGACCGGACTGTCTGGAAATGGTAACCTGGAAATAGTATATCACAGACGGATTTCTATTGTACCAGGTACTTGCATAAAAAAACACCGGAAACCCTGATGTGTCAAGGCTTCCGGTGCTTTGTTTTTCTTATTCCCATTCCACCGTTGCGGGGGGTTTGCTGGTGATGTCGTAGACGATGCGGTTGATATGGGGCACTTCGTTGACGATGCGGTTGGAGACCTTCTCCAGCACATCATAGGGGATGCGGGCCCAGTCGGCGGTCATAAAGTCCGAGGTGACCACTCCTCTCAGGGCCAGGGTATAATCATAGGTGCGCTCGTCGCCCATGACGCCCACCGACCGCATATCGGTCAGAACGGCAAAATACTGGTTGATGTCCCGGTCCAGCTTGGCATTTGCGATCTCCTCCCGGAAGATGGCATCGGCCTCCCGCAAAATGGCCAGCTTGTCCGCTGTGATCTCGCCGATAACCCGCACGGCCAGACCCGGTCCCGGGAAGGGCTGACGCCATACCAGCTCTTCCGGCAAGCCCAGCTCCAGACCCAAAGCACGCACTTCGTCTTTGAACAAAAGCCGCAGCGGCTCGATGATCTCCTTGAAGTCCACATGGTCGGGCAGACCGCCTACATTGTGATGGCTCTTGATGACGGCGCTTTTGCCCAGGCCGCTTTCCACCACATCGGGATAAATGGTGCCCTGGGCCAAAAAGTCCACGGCGCCGATCTTGCGGCTCTCTTCCTCAAAGACCCGGATGAATTCCTCGCCGATGATCTTCCGCTTCTGCTCCGGATCAGTGACGCCCTCCAGCTTGCTGAGGAAACGATCCTGCACATTGGCCCGGATGATGTTCATATCGAACTTTTCACCCATGATCTTTTCCACCATGTCCCCTTCGTCCTTGCGGAGAAGACCATGGTCCACAAACACGCAGGTGAGCTGATTGCCCACGGCCTGGCTGATCAGCGCGGCGGCCACCGAAGAGTCTACGCCGCCGGAAAGGGCCAGAAGCACCCGGCCATTGCCCACCTTCTGACGGATTTCTTCAATGGCCTGCTTGGAATAGGCCGCCATGGTCCATTCGCTGGAAAGGCCGCAGATCTTATACAGGAAGTTCTCCAGAATCAAAGTCCCTTCCTCGGTGTGCATCACTTCGGGATGGAACTGGACGCCATAGAGCTTTCTCTCCGGGTTTTCGATGGCGGCGGTGGGGCAATCCTTGGTTTTGGCGCTGGTGACAAAGCCCTCCGGCAGCTGATCCACCGAGATAGTATGGCTCATCCAGCACACCGACTGCTGGCGCACGCCCTCAAAAAGCAGGCTGCTGGAATTGTGCCAAAGCTCGGCTTTGCCATATTCCCGCACCTGGCCTGCCTTGCAGGTACCTCCCAGCATCAGGGTCATCAGCTGCTGGCCGTAGCAAATGCCCAGAACGGGCACGCCCATCTCAAAAACGGCGGGATCGCATTTGGGCGCTCCCTCTTCATAGACGGTGGAAGGGCCGCCGGTGAAGATGATGCCCGAAGGGGCAAACTGACGGATCTCCTCCATCGTGGTGTTATAGGGTTTGATCTCGCAATAGACTCCCCTTTCCCGCACGCGGCGGGCGATGAGCAGATTATACTGCCCGCCGAAATCCAGGATCAAAACGCGGCTGCGTTCACTCATTGTGCATCCTCCTGTTGGCTTAAATCGATTACTTCTATCATCTCACAAACGGTGGATAATTTCAACCTTTTTCTGGCTTCCTGGCAACATTTATCACCCTTTTCAAGGGAATATTCCCCCTTTCCAGGGGGACATTATCTCCAAAGGAACCGGAGGACGCTTTTGCCCCTCCCTTCCATTTTTGCATGACTGGAGGAAACACCTTATGGATAAACGCACATGGAAAATACGGTGCGCGGCCTTTTGCAGCAGTCTGGCTTTTTGCGCTCTTCTGCCTGCCGCTTTCGCTCTTTTGGAAAAGGAAGACCCCGCTCCGGCGGTGACCACCTTCTCCAAAGTGGAGGACGCCGGAAAAACCGTCACCTTCTCCCAGGAGGACTTCACCACCCGCCTGACAGGGGAAGACACCCTGGAGGGCATCGTGGTTTCGGCTTTGCCCGACACCGCCGCAGGCACCCTGCTCCTGGGCGGCCAGCCCCTTTCCCAGGGGGAAAGCGTCTCCCTGGAGGGACTTTCTACCCTCTCTTTTGAGCCAGCGGGAGAAAGCGACACCCAGGCCAGCTTCTCTTTTCTGCCGGTGTTTGCAGGCTATGGAGCCGGAGAAGAAAGCGTGCAGGTCAATATCAACCTGAGCGACACCCCCAACAGCGCCCCCATCGCCACTTCCCTTTCCTTTGAGACCTATGTGGACCTGCCCCTCACCGGACAGCTGGAGGCCAGCGATGCCGAAGGAGATGCTCTGTCCTTTGCCATCATGGAAAAACCCCAGAAAGGCACCGCGGAAGTGACCGAAAGCGGCGCATTCCGCTACACCCCCAAAGAGGGCAAAAGTTACGAAGAATCCTTCACTTATTATGTCACCGATGCCCAGGGAAACTCCTCCAACCCGGCCCAGGTGAAGGTAACCGTGAAAAAACAGGAGGAAAAAGAGACCATCCGCTACGCCGACCTGGAAGATGACCCGGCCCATTACGCCGCCATCAAGCTCACCGAAGCAGGGGTGTTTTCCGGGGAGCAGATCGGGACGGATTATTTCCTGGACCCGGAGGAAACGGTGACCAGGGCCCAGTTCATCGCCATGACCATGGCGGCCAGCGACATTCCCCTGCCCTCCATGGCGGTGCCCAGCGGTCTGGCCGATGATGCCCAGACCCCGGATTGGGCCAAAGCCTCTTCAGCGGCGGCCCTGGCATCCGGCGTGGTGGAAGGCAGCCCCGACGGCAGCGGCAGTAAGGTGCTGCGTCCCAACGAACCCATCACCCGGGCCGAAGCGGTGGCCATTCTGGACCGGGCCCTGGATGTGCCCGCCGGGGTGAATTTGCCCATGGATCTGAAAGACGCCGCCCAGGTGCCCCAGTGGGCTGCTCAGGCGGTGCAGGATGCCTTGCAGGCCGGTATTTTGCAGACCACCGACGGGAATGTGCGCCCCAATGACAACCTGAAGCGTTCGGAAGCGGTGCAGATGGTCTACAAGGCCATGGATCTTGGTGACGAGGAAGAAAAGAGCTTCTGGGACTTCCTCAGGTAATCCGGTAGCGGTGAAGGAACCCAAGCGGTGCTCCCGCACCTAGTCGCACAACCTGACTAACTGATGCACCCAACTTCACAATCCCCCCTGACCGCCTGAGGCGGTCTGTCCCCCCTTTGCACAAGGGGGGCTGCGGCGAGCCGCCGCTGCCAAGCGGTGCTGTCGCACCCGGCAACAGAACCTGACCAAACAAAAAACTCCCCCATTGGGGGAGTTTTTTGTGATTTGCTGGTTTCTCTCTTTGCTCTGGAGAAAACAACCGACCCAAAAATAATACCTGGCCTTTTCTGTGGCATCTGGAACCGGTGGGGCCCCGCCTGGGGCGCGAAAAAGGTCGGGGAAAAACCTAGTTTTTCCCCGAGCGCCAGCGGCGGCGTGGGCTGACGGCATGATGGTTATTTCGGCTTTACGCCGAAATAACACGCCGCGGGCGGCCCAGGAGGGGCCCGACGGCTTTCGCCGCCGGGAGGAAGCCTGGGGCAACACCCGCCGCAGCGGGTGTTCTGGCGCTTTTAGTCTTCCAGCGGGCGGACGAACAGGGTCTTATAATCGGTGTAGATCACCATGCCCGGCTTGGCCCCGGCAGGCTTTTTCACATGGCGGGCCAGGGCGTAATCAATGGGGGCCAGGCTTTGCTTGGCCAGTTTGGAATGTCCCGCGGCGATCCGGGCGGCATATTCCAGATCCTCCCCCGTGGGGGTCTGGCCCTGGGTGAAGAGGATCACATGGGAGCCAGGGGCCTTCTGGGAATGGAACCACAGGTCGTTTTTCCCGGCGGTGCGCAGGGTGAGCTGATCGTTTTCCCGGTTGTTCCGGCCGCAAAGGATGCGCAGGCCCGAAGGCGAGGTGTATTCTCTCGGCTGAAAAGCGGCGGGCTTTTTCTTTTTGGGGTGCTTCTCCTTGGAACGGAGATAGCCGCTTTCCAGCAGCTCTTCCCGGATGGCGTTCACCTCTTTGATGTCCCGGGCCTGCTGCAAGGCCAACTGGACGCTTTGCACATACTCCAGCTCCTGCTCCCCCTGGACGATCTGCTCCTCCAGGGCCTGCTGGGCGTTTTTCATCCGGGTGTATTCCTTAAATAAGGCCTGGGCGTTCTGCTGCGGGGTCTTGTCCCCGTCCAGTTCCAGCTCCACCTGGGGCAGATCGGGGGAAAAATAGTCGGTGACGGTGACTTTCTCCGCCCCCTGGGGGATCATATGGATGTTGGCCATGATCAGATCGGCCCGGCGTTTCAGATCCTCCCGCTTCTCAGCCCGGAGCAGGTCATTCTGCTGGTTGGCCAGCTTGCGCACAAGGCGGCTTTCCTGGTTTGCCATCAGCTTTTCCAGGGCCGAGGACACCGATTTCCGCCGCTCTTCCGCAGCCCGCGCCCCATAAAACCTTTCGATCATCTGGGAAAAGCCCTCCTGGGGCAGGTTCTGGGTGTCCTCGCCCAGATGGCTCATGGGCATGAAGGAAAAGTCCACATATTCCTCTCCCCGGCGCAGCAGGGTGGGCTGGTAGTCCCCTTCCTGCACCCGGCGGGAAAGGTCCATAATCTCTGCGGCCAGGGCTTCTTCCCTGCCCCCGCCCCGGTGCCAAAGCTCCCGGGCAATAAGGGGAGACACCAGATCCAGTTCCCCGGTGAGGGCTTTGGCCCCCTCTTCCTGGGAAAGGGCTTTTTTTGCCAGGGCCCGGGCTTCCTCCTCTGTCAGGGCCAGCAGGCTGCGGCGCACAGGCCGGGGAGGCATCTGGTAGCGCAGCCCGGGCAGGATGGGCCGCTGGGGGGACATTTCGCTGTCCACCTTCTTCAGGCAGCCCAGAATGGTGCCGTCTCCCGAAAGCAGAATCAGGTTGTTCCGCCGGCCTGTCAGCTCCACCACCAGGGATTTTTCCGACAGCTCTCCGAAATCGTCATAGGCGGAAAACCGGAACCACAACATCCGCTCATGCTCCGGCTGGCTCACTTCTAAAAGCCGGGCGGCGGTGAGGTGTTTGCGCAGCAGCATGCAGAACATGGGGGGCGCATCGGGGTTTTCGGTCTTTTCCCCGGTGAGATACACCCGGCCCCCGGCGCCGGAGCAGGAAATCACCAGTTTCCAGGCCCCCCGATGGCTGCGCAGGGACAAAATGACCTCCTCCCTGCGGGGCATGAAGATCTTATCCACCCGGCTGTCCGAAAGCTCCTGCTGTAGCTGGCGGCACAGGCCGTCGATGGTGATGGCGTCCATGGACATATTCTTCTCATCCTTCCCGAAAAGATCAAATCAAAGGCTCAAAGGTTTTGGAGCAGCCGGAAAATGCGCTGCTCCGGCGTGTCCGAAAGCCCGGCCTGCTCCTGGCCCCGGGCGCTGGCGCCGTACTTCGTCAGCAGCTTTTCCTTGTAAAGAGGCCACAGCGGGTCCTGCAAAAGGGCCGTTCCGAATAAATATGCATACTCCCGGGCACCACTTTCATCGGCGCCTTTTTGAATATTCATGGCTGTATAAACTTTGCGCCCTTCCTGGATGACCCGCTCTTTTTTGACATTGTAGCCGTTCTCCGTCAGCCACTGGCGCAGCTTGGGGATGTTGGTCATGGGCTGCAAAATTACCTGTCCCCCGTTGTCCCCGGCCCAGGGGGCCCGGGAGAGAATGAGGGTCATTTCCTCCCCGCCCATACCGGCGATGATCACCGTATCGCCGTCCCCGGGGCCGAAGGCATCCAGGCCGTCGGAGAGCACCGGGGTGATCCTGCTTTCAAGCCCCAGCTCTGCTATGGTGCGCCGGGCATTTTCCAGAGGCCCCGGGCGGATGTCCGAGGCAAAGGCGTGCTCCACGCCGTATTCCGTCACCAGCAAAGCGCACAAAAAGGCATGGTCGCACCCCACATCGATCACCCGCCGGGCGCCCTGGCACAAATCGGCCAACGCCTCCATTCGCTTGGAAAACACCATGGCCCTTTCTCCCCTTTCTCAAACGCAAAGCAAAAGAAAACGGCAGGCCTTTGTCCCGACCTGCCGCCTTTGTCCGTTTTCTTATTTGGACTGGAAATACTCGTTCAGCTTGCTCACCAGCTCGTCCTCGTTGGTGCCGTGCACCACGCAGGCCTCGGCGATGGATTCGCCGCTGGAAGAGGGGCAGCCCACACAGTGCATGCCGATCTCGAAGAAGAAACGGGCGGCGCCCATGTCCTCGGCCAGCACCTCACCGATGGTGGTATCTCTTGTTACGACCATTGTTTACACCTCCCATCCCACTGACATGGAATCTTTTCTTATTATACACGAATCTTCTCCCCATTTCAACCCCAGTGCCTGGGGTGTCATATTGCGCTGCCGCGCTGGGCAACAGCAATGAAGCCGATGGAATACTCCGGTGCGGGAGCACCGCTTGGCCGTCCGGCCACCGGACCAGCGTGACGCTGCACCTCAATCCCTCAGTCGGCGCTGGCCGACAGCTCCCTTTGCACAAGGGAGCCTTCTTTGCCGGATTGCACCCAACCAGCCTGAGAAAAGATAGGAACGCCAGCGGAAAAATTCCGCTGGCGTTGATTGTTTGATCTAAACAGAAGCAGCCTTGGCTCTGTTGCCTGGCGCGGCAGCGCAGGAACGAGTGCAGCGTCACGCTGCCGCAGTATGGGAGTGGCGGCTCGCCACCTAGGCCTGCTGCTCCTCCTTCATCTTGGCGAAGCATTCGCTGCAATAAACGGGTCTGTCGCTCTTGGGCTCGAAGGGCACTCTGGCCTCCTTGCCGCAAGCGGCGCAAGTGGCAGTGAAATACTCTCTGGGGCCACGGGCGGCAGCCTTTCTGGCGTCGCGGCAGGCCTTGCAGCGCTGGGGCTCGTTCTGGAAGCCACGCTCGGCGTAGAATTCCTGCTCACCGGCGGTGAAAACGAATTCATTGCCGCATTCTTTGCAAACGAGTGTTTTGTCCTGGAACATGATGCGTTACCTCTCTTTTTTCTCCCATTCGGATGGGATTGGATGATTTTATTGCGAACAGGAGTCAATCCTGCTGTCGCCCTTGTTGCAGGTATTTGGCCAGCTTGCGCCGGATACGGCCGATGGCGTTTTCCACCGCCTTGGGCGTGCGATGGAGCGCTTCGGCAATTTCCGAAGAAGTGTAGCCTTCCAGATAGGATCGCAGCACAGCCGTTTCAAAGGCAGACAACAGCCCGGATAACGCTTTCTGGATCTCCCATGCCGACTCTTTTGCCAGAAACTGTGCTTCCGGGTCCTGGGAGGCCGAACCGTGAGGCAAACCCTCCCCATCCCCTTCCGCCTGCTCCACATACTCGATGTGAAGATGGCCGTCCTTCCGCTTGCTGCGGCGGAGGGCATCATAGACCTGGCGGCGGATGCACAAAGCGGCGAAGGCTTCAAAATTCTGAGAGCGGGCGGGATCATATTCCCGGATAGCCTTGAGTAGACCGATCATTCCTTCCTGCACCAAATCGTCATAATCGCCGCCGGTGAGGAAATAGGGCCGCACACAGGACTGCACCAGACGGGCATACCGCCGGGCCAGCTCCTCTTCTTCCCCCTGGGAGAGAGCTTTGTGAAAAAACTGGTTTTCCTGTGGCATAAAAGGGGCCCTCGCTGTGCAAAAGTGTCTAACACGATGCCAGTATACTCCACCTTTTCGGCCTTTGTCAAGAAGAATTATCCAAATCTTCCCGGGAGGGTTTCCCCTATTTCAATATTTCCTCCGGGTCCACCGAATATTCGTTTTTCACCGTGGAAAGGATGACGATGGTTTTGGTCATCTTCACGCCACTCACGCTTTTGATCTGGTTGAGCACCCGCTCCAGGGTCTGGGTGGAGTTGGTGACCACTTTGAGCATAAAGTCAAAATCCCCGGTGATGTAATGGCACTCCAGGATCTCCTTGTTGTCCTTGACGAAATTGGTGAAACATTCGATATACTTGGGGTGCTCCAGGCTGATGGAAATGAAGCTGGTCACATCTTTCCCGGCCTTGACCTGATCGATGATGGTGGTGTGCTGCCGGATCATCCCCGAGTTTTCCAGCTTGCGAATGCGCTCGATGACGGCGGACACCGACATGCTCACCTTCTCGCTGATCACCGAGGCGTTTTCTCTGGCGTTGTTTTTCAGGCAGCGCAGTATTTTGACATCGATCTCATCCATGAACTGATTCCTCCTCCCGGAAGGCTCCGGGCCGTCCGGTCAATAGTGTTGTCGATAGTGTTACAGAAATATTATACGGAATTTTGCCTGTGATGCAAGATTTATTTCCCGCCTTTCTCTATTTTTTTCGGAAAATCCCCCTCACCCATGAAAATTTTTGCGGCAGCGGCGGCGTGGCGCCGCTTCCATACTGCGGCGGAGTGCCTCCGCAGGCAAGCGGTGCTCCCGCACCCTATTACACAACCAGGCCAAACAAAAAAGGCTCCCCGACGGGGCGGCGTGGCGCCGCACCCATACTGCGCTGCCGCGCTAAGCAACAGAACGAAGCCAAACAAAAAAGGCTCCCCGACGGGGAGCCTTTTTGATTCACTTGGCCAGGACTGCAAAACAGCCCCTTCCAGTGGCGGCCTGCCGCCACTGGAGCAACAAAGCCTCCAGCGCATAAAGCCTGGGAGAGTTTTGGGTGCGGAGGCACTCCGCCTATTCGACGGTGACGGATTTGGCCAGGTTACGGGGTTTATCAATATCGCAGCCCCGATACACGCCCATATAATAGGAGAACAGCTGCATGGGGATGATGGACAGGGACGCCGACAGAGCCGGGTCGCAATCGGGGATCTTCACCACAAAGTCGCAGATCTCCGGATCGGGCTCCACTTCCTCATTGGTCACCATGATCACGCTGGCGCCACGGGCCTTCACCGACTTCACATTGGACAATGTCTTTTCATACAGCGCCTTGTCGTTGGCCATGGCCACCACCAGGGTGCCGTCCTCAATGAGGGAAATGGTGCCGTGCTTCAGCTCACCGGCGGCATAGGCCTCGCTGTGGATGTAGGAAATCTCCTTCAGCTTCAGGGATGCCTCCTGGGCGGCGGCATAGTCCACCCCGCGGCCGATGAAAAAGACGCTCTGCCGGTTGCTGTACAGAGAGGCCAGATACTGGATCTGGGGCCGGGTGCGCAGAGCTTCGTTGATCAGCTCAGGCAGCTCATTGATCTTCCGGCAATATTCCTTGCCCTCTTCCTCGGTGAGAGTGCCCCGGGCCAGGCCGGCCTTGATGGCCACCAGGTACAGCGCCGCCAACTGGGCGGAATAAGCCTTGGTGGTGGCAACGGCGATTTCCGGGCCAGCCCAGGTGTACAGCACGCTGTCGGCTTCCCGGGCCGCCGAAGAGGACACCACATTGACGATGGCAATGGTGCGGGCGCCCCGCTTCTTGGCCTCACGCATGGCGGCCAGGGTGTCCGCCGTCTCGCCGGACTGGCTGATGACGATGCACAGATCCTCTTTGCCGATGATGGGGTTACGATACCGGAACTCCGAAGCCACCGAAGCCGAAACCGGCACACGGGCGAACCGCTCGATGACCTCTCTTCCCACCAGGCCGGCATGGAGAGCCGAGCCGCAGGCCACAATGTGGATGTTCCGCAGATCGTGGAAGATCTCGTCGGTGAGACCGCACTCTTCCAGCCGGGGCAGATCGCCCTCGATCCGGGGAGAGATGGTGTCACGCAGGGCCTTGGGCTGCTCCATGATCTCCTTGATCATAAAGTGCTCATAGCCGCCCTTTTCCGCCGAGGAAATGTCCCAGTTCACCGTCTGCACTTCGGGCTCCAGCTTCTGGCCGAAGGCGTTGAACACCTCCACCGAATCCGGCGTGATGCGGGCGATCTGGTTGTCTTCCAGCACAATATAATGCTTGGTTTTCTGGATGATGGCGGGGATATCGGAGGCGATCAGGTTCTCCCCTTCGCCCACGCCGATGATCAGCGGGTTGTCCCGCTTGGTGCAGTAGATCTCGCCGGGGTCATCGGCAGACAGAATGCCCAGAGCATAGCTGCCCCGCAGATCCTTCACGGTGTCCATCAGGGCCTGCATCATATCCCCCTTGAAGTGGTACTCAAACAGGTGGGCCACCACTTCGGTGTCGGTCTGGGACTGCATCTCATAGCCCTCTTTGGTGAGCATTTCCCGCAGTTCCAGGTAGTTTTCGATGATGCCGTTGTGGACGATGGCAATCCGTCCATTGCGGCTGATGTGGGGATGGGCATTCACATCGGAAGGCTCACCATGGGTGGCCCACCGGGTGTGACCAATGCCGCAGGTGGCTTCCATGCCGCCTACCTGCTGCACCTTGTCCTCCAGGTTCTTGATGCGGCCCTTGGTCTTGACCACCTTCAGCCCTTCGGGGCGCAGCACCGCCACACCGGCAGAGTCATACCCACGGTACTCCAGCTTATACAGTCCTTGCAGCAAAACGGGCACGGCCTCTTCCCGGCCCACATATCCTACGATTCCGCACATAAGAATTTTTCCTCCAAAATCAAATTAACGCCTGCGGGGATGTTGTCACGGCGGTCACCCGCCCTTTTTCTCTCCTCCGCTTCATGGCCAGGCGTCAATGCGCAGGGGGCATCCGCCGAATGGTTCGATCCTCCCCCACCTCGTCAACTGCCCGCAGGCAGTCCCGGCGCTTTTTTCTTCGCTTCTGCTCTTGCGCGGCCTCACCACCTTTCCATTGTTCGGCCTTTGCCGCCCCATATCCCCGGCAAAAACCGGGGATATGGGTGTAAAGGCATATTCCTTTCCTGCCTTTCAAAAGACAGGGTTTTTATTTGGAATACAGCTCCTCGATGACCTTGGCGGCCTTCTGAGCCATTTCACCCACCAGCTTTTCGTCCTGGCCTTCCACCATCACCCGCACCAGGGCCTCGGTGCCCGAAGGACGGATGAGGATGCGGCCATTTTCACCAAAGACCTCCCCGATCTCCTGGCTGATGGCCTGCACTTCCGGCTGGTCGGCCACCGTCTTTTTCTTGTCGTTGGGCACCGGCACATTGATCATCTTCTGGGGGTAATGGGCGATCTCACCGGCCAAAACGGAAGCCTTCTTGCCGCTGTCCTTCAGCACCTTGAGGAAGGTAACGGCGGTGAGTTCGCCGTCGCCGGTGGTGGCGTGGTCGGTGAGAATCACATGGCCCGACTGCTCGCCGCCCAGGTTCCAGCCGTCCTTCTGCATCTGCTCCAGCACGAACCGGTCCCCCACCTTGGTGGCGGCCATGGGGATGCCCTTATCCTTGAGGAAGTTTTTCAGACCCAGGTTGGACATAATTGTGGCCACAACGCCGCCTTTCAGCTTGTTCTGCTTTTTCAGCGCCGCGGCCAGCACGCCCATGATCTGGTCGCCGTCGATGACTTCGCCCTTTTCGTCCACCAGCAGGCACCGGTCGGCGTCGCCGTCAAAGGCCACGCCCAGGTCGTAAGACCCTTCCCGCACCTTTTTGCACAGGGCTTCCATATGGGTGGAGCCGCAGCCGGTGTTGATGTTGATGCCGTCGGGCTGGCAGAAGATCAGGTCGGTTTCGCACTCCAGCCGCTGGAACAGATTGGGCGCCGTGCGGGAAGATGCGCCGTTGGCGCAGTCCACGGCGATGCGCAGACCCTTGAGAGACCCGGCGGCTTCGGCCACATGGGCCACATATTCATCGCAGGCGGCGTGGGCCATGGGCAGCACCCGGCCAATCTTGCCGCCGGTGACCGGAGAGGCCCCGGAAGGATCGTCGATCAGGGCTTCCACCGCCGCTTCCAGCTCGTCGGACAGCTTGCAGCCGTTGGAGCCGAAAATCTTGATGCCGTTGTGCTCAAACGGATTGTGGGAAGCCGAAATGACGATGCCCGCATCGGCCTTGTGCTCCACGGTGAGATAGGCCACAGCCGGTGTGGGGATGACCCCCAGCAGCACGGCGTCGGCTCCGGCACAGCAGATGCCTGCGGCCAGAGCACATTCCAGCATATCCCCGGAAATCCGGGTGTCCCGGCCGATATAGATCTTTGCCTTGTGGGAAAGCTCCTTTGTCAGCACACTGGCGGCGGCAAACCCGGCCTTGAAGGCCAGAGTGCAGGTCAGTTCCTCATTGGCCACCCCACGGATGCCGTCTGTTCCAAAATATTTACCCATTTTCTTTCTTACCCCTTCTTGCCCGTTTACAGCGTCAGCTCCTGCTGGCCGAGAAACGGGATATTCAAATGATCGTAGGCTTTTTTGGTGACGCAGCGCCCTCGGGGCGTGCGGGTGAGGAAGCCGATCTGCATGAGATAGGGCTCCTGCACATCTTCCAATGTCACGGCCTCTTCCCCGATGGTGGCCGCCAGGGTCTCCAGCCCCACCGGGCCGCCCCGGAAATTATAGATGATGCTTTCCAGCATCCGCCGGTCGGTCATGTCCAGCCCCAGCTTGTCGATCTCCAGGGCGCTGAGGGCCAGGTCGGCCATCTCCCGTGTGATGGCGCCGCCCCCCTTCACCTGGGCAAAGTCCCGCACCCGCTTCAGAATCCGGTTTGCAATACGGGGGGTGCCCCGGCTGCGCATGGCCACTTCCAGGGCCCCTTCCGGCTCGATGTCGATGCCCAGGATGCCGGCGCTGCGGGTGACGATCTTCTGCAGTTCCCCGGCGGAGTACATCTCCAGCCGGAGCATCACCCCGAACCGGTCCCGCAAGGGCGAAGTCAGCTGTCCCGCCCGGGTGGTGGCCCCGATGAGGGTGAACTTGGGCAGGTCCAGCCGGATGGACCGGGCGGCCGGGCCTTTGCCGATGATGATATCCAGGGCGTAGTCCTCCATGGCGGGGTAGAGCACCTCTTCCACGCTGCGGTTTAAGCGATGGATTTCATCGATAAAAAGTACATCGTTTTCATTGAGATTGGTCAAAAGAGCCGCCAGGTCCCCTGCCTTCTCGATGGCCGGGCCCGAAGTGATGCGGATATTGACCCCCATTTCGTTTGCAATGATGCCGGCCAGGGTGGTTTTGCCCAGGCCCGGCGGGCCATAGAGCAGCACATGGTCCAAAGGTTCCCCCCGCTGCCGGGCGGCTTCGATGAACACCGACAGATTGTCCTTGGCCTTGCTCTGGCCGATGTATTCATTCAGCTTCCGGGGGCGCAGGGAGTTTTCCCCTTCGTCCTCTTTTGTCAAGCTGCTGGTGACGATCCGTTCTTCTTCCAGATCCTTTTCAAATTCGATTGCCACTGTGATCCCCCATTACCGCATGAGCTTTTTCAGGCACTGGCGCACCAGCTCCTCCACCGGCAGACTTTCGTCCAGGCCCTTGAGAGCTTCGGCGGCTTCGGCCCGGCCATAGCCCAGCACCGTGAGGGCGGCCAGAGCTTCCCCGGCAGAGCCCATATTGACTTCCGGCACAGGCAGCTCCACTCCGGCGGAGCCGGAGACCGACAGCTGGCTTTTGGCCAGTTTGTCTTTCAGCTCCAGAATGATCCGCTGGGCCAGCTTTTTCCCCACGCCGGGGGCTTTGGTCAGGGCCTTTTCGTCCTCGGAAATGACGCACAGGGCCAGTTTTTCCGGGGTGACCACCGACAGGATGGCAAGGGCCGCCTTGGGCCCTACCCCGGAGATGGAAGTGAGCATCTTATAGCAGGAAAGCTCCTCCTCGGTGGCAAAGCCATAGAGCTCCATGGCGTCCTCCCGCACATGGAGATAGGTGTAAAACAGGGCTTCCTCCCCCTTTTTCACCGCCGAGGCCGAGAAAAAGGAGGTGTTGATGCTATACCCCACCCCGCCGTTGTCCAGCACTACACGGCTGGGGTCCACATGAAAAACCGTTCCTTTGATATGATGAAACATCCTTATGTACTCCTGTTTTCAAACATTCGGGAGGAGGCGCTGTGGGCATGACACACCGCCAGCGCCAGGGCATCGGCGGCGTCATCGGGCCGGGGGATTTTTCGGAGGCCCAGGATGTTCCGGGTCAGCTCCATCACCTGGCGTTTTTCCGCCTTGCCATAGCCCACCACCGCCTGCTTCACCTGGCCGGGGGTGTACTCATAAAAAGGCAGGCCCTTCTGGGCGATGCTGAGCAGGATCACCCCTCTGGCATGGCCTACGGCGATGCCGGTGGTCACATTGGTGTTGAAAAACAGCTCCTCCACGCTCACCGCATCGGGTTTGAAATGATCCAGCAGGGTGAGCATATCCTGATAAATCTCCAGCAGCCGGTTTTGCAGAGGCACCCCGGCGGGGGTGGTGATGGCCCCATAGCCCAGGGCACGCATCCGGCCTTTGTCAACTTCCACGGCGCCATAGCCCACAATGGCATACCCCGGGTCGATCCCCAGTATCACCATGCACTTTGCCGCCTTTCCATTTGCAGATATTCGCAGATATACATTTTTATTATACTACGGTTTCGCGCCCAACACAACGACAAATTTGCAGTCCCGTGTCGGCAGCGTGTAGGTGTTACAATGATGTGTGACAAATAGAAAAAAGAAGAGCGAATAGG
>QUDE01000003.1 GCA_003477405.1 Ruminococcaceae bacterium AM07-15
TTTTCCCTACTTAGAGGCTTTTTTGTGCTGTCCGCATAATCTGGGGCGGTTCAACAGCGGAAAGGGCTTTTTTCATTGCATTATTTTTTGTTTTTCAGCGCTTTGCGGGAGCCTACTACGCGGAAATAGGGAAGCTCGGTCTCCAGCTGGTAGATGGCGGCCCGGGTGTCCAGGCTGTCCAGGCAGCCGTCGAAATCCACATACAGATGGAACTGGTGCAGCTCGTCGGCCCAGTCGCTTTTCTCCAGGTGGATAAACTCCATGTTCTGCTTGTTGTCGGCCAGCACCGACAGCACGCCGGCCAAAGAGCCGCTTTCCGAGGGCATATAAAATACGGCGCTGATCAATCCCTCCTGGCCTTTCTGGTGATACAGCTTGGGAGAGATCACTGCAGCCAGGCGGCCGTCCTCGGTTTCTTCGGTGTGATTCAGATAAAGTTTGCGCTTGTCCAGCTGATCGAACAGCTCGTCGGTCTTATAAACGCCCCGCAGAGAAACCACACAGAAGGGATATTCTCCCCGCTCCACGGCGCTGAGGGCATCTTCCTCATTTTCCATGGGATGGAGTGTGAGCCCCAATGCCTTCTGGGCCGCAGGCAGGAAAGTTCCATCACAGCAGCCCTCCCCTTCCGGCCGGCCGGATACGATATCCTTCTCATGGCTGAGGCGCAAAGCTTCATCCAGCTCCAGAAATACCCGGTACTGCCGGTTGCGGCTCATACGGAGCAGGGACTTCCATAGCATCCGGGCTTTCATCTGCAGTTCGGGAGAAAGGCCCATGGAAATGCTGCTGAGCAGCTGTTCCTCCCGGCGAGCCGAATAGACCGGCACCCCTTCCTGGAATTTGGATTGGGCAATACGGACAGAAGCCTCCATCCGGCGCAGGAAAACATCCTTCAAAGCCTCGTCACAGCTGGCGACGATCTGCCGAAACAATTCGATCTGATCCATAAAAGAGAGACCTCCGGTCTTTTAAACTGAAGGGCCAACGCCCTTTCCAAATTGCGGAATCTGATAGATTTATTTTATAATTTCCATGGAAGGATGTCAATGGAAGGAAGGGTACAAATGCTTCCCCGCCGTTTACAAAATCCCAGGCCTTTGGTATACTTTGTTTGTCTAAATTGATCAGGAAGGCCGGGAGCCATCCTGAGGAAAGAAGGGTTTTATGATGCGTTACATCGATCTGCGAAGCGACACGGTAACCCAGCCCACGGAGGAGATGCGCCAGGCCATGCTGGAAGCTCCGGTGGGAGACGATGTGTACATGGACGATCCCACGGTGAACCGTCTGGAAGAAGAAGGCGCCCGTATCCTGGGGAAAGAAGCGGCCCTCTATCTGTCCAGCGGCACCCAGAGCAATCAGGTGGCGGTGATGACCTGGTGCAAACGAGGGGACGAGATCATCGTCTCCGACGGCTGCCACATTTATGAGCACGAAGTGGGTGCTGTGGCGGTGCTGGCCGGCGCCAACATGTGCACCCTCCATTTTGAAGGCGGCATCCCCGATGCATCCATGATCGAAAAAGCCATCCGCGGCGTGGACATTCACTTCCCGGAAACCACTCTGATCTGCATGGAAAACGCCCTGTCCAACGGCCGGGTGGTGCCCCTGTCCGTGATGAAAGAGGTCTATCAGGTGGGACAGCGCCACCATATCCCCGTCCATCTGGACGGCGCCCGGGTTTTCAACGCCGCCGCTTCCCTGGGCGTGGATGTGAAAGAGATCACACAGTACGCCGATTCGGTGTCCTGCTGCCTGTCCAAAGGCCTGTGCGCCCCCATCGGCACCCTGCTGGCCGGCAGCCGGGAATTCATCCAGCGGGCCCGGAAAAACCGTAAAATGCTGGGCGGCGGTATGCGCCAGGCCGGCGTCATTGCGGCTCCCGCCCTCATCGCCCTGACCAAAATGCCGGCCCGTCTGAAAGAAGACCACGAAAATGCCCGGTATATGGCGCAGAAGCTCAGCGCCATGGAAGGCATCTGCTGCGATCCCCAGTCGGTGGAGATCAACATGGTTTTCTTCACCATCGACCGGCCTCAGTCCCTGCGGGACAATCTCCCCCAGGCCATGCTCCAGAAAGGCGTCAAGATCTGCCCTGAAGATCAGGGACACTTCCGTTTCGTCACAAACAACGATATTTCCCGTGAGGATATCGATCAGGCCCTGGCCGCACTCCAGGAATGCCTGAACTAAAACTTCTCTTCCTTACATAAAAATATAAAAGACAAAAGAGCACGCCGCAAATGCGGCGCGCTCTTTTGTTTTCAATGAGTATATTCCAGGATGCGTACATCCTCTCCCACTCCTTTTTCCACCAACTCCTGCATTTTCTGATGAAAAGGACAGGGATAGCCGATGGGAGTTCCCTTCTGAATGCAGCTGGCAAAGGCGATGGCATCCGCCCCTCGTTTCACCAGCTCTCTGGCCCGCAGCACTGCTTTTTTACCCGGGCAGCCTCCGTAGCTGGTGAAACCCACGATTTCGATCTCTTCTTCCTCCTGGGCAAAAGCCCCCATATGGAGCCGGGCCGCTTTAAAGTCCGCCGTACCCGGACAATAATCTTCGGTCTGCATGCATCGAATGATTCCCAATTTCATGGTGTTTCCTCCTTTGATCTCCTGTGTTTTCCCGTGTTTTTATCATATCACAGGCCGATTTCAAAAGGAAAGAACTTTTATCCCTTTTCTGCTTTCTCTGTTTTTTCCACCGACACAATGGACAAGGGCTTGTTTTCCTCCAGTTTTCCCCGATAAGTGATGCGTACCATGTCCCCCAAACCAAGAAAATCCAATTTGGTCTCCCTGGCCCAAAAGGTGTAGGCCTTCCCCTCTTCCGGCTCCCGGGCCACCAGACTCCAGTCGCTGATCTGTTCCACCCGCCCGGTAAAGGTATCCTGGTTTCCGGCGCAGCCGCCTAAGATCAAAAGAAGCCCCAGCACCAATGCCAGCAGAGCTTTTTTTCCATGTATCATGTAAGGTCCTCCTTGTTTCCGTTCTTCCTGTTCTTTTGACGGCGGAGAAGGGAAAAAGGTTGACCAAACGGAAAGAAAGCCCCATTCTCTTTCAAGAATGAGGCTTTCTGCACAGTAAAATAATCAGTATTGCAGCCGCCGCTTGGCACTGAGCCCCGCAGGTGTGATGGCCAGACCGCCTTCGGCGGTCTCCCGCACAGCAGAGGGCATATTGATGCCGATCTGATACATGGCATCGATGACCTGATCGGGTGGGATAAAGCTTTCGATCCCGGCCAGAGCCATATCCGCTGCGGCGATGGCAAAAGTGGCATAGATGCC
The DNA here is from genome assembly GCA_003477405.1 of Ruminococcaceae bacterium AM07-15. Classification (GTDB taxonomy): domain Bacteria; phylum Bacillota; class Clostridia; order Oscillospirales; family Butyricicoccaceae; genus Pseudobutyricicoccus. Next base: position 3,296 of record QUDE01000003.1, read on the forward strand.
GTTGCGCTTGACGCAAGGCACTTCCACCAGCCCGGCCACCGGATCGCAGGCCAGGCCAAGGCAGTTTTTCAGAGCGATGGCCGCCGCATGGGTGCACTGCTTGGCTGTGCCGCCCATGACTTCGGTGAGAGCGGCAGCCGCCATGGCCGCGGCCGAACCTACTTCGGCCTGGCAGCCGCCCGCCGCGCCGGAAATGGTGGCCCGGGTGGCAATGACAGCGCCGATGCCACCGGCGGTGATCAGGCCGTTGACGGCCTCCCGATCGGTAAAGCCAAACTCCTCCTGGGCCGCGATCATCACTCCAGGCAGAATGCCCGAAGAGCCGCAGGTGGGCGCCGCCACAATCACGCCCATAGAGGCGTTATACTCCGATGTGCCCAGAGAATAGCTCATGGCTTTGGCTTCCAGAGAACCCATCAGGTTTTTCCGGTTGCGGTAATGGCGGTAGTATTTGGCCGCATCGCCGCCGGTGAGGCCGCTGATGCTCTTGACCTCAGAGGAGATGCCGCCCATGGCGGCGTTTTTCATCACCTGATAGGATTCTTCCAGGCGGGCGCGGATGTCCTCTTCGCTCATACCGCTTTCGGCCTGCTCTTCCTTGAGCACCACCTGCCAGATGGCCATGTTGTTTTTGGCCGCTTCATCCAGAATATAATCAATGCTTGGGATGTCCATAGACCTTCCTCCTGACGGGGAATACCCCCGCTTTCTTCGTGAGATTTTCCGCCGCCTAGAATTTCGGCATGGAGATCACCCGGAGCACATCCTGTACCCCCATCAGATTTTTGATGGTGGCCTCGTCCACTCGGGCGTCGCTTTCGATGACGGTGATCACATCCCCCTCCCGCTTGGTACGGGCCAGGCGGAGATTGGCGATATTATACCCCGCCACATTGAGGGTGATGGCGATGTTGGCCAGCACGCCGGGGGAGTCTTTGTTGACCACCAAAAGGGTATCCATCAGGCAGGCCGCCTCCATAGGAAAGCCGTTGAGCTCCTGAATGCGGATCTGTCCGCCGCCGATGGAAGCTCCCCGCAGGGAGATGGTGGTGTTTTTGCCGCTGGCCTCGATGGCCAGGGTGTTGGGATGGTACCGGCCTTCTTCTCCGGTGAAAAATTCATATTGCATTCCCCGGAACTGGGCCAGCTGCAGGCTTTCCCGAATCTTCACATTGTCGGTGTTGAAACCCAGCAGGCCGCCAATCACCGCTTTGTCGGTACCATGGCCCCGGTAGGTGTCGGCAAAGGAGCCATAAAAGGTGATTTTCGCCTTTTTCACTTCTTCACCCAAAATGGTGCGGCAGGCCAAGCCCAGCCGTACCGCTCCCGCGGTGTGGGAGCTGGAGGGCCCTACGGTGATGGGCCCTAAAATATCGAACATACTGATGCTCATTGCCCTTTTCCTCCTGAGCGCTTACGGGATTATGGGAAAATGCCCCGGATCTTCTTGGCCCGGCACACCCGCTCCAGGGCCAGAGCATAGGCGCTTTGACGCAGGGTGATGTGATCTTCCTGGGCCTTGGTCCACACATCGTCAAAGGCCTTGAGGATGATCTGCCGCAGCATACGGCTGACCTCGTCCCCATCCCATACCAGGGTCTGAATGTTCTGCACCCATTCGAAATAGGAAACGATCATGCCGCCGGCGTTGGCCAGGATATCGGGAACCACCAGCACGCCCTTTTCCCGCAGCACAGCGTCGGCCTTCCAGGTGACCGGGCAGTTGGCCCCTTCAATAATAATACGGGCCCCGATCTCCTGCACATTTTTCTCGTGAATCTGGCATTCCACAGCGGCGGGAACCAGAATATCGCATTCCAGACGGAGCAGCTCCTCCGTGGAAATGTGCTGCACACCGTCTTCCTGGTAATTATCCAGCGTGCCGCCCTGGGCCAGGTGTTCCAGCACCCCAGGGATATGCAGGCCACTGCGGCAATAGAGGGCGCCGGTGATGTCTCCCACGGCCATAATGCGGATACCGGCAATATACATCAGCCGGGCCACACTGGAACCCACTTTGCCCAGGCCCAGCACGGCGGCGGTGGTGAGGTCCACCGGTTTTTTCAACCGCTTGAGTACTTCTCTGGCCACAAAGGTCAGGCCCTGGGCCGGAGCCTCTTCCATGCCCTGGGAACCGCCCAGATCCAGGGGTTTACCGGTGACGATGCCCTGGACGGCATGGCCCTTCATCATGCTGTAGGTGTCCATGATCCAGCCCATGATCTCTTCATCGGTGTTCATATCCGGGGCGGGAATGTCCTCATTGGGGCCGATGAAGGGGAGGATCATAGCGGTATACCGCCGGGTGAGGCGGCAGCGCTCTCTGTGGGAAATCTCGTTCACATCCACATTGACGCCGCCATAAGCTCCCCCATAGGGGATGTTCACCAGGGCGCATTGCAGAGTGGTCAGTCCGGCCAGAGCCTGGACTTCATCCTCGCAGACGCTGGTGTGAAAGCGTACGCCGCCTTTGCAGGGGCCCCGCAGGGTGGAGTGCTGCACCCGATAGCCCTCAAACAGGCGCACGGTGCCGTCGTCCATCTCCACCGGGATGGAAACTTTCAGCTGCCGCTCCGGGTATTTCACAAATTCATATGCCACCCGGTCCAGACCCATCTGCTGGGCGGCTTCGTCCACATTGTGGGTAAAATTCTCATAGGGATTGCGGTCGGTGCCCATAGGTTATCCCACCTTTTTGCATAAATTTTGTGTTCCATTTTTGTGCAATCCGCTGCTTTTGCCTTTGCGTAAGCAGATGCACTGGAAACTGTCTTTATTATAAACAATCCCGAACCAATGCGCAAGACAGGGTAATTTGCTTTTTTGCACCAAAGAACGAGCTCTTTTTTGTATATTTTGCTTTTCACTCTTTCTGTCTTTATTTTGACCCTATCACCGGAGGATTAACCGTCTCGACAAAAACTGTCTTTTTATGATAAACTGATAAAAAAGAAAGAAGGCGCGCTGATGGAAAACACGGTATACCAAGCCCGACTTTTGGAGCCCAAGTTTTGGAGCATTGAAGAAAACGGCGTCCGCTGCTTTTTGGTGGAGGGAGAAAGGGAGGCCATGCTGGTGGACACCGGTTTTGGCACCGGAGATCTGAAAGCCTTTATCCAGACCCTCACTTCCCTTCCCGTCTTTGTGGTCAACACCCATGCCGACCGGGATCACATCGGCTGCAATGGTCAATTTCCCCCGGCCTGGATGCATCCCGCCGATTTCGACCGGTGCGCCCGTTCCCCTCAAGGCAAAGATCTGCCGCTGCGGCCTTTGTGGGAAGGCCAGGTGCTGGAGCTGGGGCAGCGCCGTTTTGAAGTGATCCTCATTCCCGGCCACACCCCCGGCAGCATCGTGCTGTGGGATGAAGAACACAAAACCCTCATCAGCGGCGACAGTGTCCAAGCGGGCAACATCTACCTCTTTGGCCCGGGCCGCAATCTGCCCGCCTTTATTGCCAGTCTGGAAAAACTGATCACGCGCTGTGCAGGCATCCAGACCATTCTCCCCTCCCACGGACCTCTGCCTCTGCCCGGTTCCACCCTGCCCACACTATTGCAGGATGCCCGGGATCTGCAAAGCGGCAAACTCACCGGCACTGCTCCCGATCGGGATGTACCCGGCCATCTGTTCCGTGGAAAGGCCGCTGGATTTTATTACGACGGCCCCATCCTCTGATCTCCCCTTTTCCGGCGGAAAACACCGCCGGAAATTTTTTTGAAAAAACACTTGCATATCTGCTCCTCGTCTGTTATACTGATAAAGCTGACACCGTTCAGAGAATCTGCCAGTTGACTTGGAGAAGTCGCGTAGCTGGTCGAGCGCGCACGATTGGAAATCGTGTAACCGTCAAAAGCGGTTCGAGGGTTCGAATCCCTCCTTCTCCGCCAGAAAAACAGACGAACCTTTTGGTTCGTCTGTTTTTTATTTTCTTATCCATCGCAAGCCATACGAACATTTTCCTTTCCACTTCATTATTCATTTTGCCCATTTAGAACTGCATGGCTTGCTTATTTTTTATCAATGTAATATAATGAATCAAACAGAATACTCTTACCGTCTGGATGCCCTTTGGAAAGGAGGGTCATTATGTTCATCGACAAAAAAATGAGCAACCGTTCCTTTGTCCCCACAAACATCATTTCCCTGCTGCTTTTAGGGATCGTCTCTCTGGTTCTGTGGGAATTCACCCGTTCTTCCAGCCTGATCCGTCCGGTCCACGGCCCTTTCCTGGCGCTGATGGTGGTTCTGTCCCTCTTCTGCACCATTTACTTCCTGGTAAGCTTTGGATTCTATTTTTACGATCATGACTTTTCCTCTCCCCGGAAGAAATGGGGGCTGTTTGTTTTCCTCTGCCTCCTGGCCCTGCTCTACCTTGTCATTTCTTTGTCTGTCATCTTCCCGGCCTTTTCGGAGGCCCGCTGGGACGAAGGCGCAAGCCAGGCGGTCGACCGCTATTTTGATTTTTCCTTCGGAAAAGAGGAAAATCCCTCCGCCCGTCTCACTCCCCATGACCCGGAGGATGTGAAGTGGCATTGGGATATGCTCCTTTGGGCCGGCGGTATCCTCCTCTTCTGTCTGATCTGCAATATGATCTATCTGCCCATCCGTCTGCGGGTGGCCAAGGAAAAGGGCTACGACACCGACAGCATCGGTAACCTGCTGGCCAGTGTAGCCATTCTGCTGCTGGTGATCCTGGGCCTGGCCAAACCTTCTCTTTACTGGTGGCTGGGCGCACTGCTCCTGGTGCTGCTGGCGGTGCGCATCCCCAAGCTGGGGCTACTTCACGCTTTGCTCTTCACCTTGTTCCAGCCCTTTGCCCTGCTGGACAGCGGTCTGAGCAAAGTCAAGCTCCTCTCCACTTCGGTTTCCACCACCAGCGCCATTTCCAGCGAAATGAAAGCCCGCTCCGCCGGTCTGCACCAAACCATCCGCGATGAGGTCCGGGAGGAATTCCAGCAGGACATCGACCAAAACACCACTGTACAAACCCACAAAGAACCAAAAACAGAAAAAACAGACCGCAACCTCTGATTTGCTGTGTCTGCCCATGAAAAAAGGAAGCCGAAACGGCTTCCTTTTTTCATGCAGTTTCAATATTCCGTGGATCTCATCGGTAATCCTTGGGGGAAGAAACGATGTTTTTCACAAATGATTCCATCTCATCCTCTCTGTACCAGCTGTACGAATAGACCGTATACTTTTCATGTCCATCCCGCTGGAAGGCCGCATCGCTTCGCAGGAAGAAGGCATTCCGGTTCCCATTGGTGTCCGCCCATGTGAGATCCACATTGTACCAGACTCCATCCAGCTGCACCTTGTTCCACTGGTGTCCTTCGCTATAGTCTTCCGGATAAGCACGCACATGGACACAGGGAATCCCGGCCATATTCATCAGAAGCTGAAAAGCCTCGCTGTAACCGTCACACACCACATCCACGCCGTTGGCAAACCCCATCCAGCTATGGCACAGCCAGTATTCCGGATCTGCTTCCAGGATCTCCCGTTCCTCTGTGCTGGGACTGATAACATCGATCCCCTGGCTCTCATATTTCTTGATCAGCGAGTAATTGTATTTTGTATTGTCGATCACTGCGTTATACAGGGTTTTCACGATCTCATAATCACTCATGCCCTCGGTCACATGTTCCTCATAGAAATCGATCATCCAGTCCATGGAATCCAGCAGATACTGTCTGCCGTTGTCCGGCGCTACCTTATACAGTTCCATGAATCCATCCCACTGGTCGCCGGAAAGATATCCCTTCTCCCGATAGAGGGGCATATTGATATATTCCGGATTGAACACATCCCGATAAGCCTCCAGATCCGCCGGCATCAGCGATACATGGCTTTTCCATTCCTGCCGGTTTGTTACGGTGCTGGCGATGATCTCCGTCTGCTTCTGATACACCTCCTGATCGCGTTCGAAGGCGATGGCCGGATCCCCGGAATACTGCCGATCCAGTTCCGCCGCATCGATCTGCTGGTAAGCCTCCTCATTGGCTATGTATTCCGGCCAGGTGGGGAAATACCCCCGCTCTGCGCAGTAATTCCAGATCTGCTCCATATAGGCTTCTACCGAAGGATAGCTGGAGAAATCGGTGAAGACTGTGGTCACTCCGAATTCTTCCCGGAGATAATCCATCTGCTCCGGCAGGCTTTCATACTCTGCCGCCAGATTCACTATCTCACTCAGCTGGGGAATGCCCCGCATTTTCACAGCTCCCTGGTTTTTCAGCTGTTCCAGCAGGGTGATGTCCTGTCCCTTATAGGCAGCGTCCAGCGCCTCATAGGCTATATACATGGCATCGCTGCGGGTGAAGCCTTCCCCGGACAGCATGGGGCACAGCAGGCCCACCTGCCCGGCCAGCCCATAGGGATCGTTCCAGGCAAAATCTCCGGCCTGATCGGAATAATTCAGCATCCGCAGCACCAAAGTGAGGAATTGTTCCATTGTGATGGAAGCCGTACCGGAAAATGTGGTAGCCGATGTGCCATTGACGATACCCTTTTCATAGGCATAGCCCACATAGGGCTTGGCCCACTGTACCACATCGGTAAAAGGCGCGGTGTATGCACTAGCCAGCGCCTGCTCTTCTGCCCCCAACAGACGCACCAGCAGCGTTGTGGCCTCCTGCCGTGTCAGGGTGCTGTCCAGATTCATATCCACATTTCCATCTTCATCGGCAGCCGCTCCATTGACCAGGCCATAGCTATACAGCACGGTGGAAGGAAAATCGCCGATATGCCGGGTATCCGCATATCCGGTGCCATCCACCACCGTGGCCCCCTCATACTCGTCCACTTTCAAAGCCTGGGCATGGCCCATCGCCGCAGTGATGGTCATGGCCAATGTCAGCCCAGTGGCCAGAAATCGCTGTTTCCATCGATGTTTCACTCTCATTCCTCCTGTTTCAAAAAATCACCAAAAGTATACGGTATTTTTATCGTTTTCGCAAGCCATTCTTCCATGCTTTACCTGAATTTTTCATCCCCAGCCCCGCTGCCGATGGCTGCAAAACAGCCAGTAGCGCCTTTCTCCAGCTCCTGCATAGATATGAACGACAGCCTTTGTATACCAAAGGCCTTTCCCACTATGCTATTTCACGCTGCGAAGGAGTTACATCCATGCATCAAATACTGAAAAATCTATCCCTGCGCCGCAAGTTGACGCTGGCCTTCGGCACGATCATCCTCTTCTGTACCGTGGCGGCCATCATCGGCGCATGGGGCATCGGATCTGTCTTTACCAAAAGCCGCACCCTATACAGGGATTTCGGCCAGTCCCAAGGCATGGTCAACCGTATTCTGGCCGATTTCAAACAAAATGAACTGCTCATCAGCACGCTTCTGATCAACACCGATCCCCAGGGGCGTGAAACTTTGCTGGCCGCTTTGGAGGAAAACCAGCAAACTTTGCAAAACAGCTTTTCGGAAAGCAGCGACCTGGGGTATCTGGACAGTCTGTCGGTCGAAGCCCTCCAGGAGCTGGAAAGCCTGCTGGAGCAATACTTTGCCGTGCAAAAGCAGGTGGTGGAATTATCCGCCCATTCTCCAGAACAAGCCATCCCCCTTTTCACCCAAGAGCTGATGGTCCAGGGAGATCAAGTGGACACGATCATCCAACAGGTCATCGGCGCTCAAACCCAGACTGGCGAACAGATGCTGCAGGAATTGGGCTCCAATACCCTTCGGGTCATGATCGCTTTGGGTGTTTTTCTCCTGTTTTCCCTTCTCTATTCCGGAGTGATTTCCCACAATATGTCTTCTTCCATCAGAAAATCCGTCCAGGGATTGCTGACAGGAATGGAACATTTAGGCGCCGGCCAGCTGGGAACTCGCGTGGATGCGCTCAGCCAGGATGATCTGGGGAGGATCGCCCAAATGTTCAACAGCACCTGCGAAACACTGGACACCTATGTTTCCCAGGTGAATGAGATCATGTCCCAGGTGGCCGCCGGCCGTCTGGTTTATGATGATCCCGTGGCGTTCCAGGGGGACTTTCTCACCATGCAGCAGTCCATTCTGAGCATGGTGCAGCAAGAAAATCAGCTGATCCGCCTGGTGCGGGACACCACCGAACAGGTGACGATGGCCGCAGAGCAGGTTTCGGTCTCCTCCCAGTCTCTGGCCCAAAGCTCTGCTGAACAAGCCGGATCGGTGCAGCAGCTTTCCGCCTCCCTGGCCGAGTTCGCCCAAAACATGTCCACCGCTGTGGAAGATGCGGGAACCACCAGCCAGCAAACCCAGCAGGCCGGGGAGCTGACCCATCTCACCGATGAAAAAATGGAGCAGATGCTGAAGGCCATGGATGAAATCGGTGCCGCTTCTCAAGAAATGGGCAAAATCGTAAAATCCATCGACAGCATCGCCTTTCAAACCAATCTGTTGGCCTTGAATGCCGCCGTGGAGGCCGCCCGGGCCGGCAGTGCCGGAAAGGGCTTTGCCGTCATTGCCGATACCGTTCGCCAGCTGGCCATCAAAAGCAGCGAAGAAGCCCAGGAAACAGCCCGTTTGCTGCAAAGCACATTGGAAGCCGTGGCTACCGGCAAACAACTGGCTGCTGACGCCGCCGATCTGCTTCGGAACACCTCCGCCGCTTCCAGCCAATCGGTTCAGGCCACCGCCAAAGTGCTGGACACCCTCACCAATCAATTTTCCGCCCTGGAGCAGCTTCATGCCGCTTTGGAGCAGATCAACGCCGCCATCCAAACCAACTCCGCCTCTGCTGAGGAAAGCGCAGCGGCCAGCCAGCAGCTGCACGCCCAGTCCTCCGCTCTGGAGCAGCATGTGAGCGTTTTCACCTTGAATTAACCCCCTTTTTCGCAATCAAAAAACAGGAGCCCAAGGGCTCCTGTTTTTGACTTCACTTACATTTCCAGCGCCAGCTGCTTGTCGGGAGAATCCTCCTCTTTCAGCAAAGCTCCTGCCGCAGGAAGGGTTCGTGTGCGGTAACGGGCTACATTGACAATACCCGATTCCGCCAACAGAACGGCTTTTTTTACCTTTTTGTTCTTTTTCAGGCTCATCACCACCACACCCTGAGAAGAACGGGTGGCTTTGGGCGCCACGGCGGCCGTGGACACCACCAGTGCCCGACTGTCGGTGGAATAGAGCACCGCTTCCCCCTCTTCCGGCAAATGCAGTACCGAAACCAGGGGGGATTTATCGCAATAGGCCCCGGTCAGCCTTCTCCGGTTGGATTTGGTATCAAAGCTCTTCACCGGGATCTTGGCCACCTTGCCGTTTTCATACACATACAGCAAGTGACCGCTATAATCCCCAGGCAGGAAGCAGAAGATCACCCGCTCTCCATCGCTCATCTGGAGCTTTTGAGGCAGATAATCCCCCAGCAGACTGGCCTTGCCATCGTCAAACTCATGGAGACGGCACTTATAAGCCTGCACCTTATCGGTGAGGAAGATGATTTCGCTCTTGTTGGTGCACTCCGCCGTCAGGATAACGGCGTCCCCTTCCTTCACCTTCTGCTCTCCGCTCATCCGCAGAGACTGGGGCGTGATCTTTTTGAAATACCCCTCCCGGGTAAGGAAAATATGCACCGGGTAGTCTTCAATGTGGTCTTCCTCGTGATACTCCACCACCTGATCTTCATAGATGATGGCGGTGCGCCGGGGCGTCTTGTATTTTTTGTTGATCTCCCGCAGCTCGCCGATGATGATATTCTTGATCTTCCGGGAGTCGGCCAGAATGCCCTCCAGCTCCTGGATCTCCTGGGCCAGCTCGTCGGTCTCCCGGGTACGCTTCAGAATATGCTCTTTGTTGATGTTCCGCAGCTTGATCTCGGCCACATATTCTGCCTGGAGCTCGTCGATGCCGAAACCGATCATCAGATTGGGCACCACTTCGCTGTCCTCTTCGGTGTCCCGGATGATGGCAATGGCCCGGTCGATATCCAGCAGGATCTTCCGCAAGCCCAGCAGCAAATGGAGCTTTTCCTTCTTTTTGCCCAGGTCAAAATAAACTCTGCGGCGAATGCACTCCATCCGCCAGGCGCTCCACTCCTCCAGCAGCTGGCCTACGCCCAGCACCCGGGGCGTACCGCCGATGAGCACATTAAAATTGCAGCCAAAGGTGTCCATGAGCGGGGTCATCTTCATCAGTTTGGCCATCAGCTTCTGGGGGTCAGCGCCCCGCTTCAGGTCAATGGCGATCTTGAGACCCTCCAGACCGCTTTCGTCCCGCATATCGGAGATCTCCCGCACCTTCCCCTGGCGGATCAGGTCGGTGACCTTGTCCATAATGGCTTCAATGGTGGTGGTATAGGGGATCTCTGTGATCTCAATGATGTTTTCCTTTTTCAGATAGTTCCACTTGGCCCGCACCCGGAAAGAGCCCCGGCCGGTGCGGTAGATTTCCTCCATCTGTCCCTCGTCCAGGATCAGTTCGCCTCCGGTGGGGAAATCCGGCCCTTTCAATGTATCCATCAGCCGGCAGCCGGGATTTTTCAGATAGGCAATGGCCGTATCGCAGACTTCATTCAGATTGAAGCCGCAGATGGAAGAGGCCATGCCCACGGCAATGCCCAGATTGGCGCTGACCAGAATGTTGGGGAAACGGGTGGGCAGCAAGGTGGGTTCTTTCATGGTGCCATCGTAGTTGTCCACAAAATCCACGGCATCGCAATCGATATCGGCAAAGATCTCCCCGCAGAAGGGGTCCAGCTTCACCTCGGTATACCGGGAAGCGGCATAAGCCATATCTCGGGAATAGACCTTGCCGAAGTTTCCTTTGCTGTCCACAAAGGGAGTGAGCAGGGATTCGTTGCCCCGGGCCAGGCGCACCATGGTCTCATAAATGGCAGCATCGCCATGGGGATTGAGCCGCATGGTTTGTCCCACCACATTGGCCGACTTGGTACGGGCCCCCTGCAAAAGCCCCATCTTGTACATGGTGTACAACAATTTGCGGTGAGAGGGCTTGAAGCCGTCGATCTCCGGGATGGCCCGGGAAAGAATGACGCTCATGGCATAGGGCATATAGTTTTCTTCCAGGGTTTTTGTGATGGGCTGGGGAATAAAACGGTCTTTGGGCAAAACTCTTTTCCTCCTTTAGCTCACATCGGTGAGATCCAGATATTCGCTGCCGTGCTGGGCGATATAGTCCTTGCGGCCCTGGAGGTTGTCCCCCAGCAGCAGATCAAACACCTGGCTGGTTTTTTCGGCGTCCTCGGGCATCACCCGGATCAGTCTCCGGGTCTCCGGATTCATGGTGGTCTGCCACATCATTTCCGGCTCGTTTTCACCCAATCCCTTGGAGCGCTGGATGGAGCATTTCCCCTCCAGCTTTTTGACGATGTCGTCCCGCTCCTTATCGGTATAGGCAAAATAGGTCTTGGGAGCCTTTTTGCTCCCCTTGCCCCCTTTGGTGTTGATCTCATACAAAGGGGTCTCAGCGATATAGACATATCCCTTCTCAATGAGCTGAGGAGTGAGACGATAGAGCATGGTGAGCACCAGAGTGCGGATCTGGAATCCGTCCACATCGCCATCGGTGCAGATGACCACCTTGTTCCACCGGAGCATATTCAGATCAAAAGAAGAAAGCTCCTTGTTGCGGGTCTGGATCTCCACCCCGCAGCCCAGCACTTTGATCAGATCGGTGATGATGTCGCTTTTGAGAATCTTATTGTAATCGGCTTTGAGGCAGTTGAGGATCTTGCCCCGGATGGGCATGATGGCCTGAAATTCCGGGTCACGCCCCTGCTTGCAGGAACCCAGGGCGGAGTCGCCCTCCACGATATAGACCTCCCGCTTGTCCAGGTCCTTGCTGCGGCAATCCACGAACTTCTGCACCCGGTTGGTCACATCCATGGTGCCGGCCAGCTTCTTTTTGATGTTCAGCCGGGTCTTTTCCGCCTGCTCCCGGCTGCGCTTGTTCACCAGCACCTGATCGGCGATCTTGTCGGCCTCCTGGCGGTTTTCGATGAAATAGATCTCCAGAGTGGAACGAAGGAACTCGGTCATCATCTCCTGGATGAATTTATTGGTAATGGCCTTTTTGGTCTGGTTTTCATAGGAGGTGTAGGTGGAAAAGCCATTGGTCACCAGAATCAGGCTGTCGGAAATGTCGGCAAAAGAGACCTTGCTTTCGTTTTTCTGGTATTTTCCCGTCTGCTTCAGATAGGCATCCAAGGCAGAGACAAAAGCCGAGCGGGCCGCCTTGTCCGGCGCGCCGCCATGCTCCAGCCAGGAGGAGTTGTGGTAATACTCCAACAGAGCCCCCACATTGGAAAAACAGAAAGCGGCCTGGACCTTTACCTTGTATTCCGGCTTGTCCGACCGGTCTCTTCCCCGGCGCTCGGTCTGATTGAACTGCACCGAAGTCAGGGCATTGTCCCCGGCCAGCTCCTTTACATAGTCCACAATGCCGTTTTCGTAGTAAAAGTCCTCTTCCTCAAACTTGCCCTTCTCCACCTCCTGACGGAAGTGAAAACGCAGTCCCTGATTGACCACGGCCTGCTTTTTCAGCACCTGCTGAAAATATTCTTTGGGGATGCGGGTATCGGTGAACACATCCAGATCCAGTTTGAAACGGTGGGTGGTACCCGTCTGTTTTGGAGAACAGGGCTCTTTCAGCAGTTTGTCCGGCCCTTCGGTCACATTCTCTCCCCGGCGGAAATGGAGGGTATACTGCCAGCCATCCCGGCGGGAGATCACATCCATATATTCCGAAGAATACTGGGTGGCGCAGGCGCCCAAACCGTTGAGGCCCAGGGAATATTCGTAATTCTCCCCTTCGGCGTTGCCGTATTTTCCGCCGGCATAGAGCTCGCAGTAGATCAGTTCCCAGTTATAACGGCCTTCCCGCTCGTTGTAATCCACCGGCACGCCCCGGCCGAAGTCCTGCACCTCGATAGACCCGTCCAGAAAATGGGTCACATTGATCACATGGCCAAACCCTTCCCGGGCTTCGTCGATGGAATTGGAGAGGATCTCAAAAAAGGCGTGCTCGCAGCCCTCGATCCCATCGGAGCCGAAAATGACCCCGGGCCGCTTGCGCACCCGGTCGGCTCCTTTCAGAGCCGAAATGCTCTCGTTGCCATATTCCTGCTTCTTCTTTCTTGTCATATACCCTCCGAAAAAAGCCCCCTCTCCAAGGCATCCCTTGAAAAGCCAGGGCATACATTGATACCATAACGGGCCATCCTGCCAAAAATGCCTTTCCCAAGGCGCAAAAGAACAAAGCCCCGCAGGACGCGGCTTAATTCATATCATAATCAAAAAAAGCCGCTCTGTCAAATGGCCCTCTGTTCCCTCTGTGTATATTTGCCGGAAAAGGGAAAAAAATATTCCCATCCTGCTTTCGGAGGTATTTACCATGCGTGTATTTTCTTTCCCCTTTGGCAAAAAGAAGGTCCCTTCTCCTCTGGAGCTTCGTCAGGCCCAGCTGCTGGAAGACCTGACCGAAACCCGGCGGCAGTTGGCCGCCGCCCGTTGCCTCTTCCAGCAGGCCAGCGACCAGGACCTGGTGGCTGCCTCAGTCTATGAGATCAACGCCTTGCAGGCCCGTTACTCCTATCTACTCCACCAGGCCAAACTCCATGAAGTGCGGCGCTCAGCCTGGGCAGCATCCTGAAAATAAAAAAGGACGGCACAGCCGTCCTTTTTTATTTGTCCGGAAACAAAGGTGTTTTTTCCCATCCCTCCAAAGGCTGACGCTGCACAGCGCCGAAAATCCGCCCCCGCAAGCCGGGATTTTGCTTTTCCAGCGTATTCAGCAGCTGCTTCACTTCTTCCCGCTTGGTGTTTTTGTCGGCGGGACAAGTGCTCTCCACCACCGGCAGATGCTCCCGGCGGACAAAATTGCGGATCTCCCGCTCCGGGATATAAAGCATGGGACGGATGCAGTGGATATCCTTCCGGCTGAGGTAGGTCACCGGAGAAAAGCTGTGAAAACGCCCTTCATAAAATAAGGAGAGCAAAACGGTCTCCACCACATCGTCAAAATGATGGCCCAGGGCCACCACCCGACACCCTTCGGCCAAAGCGGCATCGTTGAGGGCGCCCCGGCGCATCTTGGCACAGAGGGCACAAGGGTTGCTCTCTTTGCGGATGTCGAAGATCACCTGCTTCATCTGGGTCTGGCGGATCACATAAGGCACCTCAATGGCCCGGCAGAAATCGGCGATGGGAGAAAAATCCATTCCCTCAAATCCCATGTCCAATGTGATGGCCGTCAGCTCAAAACCGCCGGGATAAAACCGGCGCAGCTGAGAGAGCAGATACAGCAGGGCCAGGGAGTCCTTGCCCCCCGAGACCCCTACCGCCACCCGGCTGCCGGGAGGCACCATATTATAATCCTGCATACAGCGCCTAGCCAGCGCCAAAAGTTCTTTCATTTCTGATCACCGCTCTTCATTTTAAAGGAAAAGGGGGCTGTTTGGCAATGGAAAAAGACAAAAAATTTTGAAATGGAATGTGAGAAAATCGAAGATATCCGGCGTAAAACGGCAAAAACAAAAGGATACCCTCTTGCAAATCACAATTTTGAAAAATAACTGTTGACACCGGTTTTCCCCTATGATATAACTAGTAAGGTCAAAAAATCAAACATTTATCACGATAAACGGAGGATTCAAGATGTCCACATTCATGGCAAATGCTCAGACTATTGAGCGCAAATGGTACATCATCGATGCTGCCGGCAAATCCATGGGCAGAACCGCCGCCAAGGCCGCCGCTATCCTGCGGGGCAAGCACAAGGTGGATTTTACCCCTCATGCCGACAACGGTGATTTCGTCATCATCATCAACGCCAAAGACGCCGTTCTCACCGGCAAAAAGCTGACCCAGAAATACTATCGCACCCACTCCGGTTATGTGGGCGGCCTGAAGGAGACCCAGTACAAGACTCTGATGGCCACAAAGCCCGAGCTGGCCATGCGCCTTGCTGTCAAGGGCATGATGCCCAAGAACTCCGTGGGCCGCTGGTCTCTGGACCGTCTGAAGGTCTATGCCGGCCCCGAGCACAAACACCAGGCCCAGAAGCCCGTGGCCCTGGACGCTGAATAATCAGGAGGATTGCGAAGATGTATACACCGAAAAAAGCTTATTTCTATGGCACCGGCAGAAGAAAGAGCTCTGTCGCCCGCGTCCGTCTGATTCCCGGCGGCAGCGGCCAGATCACCATCAACAACCGGGAGTTTGACAACTACTTTGGTCTGGACACTCTGAAGACCATCGTCAAGCAGCCCCTGGAACTGGTGGGTGTCACCGGCCAGTTTGACCTGGATGTGAAGGTTCAGGGCGGCGGCTTCACCGGCCAGGCCGGCGCTATCCGCTTTGGCGTGGCCCGCGCTCTGCTGCAGGCCAACGAGGAGTACCGTCCTCTGCTGAAGAAGGCTGGCTTCCTCACCCGCGACCCCAGAATGAAGGAACGCAAGAAGTACGGCCTCAAGGCTGCCCGTCGCGCTCCGCAGTTCAGCAAGCGCTAAACTTTATCAAAAGTGGTCAAAAACCCCGGAACTACGCGGTTTCCGGGGTTTTTCCTTTTCAAATGGTTTGACGCAATTTGACAGAACGAAGCCTCTTTTAACCCGTTTTCTATGGGTTAAATGGTGGACAACCACCCCAAAAAGAGGGCTTATGGGTTAAAAAATAGGACAACCGAGACGCGATTTTGGGATGCCAAGGGGATGTTTATTTATACATCTCCAAGAGACCTTTTTCGTGAAAACGGTTTGTCTGAATTTGACCTAATTTGAACAAAAGAGAATAAATCTAATCGCCAAGCGCTCAGTATTTTCTACTGGGCGCTTTTTGCGTTTCCGGGGAATTTCATTCCGGGATAAGAAAAGGCCGTCACTTTCAATTTTTGAAGTGGCGGCTTTTTCTATTTCCAGAAGCCATAGAACAATTCAGAAATGAGGTGAAGTCATTGAACACGCAAATCATCGCCATCGCCAACCAGAAAGGCGGCGTTGGCAAGACAACCACCTGCGCGAACCTGGGGATTGGGCTGGCGCAGGCCGGAAAGAAAGTGCTGCTGATCGACGGGGACCCGCAAGGCAGCCTGACCATCAGCCTGGGCCACCCCCAGCCGGACAAGCTGCCCTTTACCCTGTCCGACGCAATGGGCCGTATCCTGATGGACGAGCCGCTGCGCCCCGGCGAGGGTATCCTGCACCACCCGGAGGGCGTTGACCTGATGCCCGCAGACATCCAGCTCTCCGGCATGGAGGTCTCCCTGGTGAACGCCATGAGCCGAGAGACCATCCTGCGGCAGTATCTGGACACGCTCAAGGGACAGTATTCCCATATCCTGATTGACTGCCAGCCATCCCTGGGTATGCTCACGGTCAACGCCCTGGCCGCCGCCAACAGGGTCATAATCCCCGTCCAGGCAGAGTATCTGCCCGCCAAGGGCCTGGAACAGCTGCTCCAGACGGTCAATAAGGTGAAGCGGCAGATCAATGCCAAGCTCCAGATTGACGGCATATTGCTGACGATGGTGGACAACCGCACCAACTTCGCCAAGGAGATCGCCGCCCTGCTGCGGGAGACCTACGGCAGCAAAATCAAGGTGTTCGGCATCGAGATTCCCCATTCCGTCCGGGCAAAGGAAATTAGCGCCGAGGGCAAAAGCATTTTTGCCCATGACCCCAATGGCAAGGTTGCCGAGGGGTATAAAAATCTGACCAAGGAGGTGATAAAACTTGAAAAGCAGCGCGAAAAAAGTAGAGCTGGCTCCATACGATGACTTGTTTTCCACCGAGGAAAGCCGCCAGGATGCCAAGCTGGAAAAAGTACGGGAGATCCCGCTGTCTGAGCTGCATCCTTTCAAGAACCATCCCTTCAAAGTCAAGGATGACGAGGCCATGATGGAGACTGCCGACAGCGTTCGGCAGTATGGTGTTCTGGTTCCGGCGATTGCCCGCCCGGACCCGGAGGGCGGCTATGAGCTGGTGGCCGGTCACAGGAGACACCGGGCAAGTGAGCTGGCCGAGAAAGAGACCATGCCGGTCATTGTTCGGGACCTGGACGACGATGCAGCGACCATCATCATGGTGGACAGCAACTTGCAGCGGGAAAGCCTGCTCCCCAGCGAGAGGGCCTTTGCTTACAAGATGAAGCTGGAGGCTATGAAACGGCAAGCCGGGAGACCCACCAAAGAAAATGGTTCCCAACTTGGGAACGATTTTGGAAAGAAGTCCAGCGAGCTTTTGGCTGAACAGGTCGGCCAGAGTAAAAATCAGATTTTCCGCTATATCCGCCTGACGGAGCTTATCCCCGAACTGCTGGATGTGGTGGATGAAAAGAAAATCGCCCTCAATCCGGCCTATGAGCTGTCTTTCCTCAAAAAAGAGGAACAGCGGGACTTGCTGGACGCGATGGACAGTGAACAGGCGACCCCTTCTCTTTCCCAGGCCCAGCGGCTCAAGAAATACAGCCAGGAGGGGCATCTGACCCTCGATATGATGCGCGTCATCATGGGCGAGGAAAAGAAAAGCGATCTCGACAAAGTGACCCTCTCTGCTGACATCCTGCGGAAGTATTTTCCCAAGAGCTACACGCCCCAGCGGATGCAGGAAACCATCATCAAGCTGCTGGAGGGGTGGCAGAAAAAGCGCCAGAGAGACCAGGAACGATGAAAGGAGCCGCCTATGAAGGATATTTCAGCCCGTGAGCTGAAAGGACACAATATTCTCGCCGTGGAGCGTTTCCAGGACAGCACCCGCTGGATGATCGAGTTTTCCGTTCTGCGTCCCTGCTCCTACGGCAGCCCCGGCGATGAAATGCGGCTGTTTCTCACGGAGGACGGGTATCAGGCCGCCCTCGTAAGCCAGAAGCGCCGGGAAATCAAAATCAAGCGGTATGCCCGCGTGATCGAGGGCCATGTCCTCGACTTCAAGCCGGGCAAGCGCCGCCGCCACCCGTAAACCCATCATCACTACGAAAGGAAAGGAATGAATATGTGTACTGTCCAGAGCATCAAGGATGCTATCCGGGAAAACTGCCAGTCCCAATATGACATGGAATCCACCGATATTGACCTGGTTTTGCAAACCCTCCCGTTTTCTCAGGAACCGGGACCATTTTCTAAGCCGAAATCGCAAAGGCCGCTGTATTGGTTCCACGCAAGAAAATATGAAAAAATGTAACTGCCACAATTCTTTTTACAGGATTGTGGCTTTTTTCATGCCCTGAGATCAGGAAGGAGTGAAGTCAATGGCGGTCTTTCGGATTGAAAGAACCCGCGACTATACGGTAATGAGCAATCATCACCTGCGGAACGAAAAATTGTCCCTCAAGGCCAAGGGACTGCTTTCCATGATGCTGTCCCTGCCGGATGACTGGAACTATACCACCCGTGGCCTTGCGAAAATCTGCAAGGAGGGCGTGGACGCCATCGGTAATGCGCTGCGGGAGCTGGAAACCGCCGGTTACATCGTGCGCCACCAGCTGCGGGACCGGCAAGGACGGATCAGCGACACAGAGTATGTCATTTATGAGCAGCCCCAGCCCCGGCAGCCTGGAACACCCCAGCCGAATATGGCTGTACCGGATACGGCTTCACCAGATACGGAAAACCCGTATCTGGATAGCCCGGATACGGAAAAGCCCGCAGAATTAAATATAGAGAAATCAAATACCCAAAAATCAATTACTCAGGGATCAAGTACCGATTCCATTCCCTTCCGGGAGACGGCGGCGGTAAGACCGCCGGAACGGAAAGGAAGGGATGCGATGTCTCTCGCAGAGATGGAAAGCTATCGGGATTTAATTCTGGAGAACATTGAGTATGACTATCTGCGTCAGGAGGTTGACCCCTACCAAGAGAACCTGGACGAGATTGTGGAGCTGATGGTGGAAACTGTCTGTGCAAAGCGGCAGACCACTCGGATTGCTGGCAGCGACTTTCCCCATGAGGTGGTTCGCTCCCGATTACTGAAGCTGGATAGCGAGCATATCCGTTTTGTCATGGACTGTATGCAGAAAAATACCACGGAAGTCCGCAACATGAAGCAGTACCTTTTGACCGTCTTGTTCAATGCGCCCACCACTATCAGCAATTATTACACCGCACAAGTGAATCACGACATGAACGCAGGCGGCTGGTAAGAGCCGCCTTTTCTCATGCCAAAGGAGGTATGACATGAATCAAATGGAAATTTTCAAAAGCCCGGAGTTTGGGTCTATCCGGGTCATCGAGGAAAACGACAAATACCTATTCTGCGGTTTGGATGTAGCAAATTCGCTGGGATATAGCAATCCCCGCGACGCAATTATCCGCCATTGTAGGTGCGTCGTGAAACGCGACGCACCTCATCCGCAAAGCCCTGACCGCAAAATCAGTATGACTTTCATCCCCGAAGGTGATGTGTACCGCTTGATCGTCCACAGCAAACTGCCCTCTGCGGAACGGTTTGAACGATGGGTGTTTGACGAGGTGCTACCCATCATCCGCAAGCACGGAGCCTATATGACCAAGGAAAAGCTGTGGGAAGTAGCAACTTCCCCGGAGGCGCTGCTGAAGCTCTGTTCCGATCTGCTGGCTGAAAGGCAAGAAAATGCGGCGCTGCGGGAGAAAAATACCATGCTGGAGGGCAAGGCCGCTTTTTATGACCTGTTCATCGACCTCAAGCACAGCACCAATCTCCGTACCACTGCCAAAGAGCTGGTTGTGCCGGAGCGCCAGTTTGTCCGATTTCTACTGGAACGGCGATTTGTTTACCGCACGGCATCCGGGAATGTACTTCCTTACGCCAAGCCCTCCAATAATGGCCTGTTCTGTGTCAAAGACTACTGCAACCACGGGCATACCGGTTCCTACACGCTGGTAACGCCCCAAGGCAAGCTACATTTTGCCCAGCTGCGGGACAGCATCCTGCTGGTGATATGATGACCCGTTATCTTTTGTGGCGGCTGGTGGTCCCGCCTTAGCCACTCACTCGAACTGATTTGCTTTGAAAAATTTGATGATAGGAGGATAACGCTATGAAACCGAAAAAAACTCTGAAATCTGTTGTGGCGCTTTCACTGGCTGTACTGACATTATTCTCCGCTCTGCCCACAGCCTTTGCCGCCCAGCAAAACAGCTACCATGATCCGGCTGACCATTGGCAGGAGGCCAACAACCGAACCAACGAGCTGGATGCCAACGCCACCGTGACCCATGAAACTTTCACCTGTGGAGAATGCGGACAGGCAACTTCATTTTTAGCCTTCCGCACTCCTGAATATACCCGTGATGGACAGACGGCTATGACCCGAAATGTCCGCTATTCGGATGGCACGATGATCGGCGGCGAAGGGAAAGGCTCTATCCTGGACGGTGTTCCTGGTAAGGATGCCTACTATACCGGGTATCACTGGACCAAAGCAGTTTGTGAAACCTGCGGCGGAATCAATACCAATATGGGCAAAACCGACTACTGCTATCAGAACAATGTGTACTGGCTGTACGACTGCGCCAGCAACTTCTTTGAGAAATTGCCGGAAACAAAGACCATTGAGCAATCAGACAGCAGTTACCATCGTGTGACCATTACCAGCGGTGAATACTGCGGGTTCTGCTACGGCACCTACAAGGAAACTTCCTCCTCCCTGGAGCGACACAACATGGAAACGGCCATTCGGCCCGAACTGGCCCATGACCGCTTTGTGGAAATGGATACCTGTGCCGACTGCGGATATGCTGAAACCGACTATACCGCCGCCAAGTCTGTTGTGGCGGACTATTTCGGCGTGGTAGACGGACAGCCCCACACTGTTACTGTATCCGATCTCTCCGAGGCGGGCGTTACCACCGCCATCCGCTACGGCCATAGCGCCGACGCTTGCACCCTGACCAGCGCCCCCAATTACACCGAGGCCGGAGACTATGCGGTGTACTATGAGATCACCTACACTTTCCAGAACACCGACATGGTGGAGGACGGCGTGGCCTATGTCCATCTGCGTGACGAAAGCACCGAGGAAGCAGAAGGTGACGGCACCTGCGGCGAGGACCACAACTGGACGCTGCTGGACAGCGTGGACCCCACCTGCCTGACCCTGGGCTATGACCGCTATCTGTGCGTAGATTGCGGCAAGATCGAAAAGCGGGACTATGAGGCTGCCCTGGGCCATGCGTTCCAGCGTGTTGTTATCCGGGACGCCACCTGTGAAACCACCGGAAAGGTTCTGGAGATCTGTGAGCGGTGCGGCACCGCCCAGGAAAGCACCACTCCCAAGGGGGAGCATGAGTTCTCCACCACTGTTGTCCCGGCCACCTGCACCAGCCCCGGTTATACCCTGCGGGAGTGCGCTGTCTGTGGAGAGCGCCACATTGAGGACATCACGGCGGCCCTGCCCCACAACTATGTTGCCAGGACCACCCCGGCCACCTGTGAGGGCGGCGGCAAGACTGTCCATCTCTGCGAGGGCTGCGGCAGTTCCTTTGTCACCGACTACACCGACCCTCTGGGCCATAGCTGGGACGAGGGTGCTGAGATCACCGGCTCCACCTGTACCGGCGAGGGCATGATCGAGTATCGCTGCATCCGCTGCGGCTATCACCGGCTGGAGGGCGACCCAGCGGCGGGCCATGTTCCCGGCGAGGCGGCCACCTGCACCGCGCCCCAGCTCTGTACCAAGTGCGGCGCTGTGATCGTCAATGCCCTGGGCCACGACTACCAGAAGGAAGTCACCGAACCCACCTGCACGGAAATGGGCTACACCACCTATATCTGCTCACGCTGCGGCGACACTTACAAGGGTGACTACACCGATGCCGCCGGACACAAGCCCGGCGACTGGATCATCGACCAGCAACCCACCACTGACAGCGAGGGCAGCAAGCACAAGGAATGTACCGCGTGCGGCGAAACCCTGGAAACGGAAGAAATCGAGAAAATCTACAATCAGGCCACCACGGACAGCAAGGGCGAGGCCGTTGTGGGCGGCTATCTGGTGATCGTCACCGATACGGATAGCAAAAACCCCGTTGCCGGAGCCACGGTCACGCTCCATGAGGACGAGTCCCTGTCCATCCGTCTGCCCTCTGGCCGCCTGCTGGACTATGCCGACCAGACCACCATCCAGGTTCAGCTTGTCAAGGACAAGTCCCCTGTGGCAAGCATGGGCATTTCCGTCACTGACCGCAACGACAATTTCAGCAGCGGAAAAACCGACGCTGCCGGTCAGATTACCGTCCCCAGCACTACCGGTACCACCAATGGCGATGGCAATGCTACCGTAGGCTGGGAGGACGCTGACGGCAACCGTCATACCCTTACCGTCAAGGTGGAGCGCACCGAGACCGGGCGGCCCATTCAGGGCAGCGAGGTCAGCATGGGCAGCACTGGCAACATCACCGTGAATCTGCCGGAGGGACAGGACATGGACGCTAAGAACCGTGTCACCATCACTGTCACCGACAACGAGAAAGCCCCCGAACCTGACAAAACCGTAATTGTCAAGGCCGATCTGGGCGGTACGGCTCAGGGTCAGACCAATAAGGACGGCAAGCTGACAGTCCCCTCTGTGGATAGCGCCTACACCGATGAAAGCGGCACCGCCGTGGTAGGCCAGTACACCGTGATTGTCACAGATACCGAAAAAGCCCCCATCAAGGGTGCGCTGGTGACGCTGCTGCCCGGTGAGGACGATGAAGCGGATGCGTTTACTGTCCTGCTGCCGGATGGCCGCCTGCTGGACGGCAACGACCAGACCGTAGTGACGGTGCTGCTGCCCAGCACCGATCCTGCCAAGGGACTGAATGTGGAAGTGTCCGATTCCAAGGACAACCACGCCGCCAGAGACACCGACAAGAACGGTCAGATTATCGTCCCGCAGGCCACCGGCTCTGCTGGTGAGATCGTTGGCACGGATACCGGTAACGAGGATAAGTCCAACACGGTCAATGTGGATGTGACAGATCAAGACGGCAAGCCCGTAGATGGCACACAGATTGCCGTGGACGAGGACGGTACAGTATCCGTCACCCTGCCGGATGACTTTGATTTTGACGAGGACGGCCCTGTGACCGTCACTGTCACAGACAATCAGGGCGAGGCCAAGCCCGATGTATCCGTCACCGTCACCGATGGCACCGGCACCACCGCTGCCGGTGAGACAGGAAAGGACGGCGCTGTTACGCTGCCGGACGAGTACCACTTTGCTTATATCGTTGGCTATGTGGACGGAACCGTTGGGCCGGACCGCAACATGACCCGTGGAGAAGCTGCCACTGTATTTGCCCGGATTCTGGCAGAATACCGTGGGGATTCGCTGGAGGATGGCTATACCAGCAAATTCCCGGATGTTGCCGCAAACGCATGGTATGAGGACTATGTGGCATATTTGGAAAAGCTGGGGGTAGTTGTTGGCTTCGATGACGGGAAATTCCACGCTGAGGCCAGTATCACCCGCGAACAGTTTGTCACCATGTGTGTCCGTCTGAACGATTGGATGGCACTTACTATCTATGAGAGTGAACAAGCTGGATTCCCGGATGCAACAGGCAGCTGGGCTGCGGAGTATATCCATACCGCCACTCGGAATGGCTGGATTGTAGGCTACCCGGACGGCAAGTTCCACGGCGAGGATGAAATCACCCGCGCTGAGGTAGTTACGATCATCAATCGGATGCTGGGCCGCACGGCGGACGAGACCTTTATCCGCCGTAACGAGGACAACCTAATCACTTTCAGCGACCTTCAGAATCCCCACTACTGGGCCTACTATGACTTGATGGAGGCTGCCAACGGGCACACGATTGTGTCTGGCGCTGAGGAAGAAGCCTGGCATAAAGTAAAGTGAGATTGCCAAAGGGCGGCCTATCAGGGCCGCCCTTTGGTGCAAAGTGAGGTGAAATATAATGCAGGAAGAAGTGGAAAACAGGACTTTGACGCTGGTTGTCAGTGGCTCCAAATTCACCGGCAGGCTGTTCAAATCTGCCATCACCAAGTACCTTGCCCACCGCAAGGAAAAGAAACTGCAAAAGCAGAAAAGCCGGGATACCCCCGTGATTCCCCACGGCAAGCAGACGGTGAAGCAGCTGATCGGCCAGAACCAGGGCGTTTCCAACATTGAGATCACCGACCCCTCCATCAAGGAGTTTGAGAAGATCGCCCGGAAATACGGCGTGGACTATGCGGTGAAGAAGGATCGCAGCAGCTCCCCGCCCAAATACCTGATCTTTTTCAAGGGCCGGGATGCGGATGCCCTGACCGCTGCCTTTACCGAGTACACCGGCAAGAAGGTCAGAAAGGCGGAGAAATCCGAGCGCCCGTCCGTGCTGGCAAAGTTAAGCCAGTTCAAAGAGCTGGTGAAACACGCCGTCGTGGACCGGAACAAGCGGAGGGAGCTGGAACGATGAAAAAGCAGCTGGACATCAAGAATCTCCTTTTGCTGAACCTGCCGTATATCCTGATGGGGCTGTTCGCCACCAACTTCGGGGAGGCGTGGCGGATGGCCGTGGGTGCGGACGCTTCGGCAAAAATGCTCTCGTTCTTCTCTACGCTGCCGGTGGCGCTGGCCAGCTGGTGGCCCAGCCTGCACCCCCTGGACCTGCTGGTGGGCCTGTGCTGCGGCGCTGGCCTGCGGCTGGCGGTTTATCTCAAGAGTAAAAATGCCAAGAAATACAGGCATGGCATGGAGTACGGCTCCGCCCGATGGGGAACCCATGAGGACATCGCTCCTTACATCGACCCGGTGTTTCAGAACAATGTGATTCTGACGAAAACCGAGAGCCTGACCATGAACAGCCGCCCCAAGGACCCAAAAACGGCGCGAAATAAAAATGTGCTGGTGATCGGCGGCTCCGGTTCCGGCAAGACCCGCTTCTGGCTGAAACCGAACCTGATGCAGATGCACAGCTCCTATGTGGTGACAGACCCCAAAGGCACCATCCTGGTGGAGTGCGGCAAAATGCTCCAGCGCGGGACGCCCAAGCCGGGTAAGGACGGCAAGCCCATAAAGGATAAGCACGGTAAGGTCATCTATGAGCCGTACCGGATCAAAGTCCTCAATACCATCAACTTCAAGAAATCCATGCACTATAACCCCTTTGCCTACATCCACTCCGAAAAGGACATCTTGAAGCTGGTCACAACGCTGATTGCCAACACCAAGGGCGAGGGCAAGGCCGGGGACGATTTCTGGGTCAAGGCGGAAACGCTACTGTATTGCGCTCTCATCGGGTACATCCACTACGAGGCCCCGGTGGAGGAACAGAATTTCTCCACCCTCATCGAGTTCATCAACGCGATGGAGGTCCGGGAGGATGACGAGGAGTTCAAAAACCCCGTGGACCTGATGTTTGACGCGCTGGAGGCGGAGAAGCCCAACCACTTCGCCGTCCGCCAGTACAAGAAATACAAGCTGGCTGCGGGAGATGTATGCTCTAAGTGACTTCTTAATCATGGTTTTTGTCATGGTTAGTGAAGCAGTCACTTAGAGCATTTTCATTTCAGGAGGTACAGCCATGAGAAACGAGAAAATCACCCCTCTGTATGAGCGTTTGAGCCGCGATGATGAGTTACAAGGCGAGAGTAACTCCATATCGAACCAGAAAAAGATGTTAGAGGACTATGCCCGCCGGAACGGGCTGCCGAACCCCACCCACTTCACCGATGACGGCGTATCGGGAACCCGTTTTGACCGTCCTGGTTTTCTGGCGATGATGGAGGAAGTCGAGGCCGGACGGGTAGAGGCCATTGTTATCAAAGA
The DNA here is from genome assembly GCA_003477405.1 of Ruminococcaceae bacterium AM07-15. Classification (GTDB taxonomy): domain Bacteria; phylum Bacillota; class Clostridia; order Oscillospirales; family Butyricicoccaceae; genus Pseudobutyricicoccus. The sequence goes on from QUDE01000003.1 coordinate 28,975, forward strand.
CATGAGCCGCCTGGGACGCGACTATCTGAAAGTCGGCCAGGTCATGGAGATTTTGCGGCAGCGCGGCGTCCGGCTGATCGCCATCAATGACGGTGTGGACAGTCTGAAAGGCGACGATGATTTTACCCCGTTCCGCAACATTATGAATGAGTTTTACGCCCGCGACACCAGCCGGAAAATCCGCTCCGTGTTCAAGTCCAAAGGCATGAGCGGCAAGCACCTGACCGGCACTGTCATTTACGGCTATCTGTGGGACGAAAAACGGGAACACTGGCTTGTGGACGAAGAAGCCGCCGAAGTGGTACGCCGCATCTTTTCCCTGACGATGGAGGGCTACGGCCCCTATCAAATTTCCAAGCTGCTGTCCGAGGCAAAGGTTGAAATCCCCGCTGTCCATCTGGCTCGCTTTCACGAAGGCGTAAACAGGTCAAAGCCGGTCAAAGACCCCTACGGCTGGGGATCGTCCACTATTGTGAACATCCTGAAAAAGCGGGAATACCTGGGCCACACCATCAATTTCAAGACCCGCAAGCACTTCAAGGACAAGAAAAGCCACTATGTTGACGAAAGCGAGTGGACGATTTTTGAGAATACCCATGAGGCCATCATCGACCAGGAAACCTTTGACAATGTGCAGCGTATCCGGGCAAATGTCCGGCGCTACCCGGACGGCTGGGGCGAGGCCCACCCTCTGACCGGCCTGATGTACTGCGCCGACTGCGGCGGCAAGATGTATGTCCATCGCGTCAATAACGGCAAGCGTGACCCACAGTTTACTTGTAGCCAGTACACCAAAGTCCCATGCGGGACGCTCTGCGGCACACAGCACCGCATCCGGGCCGAGGCTGTCCTGACCCTGATAACCGATATGCTCCGGGCCATCGCGGAGTATTCTAAAAATGACCGGGCCGAGTTTATCCGCACCGTCCAGGAAACGCAGGCCGCCCAGCAGACCGCTGACATATCCAAAAAGCGGAAACGGCTGGCCGCCGCCCAAAAGCGGACCGGGGAACTGGAACGGCTGATTTGCAAAATCTATGAGGACAACGCCCTGGGCAAGCTGCCGGACGCCCGGTATGAGGCCCTGGACGCACAGTATGCCAAAGAGCAGGACGCCCTCAATGCGGAAATCACGGAACTGGAAAAGGCTGTTACCGGCTATGAGCAGAGCCGGAAATCTGCGGAGAAGTTTATTGCTCTGATTGATAAGTACGAGAACTTCGACACGCTGACAAACACCATGCTCAACGAGTTTGTAGAGAAAATTCTTGTCCATGAACGCGCCCGGAAAGGCAGCCAGGACACCACGCAGGAGGTTGAAATCTACTTCAACTTTGTGGGCCGGTATATCCCGCCCGCCTTGCAGCCGGTTCCCCTGACCCCGGAGGAACAGGAAGAACTGCGGAAGAAGGAGGAACGCAAGGACAGGCTTCACCAGAACTACTTGCGCCGCAAGGCCAACGGCAAGCAGAAGGAATGGGAAGAACGCTACAACGCCAAGCGCAAAGCCCAGGTGGAGGCGGCAAAGGCCGCGATCCGGGCCGAGGACATGGGAAAAGGCATTTTTATCCCTGTCAGCCAGTTACCCAGGCAGGAGCCACGCAAGGCCACCGTATCGGCCAGTGCCGCAGTTTAACCATCACAGTGCAAAGGAGAATGAACATGAGCGAATTGACTTACACCCGCTGCGGAGATTACTACATCCCCGACCTGAAGCTGTCCGAGCAGCCGGAGGCCCCTATCGGCAAGTATGGCCGTATGCGGCAACGCTACCTGAAGGAACACCGGCCCAGCCTTTACAGCAGCTTGATTTTGAGCGAAAAGCTGTACCCGCACCTGTTGGAGATTGACCGGGCGGCGCGTGAACGGATGGACGCCATGCTGCCCCGCATGATGGAGGCGGCGGGCGTCACCGAGGGACTGAAAGCCCTTGACCCCATGCGCTGGGTGGGGCTGATAAATACGCTGAAAGCGCAGGCGGAGGAAATTATTCAAGACGAACTGATTTACAATTAGTTTTTAGGCAGAGGCTTTGGCCTCTGCCTAAATTCATAATTCCGACACGCTTTGCATCTTGTATTCTTCGAGATCAAGAAATATAATGGATATATTGGAGGAATGTGAGATGGAATACATGACTTTGAAAGAAGCTGGCGAAAAATGGGGCGTTTCCGCCCGTCAAATAAACTATTACTGCATAGCTGGCCGTATTCCCGGCGCTGTGAAAATGGCAACACTATGGTTAATTCCCAAAGATGCCAAAAAGCCGGTGGATGGCAGGACAAAGCAAGGGAGGGCTTTGAAACATGAATAGTGTTTTGATTATAGACGATGATAAGGAACTTTGTGCCTTGATGAAGAAATGCGTGGAACAGGAAAACTTGTCTGCGGTGGTGGCGCATGGCGGTTTAGAGGGCTTACGGCTGCTGGGAGAAAACAAAGGCACCTGTTGCCTGATTATTCTGGATGTGATGATGCCGGGTATGGACGGCTTTCAGGTATTGCAGAAAATCCGGGAGAAAAATAATGTGCCGGTGCTGATGCTGACCGCCAAAAGCGACGAGGAAGATAAGGTTTCCGGCCTGCGGCTGGGGGCGGACGATTACCTGACAAAACCTTTCGGCATTAACGAGCTGATGGCCCGCGTCAATTCCCTAATCCGGCGCTACACCACCCTAAATCCCGTGACCGGGAACGAGGCCGCCACCATGCTTCTGAAAGATATGGTGATTGATAAAGTCAATCGGACGGTGACTGTCCAAAATATCCCGGTAGAGCTAACCGGCAAGGAATTTGATTTGCTTCTGGTTTTGGCGTCCAATAAGGGACGGGTATTTACAAAAAAGCAACTTTACACGCAGGTATGGACGGAAGAATACGACTTTGACGATAACAATATCATGGCCTTTATCAGTAAACTACGGAAGAAGATTGAGCCAAATCCAGAACAGCCGTTTTATATCCAAACCGTCCGGGGTGTGGGGTATCGGTTCAATAAGGAGGCATGAGCATGGAGTTAAATCTTTATCTGCTGCTGGCCCTATTGATTGCCCTGCTGGTAATCGGCTACCTTTTGGCAAAACTTCACCGCGTCCGGGGCCAGCTTTCCATTATCAAAGACGCTCTGGCAGATATAAAGAACGGGAACTTGAACCGCCGTGTACTGGCGCGGGAAAGCGATCTGACGAAACAAATCTGCTATGACATCAACGAGATTGCTACGAGCAGCCAATCCCGACTGATACAGCAGAAGCAATCCGAGCAGGCTTATAAACGGCTTATGACAAGCCTTTCCCATGATGTGAAAACGCCGCTTGCCTCTCTGGTGGGCTATTTGGAAGCCGTGGAAAGCAAGATGGTGACAGGAGCCGAGCAGGAAGAATATATTCGGGTAGCTATGGAAAAAGCCCACCACCTGAAAGACTTTGTGACCGCCCTGTTTGAATGGGTGAAGCTGGATGCCGGGGAGCAGATTTTTCATTTTGAAGTCTGCGACCTGAACGAGCTTTCCCGCGACATCATGGCCGACTGGGTGCCGCTGCTGGAAAGTCACGATCTCACCTATGAAATTGAGATACCCGAAACAGAATACATGACGAGGGTTGACCCTACCGCCTACACCCGTATTCTCAATAACCTGCTGCAAAATATCCTGACGCACAGCGGCGCAAGACAAGTGACCCTGACCGTGACCGAAACGGAGCAGCAGGCAAAAATCATAGTGACTGATAACGGGAAAGGGATTTCCGCCGCTGATCTCCCCCATATCTTTGAGCGGATGTATCAATGCGACCACTCCCGATCTGCCAAAGGGAACGGGCTGGGCCTCTCCATTGCTAAGGAACTGGTAAGCGTCCATAAAGGAACCATCACGGCAGACAGTATCCTTGAAGCTGGAACAACATTTACCATCATACTTCCGAAAGCTCTGTGAAATCACAGAGCTTTTTTTGAAAAAATTTTTTCTCGGCAAGGTTATGGCAAGGTTTGCCCTTTATAATGGGAACCATGAAAGGAGGAAACCGCATGACGATCATTGCAACTGAAATCCAGAAATGGAAGCGAAATAAGATTGTCTGGTGTATTCTGGCTCTGACGCTGCTGTTTGGAGCATTTGCGATTGAGCGGGCTTGCAGCATTGCAAGGAGCAGCCCCTACATGGATAGCTTTGGCGACCTTTACACACTGGCGTTTAAGAACCTGTCCAGCCTGTTCCTGCCGATCGTGCTGGGAATGTTCGCCACAACCTTGTTTTTTGACGAACACAAGAACGACACGCTGAAAGAACTGCTTATCATCCCGATCACAAAAGCGCAGCTATACTTTTCAAAAGTCGCTGTGGTGATCCTGATGTCCGTGGGGCTGTGCCTGATTACCTTTCTTTTGTGCGTTGTCGGCGGGCTGATTGCCGGGGGATTTCCCGATCTGAACGCCCATACACTGATGGATGCCGGCCTTTTGTATCTGGCGGGCGGGCTTCTGGTTCCCATAGCCATGCTTCCGATTGTATTTCTTGCCACGCTGTCAAAAGGATATATTCTGCCTATTGGTGCAACGCTGCTGTATCTGGTTCCCGTAGTCATTGCCCCGGCCTATCTTACGGGAATACACCCGCTGGCAAGCGTGATGGGAATTTATCCCCATATTTCCGAAGCGGCCGCCGCTATGGTAGAAAGCCTGATGCAAGGCGTTTTGCCTAACACTTCGCCGCTTGTTTGTGCCGGTTCGCTGCTCCTGATCGGTGCCGCGTTTGCCGCCGCATCCGTCGTGGCTCTAAAAAAGCAATCTTACTGAAAGGAAAGACCTATGAAACGATTGATTAGTTTATTCCTCTGTGTTCTGTTCACTTTTTCACTTTGCGCCTGCCAGCAGGCCGCCCCATCTTCCAGCGAGGCCCCCGACCAGCAGGCCATTACAGAGGAAGCAACCGAATACTTTAACCAGATGATGGATGGAGATTTTGAAACTTTCTTCAATGCACTGCCGCAGGGCGTACAGGACAACACTTCTGCGGAAGCGATACAGGAAACATGGGAGGAAGAAGCCGATAAGCTGGGCGGACTGCCGGAGGACGCTTCCCCGGAGGTGTCCTGTTATGTGCCGGAACACTCCGACCAAATCCGTGTTGAATTTGTCATTCCCTGTGAAAAGGGCGATTTCAAATTGTTCATCAACTATTCCCCGGATGGCAGCCTTTACAACTATGTCATTTGGAAAAATGAAGCAGAATAAGAAAGAGAGGCATCTTTATGAGTGACTTTGTGATTGAAACCAAAAAGCTGACGAAAATTTACGGCGAGCAAACCGCCGTCAGCTCTGTGGATATTCATGTGAAGCCGGGCCGGATTTACGGGCTTTTGGGCCGAAATGGAGCCGGTAAGACCACCATTATGAAAATGATTTTGGGCCTTACGCCAATCACTTCCGGCGAAGTGGATGTGTTAGGCCAGAACATCAAAGGCCATGAGAAACGCATTTATCCCCGTATTGGGGCTATCATCGAAACTCCCGGCTTTTACCCGAACCTGACCGGCACAGAAAACCTTGAAATCTTTGCGAAGCTACGCGGGACGCCCCGACCCAACGCCGTCAAGAACGCACTGGAAGTCGTGGGGCTTCCTTTCCGGGACAAAAAGCTGTTCAGCAAGTATTCTCTCGGTATGAAGCAGCGCCTCGGCATTGCCAACGCCATCCTGCATGACCCGGAGCTTTTGATCCTGGATGAACCGACCAACGGGCTTGACCCCATCGGCATTGCCGAAGTGCGGAATTTTATCAAGGGTTTAAGCGTGGATCGCGGTAAAACCATCCTGATTTCCAGCCACATTCTTTCCGAAATCGCACTTCTGGCAGATGATATTGGCATCATCGACCACGGCGTACTGCTGGAAGAAAGCAGCATGGAGGATTTGGAAAAGAAAAATCGGAAATACATCCAGCTTCAGGTGTCGGATGTCCCCAAAGCCTCACTGATTTTGGAACGGCAGTTCCATGTGACGGATTATGCGGTGCAGGACGAACATAACCTGCGGCTCTATGACACCGCACTGGATATGGCAGCAATCAACAAGGCCCTTGTGGTGCAGGATGTGGCTGTAATCAGCTCCCAAATCTGCAATGATACCCTTGAGGACTATTTCAAGCAGATCACGGGGGGAGAGGGCATTGCTTAAACTGATACAGGTTGAATTTCTCAAGCTGCGCCGGAGAAAGTTTATCTGGCTCATGCTGCTGGCAGCTCTGTTTATGCCGCTGGCCGCCGTGTTCTACTTTGCAAGTGTCAAGGGAACCGGCGTGGAACCCATCGAGTTTTACAAGTGGACGGCGTTCAGCTATACCCCGTGGATCATCCTGCCGGTGGTGCTGGGGATGCTGTGTACCATGCTGATGTATAACGAAAACCAATATGATATGCTCAAACAGCTCTGGATCGTGCCGGTCAATAAGATGGCGTACTTTTTCAGCAAATTTGCTGTGGTGCTGGTGTACTCGGTCTGCTTCATGCTGATTACCGCAGCCGCGTCCATCCTTACCGGCGTACTGCCCGGCTATATTGCCTTTGACAGCGGGAGCGTCCTTTATCTTCTGCGGAAGTGTATGGAAATCTCTCTGCTGACCGCCTTTGCGGTACTGCCAATACTGGCGGCTGCCGCAGCGCAGAAGGGGTATATTCTTCCCGTCTGCCTGACGCTGGTTTATACATTCCTCGGCTTTATCCTCTTGATGGTGAATATGTACCTGCATCCGCTGTCCAGCATGACCGCCATTGTTATGCGGGATATTCCGGGTGTCGTAATTACCCAGCCACTCAATATTCCGGGGGCGTTCCTTTGCATAGGCGTGTGGGGCGTTGCTTCTGTCCTGCTGGCTGGGGCTGCTTTGAAAAAGAGAAAGTGAGGTGCATTTGAAATGGAGCTTTTACTTTGGGCGGAGCGCCGGAAACTCCGCCGTTCCAAAATTTTGTGGATTGCCGGTTTTGCAACGGTCATGGTGGCGTTGATTGTCTTTGCACAGGGGCAGTTCACATTTTATGAAAGCCGCTATATTGACGGTGCCGGATGGTTTATGACAGCGGCCCAATCCCTCGCCACCTTTTATGTGCTGCCTGCGGTCATTGCCCTGCTGGGAAGCTATATGATCTGCCGGGAGGAACAGGAGGACACCCTAAAATCCCTGCGGCTCATTCCCGTGGATGAAGTGAAGCTGACGCTCTCCAAAATGGTGCTTGCTCTGGTGTTCAGCGTCTTAATCTATCTTCTGCTTTTTGCGATTACCTTTCTCGTTGAGGCCGTTTTACACTTTGAAGCTCTTTCCATTGGCCTTGTTTTGGAAAACCTGAAAACATATCTTCTGGACGGGATTGGTGTGTTCCTTGCCATTTCTCCGATCATCGCTTTGGTGGCCCGGATGAAAAAGGGTTACTGGCTGGCGCTGGTATTTGCTGAAATTTATTCGTTCGCCGGACTGTTCGCAAGTATGTCCAGCCAGCTAAAAACGGTGTATCCCATGACAGCCGTTTTCAATATCTCCGGCTATTACGATGCAAATATGGTTCAGGTTTTCATTGGTATCATAGTTCTGCTGGCCTGTGCTGCTCTGGCGCTTTTCATTCTGAAAGGGCTGAACAGGAAAGCAAAATAATTAGTTTTACCTGCCGGACGACGGCAAAAGAAAAAAAGCCGTCGTTCAGTAGGCAATCATCATGCCATCATTATATATCGCGGCGGCTTTGACAAAGTCAAGGCCGCCGTTCCTTATTCCCTCAACGAAGGAGTGACGCCCATACGCTGACACGGCGGCTTTAGGAGGGAGCCGCCATGAAGCACACTGACCGCCAACAAATTCAGACGATATTTGCACTATCGTCAAAAAAAGCCCGGCCACTGAACCGGCTCCGTCTGGCAGCCAGTGCGAAAATTGTCACAATGTAACTGAATACCGTATTTTTTGCGCTCGAATAGCTTCATGCTGTCCGGGCGTTTTTTCATACCTGTGGGGCCGGAACATCGGGCCAACATGGCCCGAACCTTGCCCCCGGTGCCGTTCCCCGCCACCCCGTTCAGATTTTCCCGCAAAAATCTGAACGGAGGAAAGGCCGATGGAAGTCACCATCAATTACAACGGACAAGCTGTGGCCGTGGAAGTCACGCTGGAAGTCTATGAATTTCTTGACCGGGCCGACCACAAAGCCGAGAACCTGTCCCATGAGCAGCGGCGGCATTGGGATGGCCGGGAGTTTGACGAATACATAGTTGCTACCGAGGGCGTGGGCATCTACGGCGAAACGCCGGAGGAATACCTTTGCCGCATGGAAACGCTGGGCGAGCTGATGGCCGTCCTGGACACCTGCACCGAGGCCCAGCGCCGCCGGTTCCTGCTCTATGCCCTGGACGGGCTGACCCTTGCGGAGATCGGAACGGTGTGCGGCTGCTCCAAAGTATCCGTCTATGAGAGCATTGACGCGGTTCGGAAAAAATTTTTGAAATTCTTTGCGAACTACCCTAACGAATGACCCCTTTTCGGGCTACCAAGTGAAAGGGATTGTTTCCCTTATCCCAGTGAGAGGCGGACAGCGGACAAGCTGCCCGCCTCTCCCATTTTCAGGAGGTAAGCCTATGAAAACAATCAATCTGCGGTGGATTTATCCCCACTACCGGTATGACGAGTTTGTGGAGGTCAGCGATGAGGTTTGGGAGGTTATGCGGCAGGCCCAGCGCGAGATGAACAACTATGAGCGCCGGAAGGTCTACCACCACGCCTACTACTCCCTGGACGCATATAGCTGGACGGAGAACTACGCGCTGGAACACGGCAGATCGTCAGAGGAAATCATTTTGGAGCGCGAGGAACGGGCCGCCCATCTGCGGCTGCTGGCTGCCTTGCCGGAGGCCCTGGCCCATGCCACCCCCACACAGGCCCGCCGCGTCCGGGCCTACTACATCGCCGGTATCAGCCAGCCGGAAATCTCCCGGAGGGAGGGCGTAGACAGCAGCAAGGTTAGCGTTGCCATCCGTCGGGGCCTGCGGAATATGCGCCGCTGCTATGACTGCCTTTTTCCGGCAGAGTGAGGGCGTGCCTATGCAGACCATCAACCTCAAGCAATATTACCCGTTCTGCACCGAGGACACCTTTGTGGAGGTGTCGGATGAAATTGTCGAGGCGTTCCTGCTGGACAAGCGGGCCGAAGCCGCCAGGGAGCGCAAGATGTACCGCTACAAGGCGTTTTATTCCCTTGACTGCAATGATGGGATTGAGAACGCCGCCATTGGCTGGGCGCAGCCATCGCCGGAGGATTGCCTGATGGAAAAGGAGGCGCAGGCCGAATATGCTGAACTGCTCCGGCGGCTCTATGAGGCCATTTCCTCTCTGACCCCAGCGCAGGCCCGCCGCGTCCATGCCCGGTATATGCTGGGGATGAAAGTGAAGGACATTGCCGCGATGGAGGGCATTACCCCATCCCAGGCCGGGAAGTCCATCCATGCGGCGCTCCGGCGTCTGCGCCGGTACTTCATACGCCGGAAATGGACAAGCGGCCTATGAAAACCATCAACCTGAAAAAATACTACTACCCAATTTGCAAGAAGGACACTTTTGTGGAAGTGCCGGACGAGGTTGCAGACGCCATTGTGGAGGAAAGCCGCGCAGAGAACGCAAATGACGCAAAGCAGCACTATCACTGTTACTCTCTGGACGCTTCACCCGGCATAGAACACCATTTCCCGGAACAGGTCATCTCCCCGGAAGATATTCTGATGGAGAAAGAAACGGAACGGGAACAGGAGGCCGCCTATGCCCTGATGATGGAACGGCTCCGGGAGGCCCTTGCCACCCTGACGCCACGGCAGGCAAGCTGCCTGCACGCCCGGTTTTGGGAGGGCAAGCAGTTTAAGGAGATTGCCGAGGCCGAAGGCTTCACGACATCAGCAGCCATCGTCACGGTTCGCAACGCCATTATCAAGTTACAGAAATATTATATCAAGCGCGGCTGGATGAAGCCGCCGAAGGAGAAAACGATATGCACAAAGACAGCACCGCCCAAGCGAAACAGAAAAAAGACGAGCGCGAAGAAGTCCTGAAGGAAATCCGGCAGCTTGAGAACCGCCAGAAGATTTTGGAGAACAAGCAGCGCAACGAGGAACGCAAGGCCCGCACCCGCCGCCTGATTGAACGCGGGGCTATTTTGGAGGGCATTTTCCCTCTGGCCCCCGACCTTCCCGGCGTAGAGGTCAAGGCGTTCCTGATTGCCCTGTCCCATCTTCCGGGGGCGGCAGAACTGGCCGCAAAACTGCCGAAATCCGGGGACAAGCCGTAAGTCCCTTGTTTACAAGGGCGCACTTATACACCGTTGCCGGTGTCGTGCGCGCGTCGTCGCAAAGTCCGCTTTGTTCCGTTTCCGCCTTGCGGCGAAAACTGCACACGCTCCCTTGCTCCTCCTTTCCCCACAAAAACCGCTCCGCTGGGTTTCCGTGGGGGCCCCATGTTTGGGCTGTTGCGCTCTCCGAGCGCGATGGGGCGCTACACTCCCCAAACCCCTTGTGCGCCCCGCGCAGCCAGACACCCGCTTCGCGTCTGTCCGGCTCCACGGAGCCTGAATACCCCTCACCGAAAGGAGGTGCCACTCATAGATTTTTGCCATATCCCCGTCAGTATCATCAAGCGCAGCGAGGGCCGTTCCGCTGTTGCCGCAGCCGCCTACCGCAGCGGAACCAAGCTGACGAATGAATGGGACGGCCTGACCCATGATTACACCCGGAAGGGCGGCGTTGTCCATGCGGAAATCATGCTGCCCGCCCACGCCCCGCCGGAGTTTGCAGACCGCTCCACCCTCTGGAACAGTGTGGAGCAGATCGAGAAAGCCAGGGACAGCCAGCTTGCCCGTGAGATTGAGGCGGCCCTGCCCCGTGAACTGTCCAGGGAACAGCAGCTTGCCCTTGTCCGGGCCTATGTGAAGGACAACTTTGTGGACAAAGGAATGTGCGCCGACTTCGCCATCCATGACAAGGGAACCGGCAACCCCCATGTCCATATCATGCTGACCGTCCGGCCCTTAAAAGAAAACGGTGCATGGGGCGCGAAGTGTCGCAAGGCATACGACCTGGACGAGAACGGCCAGCGCATCCCAGACGGGAAAGGCGGTTGGAAGAACCACCGGGAGGATACCACCGACTGGAACGACAAAGGGAATGTGGAGATTTGGCGGGCGGCATGGGCGGCCTATACCAACCGGGCATTGGAGGCCGTCGGTCAGCCTGCCCTGGTAGACCACCGCAGCTACAAGCGCCGGGGCATTGATAAAATCCCCTCTGTCCACCTGGGGCCAGCAGCCAGCCAGATGGAGAAGCGCGGCATCCGCACCGACAAGGGAGAAGTCAACCGGCAGATCGCCGCCGACAACAAGCTGCTGAAAGAAATCAAGGCCCGCATTACCCGTCTCTACAACTGGTCGAAGGCCGAGGCGGAGAAGCCGGAGGGCCAGCAGCCCAGCATGATGGACTTGTGGGAGGCCCAGCAGCAGCTCAAGCGGCCTGACACCCGTACCGGAAAAATCCGGGCATTGCAGGAGAGCGCCGCCCTGTTCAATTTTCTGAACGCCAACGGCATCCAATCCATGCAGCAGCTCCATGAAAAAATTGCCGGTATGAACACCCGCTACTATGACCTGCGGCGAGAGATCGTCAAGGCCGAGCGCCGGATCGCTGTCCTCACCGAGCGCGGGGAGATGTGGGCGCAGTACAACGAGTACAAGGCCATTCATAAACAGCTTGCCAGGATGAAGCCGGAAAAGCGGGAGCTGTTCGAGCAGCGCCACAGCCGGGAGCTGATCCTCTATGACGCGGCAGACCGGTATCTGAAGGAACTGAAAGCCAGCGGAGAGGAACTTTCCCCGAAGGAATGGCGGCGCGAGATCGACCTGCTGACCGCCCAGAAGCAGGTGGACAGCATCGACATGAAGGCCATGCGGGAGGAACTGAAAGCCGTGGAACGGCTCCGCAAGGCCGCCGACCAACTGGCCCGCCAGGAACGGGACAAGCCCCGCGACCGGGGGCCGGAGCGGTAAAGGGTACGGTGTTTTGCCGACCCCTTGCGGTGCGTCGCGTTTCACGACACACCTTTGCACAGAATTGTCAACATTCACTCATGGAAGGAGATTGCCTTATGAAGCAGATTATTTTACCCGTCACTGTCCACCTGAATATCCGCCTGCCCCTTGCCCTCTTGCAGCCGGAACCGGCAGACGCGCCCACCGGCCCGGAGCCGGAGGCCCATGCCTGCCAGGGATGCGGTAACTGCGGCGGGTGCAGGAAGTGCCAGCATGAAGAAAAGCAAGCCTGAACCCATCCCCGTCATGGACTACCGCCAGTACCGCAGAGCGCGGCGGCTGGTACATGAGTGCTGCAACTATGACGGCGGTAACTGTATCGCGCTGGACGATGGGGAGGAATGTGTCTGCGTCCAGTCCATTTCCTACTCCCTGCTGTGCCGGTGGTTCCGGGCGGCAGTGCTGCCGCTGGACAGAGAACTGGAAACGGCCCTGTTCCACCGCCTGGACGCCAAGCGTTGCGCCGTCTGCGGGGCGCTGTTCACCCCCGGCTCCAACCGGGCCAAATACTGCCCGGAATGTGCCGGACGCATGAAGCGTATCAAGGCCGCCCAGCGTAAGCGCAAACAGAGGGCTAAATGTCACGCTTTAGGGGCCGAAAACCCCTTGTAAATCAAGGACTTTTTCGAGGGTGTCGCTGGGGGCCTGATAGATTTATCCTCTGGCCCCCAAAACGGCCCTCTAAATGCGTACAGAAGCCCAAAACGAACCCCAAGGAGGAACCCATGTCAGACAATCGAAAATATTACTATCTCAAGCTGAAAGAAAACTTCTACAACAGCGAAACGATGGTTATTTTGGAGAGTATGCAGGATGGTCTGCTGTACTCCAATCTGCTGCTGAAAATGTACCTCATGTCACTCAAAAGCGGCGGTATCCTCATGCTCAACGACCATCTGCCCCACACGCCCCAGACCATCGCCACCTTTACCCGCCATCAGGTGGGGACGGTGGAGAGGGCCTTGAAGGTGTTCCTTGAATTTGGCCTTGTGGAAATTTTGACCGACGGGGCCTACTACATGGCCGACATCCAACTGCTGATCGGCCAGTCCTCTACCGAGGGGGAACGGAAAAAGAAAGAGCGTATGCGATTGAAGCGCCAAAAACTGCTCCCATCCGGAGGGGCGGACATTTGTCCACCATATAGCCGGGGGGACATTTGTCCACCAGAGATTAGAGATAAGAGATTAGATATTAGAGATAAGAGTATAGAGAATAGAGAGAGTGAGAGCGCCCGCACCTATGGCCGTTACCAGAATGTTTTCCTGACGGACGAGGAACTGGCAGACTTGCAGGCCAGCTTTCCCACGGTATGGGGCCAGTACATCGAAAAGCTGTCCGAGTACATGGCTTCTACCGGCAAGCGGTATCAGAGCCATGCCGCCACCATCCGGCGCTGGGCCGGTGAGGACGCCAGGAAAGCAGCCCCACCCTCCCGCAACCGGGATTACAGCGTAAAGGAGGATGAAACCGTATGATTGAGATTACCGCAGAAATCCGGGCGCTGATCGACAAGGCAGCCGCCGGTATGGAACTGGCCGGGGACGAGTACATAGACCCGGCAGACGGCCTCATTCACTGTAAGAAGTGCGGCGGCCAGAGGCAGACTGTTGTGCCACGCTTTGGGAAACCGGGCTACTTCATGCCCCGCTGTATCTGCCAGTGCCAGCGGGAGGCCGAGGAACAGCGCAAAGCCACCGAGGAACGGCAGCGCCGCATGGAGCGTATCAAGCGCCGGAAGGCCCAGGGCCTGCAAGACCGCTATCTGTACGACTACACCTTTGCCAACGACAACGGCCAAAATCCTCTGATGGACAAGGCCCGCGCCTATGTGGAGAACTGGAAGGAGGCTTACAAGAACAACACCGGCCTGCTGCTGTTCGGGGATGTGGGAACCGGCAAGTCCTTTTTCGCCGGTTGTATCGCCAACGCCTTGCTTGATCGGGATGTGCCGGTGCTGATGACGAACTTTCCCACCATTCTGAACCGCCTGACCGGGATGTTCGACCAGGACAGGGCCGACTTTATCGCCAGCTTTGACGAGTACGACCTGCTTATCATTGACGATTTGGGTGTGGAGCGCAGTACAGAGTATGCGATGGAGCAGATGTTTTTCGTCATTGACAGCCGCTACCGCAGCCGCAGGCCCATGATAATCACCACCAACCTGAAGCTGGCCGAACTCAAGAACCCGCCTGACCTGGCCCATGCCCGTATCTATGACCGTATCCTGGAACGGTGCGCCCCGATCCTCTTTGCCGGGAAGAACTTCCGGGAGGAAAACGCCGGAGCCACCAAGCAGGCGGCGAAAGACCTTGTGAACCGTAAGCATGAGTAATTTTTTGCCGGACGGCGCAGCCCCGCCCGGAGAAAGGAGCGCCATGAGCGAAGAAACCCGTACCATGCAGACCGCAGACACCACTCCGGCCAGAGCGCCGGAGGACGCCCCCGCGCTGGTAAAGAAAATCGGAAAGACCACCTACAAGGTGCGCGTCCATTTCAGCCAGACCAGCACCGAAACCATGAGCGACAAAATCAAGCGTATGCTCAAAAACGAGATACAGCAGATGTGACCGGCTGATAAAGCCAGCCGCCTTGTGCTAAACTGATGATGGTACACACCAAAACTTTTAGCCAAGGAGGACATGAAAATGCTGTACACAGAAAAAGAGAAAAATGAAATCGAGCGCGTCCGCAAAGTGTTCGAGAAACACATCCAACAAATGACCGCTTATGATTTGGTTTGGTCGGACAAGGTCGGCTATGTGTGGCTGGCAATATCCCTTGACCCGGTTTATGTTGACACCGGCAACAGGATAGAGTCCGCAACTGCTCTTTGTTATGAGTGCTTGAATGATATAGCACTGGATGTTTTCGGAATGACCGGGAACGACCATGACTTTGAGGACGCCGACCCGCTGGAACTGGCCGAGATTAAGCGGCGATGGAAACCCTATATCGACCAGTTGCCGGAATATGCGTACCTTTGCGATGAGCTATTAAGTGGCCGCAAGTGACCCGCCTGCCTGAGTGTCAGGAGCATGAAAGTGCTTCTGGCACTTTTTTTGTAGCTTTTTTGTGAATTTGATTAAAAAGTCCTTGACAACTCGTTTCGGGCAAAACCGCAAAATCCATTCTGATTTCCTGCGGTGCGCGCCTCGCCGTGTTCGATATTGCGGAGCTGCGGGAGGTCACTTCCTACGACGAGCTGGAGCTGGACACCCTGGGAGACCGGAAAACCGCCCTGTTCCTCATTATGAGCGACACGGACGATAGCTTTAACTTCCTGATCTCCATGTGCTACACCCAGCTGTTCAATCTGCTCTGCGAAAAAGCGGACGATGTGTACGGAGGGCGGCTGCCGGTTCATGTGCGCTGTCTCATTGACGAGTGCGCCAACATCGGCCAGATTCCTAAACTGGAGAAATTGGTCGCCACCATCCGCAGCCGTGAGATTTCCGCCTGCCTGGTGCTGCAAGCACAGTCCCAGCTGAAAGCCATCTACAAGGACAACGCCGATACCATCATCGGCAACATGGATACCTCCATCTTCCTGGGCGGCAAGGAGCCGACCACCCTCAAGGAGCTGGCCGCCGTGCTGGGCAAGGAGACCATCGACACCTACAACACCGGGGAGAGCCGTGGGCGGGAAACCTCCCACTCGCTCAACTACCAGAAGCTCGGCAAAGAGCTTATGAGCCAGGATGAACTGGCCGTCATGGACGGGGGCAAGTGCATCCTCCAGCTGCGTGGTGTGCGGCCTTTCCTCTCGGACAAGTACGACATCACCAAGCACCCCAATTACCCATACACCGCCGACGCGGACCCCAAGAATGCCTTTGACATTGAGGCGTTCCTGTCCACCCGGCTCAAACTCAAGCCCAACGAGGTCTACGATGTGTATTCGGTGGACGCAGAGGGCGCGTAAATCTGTTCCGCTAAGAAGGGAGTGATTTTATCTATTCGCCGCAACTGCCCTTTTGGGGCCATTGGCGTACAAAGCGGACAATCACCAAAAAATAATGAAAAAAGGAGGACAGCCGGAATCAGGCCCCGGAAACCGGGTGCGGATTGTTCCGGCTTTTGTATGCCTATGAACTATGACTAAGCAATGATTCAATGATTCCGGCTCATTCTGTATATGGCATTTTTTACTCAGGCAATCACCGTTCTTCAGACCCTCGTGATCGCCCTCGGCGCTGGCCTGGGCGTGTGGGGCGTTATCAATCTGCTGGAAGGTTACGGCAACGATAACCCCGGCGCGAAGTCTCAGGGCATGAAGCAGCTCATGGCTAATTAGATGTAACAAAAGCGAAGAAAGGAAAAGCACAATCCAGACGGAACCAGCGGTGCGGTCAAGAAGTATTGTGGAAACACAAGATTTCTGCTATACTGGGTACAGTACACTTGACGATGGAAAGAGAGGCGGGAGCCTATGCACATTAGCTATCAGCCATTATGGAACACCTTGAAAGAGCGTGGTATGAGAAAAGAGGACTTGCGGCTTGCCGCCGGTCTTACTACGAATATGATTGCCAACATGGGCAAGGGCGAGCATATTAGCATGAAAACGCTTCTTCGTATCTGCGAAGCGTTAAATTGCGACATTGCAAATGTGATTAAACTTACCGATGATTAAAAGCAAGGGAGAAAACTATGAAGAAAATTATCTGCTTTTTATGCGTCTTATTAACTCTTACATTGTTGGTAGCCTGTACAAATACTATGTCAGATAAGTACTCTGGTAACGATAGTGTGCAGTCAAATCAACAGTCTTTAGAAACCACATTTTCTGAAGAAAAACAAGAAGAATCAAGTGAAACAACTTCAGCAATTACACAGTCTGAAAATAGCCAAATAAACTCAAGCGAATCAGTTAATGAAACATCTATTGATTTGAGTAAGGACTTTAATGGTATCAATGGTTGTGCTGTATGGTATTCTACTGCAAATAATCAATATTTTTATTATAATGAGGATTTGTGCAAGAAAGAAGTTTCCCCTTTTTCAACCTTTAAGATTATTTCTGCTTTAATCGGTTTACAGGAGAATATTATTGAAGACAAATCCTCTACAATGAATTATAATGGCACTCAATATCCCAATCCCGAATGGAATAACAATCTTAATTTAGAACAGGCTTTTCAGTCCTCTTGTATCTGGTATTTTAGAAAGATACTCGATGAAGCTGGAGAGCAAAATGTGCAAGATATTTTAACTGATCTTCAGTATGGGAATTGCGATGTTTCTGAATGGGAAGGTAGCGGTATAAATACTATTGATGAATTAAACGGGTTTTGGTTAGATTCTTCTCTTAAAATCTCACCTTTAGAACAAGTTGAAGTGATGATGAAGATATTTGAAAGAGAAAGTAATTTAGACCACTCGAATATAGAAATTGTAAAAAACATTATGTTGATTAGTGATAATGGCACAAAAAAGATTTATGGAAAAACAGGCAGCGGAAACAACCAAGCGTGGTTTGTTGGATTTACTGAGGAAAGCAATACCAAAGATTATTTTGCAATATATTTGGATGACAAATCGCAAGAAAGTATTATTACTGGTAATACCGCAAAAGAAGTGGCTCTAAATATATTTGAATAATCAATCTATAACAGCCATTGTAGGAACAAATCTTCCTGCAACGGCTGTTTTTTACTTCCACCCTCTGCGCCGGAAGTTAATCCCGGAATTTTTAATCAGCGGCGATCTTTTGAACAGCCTTTTCAGGGTCGTTCTTTCCTCGTCTGTGAGCCGCTTGTATTTTAGCTGGAACGCCTTGCAGAAGATTTCCAAAAATTCCTGCACCCTATCGCCAGTGGACTGCATGGCCTTTCGGACTTCCCTTATCAGTTCATCGGCGGGCGTGGTATCCGGCGCACTCTCCATGTCGTTCTCATGGGCTTTGCGTATATCGTGAAGGATGGCATCCCATGTTTTGTGTGTCACATGGCAGAAAAAATCTTCTTCCTCTATCTGACCGGCTTCCAGAATTTTCAGGGAACGGTCTGCGGCGGCTTCGGGATGTTCTTCCAGTATCATTGCCCGAACAGCGGCCAGCGCACTGTTGATGTCATGGAACCGCATGGTAGCCATTCCATCCACATAGATTTCTGCGTCAGCCATCAGCTCCGCAAATTTTTCGTGGGACATCATCTCGCACAGCAGCCGGGTATTGATCTGTCCGCTTTTCAGAAGCGCCACGGCTTCATCAGTCAAATGCAGTTCAGACAGCGGGGTGTTGATCTGCTCCCGGTTTTCTGTCCGGCAGAACAGATAGTCAATGGACACCTCATAAAAGTCTGCCAGTGTGATAAGGTTGCCGTGATTGATTTCCTTATTTCGGTTTTCTTCATTTTCATAGCTGGCTAAAGCAGATTTTGAAATTCCGGTCTTTTCCGCAAGTTCTTCCAGCTTCAAGCCCTTTTCCACCCGTAAATCTTTCAAGCGTTCCTGTAAGGAAACATGGTCTTTCATCGGTTTGCCACTCCCTTTCCATGTGGTTTTCGAGCATATATAGCCATTATATCATACCGTTCCGAAATCGTGGAAATTTTCGATTTTGGGGCGGTATTCCTACTTTCTGGACATACGGGAAAGGGTTCAAAAATGAGCTATGATTAAGTCAGTTCATCGATGGATTATTCCAATCGAATGACCGGCCTGATGGGATATGCTCCCCGGCGATGTATCGCAGCGACCTACGGCAAGGAGTTGGAGGAACCTTGACCGCAGCGAGCGTACCAACGGGAACAAAACGCTGCTGTGAGATTCAGGGGCAGGAACGACATTAGGGAAACCCGGCAGAACTGACACCAAAACGCTACCCAAACATGACAAATCGGCAGGGCGTAGTCTGCCCTGTCCGTGATACTATGGGGCTTTTTAGGGCAGCTCTATGGCCGTATTTTCCTTGAAAATCGCCCCGAAACATGACACCAGAAACCGCTATCCGCCATCTCTACCGTTACGGCTGAAATGGGCGGATTTTCTATAATAGGAGGCACCATGCCGAGAATGAGCAAGAAACGGAAGTTGGAGCTGTCCTTCTTCCTCAATGACCGGGGGCGTGTGGCCTACAACGACCTGTGCCGGAAGTGTCAGCATGAGTGCAAACAGAGCTTCCGGGCTGTCGTGATCGACTGCCCCCATTACCTGTCCAAACGAGCCAAGCGAAAGGAGAAAAACGACTAAATGGAGTTTGAATTTATGACCGCAGACACCGTTCTGCCGCCCTGTATGCCACTTCCCACCGCCATGCTGCGGTTGCCGGTCAGCAGCACCGCAAAAGTCATGTATGCCCGTCTGCTGGACGCCACCCTTGTGGGAGGTGCGGAGGATACCAACGGGATACTGTTTGTCTGTTTCCCCATTGTGGAGCTGGCAGCGGCCTTGTCCCGCAGCTCCGTGACCGTCAAGCGTTCCCTGAAAGAATTGGAGGACGCCGGACTGATCCTGCGGGTGCGTCAGGGCGTGGGAGAACCGAACCGCATTTACACGCTGCTCCCAAAAAAGGAGGATGACCGTGATGAATGAAAAGCTGGAAAAGCTCAACCGGGAACTTGCCCAAGGCGAAGCCAGACTGCGGCGGGCGCAGCATGAAGAAAAGATTCTGGAACGCCAGATGAAGCAGCTTACCCGGAAGGAACGGACTCACCGGCTCTGTACCAGAGGGGCTATGCTGGAAAGTTTCCTGACAAGGCCGGAAGTGCTGACGGACGATGATGTGATGGAGATTCTGAAACAGGCATTTGACCAAACTGGTATGAAAGAAGTTGTTTCGGAAAGTGTGAAACGGAGGGTAGGCGGGAAACCCCTTACGGAGTAAGGGCGCAACTATACACCGGTCGAGCCGGTGCGTTGCACCCTGCCGGGGGCTTCCTGCGGAAAGCGGATGATTTCCAGCACACCTGCGGCTGCTTCCAATCATCACAGGGGACGCTACACTTCCCCTGCGCTGGCTGCCGCCAGCTACCCTTTTATGGACTTGCCGCCCGGAAACACCTTGCGCTGTAAGCTGTTTCCGTCCGACAAGTTTAATAGAAATTGGCTATGCTTTTCCGAATAAGTAAAGTATAATAATAGTAGCGATAAATTGGGATCAATTTAAACAAGAAAGGATAGCATTATGGAAAATCTAAAAGAAAAACTTATGCAAGAACTTAAAAATATTCCAAGTGAATTTTTAGACATAATTACTCAAGTTATAGAAAACCACGAAAGAGAAGTTATAGAACATATGCGTATTGTTTCTATCATTCATGCAACAGACGCACTACTTGAAGCAAAACTGACAGATGAAAAAATCATTTCACTTCTTCAAAAACACTATGATTTGCGAAGAAGTGAAGCTGAAAAAGCAATAAAACAAGCAAAAAATCGTTTGGCAAGATAATGTAACAAATATCAGCTTATTGAGCTATCCATCATCGGGCCAATCTGACTCGAACTTTCAAAACTGAATAACCAGCCGCCCACCCACGGCACTACTGAGCAGGAAATCAGAAACGGTTTCCTGCTTTTCTTTTGCCCAAAGTGGGGTGGCAAATCACCACCCCATCCAATCAGCCACAGGAAGGAGGAAACCGTTATGCCCTGTCCCCACCACGATATAAAAATCGTGCAGCGAAGCAACCGTCAGTCAGCCGTAGCCGCCGCAGCTTATCAGAGCGGCGAACGGTTGTTTTCCGAGTACGACCAGAAGCAGAAATACTATTCCGAGAAACGAGGGATCGTCCACACAGAAATCATGCTGCCGCCCCACGCCCCGCCGGAGTACGCAGACCGCAACACCTTGTGGAACGCCGCCGAAGCCATAGAAAAACAATGGAACTCCCAGCTTGCCCGCAGGATCGTGCTTGCCATACCGAGGGAAATCCCCTGGTCACAGCACGCCGACCTGATCCGGGACTATTGCCGGGAGTTTTTCGTTTCCAAGGGCATGATCGCCGATTTTGCCATTCACGACAAGGGAGACGGGAATCCCCACGCCCACATCCTGCTGACCATGCGGGCAATGGACGAAACAGGCAAATGGCTTCCCAAGAGCCGGAAGGTTTATGACCTTGACGAGAACGGCGAGCGTATCCGGCTCCCGTCCGGGAACTGGAAAAGCCACAAGGAGGACACCGTAGATTGGAACGACCAGAAGTACGGCGAGATATGGCGGCAGGGCTGGGCGGCTGTCGCTAACCGCTATCTGGAAGCCAATGACCGCCCGGAACGCCTTGACCTTCGTTCTTATGAGCGGCAGGGGCTTGATAAAATCCCCACCGTCCACATGGGGCCAGCGGTCAGCCAGATGGAGAAACGAGGGATACAGACCAACATCGGCAACTTGAACCGGGACATTACCTCCGCCAACCGGCTCATGCAGTCCATCCGTCAGATGGTGCGCCACCTGAAAGGCTGGATTGCAGACCTGAAGGAGAAAAAGGCCGCCCTGCTGGAAGCCTTGCAGGAAGCGAAGGAACCCACCCTGCCGGAGCTGCTGGGCAAATATCTGGATTTGCGCCGGGAGGAGCGCACCGGCTGGACGAGCAAAGGCCAGCTCAAAGGCACTGTGAACGACTTCAACAAGGTTATGGACGCCATCCGCTATCTGCGGGAAAAGGAACTGTCCACCGTGGAGAGCCTTGACACCTATCTGGATACCGTCAGCGAGCAGGCCGTTTCTATTCGGGCAGAGATGAAGCCGAAGGAAAAGCGCATGAAGGAGATCGACACCCTGCTTTCCCATATCGCCAGCTTTGAAGCCCACAAGCCGGTTCATACGGAATATGCCGCCATCCGGTTTAAGAAACCCAAGGAACAGTTTGCCACCGCCCATCGGGATGAGCTGGACGCCTACAATGCCGCTGTCCGCTATTTCAAGGTGCATTTGGAGGGAACCAAGTACAGCACCAAAAAGCTGAATGAGGAACGGACGCAGCTTGCCGGAGAGGTGGCCGAGTGCAGGGAACGCCTGTCGGCGGTGCAGGAGGATGTGAAGATTCTCCGGGATGTGCGCCACTGGCTCAATCAGGTGCTTCCGTCCGAGCAGTACCGCCAGACCGCCGAGCCGGGCAAGAAACCGTCCATCCAGCAGGCAGTCAAAGGCCGGGCGCAGCGTATCCGGGAGGAACAGGCCGAGAAACGCCAGCAGCCCCGCACAGAGAAAAAACAGGATATGGAACTTTAACAGGCGCTTGCCATTTTCTTTTCGAGAATGACAGGCGCTTTTCTTATTTTCAGGAGGATTTAGTTGAATGTATTTGAAGCTGTCAAGCAGTCTGTTACCACCCGGCAGGCTGCTGAGCATTTCGGAATCCGGGTGGGACGGAACGGGATGTGTGTCTGTCCCTTTCATGCCGACAAAAACCCAAGCATGAAGGTTGACCGGCGTTTTCACTGTTTCGGCTGTCAGGCAGACGGGGATGTGATCGACTTTGTTTCCCGTCTGGAAGCTGTCAGCCCCAAGGAAGCCGCCCTCATGCTGGCACAGGAGTTTTCCATCCCCTATGAGGACAAGGAGCCACATCACAGGAACCAGAGGAAGCCCCGGCAGGAAACCCCGGAACAGCGGTTCCGCCGTATGGAGCGTTACTGCTTCCGGGTGCTGTGTGATTACCGAAACCTGCTGCACCGCTGGAAAGAGGACTATGCCCCCAAGACGCCAGACGAGGATTTCCACCCGCTGTTTGTGGAAGCCCTGCAAAAGCAGGACTATGTGGACTATCTGCTGGATGTGCTGCTCTCCCCGGACATGGAGGAACGGGCAGCCCTTATCATCGACTGTGGAAAGGAAGTGAGCAATCTTGAAAGACGAATGGCAGAGCTTACCGCCGGAGATACGGCAGGCCGTAGAACAGACCATGCAAGAAGCACCGCTGCCCCGGAGCGTTGAGGAAGTCAAAGCCATGCTGGAAAGCACCGAGAAAGGCGGCGTCCGAAACAGTATCCGCAACTGCCTGACCGTCTTTCAGAATGACCCGCTGCTTTCCGGGGCAATCGCAAAAAATCTGCTGACCGAGCGAACCGACATCATCAAGCCCATTGGCTACCACCGTACCGGCACCGCCATCACGGACACGGACATGAATTATCTACTCCTGTATCTGGAAGAAACCTATGGGCTGACCAGCGAAAAGAAGATTGCCGCCGCCATCGGGATTGTTGCTAACGAAAACGGCTATCACCCCATCCGGGACTACCTGAACGGCCTTTCATGGGACGGAACCGAGCGTATCCGTACCTGTCTGCACCACTTTTTAGGAGCCGACAGCGACCAGTACACCTATGAAGCCCTGCGGTTGTTCCTGCTGGGAGCCATCCACCGGGCATTTCACCCCGGCTGCAAGTTTGAGGTCATGCTCTGTCTGGTGGGCGGTCAGGGAGCCGGAAAATCCACCTTTTTCCGGCTGCTGGCTGTGAAAGACGAGTGGTTTTCCGATGACCTTCGCAAGCTGGACGATGACAATGTGTACCGTAAGCTGCAAGGCCACTGGATTATTGAGATGTCGGAGATGATCGCCACCGCAAACGCCAAGAGTATTGAGGAAATTAAGTCTTTTTTGAGCCGACAGAAGGAGGTCTATAAAATCCCATACGAAACCCACCCGGAGGACAGGCTGCGGCAATGCGTGTTCGGAGGAACTTCCAACGCCCTGGACTTCCTGCCCCTTGACCGTTCCGGCAACCGGCGCTTTCTGCCGGTCATGGTGTACCCGGAACAGGCGGAAGTTCATATTTTGGACGATGAAGCCGCTTCCAGAGCCTACATGGAGCAGCTATGGGCGGAAGCCATGACCATTTACCGCAGCGGGGATTTTAAGCTGTCTTTCAGCCCCGAAATGGTGTGCTATCTCAAAGAACACCAGCGGGATTTCATGCCGGAGGACACCAAGGCCGGGATGATCCAAGCCTACCTTGACCGCTACACCGGCAGCATGGTGTGTTCCAAGCAGCTTTTCCGGGAAGCCCTGAACC
The DNA here is from genome assembly GCA_003477405.1 of Ruminococcaceae bacterium AM07-15. Classification (GTDB taxonomy): domain Bacteria; phylum Bacillota; class Clostridia; order Oscillospirales; family Butyricicoccaceae; genus Pseudobutyricicoccus. The sequence continues at coordinate 53,045 of QUDE01000003.1, forward strand.
ACCCCTTTGACGAGCCGAAACAATGGGAAATCCGGGAGGTCAACGATATTATGAACCATTGTGTCACAGGCTGGCACTACTTTTCCAATCCCCGGATGTTCCCGGAATACGGCAGGCAGAAGGGCTGGGAGCGTGAAGCCCCGGCAACGGATACCGTGGGCGGAGCCGAAAAAATCCCGGAGGGATTTGTGGAGGTCACAGAGCAGATGGAGCTGCCATTTTGAAAAATCCGGGAAAATCACAGCCCGTTGCACACCCGGTTGCCAGCCGGTTGCCGACCCCGTTGCCGGGGTAAAGCCTGTAACCACGGGCTTTTCTCACCTCTGACAACCAAAGCAACAGAAAAATAAAAGAAAAAGTAATAAATAACCCAACCGCCAGACGGAGATTGTTTTGCAGGTTTTTTGAAGCCCGTTGCCGGACTTCGTTGCCGACCTTCTCTTGTCTGGCTTATTCTATTATGGAGGATAACTGCCTATGGCAAAAAGCAAAACAGAAATTCATGTGACCGCAGTTTTTGACGGCGAACTGGACGCAGCGGATGTCTTTGTCAGCCTGATTGCCCAAAAATACGGGCAGAATACCGGCAAAGACAACCTTGCGAAAACACAAGATAAGGAGTATAATGAAGATAAGGTTCAGAAGAACCGTGTTCCGTCTGGATTGTGCGGGTAAACGGTTATGATGAACGGATACGAATACACGGGCATGGACGCAATGCTGGCGGGCAGCTTCCGGGCGGCCATCTATTGCAGGCTTTCCAAGGACGATGACCTTGACGGGGAGAGTGCCAGTATTGCCAACCAGCGGGATATGCTGGAAAACTACTGCGAAAAGCAGGGATGGGAGGTTGTGGCAGTCTATCAGGACGATGGCTACACGGGGCTGAACATGGAGCGCCCCGACCTGAAACGGATGTTGAAGGCCATCGAGCGCAGGCAGGTAAACCTTGTCATCACGAAAGACCTCTCCCGGCTGGGCCGGAACTACTTGCAGACCGGCACACTGATCGAGGACTTCTTTCCCCGTCACGGCGTGCGCTATATCGCCATGAATGACGGAATCGACACGCTGCGGGAGAACAACGACATCGCGCCGTTCAAAAATATCCTAAACGAGATGTATAGCAAGGATATTTCCAAGAAGGTACATTCCTCATATCTGCTGAAAGCCCAGCAAGGTCAGTTTACCGGCTGTGTGGCCCCCTTTGGGTATCGGAAAGACCCGGAGGACAGAAACCACCTGCTGGTGGACGAGGAAACCGCCCCCATTGTCCGGCAAATCTTCCTTTGGGCGCTGGAGGGACACGGCCCCAACTTCATCCGGCGCAGGCTGGAGGAACAGAAGGTGCCCTGCCCCACATGGTGGAACCGGGAACGGGGCTTGCGCAATGTCCGCACCAAATGGGAGAAGAAAGACCCGGCCAACGGGCGGTATATGTGGGATTTCTCGGTAATCAAGGACATTTTGATGAACCCGGTCTATGCCGGGGCAATCGCTTCCCAGAAGAAGGACTACCGCTTCAAAATCGGCACCATTGGCGAGAAGAAGCCGCAGGACTGGATCGTGGTGGAGCAGCGGCACGAACCGTTGATTGACAGCAAAAGTTTTGCCATCGTGCAGGACAAGCTGAAATCCCGGCAGCGCCCCCGTCAGGACGGGGAAACCAGCCTGTTTGCCGGGCTTATCAAGTGCGGCGAGTGCGGCAAGTCGCTGACCATCCGTACCACCCACGCCAAGCACCCGCAGCAGATTTACGCCTGTAAGACCTATGGGGCGTTCGGCAAGAACCACTGTTCCCAGCACCGGGTGGAGTACGACACCCTTTACCACCTTGTCCTGAACAAAATCCGGGAGTGTGCCAGGGCTGCCCTGACCGATGGGGAAGCCATTGCCGGGAAGCTGACCAACACCTGTGAAGCCGAACAGAAAGGCCAGCGGGAAGCGTTGGAGCGTTCCCTGACAAAAGACGAGGAACGAATTGAGGTTCTGGAAAAGATGGTGCTGCGGCTCTATGAGGATATGGTTGCCGGGCGGATCAGCGAAGCCAACTTCAATCTCATGCTGGACAAGACGCAGAAGGAACAGGCCGAGTTGAAAGAACGGGTTGCACAGGGGCGCAAGAAGCTGGCTGATGAAATGCGGCTGGCAATGGACGCCAAACAATGGGTGGACGCCATTCAGGAATATGCCGACATCACGGAGTTGGACACAGCCACCTTAAACCGCCTGATTAAAGAAATCGTTGTCCATGAACACATCGACAGCGATAAGACACGACACATTTCTATCGAAATTCACTTCAATCTCAAACCCATCCCGGAGGTGGAACAGGTCAAGGGCTGACCTGTTCCCGCTGGGGCGGTTCTAAAACAATTCCATATATTTTTTGACACGCCGCCGCCCGCCATCGAGCAAGGTTTTACTCCTAATTAGGGATAAAACAGCTCATGGCTGGCGCTGGCGTCGCCGTGGTCGGCACTATCCTCGTACCCTTGCTCTCCAGTCTGTTCCCCGCCTGATTGCTCCCGTCTTTAAGCTGTCATAAGAAATCCTTGCCGCCCCTGCCCTCAAGCGGGGGCGGCTGAAAGGAGGTTGACACCGTATGGATTTCTTACTCAATGCTCTTACTGACTGGCTCAAAGAAATGTTGGTAGGCGGCATTATGAGCAACTTATCGGGGATGTTCGATAGCGTGAACCAGCAGGTCGCAGACATTGCGACACAGGTGGGCCAGACCCCCCAGGGCTGGAACGGGAGCATTTTCAGCATGATTGAAAACCTCTCCAACTCCATCATGGTGCCGATTGCTGGCGTGATCCTGGCCATCGTGATGACGCTGGAGCTGATTCAGATGATTACCGACAAGAACAACCTGCATGATGTGGACACCTGGATGATCTTCAAGTGGGTGTTCAAATCTGCCGCCGCCATCCTCATTGTCTCCAACACCTGGAACATCGTGATGGGCGTGTTTGACGCAGCCCAAAGCGTGGTGACGCAGGCGGCGGGCATCATCGGTTCCGACGCTTCCATCGACATCTCCTCTGTCCTGACCGATATGGAGTCCCGGCTGATGGATATGGACCTGGGGCCGCTGTTTGGCCTGTGGTTCCAGTCGCTCTTTATCGGCATTACCATGTGGGCGCTTTACATTTGCATTTTCATCGTGATTTATGGCCGTATGATTGAGATTTACCTTGTGACCTCGGTGGCCCCCATCCCTATGGCCACCATGATGGGCAAGGAATGGGGCGGCATGGGCCAGAACTATCTGCGTTCCCTGCTTGCCCTGGGCTTTCAGGCATTTCTCATCATCGTCTGTGTGGCGATTTACGCTGTGCTGGTGCAGAGTATCGCCACCGAATCCGACATCATCATGGCCATCTGGAGCTGCGTGGGCTATACGGTTTTGTTATGTTTCACCCTGTTCAAAACTGGCAGCATGGCCCGTTCCATCTTCAATGCCCATTGACGGAGGTGCAGCCAATGAAACAGTTTACATTGGGCTCCCTGTTTGATGGGATTGGCGGATTCCCCTATGCCGCCTCTTTTTACAATATCCGTCCCCTGTGGGCCAGTGAAATCGTCCCCAACTGTATCAGCGTTACCAGGCGTCATTTTCCTGAGATGGAACACCTGGGGGATATTACCAGCTTACAGGGTGGTGACATCCCGCCAGTGGACATTATTTCCTTTGGCTCTCCCTGCCAAGGACTGTCTATTGCCGGGCATCGCCTGGGGCTGGCGGACCCCCGGAGCGGCCTGTTTACTGAAGCCATCCGAATTATAGACGAAATGAGGGAAAGTACCCATGGTGAATACCCAAAACTGGCCATATGGGAAAATGTGCCAGGCTCCCTATCATCAGCCGGAGGGAGTGACTTTAAGGCCGTGCTTGCGGCGTTCACAAAAGCCCAAATTCCAATGCCTGGTTTTGGACGATGGGCCAACGCCGGTATGGTACGAGGCCGAGGCGTTGACCTCGCTTGGTGCGTGTACGACGCCCAATATTTCGGAACGGCACAGCGACGCCGGCGGCTGTTCCTTGCGGCAGATTTTACAGGCCATAGTGCCGGAGAAATACTATTTGTCCCCAAAAGCCTGCGCGGGTATTTTGAGGCGGGCGGAACGCCGAGGCAAGGACTTGCCGCCTATGCTGAAGATGGCGCTGGAGCGGCAGGCATCGGGGTTGACGGCTACAACGGTCAGATAACCGGCCATGTTGCGGCAACCCTGGGGACAAACTGCGGAACTTCTACCGGACGCAACGGAATACTGGAAATTCCTGCATACATCCACCTCGAAGTTCTGAACGACCAAGGCGGATGCTCGATCAGCGTTGAAAAAACAGAATGTTCACCCACTCTCCGCAGTCAAGTCCACGGAAATCTTCCCGTCGTAGCATTGGGTTTCGATCTTCAGCAGATTACCAGCCGGGCCAACCGCTCCACCCTCAAGCCGATTCAACCCACCCTTTGCGGTGCGGGGAATCCTCATGTAATCTGTGCTTCTCCTGGGCAGGCCAATGCGGCGCGCCTGGAGGAACAGTCCCCGACATTGACCTCTGCCCATGATATACCCTATTTGATGTCCACCAACCTGCTTGTCAGGCGGATCACCCCAGTGGAGGCGGAGCGCCTGCAAGGGTTCCCTGACGGGTGGACCGAGTATGGGTCGGATGGGAAGTCCATCAGTGATTCCAGCCGCTTTCAAATGCTTGGCAACAGTGTAGCCGTTCCTTGCGTGGCTTACATCATGCAGGGAGCGGCGTTAGTTTTAGAATCGAGGTGCTAAACTTGGCCTATGTTCCGGTTCCCAAAGACCTTACGAAAGTCAAAACCAAGGTCGCGTTCAACTTAACCAAGAGGCAGCTGGTCTGCTTCGGCGGCGGGGCGCTCATCGGCGTACCGCTTTTCTTTTTGCTCCGGGGGCCTGCGGGAAACAGCGTGGCTGCCATGTGTATGATGCTGGTCATGCTGCCCTTCTTCATGCTGGCGATGTACGAGAAGCACGGTCAGCCCCTGGAAAAGATCGTGGGCAACATCATCAAGGTGGCCGTAATCCGGCCCAAGGAGCGCCCGTATAAGACCAACAACTTCTATGCCGTTCTGGAACGGCAGGAAAAACTCGACAGGGAGGTGTATGACATTGTTCACCGAAAAGAAAAACCGGCAGGCCGATAAGGATGGCAACCAGCCGCCGGTTTCCATGAAGAAACGATTATCCCGTGCAGACAGAAAACAGATTGAGGCTGCCATCGCCCGCGCCAATCGCACGGACCGGAAAGAAAAGTCGGCCCAGGACAGCATCCCCTATGAGCGGATGTGGCCGGACGGTATCTGCCGGGTGGCAGACGGCCATTATACCAAGACCATCCAGTTCCAGGACATCAACTATCAGCTCTCGCAGAACGAGGACAAGACGGCGATCTTCGAGGGCTGGTGCGATTTCCTCAACTACTTCGACAGCTCCATTCAGTTCCAGCTGTCCTTTTTGAACCTCGCAGCCTCCGAGGAAACTTTTGCCCGCGCCATCAACATTCCTCTCCAGGGGGATGACTTTGACAGTATCCGGGTTGAGTACATGACCATGCTGCAAAACCAGCTGGCAAAGGGCAACAACGGCCTTATCAAAACCAAGTATCTCACCTTCGGCATTGACGCGGACAGCATCAAATCGGCCAAACCCCGTTTGGAGCGTATTGAGACCGACATTCTCAATAACTTCAAGCGTCTGGGCGTGTCTGCCGAGACTCTGGATGGTAAGGCAAGACTTGCCCAGCTCCATGGAATCTTCCACATGGATGAGCAGCTGCCGTTCCGCTTCGATTGGGATTGGCTCCCGTCCAGCGGCCTGTCCACCAAGGACTTCATCGCGCCGTCTGGGTTTGAGTTCCGCACTGGCAAGCAGTTCCGTATGGGTAAAAAATACGGGGCTGTTTCTTTTTTGCAGATTCTCGCGCCGGAGCTAAATGACCGGATGCTGGCCGATTTTCTGGATATGGAATCCAACTTGATTGTCAGCCTGCATATCCAGTCCGTGGACCAGATCAAGGCCATCAAGACGGTCAAGCGCAAGATCACTGACCTGGACAAATCCAAAATCGAGGAACAGAAAAAAGCCGTCCGTGCCGGATACGATATGGACATCATTCCCTCCGACCTTGCCACCTACGGTGCCGAGGCCAAGAAGCTCTTGCAGGATTTGCAGAGCCGAAACGAGCGAATGTTCCTTGTGACCTTCCTGGTGCTGAACACGGCGGACAATCCCCGGCAGCTGGGCAACAATGTGTTCCAGGCCAGTTCCATCGCACAGAAGTACAACTGCCAGCTGACAAGGCTTGACTTCCAGCAGGAAGAAGGGCTGATGTCTGCGCTGCCCTTGGGCCTCAATCAGATCGAGATTCAGCGGGGGCTGACCACCAGTTCCACGGCTATCTTTGTTCCGTTCACCACCCAGGAGCTTTTCCAGAACGGCAAAGAGGCGCTGTACTACGGTATCAACGCCCTGTCCAACAACCTCATCATGGTGGACCGCAAGCTGCTGAAAAACCCCAATGGACTGATTCTCGGCACCCCTGGTTCCGGCAAGTCCTTCAGCGCCAAGCGCGAGATCGCCAACTGTTTCCTGCTCACCAATGATGACATCATTATCTGCGACCCGGAGGCCGAGTACGCGCCCTTGGTGGAGCGCCTGCATGGGCAGGTCATCAAGATTTCGCCCACCAGCAGCAATTACATTAACCCTATGGATTTGAACCTGGACTACTCGGACGATGAAAGTCCGCTGTCTCTCAAGTCCGACTTCATCCTGTCTCTGTGCGAGCTGATCGTAGGCGGCAAAGAGGGCTTGCAGCCGGTTCAGAAAACCATCATTGACCGCTGTGTGCGGCTGGTGTATCAGGACTATCTCAATGACCCCCGCCCGGAGAATATGCCCATCCTGGAGGACCTCTACAACCTGCTGCGGGCGCAGGACGAGAAAGAGGCGCAGTACATCGCCACGGCGCTGGAAATCTATGTGACCGGCTCCCTCAATGTGTTTAACCATCAGAGCAATGTGGACATCAACAACCGTATCGTCTGCTACGACATCAAGGAGCTGGGCAAGCAGCTGAAAAAGATCGGTATGCTGGTGGTCCAGGACCAAGTGTGGAACCGCGTTACCATCAACCGTGCTGCCCACAAATCCACCCGTTACTACATCGACGAGATGCACCTGCTGCTGAAAGAGGAACAGACCGCCGCCTACACGGTGGAGATTTGGAAGCGGTTCAGAAAATGGGGCGGCATCCCCACCGGCATCACGCAGAATGTCAAAGACTTGCTTTCTTCCCGCGAGGTGGAGAACATCTTTGAGAACTCCGACTTCGTGTATATGCTCAACCAGGCGGGCGGGGACCGGCAGATTCTCGCCAAGCAGCTGGGCATTTCCCCTCACCAGCTTTCCTATGTGACCCACTCCAGCGAGGGCGAGGGCCTGCTGTTCTATGGCTCCACGATCCTGCCTTTCGTGGACCATTTCCCCAAGAACACCGAGCTGTACCGCATTATGACCACCAAACCCCAGGAACTGAAAAAGGAGGATGAATGACCATGAAACCCAACACCGAACTGAATACCATGATGTTTTTTGACGATGCCCTGGAGGGTGAGCGCACCCAGCTGCTCACCGAGCTGGCCGATGCCGTCAGCGAGACCCGCACGGCGGCGGATCAGGCTGCGGAGCTGAACGAGGATGGTGAAGCGGCCCTGCTGCGCCTGACGGAAATCTGGTGCGCCATGAACGGAGTTCCCGCCATTGTCATCTTCGAGGGCGGGCAGTCCGAGCTGCTGGCCAATGTGGTGGCGCAGATCTACGCCCACCTGCTCCAGCATCATTTTCGTGACCCTGTGGGGCTGGCTGTCTATGTGGAGCTGCGCTACATGACGGCCTCCCTCATGCTGGGGGAATGGTTTGAATAAAAAAACGCGCCTGCGCTTTACGGAGGAAGAACGGGCTGACCCGGCGCTGGAGAAGCCCATCCGTAAGGTGGACAAGGCTGCCGCCAAAGCGGATAAGGCGCAGGCTAAAATTCCGAAAAAACAGGTCCGGCAAAAGACGGTGGACCCGGAGACCGGCAAAGTGACTACCAAGCTGGTGCTGGAGGACAAGAAGAAGCCGCCCTCCAAGCTGTCCCATGCGGTGCGGGATACCCCCGCCAATGCCGTCCTGGGGAAAGTTCACAAGGAAATCCGGGAGACCGAACAGGACAATGTGGGCGTGGAGAGTGCCCATAAGTCCGAGGAGGCTGCCGAGACCGGCGCACGGTTGATGCGGGAGGGCTACCGCAGCCACAAATTGAAGCCCTACCGCAAGGCAGCTCAGGCCGAGCAGAAGCTGGAAAAGGCCAATGTGAACGCCCTATATCAGAAGTCCCTACGGGAAAATCCTCAGCTTGCCAGTAACCCCATTTCCCGCTGGCAGCAGAAACAGGCCATCAAAAAGGAATACGCTGCCGCCAAGCGCGCCGGTCAAGCTGCTGGGAATACCGCCAGCACCGCAAAAAAGACCGGCAAGGCCGCCAAGACAGTCAAGGAAAAGGCGCAGGAGGCCGGAGCCTTTGTTGTTCGTCACAAAAAGGGCTTTTTGATTGCGGGCGCGATCTTCTTGCTGGTCTGTATGCTGCTCAACACCATGTCCTCCTGTTCCATGATGGCGCAGAGCATCGGGTCTGTGGTGTCCGGCACCACCTATCCCTCGGATGACCCGGAGCTGGTAGCGGTAGAGGCCGACTATGCAGCCAAGGAAACGGCGCTGCAAGCTGAAATTGACAACATCGAAAGCAGTCATCCAGGGTATGACGAGTACCAGTATGACCTGGATATGATCGGACACGACCCCCATGAGCTGGCGGCCTACCTGTCCGCTGTCTTGCAGGGCTATACCCAGGAGAGCGCCCAGGCGGAGCTGGAGCGTGTGTTTTCCGCCCAATACACCTTGACACTGACCGAGGAAGTCCAAATCCGCACCTATACAGATGAAGATGGGGATGAACACGAATACGAGTACCGGATTCTCCATGTCAAGCTGGAGAGCCGCCCTATTTCCTCTGTTGCCACGGAACTGCTGACGCCGGATCAGTTGGAAATGTATCAGGTGTACCGGCAAACGCTGGGCAACAAACTGCTGATCTTCGGCGGAGGTTCCCCGGATACGAGCGATTCCGAGGACCTGACCGGCGTGGTATTCGTCAACGGCACCCGTCCCGGCAATCAGGCCGTGGTGGATATTGCCAAGAGCCAGGTGGGTAATGTGGGCGGTCAGCCCTACTGGAGCTGGTACGGCTTCAACTCCCGCGTGGAATGGTGCGCCTGCTTCGTGTCCTGGTGCTATAACCAGATGGGGCTGTCTGAGCCGCGCTTTGCCGCCTGCCAGTCCCAAGGCATCCCGTGGTTCCAGTCCCACGGACAATGGGGCGGGCGTGATTACGCCAATATTGCCCCCGGCGACGCTATCTTCTTCGATTGGGACCTGGATGGCAGCGCCGACCATGTGGGCCTTGTGGTCGGCACGGACGGCAGCCGGGTCTACACCGTGGAGGGCAATTCCGGCGATGCCTGTAAGATTAAGAGTTATCCCCTGACCTACGAGTGTATCAAAGGCTACGGCCTCATGAACTGGTAAGGCCAATTATTCAAAAAGGAGTGATTGAAATGGCTAAGAATAAGATTTCGCGCATTGACCAGGAGATTGCCAAAGTCCGCGAGAAGATCGAAGAATATCAGGACAAGCTGAAAACTCTGGAGGCGCAGAAAACCGAGGCGGAGAACCTGGAGATCGTCCAGATGGTGCGCGCCCTGCGGCTGACCCCGGCCCAGCTGAAAGCCATGCTGTCTGACAATATGCTTCCTGGCATGGACGCTGCCTCTACTGACTACACCGAACAGGAGGAGATCGACCATGAAGAATAAGAGAATTTTCAAGACCTTTTCGGCCCTCTGCACCGCCCTGGTGCTGATGATGGGCCTTTCTGTTACCGCCTTTGCCCAGGGGACGGACCAGCCTCTGGCGGAGGACGCCACCAACGACAGCAATGTGGTGGTAGAGGAAACTGAGGATAGTCCGGCCCTGACCCCGGAGGGCAACGCCGCCCTGGTGGATGATTTCGGCGGCAACAAGCAGCTCATCACCGTCACTACCAAGGCGGGTAACTACTTCTACATTCTCATTGACCGGGCTAACGAGGACAAGGAAACCGCTGTCCACTTCTTAAACCAGGTGGACGAGGCGGACCTGATGGCGCTGATGGAGGACGAACAGACCACCCAGGAGCAGCCCGCCACCTGTACCTGTACGGAGAAATGTGTGGCCGGTGCGGTGAATACGGCCTGCCCGGTGTGCGCTACCAATATGAGCAGCTGTACGGGCAAGGAGCCGGAACCTGAGACCCCGGAGGAGACCCCGGAGCCGGAGGAACCGGAGCAAAAAGCCACGGGGCTGAATCCGGCTTTGCTTTTGGCGGTGCTGGCCTTGATGGGCGGCGGCGGTGCCTTTGCCTACTTCAAATTCATCAAGAATAAGCCCAAGACCAAGGGCAGCGACAATTTGGACGATTACGACTACGGTGAGGATGATACTGCCCCGGAGGACGAGGACCCCTGGGAGACCGATGAATCCGACGAGCTGGACGCTGACGGGGGCAGCGACGAGGAAAGTGGGGGCAAACCGATTTGACCCGGTTCACTGACAGCCCCTATGAACGCATGATGACACGCAGGCCGGAGAGCGGGAAGGAAACTTCCCGCTCTCACTCTTTATCTCCCGGCCACCCCTGTTATGGCTGCGGAAACTATGGAAGGCCATGTGTAGGATTCTGCCACCGGCAACTAATTACACAGATGCAGGAAAGGAGGAATAAAAAGCATGAGATTGGTAATCGCTGAAAAACCGTCCGTCGCCCAAAGTCTGGCCGCCGTGATCGGGGCCACCACCCGCAAGGACGGCTATCTGGAGGGCGGCGGCTGGCGAGTGAGCTGGTGTGTGGGCCACCTGGCTGGACTTGCCGACGCCGATGCTTATAACCCCAACTACGCCAAGTGGCGCTATGATGATCTGCCCATCCTGCCGGATCACTGGCAGATGGTAGTGGGCAAGGACAAGAAAAAGCAGTTTGATGTGCTGAAACGGCTGATGAACGCCCCGGATGTGACCGAGGTGGTGAACGCCTGCGACGCCGGACGCGAGGGGGAGCTGATCTTCCGTACCGTCTACGAGCTGGCGGGCTGCACCAAACCCATGAAGCGGCTCTGGATTTCCTCGATGGAGGATTCCGCCATCCGTGAGGGCTTTGCGAACCTGCGCCCCGGTACGGACTATGACGGCCTGCGGGATGCGGCCCTTTGCCGCGCCAAGGCGGACTGGCTGGTGGGTATCAACGCCACCCGGCTGTTTTCGGTGCTGTACCACCGGACCCTCAACATCGGGCGTGTCATGTCCCCGACGCTGGCCCTCATCGTCCAGCGGGAGGCTGAGATCGACACCTTCAAGCCGGTGCCGTTTTACACGGTCACGCTGGAGCTGCCTGGTTTTTCTGTTTCCGGGGAGCGCATGGAGGACAAGGCCGCCGCCCAGCAGCTGAAAACGGCCTGCCAGGGTGCGGCTGCCACGGTGAAAAAGGTGGAGCGCAAGGACAAATCCGAGAAGCCGCCCGCCCTCTATGATCTGACCACCCTCCAGCGGGACGCCAACCGGCTGCTGGGGTTCACCGCCCAGCAAACCCTGGACTATTTACAGAACCTCTATGAAAAGAAGCTCTGCACCTATCCTCGGACGGACAGCCGTTACCTGACTTCGGATATGGCAGCAAGTCTGCCGGAGCTGGTCCGGCTTACCGCTGGGGCGCTGCCCTTTGCCGCTGGTATGGAGCTTGCCTGCAATGCGGCACAGGTCATCAACGACAAGAAAGTGACCGACCACCATGCGGTGATCCCCACCCGCAACCTCCAGGGCGCGGACCTGTCCAGCTTGCCAGTTGGCGAAAAGGCGGTGCTGGAGCTGGTGGCTCTGCGGCTGCTGTGCGCCGTGGCCCAGCCCTATACCTTTGCGGAAACCGCCGCCACGGTGGAGTGCGCCGGAGCGGAGTTTACCGCCAAAGGCCGCACGGTGAAAGATCACGGCTGGCGGGCGCTGGACGCTGCATACCGTGCAGGGCTGAAAAATGTGGAACCGGAAACCGAGGACAAGGCTCTGCCGGAGCTGTCTGAAGGTCAGACGCTGCCCCTTTCTGGTGTTGCCGTTAAGGAGGGCAAAACCACCCCGCCCAAGCACTTCACCGAAGATACGCTGCTTTCTGCGATGGAGACTGCCGGGAAGGACGATATGCCGGAGGACGCCGAGCGCAAGGGCCTGGGGACCCCGGCCACCCGCGCCGGTATCTTGGAAAAGCTGGTGTCCACCGGCTTTCTGGAGCGCAAAAAGAACAAGAAAACCGTGCAGCTCATGCCCTCCCATGATGCGGTATCCCTTATCACCGTGTTGCCGGAGCAGCTGCAATCGCCCCTGCTGACCGCTGAATGGGAGTACCAGCTGGGTGAGATCGAGCGCGGCGAACTGGCCCCGGAGGATTTCATGGATGGAATTTCCACCATGCTCAAGGAGCTGGTGGGAACCTATCGGATGATTAAAGGCACCGAGTATCTGTTCACGCCGCCCCGCGAGGTGGTGGGCAAATGCCCCCGCTGCGGTGGCAATGTGGCGGAGCTGCAAAAGGGGTTCTTCTGCCAGAACGAGGGCTGTAAATTTGCCATTTGGAAAAACAGCAAGTGGTGGGAGCTGAAGCGCAAGCAGCCCACCAAGGCCATCGTGACGGCGCTGCTCAAGGATGGCCGCGCCCATGTGACCGGCTTGTACTCCGAGAAAACCGGCAAGACCTACGACGCCACCGTGGTGCTGGAGGACGATGGGAGATACGCCAATTTCAAGCTGGCCTTTGGCCGGGAGAAAGGCGGCAAGCGATGAAACTCTCACGCTATGAACAGGAAACCATCATCCTCTACAACCAGGCCGAGGCAGCCGCCGAGGTCTATACCCATGATCCCCGGCTGCTGGAAAAACTGCGGCGGCTGGCAGAGAAATACCCGGATCAGATCGTGAAAAAGGACCGGCAGACTTTTCTCGTTCCAAAACGCTGCGTGTCGGTCCGGGAACCGTACAGCGCCGAGCGCCGCAAGGCAGCCAGTGAACGGGCCAAAGCTGCCGGATACAGGCCGCCCACCCCCAAGAAAGGCAATGAGTAAGCATGGCTGAAAGTGTCTTTGAGGCTGTCAAGCAGTCCATCACCGTCCGAGAAGCAGCGCAGATGTACGGAATCGAGGTCAACCGGAGCGGCATGGCCTGTTGTCCCTTCCACGATGACAAAAATCCCAGCATGAAGCTGAACGAGGAATATTTTTATTGCTTTGGCTGCGGAGCCACCGGCGATGTGATTGACTTCACAGCGAGGCTCTACAATCTGTCCCCCAAAGAGGCCGCCGAGAAGCTGGCCCAGGATTTTGGCCTGGCTTATGACAGTCAGGCCCCTCCCCGGCGACGCCATGTCCGCCAGAAATCCGAGGCGCAGAAATTCAAGGAGGACCGAGACCATGCCTTTCGTGTCCTGGCCGACTACTTTCATTTGCTCCGCAAGTGGGAAACGGACTACACACCCAAAACACCGGAGGAAAATCCACATCCCCGATTCATGGAGGCAATCCAGAAAAAGGACTATGTGGGCTATCTGCTGGATTTTTTTCTGGAGAACAGCCCGGAGGAGCAAAAGCTGTGGATTGCCGAACATCAATCAGAAATAGCCAAATTGGAAAGGAGAGTGAAATTCATGGCTGATAAGACCACCAATCGAGAACGGTTACAAGAGATCACAGCGGGCATTGAACAGGGTATCAAGGAACTGTTTGAGAGCGAGAAGTATATGCGCTATCTGTCCGTCATGTCCAAGTTCCACCGCTACTCCGTCAACAACACCATGCTCATCTATATGCAGCGCCCGGACGCCACCCTGGTGGCCGGGTTCAACAAGTGGAAAAATCAGTTTGAGCGCCATGTGAAAAAGGGTGAGCATGGTATCACCATCATTGCCCCCACGCCCTACAAAAAGAAGATCGAGGAAATGAAGCGCGACCCGGATACTCATGCACCCATCCTGGACGCGGATGGCAAGGCGGTCATGGAGGAAAAGGAAATCGAAATCCCCATGTTCCGCCCAGTCAAGGTGTTTGATGTTTCGCAGACGGACGGAAAGCCTCTGCCGGAGCTGGCCTCCAGCCTGTCCGGGACGGTGCCGCACTATGAGGCATTTCTGGAGGCGGTGCGGCGCTCCGCCCCGGTTCCCATCGAGTTTGAGCCGATGGCCGCGAACATGGACGGCTATTTTTCCTCCGAGCAGCAGCGGATCGCCCTCCGGGAAGGCATGAGCGAGGTGCAGACTGTTTCCGCCGCTGTCCATGAGACCGCGCACAGTAAGCTCCATGACCCCAAAAAGTATGAAGCGGAGCCGACCTGGAAAATTGTGATGGTGAGTGAGGGCGGTGTCAAGCACGATTATCGCCTGGACTTTGCAACCGAAGCGGAGGCTGAACAGGCTGCTGCTGAGGAAAACTGGCGCTTTGTGGACGAAAATCGCTTCGAGTGGCGTCTGGAAGTACAGGAAGATCTGACGGCGGTGAAACAGGCCGCCAAGAACCGCAACACCGAGGAAGTGGAGGCCGAGAGCATTTCCTATGCGGTCTGCCAGTATTTCGGCATCCAGACCGGCGAAAACAGCTTCGGATACATCGCTTCCTGGTCCAAGGACAAGGAACTGAAGGAGCTGCGGGCCAGCCTGGAGACCATCAACAAGACTTCCTGCGAGCTGATTAACGACATCGAGCGCAACTACAAGGAAATCTGTAAGGAGCGCGGCATTGACCTGACCGCCGCCCCGGAGCCGGAGCAGGCACCCCAGCAGGCTGTGGAGGAAAAAGCCCCTGCGGAAGAAGTATCCCAGCCCAGCGCCGAGTACCGGGAGGCCCTGCTGGTGCTGGACGATACCGCCTATCTCCATGTTCAGCCCTGCGACACCGGCTGGGACTACACGCTCTATGATGTGGCAACCATGAAGCAGCTGGACGGCGGCCAGCTGGACGGGGCCGACATGGGCCGTTCCGCAGCAGTCAGCCATATCTGCGAGGACCTGGGGCTGGGCGGCAAGTCCATCAAGTATGCCTCGCTGTCCATGATCGAGACTTTGCAGGAGGCAGCCTCCCAGCAGATGCAGGAACAGGTCAGCCAGCAGACCACAGAAACCGCAGCCGCCCAGCTGCCGGATGCCCAGGAACAGGCGTTGGACGAGTATCCCATGCCGGACCCGGTGCTGACCCAGGATGATCTGGAGAAATGCGGCTGTCTGGACAGCGACCTTTTGCCCCTCTCCAAAGAGCGGGCCTATGAGCTGATGGAGCGCGATTTGACCGTTTATATCATCCAGGAGGGCGAGAATCCGGCTATGGCCTTTGATACCGCCGATCTGGACGCCCATGACGGCATCTTCGCCGTGTCCCGCGAGGAATGGGAGGAAAGCCCGGAGTTTGATAAGCTGGTCAAGGACCGCATGGACCACCAGGAGGAACGGGAGCAGGCGTTTCTCTCCCACAAGGGGGACTGCTTCGCCATTTATCAGGTGAAGCACACCGACGAGCTGCGGGACATCCGCTACGAGGGCCTGGAATGGCTCCAATCCATCGGGCGGACGGTGCAGCGGGATAACTATGAGCTGGTTTACACTGCTCCGCTGCTGCCCTTTGACCTGAAAGGCGATACCACCGAACAGCTCTTTTACCGTTTCAACAATGAACATCCCGCCGATTACGGCCATCCGTCCATGAGCGTCAGCGACATCGTTGCCATCAAGCGGGACGGCAAGGTATCCTGTCATTACTGCGACAGCTTCGGCTTTCAGCAGGTTCCCGGATTCCTGCCGGACAATCCGCTGAAAAATGCGGAGATGATGTTGGAGGATGACTATGGCATGATCGACGGTATCATCAACAACGGCCCCAAAGAGCCGACAGTGGCCCAGCTGGAACAGCAGGCCCGCAGCGGCCAGCCGATTTCCCTCATGGATTTGGCTGCCGCCGCCCACCGGGAGGACCGGGAAAAGAAAAAGTCCGTCATGGAGCAGCTGAAAAGCCAGCCCAAGGCGGAACACAAAAAGACAGCGCCCAAAAAGAGCGCGGAAAGGGAGATTTGATATGGGAAACTTCACTTTTGAGGAAACGAACCTGCTTTGTATCTACAACACCGGCAGCCGCACCGGGCTGATCGCCGCTCTGACGGAGATGCGCGGTGAGCTTTCGCCGGAGGAAGCCGAGCTGCGGGAGCTGACCGACAGCACTCTGGGCAAGCTCCAGGCCATGAGCGACGCCGAGTTTGCCGAGCTGGAGTTGTACCCGGACTTCGACGAGTAAATTCAATATTCCCCCTTGTAAAAGATGTGTTATAATGGTTTTAATCTTACATGAAGGGGCGTACAGGCTTGGATAAAGATAAAAATGGAGTGGTTATAAAAGTAATTAAAGGTGTCGGATTTGCAGTCGCATTGTTCATCATCATCCCCGCTATAACAGCTATAATTGTATCTGTGTCGCTTTTCCCATGTCTTGAAACCAGCAACGACTGGATTGGTTTTTTAGGAAGTTATTTTGGCTCTATACTCGGAGGCATTATTACACTCCTTGTAATGCAAAAGACACTTGTGAGCAGCAAAGAATTACAGCGCAGAGATGAACGGCGTCAATTATGCAATCACATCGCATCGCTATCCTCCGATTTTTGTATTGAGTTGATGGCATATCGGTCTAAATGGAAAATGCTATATAATCAAGCACAAGGGCAAAGTATTGATGCAGAGAAAAAAATTGAGTTAGGAGCTACCACAGAGAAACCCCGACGAATCATGTTTGAAATGGAAATTCTCTTGTGCGATGTTGAGGCAGCAAATGACTGTCTTGAATACATGAAATACTTGTTGAGCGATGCTGAACTGACAAAAAAGAGCCTTCAAGAAACAGAAGAATTGTTAAACGAGTTTAGACAGAAAATCCGAACACTTATTAGTAGTTACTTGAAAGAGCGGCATTGAGCCGCTCTTTTCTTTTACCTAAAAAACGAAAGGAGGACAGAAAACCATGCCATCCAAAGCTGAATTTTACCGGCAGATGGCCGAGCAGGTATCGACCCAGCTTGTGGGCAGCTGGAAGGAATGGACAGCCTTTCTCACTACCGCCGCCCGCCTCTACAAATATCCGTTCCATGAGCAGATGATGATTTACGCCCAGCGCCCGGACGCCACCGCCTGCGCCGAGTATGACCTGTGGAATGAGAAAATGGGGCGGTATGTGCGCCGTGGCTCCAAGGGTATCGCCCTGGTGGACGATTCCGGCGACAGGCCCCGGCTGCGCTATGTGTTCGATATTTCCGACACTGGGACCCGTGAACATTCCCGCACCCCCTGGCTGTGGCAGCTGGAGGAACAGCATATCGGGCCTGTGTCGGCCATGCTGGAGCGCAACTACGGCGTTGCCGGTGACGATCTCGCCCAGCAGCTCACCGATGTGGCCGGAAAGCTGGCAAGTGAGTATTGGAACGAGCATCAGCAGGACTTCCGTTATATCGTTGACGGTTCGTTCCTGGAGGAGTACGATGATCTCAACATCGAAGTCCAATTTAAGTCTGCCGCCACCGTCAGTATCGCCTACGCCCTGATGTCCCGCTGTGGGCTGGATACGGAACAATATTTCCAGCATGAGGACTTCATGCCGATTTTCGATTTCAATACCCCGGCCACGGTTGGGGCGTTGGGTGCGGCGGTCAGCCAGATGAACCAGCAGGTGCTGCGGCAGATCGGCGTCACCATTCAGAACTATGAGCGCGAACAACTCGCGGAAAGGAGCGTTACACATGGAGAACAACCTGACTTACACGAGGAACGGCGATTACCTGATTCCCGACCTGAGCCTGAGCGAACAGCCGGAGAAGCCCCTGGGCAAGTACGGGCGGCTGAGGAAAGCGTATCTGAAGGAACACCGGCCCCTGATCTACAACCAGCTGCTGCTGACCGAGAAGCTGTACCCGCACCTCATCGAGATCGACGAGACGGCGAACAGCCGTCTGGAGCAGATGATGCCCCAGCTGGCGGAGTCGGCGGGCGCGACGGAGGAGCTGAAAGCCCGCGATCCGATGCGCTGGGTGGGCCTGATGAACACCTGCAAGGCCCAGGCCGAGGAGATTCTGATGGCGGAGCTTATCAACAGCTGACCTTAAACCTGTTCCTCTCCGAAGCGGAACAAATCCAAGGAATAGACGAAGCAGAGAATGTGCAAACATCCTCTGCTTTTTCTTTTGCCCAGGAACAGCCGCAGCCGGAAACTGGCAGCCATGAGACGGAGGCGGCAAAACCCACTCTCCGGGAGCTGCATGAGCAATACAAGCCCATGGTGCTGGAGGCCGTTACCCAGGACATCCGATACCGCAACGCCTGCGGTCACAGTGATTATGAAAACGCTATGATCGAGTGTAATGCTGCTGTGCGCCACGCCATTCTTGATTCCCACGATATAGAGCTGATCCGCCTGTTCTCTGATGTGCCGGAATTTCGCCAGCGGCTGCACCGGGAAGTGGCAGACGAAACCTATCCCAAGCTCCATGAACTGCTGCGCCCGCTCTCGGACAATGACATTGACCGGGCTATCCAGAAGTGGAACGGCAGGATCGAGAGCAAACACGCCGTTGCCCGCTACATGAAAGACCATGCGCGGGAAAAAGACACCGCCGCATGGCTGGCTCATCAGTTTGACGGCGGTGACGGTAAAACCCCGTTTGCGGTCCGCCCGGAAAGCCCCGAAGGAACGGCGCTGCCCTGGCCCAAGGTACAGCGCCGGATTGCCCAGCTCATTAAGGAGGACCGTTTCTACACCCAGGTCGAACAGGACAATCTGGACGATGTGGACCCCATCGCCATCCGAGAGACCCTTGCCCAGCGCGGCATTGTGAACGGTCATGTGGTGGACCCGGAAAAGCTGGACAACGATCCCTTTGTTCAGCAGGTCATGCGGGATGTGGAGGCCATATCCAGAGAGACCGCCCAAGCAGATCAGCCGGAACAGCCTTCCTCCGGCAATTCGCGTGTTCCCGTGTCAGCCGAAGAATACGCTGCGGCCCGTGGCACGGTCCGGGAGCGGACTTCCTATGATCCAACAGTCCCTCCCTACCATGTGGGGGATATTGTCTATCTGGATGACCGCGCTCACCAAATCACAGAGCTGCGGGATGACACGGTGCAGCTGCTGCCCACCGGCATGAGCTATCCCATCTACCGGGCCGAGCGTCAGGAACAGTTTGAGCAGCTTCTTCGGGCAGATAACCGCAACGACTTCTATACCGAGTTTCTTCCGGCAAACCCAGATGCGGTAGACCAGGACCTGCGGGATGTGCTTGCACATGGCCTGATTGGTGAGGCGGACAAGGCGGAGCTTTCCGAGCTTCTTCGCAACGGCAAGAGCAACCAGGAGGTGGCCCTGTGGCTAAGCCGGGCATATCCCAACATCGTGGAAACGATGGAGCTGGAGACCGGCGAGACCGCCGATTACCGCACGATGTCGGAAGGTATTGAGCTAGAAGTGCTGGATGCAGATGAAAAGCGTCTGGCCATGCTGTTCTTCCAGTGGAATGAGGTTGCGCCTTTGCTGCGCGGGATGTATGCCCGTCAGCTGGACGGTTTTGGGCAGGAACGCCCCGAACCGGCTGCCGAAGCCCCGACCTTCCAATCCGAGACTGTGGCTGTCTATCCGGGCGGTAAGAATAATCTGCCCTATGATGTGGTTGTTCAGACCCTGAGAACCAATGAGCCAGAGCCTCCTACACCTGTCACCGAGCCGGAGAAAACCCCGGATGAAGTGCTGGACGAACACCCCGTTTCCATTCAGGTCAATGGCGAGTGGCAGACCTTCCCCAATGTCAAAGCTGCCGAGGAAGCCTCTTATGAGGAATACAAGGCCAACCTGCGCCGCACCGCCGAGAATTTCCATATCACCGACGATCACCTGGGCGAAGGCGGCCCCAAGGCCAAGTTCCAGGCCAATGTCGAGGCAATCAAGCTGCTGAAACACCTGGAGGAAACCACCGGGCAGGCAACGCCAGAACAGCAGAAAATCCTTTCCCGGTATGTGGGCTGGGGCGGCCTTGCCGATGCCTTTGACCCCGACAAGGAAAGCTGGAGCAAGGAATATGCCCAGCTGAAGGAGCTGCTGACCCCAGAGGAATATGCCGCTGCCAGAGGTTCTACCCTCAACGCGCACTACACCAGCCCTACGGTCATCAAAGCGATTTACGAGGCTGTGGGCCGTATGGGATTTGAGACCGGCAACATCCTGGAACCGTCCTGTGGTGTGGGCAATTTCTTCGGTATTCTGCCGGAGGAAATGCGAAACAGCCGTCTTTACGGCGTGGAGCTGGATTCCATCAGCGGGCGTATTGCCCAGCAGCTCTATCCCAAGGCCGACATCACTGTGGCCGGGTTTGAAACCACCGACAGGCGGGACTTCTATGACCTTGCTATCGGCAATGTACCTTTCGGCCAGTATCAGGTCCGAGATAAAGCCTACGATAAGCTGAATTTCAGCATTCATAACTACTTTTTCGCCAAGGCGTTGGACCAGGTGCGTCCCGGCGGTGTGGTGGCCTTTGTCACCAGCCGTTACACGATGGACGCCAAAGATTCCACTGTGCGCCGGTATCTTGCCCAGCGCGCTGAGCTGCTGGGGGCTATCCGTTTGCCCAACAATGCGTTCAAGGCCAATGCCGGGACCGAGGTTGTATCGGACATCATCTTTCTCCAAAAGCGGGATCGCCCGCTGGACATTGTACCGGAGTGGACGCAGACCGGGCAGACCGAGGACGGCTTTTCCATCAACCGCTATTTCCTGGACCACCCGGAAATGGTACTGGGCCGACAGGAACCGGAAAGCACCGCTCACGGCATGGACTACACCGTGAACCCCATTGAGGGGCTGGAACTGGCCGATCAGCTGCACGATGCTGTGAAGTACATTCGCGGCACCTACCAGGAGGCCGAGCTGCCGGAGCTGGGCGAGGGCGAAGCCATCGACACCTCCATCCCCGCTGACCCCAATGTGAAGAACTACTCCTATACCGTGGTGGACGGAGCTGTGTATTTCCGGGAGAACAGCCGCATGGTGCGACCCGATCTCAACGCCACCGCCGAGGCCCGCATTAAAGGCATGGTGAGGCTGCGGGATTGTGTCCAGGAACTGATCGACCTGCAAATGGACGCTGCCACACCGGACAGCGACATCCGGGAGAAGCAGGCTGAATTGAACCGGCTTTATGACAGCTTCTCCGCAAAATATGGCCTTATCAATGACCGGGCGAACCGTCTGGCCTTTGCTGATGATTCCAGCTACTATCTGCTCTGCGCGCTGGAAGTCATTGACGAGGATGGGCGTTTGGAGCGCAAGGCGGATATGTTTACCAAGCGCACCATCAAACCCCATGAGGCGGTGACATCCGTGGACACCGCCAGCGAAGCCCTGGCTGTGTCGATTTCCGAAAGGGCCTGTGTTGATATGGCGTATATGTCGGAACTGACCGGCAAGACCAGCGACGAACTGGCCGCCGAGCTGCAAGGTGTGATCTTTCGTGTACCGGGACAGTTGGAGAAAGACGGCACTCCCAATTATGTGACCGCCGACGAATACCTTTCCGGCAATGTGCGGCGTAAGCTCCGTCAGGCACAGCGAGCTGCACAGCAGGACCCGGCCTTTGCCATCAATGTGGAGGCTCTGACCGCTGCCCAGCCTAAAGACCTGGATGCGTCGGAGATCGAGGTGCGCCTGGGCGCTACCTGGATTGACAAGGAGTACATCCAGCAATTCATGTATGAGACCTTTAATACTCCGTACTACCTCCAACGCGCCATCCAGGTCAATTACGCCTCCTATACCGCCGAGTGGCAGGTCACGGGCAAAAGCTCTGTATCCGAAAAAGATGTGGCAGCCTATACCACCTACGGAACCAGCCGTGCCAATGCCTACAAGATTCTGGAGGACAGCCTGAACCTGCGGGATGTCCGTATCTACGACACCATAGAGGATGCAGACGGCAAAGAGCGCCGGGTGTTGAATGCCAAAGAGACCACCCTGGCCGCCCAAAAGCAGCAAGCGATCCGGGACGCTTTCAAAGACTGGATTTGGAAAGACCCGGACCGCCGCCAAGCTCTGGTCCGCCAGTACAATGAGGAAATGAACTCCACCCGTCCCCGTGAATACGACGGCGGACACATTACTTTCGGTGGTATGAACCCGGCCATCACCTTGCGGGAACACCAGAAAAACGCTATCGCTCATGTGCTGTACGGCGGCAATACGCTGCTGGCACACGAGGTAGGCGCTGGCAAAACCTTTGAAATGGTGGCTGCCGCCATGGAGAGTAAGCGCCTGGGCTTGTGTCAGAAATCCCTCTTTGTGGTGCCGAACCATCTGACCGAACAATGGGCGTCGGAGTTTCTGCGGCTCTATCCTTCCGCCAACATTCTTGTCACCACCAAAAAGGACTTTGAGACCCACAACCGCAAGAAGTTCTGCGCCCGCATTGCCACCGGCGATTATGACGCCATCATCATGGGACACAGCCAGTTTGAGAAAATCCCCATCAGCCGAGAGCGTCAGGAACGGCTCCTTCAGGAGCAGATCGACGAGATCACCGAGGGCATTGCCGAGGTGAAGTACAGCGGCGGTGAGCGTTTCACGGTCAAGCAGTTGGAACGCACCAAGAAGTCCCTGGAAGCCCGGCTGGAGAAATTGCAGGCCGAGAGCCGCAAGGACGATGTGGTAACATTCGAGCAGTTGGGTGTGGACCGCCTGTTCGTCGATGAGGCGCATAACTATAAAAACCTGTTTTTATACACCAAGATGCGGAATGTGGCAGGTCTCTCCACAAGCGATGCCCAAAAGTCCAGCGATATGTTTGCAAAGTGTCGCTATATGGATGAACTGACCGGAAACCGTGGTGTGATTTTCGCCACTGGCACCCCCGTATCGAACAGCATGACCGAACTTTACACCATGCAGCGGTATCTCCAGTATGACCGCCTGCAAGAGCTGAACATGACCCACTTCGACTGCTGGGCCAGCCGCTTCGGAGAAACCGTCACGGCGCTGGAGCTGGCACCGGAAGGCACCGGCTACCGGGCAAGAACGAGATTCAGCAAGTTTTTCAACCTCCCGGAGCTGATGAACTTGTTCCGTGAAGTTGCCGACATCAAAACCGCCGATCAGCTGAACTTGCCCACCCCGGAGGTGGAATACCACAACATCGTGGCCCAGCCTACTGAACACCAAAAAGAGATGGTGCAGGTTCTCTCCGAGCGCGCCTCCAGGGTACACAGCGGCAGCGTTGACCCCTCAGAGGACAATATGCTCAAGATTACCGGCGATGGCCGCAAGCTGGGTCTGGACCAGCGTATCATCAACCAGCTGCTGCCGGATGAACCCGGCACCAAGGTCAATCAGTGTGTGGGTAATATCATGCAGATCTGGCGGGACGGCGAGGCTGACAAGCTGACCCAGCTGGTATTCTGCGACATTTCCACGCCCCAGGCAGCCCCCTCCAAAAAGGCAGCCAAACAGCTGGATAATCCCACACTTCATGCGCTGGAACAGGCTGTGCCGTTGGATGAGCCTGAGCCTGCCTTTACCATCTATGAGGACATCCGCCAGAAGCTCATCGCCCAGGGAATGCCCGCCGAGCAGATTGCTTTTATCCACGAAGCCAAGACCGAGGTGCAGAAGAAAGAACTGTTTTCCAAGGTTCGCACTGGGCAGGTGCGCGTCCTGCTGGGCAGCACCTCCAAAATGGGCGCTGGCACCAATGTGCAGGACCGGCTTGTGGCGCTCCATGACCTGGATTGTCCGTGGCGTCCGGGAGACCTTGCCCAGCGCAAGGGCCGTATCGAGCGCCAGGGCAACCAGAATCCGCTGGTCCATGTGTACCGCTATGTTACCGAGGGAACTTTCGATGCCTACCTGTGGCAGACGGTGGAGAACAAACAGAAATTCATTTCGCAAATCATGACCAGCAAAAGCCCGGTCCGCTCCTGCGATGATGTGGACGAAACGGCGCTGTCCTTTGCCGAGATCAAGGCCCTGTGCGCCGGAGACCCCCGTATCAAGGAGCGCATGGATTTGGATGTGGAGGTTGCGCGTCTGAAGCTGATGAAAGCTGACCATCAGAGCAAGCAGTACCGCCTGGAGGATCAGTTGCTCAAATACTTCCCCCAGGAAATCGAAACTAACAAGGGGTTTATTAAAGGCTTTGAAGCGGATCTGGAGACCCTGGCCGCCCATCCTCACCCGGAGGATGGCTTTGCTGGAATGGAGATCCGGGGCGATGTGCTGACTGACAAAGAAAACGCCGGTGCAGCCTTGCTAGACGCCTGTAAGGAGGTCAAAGGCTCCGAACCGGTGCAGATCGGCAGCTATCGGGGCTTTACTATGTCCGTGGAGTTTTCCGCTTGGAAACAGGAATATACGCTCCTGTTGAAAGGCCAGATGACCCACCGGGCAAGCCTCGGCACAGACCCGCGCGGAAACCTCACCCGTATCGACAATGCACTGGCTCAAATGCCTCAGCGTTTGGAAGCCGTGAAAAACCAGCTGGACAACCTTTACCAACAGCAGGCCGCAGCCAAAGAGGAAATCGGAAAGCCGTTTCCCTTTGAGGATGATCTGCGAGTCAAGTCCGCCCGTCTGGTGGAACTGGACACGCTGCTGAACATTGACGGCAAGGGCCATGCCCAGCCGGAAACTGTGGTTGCCAAGAGCGCACGGCCTTCGGTGCTGGACAGCTTGAAGCGCCCGGTGCCACCCCGTAGCCCTGAAAAGAAACCGAAACAACATGAGGAGGTGCGATAACATGAATACCAACGATCTGAATACGGCCCTTTATGAGAAGATGGCCGCTGAACAGGACAAATACCGGGACTGGCTGAAAAGCCAGCCCCCGGAGGAAATCCTGCACCATACCTATGAGTACACCGTCCGGGAGGACATTGTGATGGCGATGGAGGACTTGGAGCTGACCGATGCCCAGGCCCAGGCGCTTTTGGATTCGCCTACACCGCTGGCCGATGTGTACCGTCACTTTGAGAAGCTGGAGACCGGCTACATGGATGTGATCCGGGACAGCATTGAAAACCGAGCGGATGATGTGTGTAAGGTTTTGGAAGAACAGCGGTCCATCCCTCTCTATCTCCATTCTGCCGCCTATGCGTCCCAGCATGGGGAGATGGCACAATATAACCGCTCTTATCAGGCAAACTTTGACTGTAAAGAGGCCATTGAACACGCCATCAGCGCCCACTATGCGGATAACCGACTGGATACGGAGTCTGCGGTTAAGGCGGTGCTGGAAAAGTTCGGGTCGGAACGAGTACAGTTCATCCTTGCCAACACCATCCAGCATAAGGACAGCGACGGTCGCGTTTCCCGTGACAACAAAGCCTGGGCAAAGACCATTCCCATGCCGGAGGACAGCGGCACTTCGCGCCACTGTGCTTATCTGGTTGTGGATGAGGTCAATCTTGGTCTGACCGATCTGTTTACACGGCAGGCACGAAAAACGCTTCAGGAACCGGAGAAAGGCTCTGTCTTGCAAAAGCTCAAACAGGAGCCTACCACCCACAAGCCTGCTTTATCGAAGAAACAGGAGCCGGAACGATGAGCGCCAAAAAGCGTAAACGGGATGTGCCGGTCCTGTTTTGGGTTTCCGATGCGGAGATGGAAGCGATCCAGCAGAAAATGGCACAGTTCGGAACAAAAAACCTGAGCGCCTATCTGCGGAAGATGGCTGTGGATGGCTATGTGGTACAGCTGGACTTGCCGGAGCTGAAGGAACTGGTATCCCTGTTGCGCCGAAGCAGCAATAACCTGAACCAGCTCACCCGACGGGTACATGAAACGGGGCGGATTTATGATGCTGACCTGGAGGATATAGCCCAACGGCAGGAGCAGTTATGGGAGGGCGTGAAAGAAATCCTAACCCAGCTTTCCAGGCTTTCGTAACAGGGATATATGCCCCAACTGCGGAGGGAGGAACGGCGTTCTTTTCGCCGCGCCTTCCTCCGTTTTTTCTTTTGCCCATATCCTTGTCTTTTTGAAATGTTGGAAGGATAATATGGGTAGAAAACAGATTGCCGCAAAGGAGTTGAGAATAGATGAAAACCTTTGAGAAGGTGTTGGAGATTTTTCGTGAGTATTTGGACTGTGATCTAGAGGAAGAAGTCCTCCCTTGTCGAGAAGGTTATCTCCGCGTCACATGGAATGGAGATTCCCGCTACTGTGTGGATGGACTTCTCAGCCGGACACCGGACGAACTATTCGAGGTGCTGTTATCTGATTATCGCAGCTATGAGGAACTGCGGCTAACCAAAGGATGCCGAGAAGTGACGGAAGAAGATGAAAGACAGGCAGAAATTCTCTGTCAGAGCTTTCGGGAACGATGGAAGGAGGAAGAAAAATGAGGGCGATCTGGTTCATTCTGAAACTGCCGTTGAAGATTTTAATGGCTCCGGTGATTCTGTCGCTGACCCTGTTCGTCTGGATTTGTGTGGGGATTGTCTATGTCTCCGGTTTGGTGCTGGGGCTTATCAGCATGGTGGTTGCCCTGCTGGGTGTGGCAGTTCTGATTACTTACTCCTTGCAAAACGGCATTATCCTGCTGGTGATAGCATTTCTCATTAGTCCCTATGGTTTGCCAATGGCTGCAATCTGGCTACTGGGCAAGGTACAGGACTTGAAGTTTATCATTCAAGATTTGGTTTATGGATAATATGAAAACCTCCGACGAATTTCGTCGGAGGTTTTATGGTTCTAGGTTATCTTCTTGAAAAAGCGGCGATGCAAAAAAGGTATCTATCCCAATCCCCATTCCTTGGCACATCTCATGAATGATCCGTAGCTTAACCGAATCATACGAGCAGTTGATGACATTTCCAATCGTAGACTTGGGAACACCGCTTTTCATATACAGTTGATATTGTGTCATTTTTCTTTCATCTAGTAATTCTAACAGACGTTTGCTTACCGCCTCGTTTAGCTTCATTCTATACACCGCCCCTGTGACTGTACTATATTTAGTATATGGGCAGTTTTGCTAAAATTGGTCCCTGTACCTGTACTAATAGAGCTATTTGCAGTATGATGGTAATAGGGGTGCCATCGTATGAACGTAACTTTTTGTGGCCATTCGCAAATCACAAAGGCAGACAATATTGCGAATTGGCTTCGCAATGTAACACAAGACCTAATTGAGCAAGGAGCAACAACTTTTTATCTTGGAGGATATGGAGAGTTCGACAGTTTAGCAGCGTCTATTTTACGGGAACAAAAGAAAAAGTATCCGCAAATCGAGCTGGTTCTTGTATTGGCATATTTGAACACTGGCCGGGATGTTTCTGGCTATGACAGTACCGTGTATCCACCGCTGGAAAACGTACCGCGCCGTTTTTCGATTTCTCATAGAAATCGCTGGATGGTAGAGTCCGCCGATGTAGTGGTGGCCTATGTTCTCCATGATTGGGGCGGAGCAGCCACAACGTTACGGTGTGCCAAACAGAAAAAGAAGCAGATTATTTCATATCGTGATGAAATGGGCAGCTGAGGTTGTCTATTTTGCTGCCACTTCATATTTCCAAAACTGTTGAACGTTAAGCTGTCGGTAAAATTATGCCGAATTTTCATCACTTTACTTTTGAACTAATATTGCTTATAATATTAGTGTGAAAGGAAGTGGTACGGTGGGACAATTTGAACAGCTGGATCAGCTGCTGGAAACACAGGATGGGATGCTGCGAACAGCTCAAGTAGTATCTGCTGGTATTTCTAAGCCTGTTTTTTATGATTATGTGCACTCACGGGAATTGGAGCGGGTCGCGCATGGAATTTATCTTTCCAAGGATGCCTGGGTCGATGCCATGTACTTACTTCATCTGCGGGTCGAACAGGCAGTGTTTTCCCATGAGACAGCTTTATTTTTTCACGATCTGACAGACCGCGAGCCGCTGGAATATACGGTCACAGTCAAGACCGGATATAATCCCTCCAAGCTGAAAGCAGAGGGCGTACAGGTATTCACCATTAAGGCGGAACTGCATGGGGTGGGCCTGACAACGGCTCAGACACCATTTGGGCATACAGTTCCTGTCTATGACCTGGAGCGCACCATCTGCGACCTGCTCCGCAGCAGGAACAACATGGAGATGCAGACTTTTCAAGGGGCATTAAAGATGTATGCCAGAAGAAAAGACAAAGACCTGCGGACATTGATGCGGTATGCCGGTATGTTCCGGGTAGAAAAAATTCTGCGGCAGTATTTGGAGGTGCTTTTATGATAAAAACAGCAAGGCAGTTGAAGGATCTGATCCGCAATCTTTCCAGAAAAAAATCTGCGGACGCCCAGCTCTTGATGCGGAACTACATGATGGAGCGTTTTCTGGAGCGTATCTCCCTTTCTGAATATCGTGACAAATTTATTCTGAAAGGCGGTATGCTGGTAGCGGCTATGGTTGGTCTGGATGCCCGTTCCACGATGGATTTGGACGCTACTGTAAAAGGAGCCAATGTCAATGTGGAGGACATAGAGAATTTGATTTCCGCTATTGTGAGTGTCCCGCTTGATGATGGCGTCAAATTCCAGCTGAAAAGTATTTCGGAGATTATGGATGAGGCGGAATATCCGGGGATTCGCGTAAATATGACTACAACCTTTGACGGTGTGGTGACGCCTTTGAAGATTGACATTTCCACAGGGGATGCCATTACCCCCAGGGAGATCCGCTACTCTTTCAAGCTGATGCTGGAAGATCGCTCCATTGATATTTGGGCGTACAATCTGGAAACGGTTCTGGCCGAAAAGCTGGAAACGATCATTACCAGAACTACCACCAACACCCGCATGAGAGATTTCTATGACATTTATATTCTGGAACAGCTGCATGGGAATACATTGGACCCTCAGATTCTCCATGATGCGCTGCGGGCCACTGCTCACAAACGCGGGACAGAACGACATCTTGCAGAAGCTGCCGAAGTTTTTGAGGAAGTGGAGAACAGCTCGGTTATGCAGAAACTTTGGGAATCGTACCGCAAAAAATTTTCCTATGCGGCAGATCTGGAGTGGAACATCATCATGGGGGCGGTGCGCAGTTTATACGCTCTCAGTGAAAAGGAATCGAGCCTATGAAGAAGCACGGCCATTATTGTAAAGTCTGCGGAGAATATAAGGCTAATGAAAAATTTTCCGGCAAAGGTCATGCGGCGCACGTCTGTAAATCCTGTGCTTCTTTGCCGCCGGAGAAGCAAGCGGAGCAAATGACAATAAACCGCTTGCTGAATCTCCCATGGAGATTATCAAAGGAGCAGATTTCCTGGCTGAAGAACCGAATGAAAGATAAGCGCCGGGAAGTTCGTGCGCTGGCAAAAGAACAATACGAGATGAGGTTTCCTCCGAAGCGGTTAGAGGACATCGAGGACAATTTTGATTTTCTCGATGAGGACGATTTAATAGAATAACAAAAGCGGTCTGCACCATGCAGGCCGTTTCTTTTTTGGAAAGGAGGTCTCCCTTATGGCAACCACACGCATCATGCCGCTGCATATCGGCAAGGGTCGGACTGAGAGCCGTGCCATCAGCGATATTATTGACTATGTGGCAAATCCCCAAAAGACCGACAACGGAAAATTGATTACCAGCTATGGATGTGACAGCCGCACTGCTGATGCAGAGTTTCTGTTGGCAAAGCGGCAGTATATTGCCGCCACCGGACGAGTGCGCGGTACAGATGATGTGATCGCCTACCATGTGCGCCAGTCGTTCAGGCCCGGAGAGATCACACCGGAGGAAGCCAACCGGCTGGGCATAGAATTTGCCAGGCGGTTCACCAAAGGCAATCATTCCTTTGTGGTCTGCACCCACATCGACAAATCGCATATTCATAATCACATCATCTGGTCGGCGGTCAATATGGATTGTGACCGGAAGTTCCGTAACTTTTGGGGAAGCACCAGAGCTGTTCGACGTTTAAGTGACACCATTTGTATCGAGAACGGACTATCCATTGTGGAGAACCCCAAGCCCCACGGAAAAAGCTACAACAAGTGGCTGGGCGAACAAGCCAAGCCCTCCCATCGGGAACAGCTACGGGTGATGATTGACCGGGCGCTGGAGCAAAAGCCAGCAGACTTTGACACACTTCTGCAACTGCTTTCCGAGATGGGCTGCGAGGTATCTCGGCGCGGGAAAGCAATCCGCCTTAAAGCTCCCGGCTGGAAGAATGTAGCCCGTATGGATGACAAGCTGGGAGCCGGGTACAGCGAAACAGAAATCCGTGCGGTGCTGGCTGGAGAAAAGCAGCACACGCCCCGCAAGAAATCCACCGTGCAGCCGGAGCCACCCAAGGTCAATTTGCTGGTGGATATTCAGGCAAAATTGCAGGCCGGGAAAGGTGCTGGATATGCACGCTGGGCCAAGGTTTTTAACTTAAAACAGATGGCGCAGACCGTGAATTTTCTTACCGAACATCACCTACTGGACTATACAGAGCTGGAAGAAAAAGCGGTGGCGGCTACCGCCCATCACAATGAGCTGTCAGCGCAGATTAAGGCGACGGAGAAACGCATGGCAGAGATCGCCGTCCTGCGTACCCATATCATTAATTATGCCAAGACCCGCGAGACCTATGTTGCCTATCGCAAGGCCGGTTATTCCCGAAAATTTCGGGAGGAACATGAGCAAGAAATTCTGCTCCATCAGGCGGCAAAAAATGCCTTTGATGAGATGGGAGTGAAGAAGCTGCCCAAGGTCAAAGACCTGCAATCTGAGTATGCCAAACTGCTGGAGGAAAAGAAGAAAACCTACGCCGAGTACCGGCGTTCCCGTGAGGAAATGCGGGAACTTTTGACGGCAAAGGCCAATGTGGATCGGCTGCTGAAAATGGATGAGGAACAGAAAAAAGAACAAGAAAAAGACCACGGCCAGCGGTAAGCCGGTCATGGTCATAAGCGTCCATCGGACGCGTAGCCGCAGAATGAAATTCTGCGTTCAAAGGGGCTTGGGGGCGCTGCCCTCAACAAGCAAAGCAGAGGGGGAAATCACGTCAGGATTTTTCCCTCTGTGGGCCGAGTGTATTAACACCGGCATTGCTTGCCACTTTTGTTCGCAAACAATATCCGTATCCTTTACACGATGATTTACTTTTATTATCATAGTCGTAATAAGTATATAAACTACTTACATATAAGCACCTAAAATATGAAAGGGCTGATAAAATGATGACCTTTGAAAAGGTTTTAGAAGTATTCAACGATTACCTAAATAAAGATAGTGTTTTGGAGGTGGTGAACACTAAGCGAGGATACACCGTTATGATTTGGGATGAAAAAGATGAGCAATGGTTTGGTGTGGAACATTGCAAAGCCCCCGAGCTTTTACGGGATGCCTTACTTGATGGCTATCGTGATTTTTTAGAGCAACAACTTACTCATAACCGCAGGAGTTTAACCGAAACAGAAATCTTAGATATTCAAAACCGATGTGAACAGCTTTATGATTTGTGTGGAGAATAAAAAAATAACCTAAAAAGTGCGATAGCCTGTGTAGGTGTCGCACTTTTTTCAGTTGGCTTGGCTTACGAAAACAGCGTTAATTATTCCGCAGTTTCTCTTGCCTTTTTCAAGCCTTGAGCCGTAGCTTCCATCACGATAAGCTCCTTTTCTTCCATATCATTCAACAGTACATCAACTTGTTTGCGGCGATTGTTGTCGCCATCTTCATTGCATGGAAAAAAGAACTGGTCTACAGAGATGTCAAGCAAGGTAGTAATGAGATAAAATTTGTTAAGCCTTGGGTGCTGCCCCCTGTTCTCTATATACATAATAGAGCGTGGCGTAAGGTCTACCAGTTGGGCAAGATATTCCTGTGTCCACCCTTTTGCTTCCCGAGCTTTTTTTATCGCTATACCTAACGGCTTAAAATCAAGTTTTCTTTCATCTTGGTACATTTTAATATCATCCTATATCATTGTACATTTCGGGTGATGATATTTGAACGAAGTATGATTTTATGTTTAGTAGTGTATAATTTCGTATTAGTGGAGAGAAACTTGCTATTATTCGTCATTCCGTATATAATAATTATATACTCTTTGCGAAAGGAAGTTGATATTATGAATTACATTTCTGTGAAAGCCGCTTCTGAAAAATGGGGCATATCGGAAAGACGGATACAAAAATTATGTGAGGAAAATCGCATTGACGGAACTGAAAAATTTGGTCGTGCATGGATGATACCAAAAGATGCAGAAAAACCCGTTGATGGACGTATGAAAACAAGGAACAAACAGGAGGAGAATCATGGAATTTAATGAAAAGCTACAACAGCTTAGGACTGGAAAGAACTTAACGCAGGAACAACTTGCGGAGCAATTATATGTATCAAGAACAGCCATTTCAAAATGGGAAAGCGGCAAGGGTTACCCTAACATTGAGTCGCTCAAGTGTATTTCTAAATTCTTTTCTGTGACCATAGATGAACTGCTATCGGGCGAAGAACTGATTACACTTGCCGAAACTGAAAATCGTTCCAACTTGAAAAAAATTTACAGTTTCATTTATGGAATATTAGATATGATGGCGGTTACTTTTATACTTTTGCCGTTGTATGGTAACCTTGTTGACGGATATATTTATTCTGTCAATCTACTTTCATTTACAGACACTACCCCAATATATCTTGCAATCTATTGGATTGTTTTTATTGTTTTGATTGCACTTGGGATAGCGAAACTGATGTGTGTTTGTTTTGAAAAGGAATCATGGAGCAACATAATCACAAAATGCTCTCTCGTGCTGAGTACGCTTTTTATCTGCTTCTTCGCTGCGGCAAGACAACCCTATGTAACCGCCCTTATGTTTCTGCTATTTGTTGCTAAAATATTTGTCTGGATAAAGCAAACCCAAACAAAGTAAAATGCCATAAACCCTTTAAAATAGGCTCTGACACGATAAGTGTCGGAGCTTTTTTCGTGCTGACATCTATTGTGTCGGCATTGTGACGGTAGATTTCTTGGCTTCTATGCAATACTCGTGGATAATAAGATTGTGGTCAGCGAAAACAAGAACAGCAACCCACGGAAAGGAGAATCAAATATGGATTATATCATTGAAACAGAAAATCTTACGAAGCGATACGGAACAGCCACCGTTGTCGATAAGGTAAATCTTCATGTGCCAAAGGGCAAAATTTATGGTTTGCTCGGCAGAAACGGAGCAGGCAAAACCACAGCAATGAAAATGATGTTGCAGCTTGCTTTCCCAACGGAGGGAACGGTACGCTTGTTTGGCACAAACTATAAGGAAAATATCCATACCCTTTATAGCAAAGTAGGCTCTATTATCGAAACACCGGGATTTTACAGTAATTTAACAGGGTATGAGAATTTGCAAATTCTCGCTAAACTGCGAGGGGGAGTATCTAAAAGTGGAGTAGAAAAAGCTCTTGAAGTTGTGGGGCTGCATAAGGAGAAAAGAAAAGTCTTTTCCGATTATTCCCTCGGAATGAAGCAACGGCTTGGTATTGCCGCCGCCATTATGCACGAGCCGGAGCTTTTAATACTTGACGAACCGATTAACGGACTTGACCCCATTGGAATAGTTGAAATACGCTCATTTTTATCTGAACTTAGTCACAATCATGGCATTACCATTTTTATCTCAAGCCATGTTTTAAGCGAGATTGAACAGATAGCAGATATTATCGGCGTTATGCACGAGGGGCATTTAGTAGAGGAAGTGAATATATCCGAGCTTCACAAAAGGAATCGAAAATACATTCAATTTGATTTATCTGACAGTGAGATAGCCGGAAAGATTTTAGAAAACCACTACCACATGACGGATTTTACAGTGCAGGACGGTACGGTGAGAATTTATGACTTTAGCCAAAGTGTTGGAGAAATCAATCGAGAATTTGCACGAAATGGACTGCTCGTGACAAGGATAAATGATAGTGAGGAAAACTTAGAGGACTACTTTTCTAAACTGATTGGAGGTGGCGGTATTGCTTAATCTTATTTCTTGTGAATTATTAAAACTAAAGCGTTCAAAAATGGTGCTAATTAGTGTGGCAGGGGTATTATCTACCCCACTTTTGATGTTAATAGAAGCCTTGCAAACACATTTTGATAAGCCGGAGATTATCTTTACCTTGTCTGACATATACAGCGACAGTGTACTGTATATCATGCTGCTGGTAAACATTATGATATATGTGGCAATTGCAGCTTACTTGTTTAGCAGAGAGTACACAGAAAGCACCCTCAAAACCATATTGCCCATACCCATTTCAAGGACAAAACTATTAATTGGAAAATTTTGCACCCTGCTTCTTTGGATTGTTATGCTAACCCTTGTAACATGGGCAGGTATATTTATCGTTTGTGGGCTATATGACGCTGTCTTTACATTGGAGGGATATAGCTTACTAGTGGCAATAGTATGGCTCCCCAAGTTTTTGTTTGGCAGTATCCTGATGTTTTTAACAGTTTCTCCTTTTGTGTTTGTTGCTATGAAAACAAAAGGATTTGTCGCCCCGATGATTGGCTCTGCCGTGATTGTCATGGGAAGTGCCGCACTTTCAAATCAAGAATGGGGAGCGTTGTATCCGTGGACAGCCACCTATTTCTTGGTGCAGGGTAAACTTCAGAGTACCGGCTATCCTACACTGCTGTCTGTATCTATTATTATTCTTGTATCAGCAGTTGGTTTTCTTATGACCTTTCATCATTTTAAAAAGGAGGATTTGAAATAATGGTACTTGATTTTATAGAAATTTTAAAAGTTATTTTTCTTGGAATTGTTGAGGGTATTACTGAGTGGCTACCTATCAGCAGCACAGGACATATGATTCTTGTGGACGAATTTATCACACTTAATATGAGCGAAGCATTTAAAGAAATGTTTTTTGTTGTTATTCAACTTGGAGCTATACTCGCAGTGGTTGTAATGTTTTGGAACAAGATGTTTCCCTTTCAATTTAAGAACAAAGCACAGTCAATTGTTAAAAAGGATACTTTCTCGTTGTGGTTCAAGGTTGCGGTAGCTTGTGTACCGTCAGCTATTATGGGGATTCTATTTGATGATTATTTGGATGCTTACCTCCAAACCCCCATTGTGATTTCAATCATGTTAATCTTTTATGGTTTGTTATTCATTCTCATAGAAAATTGGAATAAAAAGCGTACTCCTACTACTATGGCACTTTCTGACATCAGCTATAAAACAGCAATCTTGATAGGGGCATTTCAAGTGTTATCACTTATACCCGGCACATCACGGTCGGGAGCAACGATTATAGGTGCTTTACTCATAGGAGTTTCACGAGTGGCAGCAGCAGAGTTTACTTTTTTCCTCGCAGTACCTACTATGCTTGGAGCAAGTGCTTTTAAGCTGTTAAAATTCGGGTTTGAATTTACAAGTGCAGAACTGCTCGCTCTTGTTCTCGGTATGGCTGTGGCATTTGCGGTATCTGTCTTAGTAATTAAATTCCTAATGAACTTTATCAAAAAACATGATTTTAAGGTGTTTGGTTGGTATCGAATTGTGCTTGGTATACTTGTTGTACTTATAAAATCTTAATAATGCGTTTTCTTTGTGCGCGAATAAAAATGCCAGTTGGTCCTTAAGATCAGCTGGCATTTTTGTTTCTGGGGATGGAAAACAACCCAGAGATTCTCGTTGTCGATCTCCTCCTGATTTTAGTTTGCATGGTGAATTTTGCAAATTGAATCTACAGGAGGTTAATAATGGGATTTAATTATGGATATGAGAAAAAGAAGTTTGATAGTAGATGGAAGCGTTTAGAAGTTGAGTATTGTGATGCAGGGATGAGCGAAGAACAGATTGCTGCCATGAAAGAATATGACTGGGCATGGTTTTGCAGTCAAAGGGTTTTTCAAAACCATACGCAACCAATACCTTGTGAACAATATGATGAAGTATGTGGTCAATCACAGCTGTTCCGAAAGTTTGCATCGTTATCTTATCAATGGGATGTTGATAAGATTGATCAAACGCGATATGGATGGTTGCTTCGGTGGAAAACGAACAACTACTGTTGAGATTGAAGAAGCTGTCGAAGAAAGATTTGGAGCTATTGACATTACTTTTTGTGGATGGTTATCGTCAAATTGATGTAGCACGTCTTTGGCATTGTTCCAGAAGTGCTGTTGCACAAAGATTTAAAAAAATAAAAAAATTTTTGAATAACACTTAACAAATGAAGCGTATCAGTGCCTACCCATTGAGGGAAGAACATTCTCCCAATGTGGAGCTTGACAATTTCATAGACGGCATTTCCGGTACATAACCTATGTACGAGCGAATCAGGCACGCCGCGAAGATGGACAGCCCCAGGAGGTGATGAATAGGACTGTTCCG
This sequence comes from Ruminococcaceae bacterium AM07-15, assembly GCA_003477405.1. Taxonomy (GTDB): domain Bacteria; phylum Bacillota; class Clostridia; order Oscillospirales; family Butyricicoccaceae; genus Pseudobutyricicoccus. Next base: position 89,626 of record QUDE01000003.1, read on the forward strand.
AGCGATCCACGTCAGCCTGATACCCGAAAGTGGCATTTCAGGGCGCGATGACTGCATAGGGGTTAAAGATACTTCCTCACGGCCTCCTAAAGACTTGGGGGGAACTCTGCGGCGCACGAGTAAAACGACGCTGTGGAGTTATGACAGCCGCGCCAGCGGAGACCGGAATGTCCCCATCGCCAGGGGTGCGTGGCAAATGTGGCGAGTAAATTTTTCAAAGTCAGATACCATGCGCTGGCAGCTTCGGTTGCCAGCGCATTCATGTGATTTTGAAAGCAACAACCACATCTTTGACAGAAAGGGGGACCACCTATGGAAAAATTGATTTCGCGGAAAGAGGCTGCCAAATTACTGGGGATTAGCATTGCCACTTTGGATGCAGCTCGAAACAGTGGGCTAATTTCCTATGTTCAGTATGTGCAAAATGGTTGCGTGTACTTTACAGATGCTGGCCTTCAGGAGTATATCGCAAAATGCACCCATCGTGCAAAGCCAGTGGAAAAAAGCGCTACATACCGCAAGCTGCGAAGTGTCCGAGCTTGAGCTGTTCCGTATCCTTGCTGGAACCTAATATGTCTGATAAAACAAAGGTACAGCGCTGGACATTATTCTTAGGAGGTGACGGAATTGGCAAAAAGAAAAAGGGCAATTCCTCAATATGGTACGGTCGTGCTTAACGGCATTGAATATTATAGAACCAGAGTCGAAGATTCGGATGGAAACAGAGTGGCGCTTTATGCAAAGACGCCCGAAAAGCTTTATGACAAGGAACTGGAGGCGTTAGAGCAGATTGACAGTACTACGTTTCGTCGAAGATCGCCTACGGTTGCTGAGTACTGTGAGAAGTGGCTGCTGATGCAGTCCGTCCATGTTCGGGCCACCACCTTGACAGATTATACCTCTAAGGTGCGGCGGCACATTATTGGAGGGCTGGGAGACAAGAGAATGGCTGATGTATCCCTGGATGACATCCAACTTGCCCTCGTACCTGTTTCCAAGAAGTCGGCTTCGGTTTATAAGTCTGTGGTGATTCTCTGCAAGTCCATTTTCCGGGCGGCCAAGGAGAGCCATGTGATTGACGAGGACCCGACCATATACCTGGATGCAAAGGGAGGAGTTCCCCAGGAAGAAAGACAGGCATTGACGGATGAACAGGTTGAGCGGCTTTTGGACACGATCCGGGATTTGCCGCCCTATGTATTTGTGATGATCGGTTTATATGCCGGTCTGCGCCGGGAAGAAATCCTGGCGCTGCAATGGGATTCTGTGTATCTGGATGCAGAGGCTCCGTACTTAACGGTACGGCGGGCATGGCACACAGAACATAACAGGCCGGTCATTCTTACCGAGCTAAAGACCAAAGCGGCACAAAGAAACATTCCTCTCCCGGTCTGTCTGGTTGAATGTCTGAAAGATGCAAAGAAAAAATCCACTTCGGATTATGTGATTGCCAATCGGGACGGTGATCCGCTATCCTATACACAGTTTAAGCGGCTGTGGCAGTATATTGTGACGCGGACTGCAAAGCCGAGAATGGCCAGAAAACTTGTGGACGGAAAGTATGTAAAATATATGCTTTACCCGAAACTTGGAGAAAAAGCCAGGAATAACGGCCATGTGGTATATAGCCTGGATTTTGAAGTGACACCGCATCAGCTGCGGCACACCTACATCACCAATCTGATTCATTCTTCGGTGGACCCCAAAACGGTACAATATTTGGCGGGCCATGAAAGCAGCAAAATCACGATGGACATTTACGCAAAGGTCAAATACAACAGGCCGGATGATCTTGTCAAAGCAATGGGCTGTGCCTTTGACTTATGGGACGCTGTGTAAGTTCCGAACAATTCAGAAAATGAAGTAAGAGCGAGACAAGGATGTCTCGCTCTTAGTTTTTCCTTGGCCGTATCTTTGATTCAATTTGAAATCTCTGATAAAAAGGAGGTGTAGATACATCACCACGCGAGAAAGGAAATTAATTATGGCAAAGAAGAAAAAAAACATACCTCAATATGGAACCGTCACACGAAAGGGTGTCCTGTATTACAGAACCCGGATTCTGGACGCAGACGGCAAGCAGGTGAGCTTGTATGGGACTACCTGCGAGGAACTGTACGATAAAGAGCAGGAGGCGAGACGCCAGGTAGCGGAGATCATCTTCCACCGGGAGCATCCTACTGTGGCCGAGTATTGTGAGAAGTGGCTGTTGATGCAATCCGCAAAAGTGTCGCCGGCTACACTGAAGGGCTACGCCTCCAATATGAAGAACTACATTATCAAGCCTTTGGGAGATATGTATATGGAGGAAGTAACAGCGGATGATATTCGTCTGGCGCTGATCCCATTGTCCAATAAGTCCGAGAGCCTGCACAATACGGTGAATATGCTCCTCAAGTGCATTTTTTACTCGGCAGAGCGGAGCCAGTTGCTGGAATACAATCCGTGTGAGGGGATTTCGGCAAAAGGAGGGAAACCGACCCAAAAGAAAGATTCGCTGACAGACCAGCAGGTGGAAGTGCTGCTGGAAACCGTCAAAGGACTTCCGCCGTATCTGTTTACCATGATCGGCTTATATGCCGGTCTGCGCCGAGAAGAAGCTCTCGCCTTGCAATGGGATTGTGTGTTCCTCGATGCACCCACTCCATATATCTCTGTGCGGCGCGCATGGCGATCAGAGCATAACAGACCGGTTATCTCTACAACGCTTAAGACGAAAGCAGCAAGAAGGGATATTCCCATTCCCAAATGCCTTGTGAATTGTCTGCGGGAAGCCAAGGCTGCCTCCAAATCGGAATATGTGATTGCCGATAGTGAGGGACAGCCCTTGTCATATTCGCAGTTCAAACGTGTCTGGCAGTACATCGTTGTTCGGTCTACCAAGGAGCGTACCTATTATAAGTATGTGAACGGACAGAGCATCAAGTACACTGTTCAGCCGAGTCTGGGAGGACATCAGAAAAACAATCCCAACATTGTGTATAGCCTGGACTTCGATGTGACACCGCACCTGCTGCGGCATACCTACATCACCAATCTTCTGTATGCAGGTGTTGACCCCAAGACGGTCCAGTACCTTGCCGGACATGAGAACAGCAAGACAACTATGGACATCTATGCAAGAGTAAAGTATAATAAACCAGAACAGCTATTCGATGTAGTAAATTCTGCATTTCATCAAGCTGTCCCCTCGTAAAAGTGGCCTGTTTTTTGGTTAAGGAATAGGACAACCGAGGGGCCGAGGCTCAAAAAAGCCCGGAATATCAAGGAAAATCATCGCTCAGACGATTGAAGTACGGCCTGAAGGCTGCCCGTCGCGCTCCCCAGTTCTCCAAGCGCTAATTTGTTTCAAGCAGTGTTCAAAACCCCGAAGCTTTGTGGCTTCGGGGTTTTTCTTTTTGTCTTTACTAAGGACGCTTTGGCATTTGAATCAAAACCTGACACTTCTTTGCCGCTTCGGCCAGCATATCCTGCTCTCTTCTTCGAAAATCGTCTCTGCATTTTGAGCTGATATCCATCTTCAAAAAAGTTTCGATTCTAAATGGTGTAGAGAAGAATTCACTGTCCTGCCAGGGAAATACATAGATAGTTTCTATATTCTTCCCCCATTGAGACAAGATGAATCTACGGAATTTTTCAAAAGTGAAAGTTCCAATAAAAATCCCGCTTTTACTCACCAGATCTATCCATGTGTTTTGGGAGACCATCTGAAGTTCTACAAACAACGGATTGAGAAACATCAACACCGATTCTGCGATTTTTCTATTTTCAATTTTCCGATTTCCCCTTTGATTGAGAAAGTCTTTTCGCTGTTGGCTCAATTCCAGATCATCTTCTCCCTCTGTAAGTGCATTTTTAAACGGACGCAAATAATCATATTGAAAAATTCGGATGTTCTCTTTTCTCATTTCGCCCATCCAAAAGTTTACTTCATCTCTTTCCCAAAAGAAGCCTATCGAAGAATTTACACCAGACAAATCATTAAAAAATAAGATCATATCCTGAATCAAATCAAACTGTTCCAGCCGAATTTCTTTCATATTATAACCACACTTTCTTTCAGGAAATATCTCTTATTTATCTCATATTTTTACAATTTATTATAAGCTATCCTCTCCATGGACTCAAGAAAGATTTTTTATGTAAATACCATCTTCCCCTACGCTCTGCAACTTTTTTCTTGCACAGAGCCTGTTTCATAGTATAATAAAAGGAGATAAAAAGTCTCTACAGGAAAGGAAGTGTTGCCATGATCGGTTTATATACAGGAAACTGGGGAATGTCCCGCTCTCAGTGGGGTTCTATCGCTGCTCCTTCCCAAAAAGGGCAAATCGCTATGGTGTCCCGCACCCAGTCCCAGGCCACAGATCAGCCAGTCACTCCTGTGACGGCTGCGCCTTCTGTCAGCCGTGAACAGCCCAGCTCCGTTTCCCTGTTGGACATGGCCCGCCGGAAAGGGGCTGATCCTGTGGAAATGGCTGTTCGGGGCCGTATTCAGTATCTTACCCCGGAAGAGGTGGAGCAGCAGGTGGAACAGGCCAAATCAGCGCAAGAAGTGATGGAAGAGGGCCAATGCCAGACCTGCAAAGAGCGGAAATACCAAGATGGCTCCAACGATCCGGGGGTGTCCTTCAAGACTCCCACCAACATAGCCCCGGAACAGGCGGCCTCTGCCGTACGGGGCCACGAGCAGGAACATGTGGTGCGGGAGCAGGCCAAGGCTCAGCGGGAAAACCGGGAAATCGTTTCCCAGTCAGTGACCTATCACACGGCCATCTGCCCGGAGTGCGGAAAAGTCTATATTTCCGGAGGCACCACTCGTACCAGCTCCCGGGCCGTCGAAGAGCAGTCCACCATGGAATCGGAGAATCCAAATACACAAGCTCCCTTCTCCGCCGTTGCATAAACTAAAAATCCTTGCCATATATCATGGCAGGGATTTTTTCTATTTCTACTCTCTCCCTACCCAAAAGAGGTGATCCGTATGACCTACTGTATGTCCGATCTCCATGGAGAAAAAGACCTTTTTGGCAAAATGCTTGAAAAGATCCAGTTTTCTTCCCTGGACCATTTATATATTTTGGGGGATGTGATCGACCGAGGCCCCCATGGCGTGGAGCTTCTGGAGCAGATCATGGCATCTGACAATATCACCATGCTGCTGGGCAACCATGAGCAGATGTGTCTGAGCACCCTGGGCCTGCATCAGGAAATAGGGGCCCGGGAACTGTGGCGTCAGAATGGCGGAATGAGCACCTATCGCACTTTGCTCTACCGCCGCACTCCCAGGGATCGGCATCAGATCCTGCGTTTTCTCGCCGGGTTGCCGGATCATCTGGATATCACGGTGAATGGACAGAAATTCCACCTGGTCCATGGCTGTCCCGGATCGGATCGGGAAACCCGCATCTGGGGCCGGGTGGATGAAAACACGGTAAGCCCCTATCCAGACACCCTTTGCATCGTGGGCCATACCCCTACGGTTTTCCTTTCCGGCTCTGTGGATGTTCCCTTCTCCATCTGGCACGGAAAGGATGTTTTGGACATCGACTGTGGCTGCGGCCACCGGAACGAACCTCTGCGGCGATTGGCTTGCCTGCGCCTGGAGGATATGACGGAATTTTATGTGGGAAGTGCAGAAAACGGACCATCCTAGTAACCCGTTTTTCTGCACTGGCCAACTTCAAAACAGCTATGGACATTTGTACTCAAGTAAAGTACAATAATTGCGCAGAGCTTTTTGATGCAGTAAATCATGCATTCCCTGGCGGCGGCCAGCAGCAGGCCTCCTCTCCTCCAGGAAATGTCATCGCCCTGAAAAACCACGGTTTTTCGGGGCGTTTTCACCCTTTGTCCATCGGTGTTTCCCGGTGGAAAAAGGGCATCATAACAAAGAAAGGAGCCATCCATGCTTCAAATCCAACATATCTCCAAACAATACAAGACCGGTGAATTGGTACAGCACGCGCTGCGGGATGTGAGCCTGAATCTGCGGGACAATGAATTCGTTTCCATTCTGGGGCCCAGCGGTTCGGGCAAAACCACCCTTCTGAATATCATCGGCGGCCTGGACCGTTACGATACCGGCGATCTGATCATCAACGGCGTCTCCACCAAGCAATACAAGGACCGGGACTGGGATTCCTACCGCAACCATACCATCGGCTTTGTGTTCCAAAGCTACCATCTCATTCCCCACCAATCGGTGCTCTCCAATGTGGAGCTGGCGCTGACCATTTCCGGCATTCCACGAAACCAGCGCCGCCAGCGGGCCAAAAAAGCCCTGGAACAGGTAGGCTTGGGGGATCAGATGCACAAGCGCCCCAATCAGATGTCCGGCGGCCAGATGCAGCGGGTCGCCATTGCCCGGGCTTTGGTCAATGATCCGGACATTCTGCTGGCCGATGAGCCCACAGGCGCTCTGGACAGCGAAACCAGCATCCAGATCATGGATCTGCTGCGGGAAGTGGCCAAGGACCGGCTGGTGGTGATGGTGACCCACAATCCAGAGCTGGCCCAGGAATATTCCACCCGCATCGTCAACCTGCGGGACGGCAAAATCATCCACGATTCCGACCCCTTTGACCCGGAAAAAGAAAAGCAGCCGCAGGCGGAGCACCGCAACATGGGCCGGGCCAAAATGTCCTTTCCCACTTCCCTTTCCCTCAGCTTCAACAATCTGCGCACCAAAAAAGGACGAACTCTTCTCACGGCTTTCGCCGGTTCCATCGGCATCATCGGCATTGCTCTGATCCTAGCTTTGTCTTCCGGGGTAAACAACTATATCGCCGATGTTCAAAAGGAGACCATGACCTCCTATCCCATCACCATCAGTTCAGAAACGCTGGATATGACCGGCATGATGAACAACATGATGGGTCTGGGCATGGCCAAACAGGACCAAAACCAGACCCCTCCGGAAGAAGGCGTTCACGCCGATTATACCGACATCCAGGTCAGCGAGACCATTGCTTCCAGCGTGATCGAAAACAATCTTACGGCTTTCAAGGACTATCTGGATAACCCGGACAGCCCCATTCGTCCCTATCTGGGAGAAAACGGCGTGGTTTACTCCTATCATGTGAACTTCGATGTGTACTCCTACGATCCCGATGGGGTTTTGGTGAACACCAATGCCGATCCGGAAGAAATATCCGGCAGCGAAAGAAGTGGTTTTGGCTCCAATTCCACTGGGATGGATTCCATGGCTATGATGATGGGAAGCAGCTCCTCCTCTCAAGCCAAGAACTTTTCCCAGCTGATGGCCGGCACCGATGATCAAGCCATCAGCCAGGTGGTCACCGACAGCTATGATCTTCTCTATGGCGCCTGGCCGGAAGAATACAACCAGGTGGTCCTGGTTCTGGACGAAAACAACTCCCTTTCCACCGCTTCCCTGTACCAGCTGGGGCTGATCTCGGCCCAGCAATATCTGGAGATCCAGGAACAGATCGCCGATGGCGCTGAAGTCACTCCCCTCTCCTGGGATTATGAGACCATCTGCGGACACACCTTTTCTCTGGTTCCTGCGTCCGACCGTTATACCGAAAAAGAAGATGGCACCTTTGCCTACACAGCGGATGGTACACCTCAGCAGGAACAGCTGGTGAAAAACGGGATCACTCTCACCATTTCCGGTGTAATCCGCCCCAAAACAGATGCGGCCAACGCCACCATTTCCACCCCGGTGGCCTACACCTCCCAACTGACCGATTATGTGATCGAGCACACCAATGCCAGCGCCGTAGTGACGGCTCAAGAAGAGACACCGGAGATCAATGTGCTCAACGGCATGGAGTTTGAAGCACCCAGCCAGGAAGAAAAGATTGAGGACGCCAAAACCTATCTTTCATCCATGGGAGTGTCGGACAAGGCCGCCATGTTCCAGATGATTCAGTACTACCTGGCTCAGGAACAGACCGGGGTGAAGTTTTCCGGAGACCCCAGCCAGCTTTCCCAGGGGAATGGCTCCATGGGCTCCTCCATGGGGAGCGCCGATGAGGCGGCTTTGGCCCAGGCCCTGGATCTGTGGCTGGCCGATTCTCCAGACCCGGATATTCTGCTGTCCATCTACGATGAAACCATCGCCGGGGCCTCTTATGAAGAGAATATGGAGAACTTCGGAAAGGTTAGCTACGATGCCCCCTCTTCCATCAGCATCTACACCGACAGTTTTGAGGACAAAGAATCGGTGTCCCAATGCATCGCCGACTACAACAAAGAAGCCAGCGAGGAAAACCAGATCACCTACACCGATTATGTGGAATTGATGACCCAATCCCTTACTTCCATTGTGGACATTATTTCCTATGTGCTCATCGCTTTTGTGGCAGTGTCCCTGGTGGTGTCCTGCATTATGATCGGCATCATCACCCATATTTCCGTCATGGAGCGCACCAAGGAGATCGGTATTCTCCGGGCCATGGGCGCTTCCAAAAGGAATATCTCCCAGGTATTCAATGCCGAGACCTTCATCATCGGCTGCCTGGCCGGAGTGCTGGGGGTCCTGGTGTCTGCTTTGCTCACCATCCCCATCAACGCCATCTTGCAAAGTCTGCTGGATGCATCCTCTCTCACCGTGGCCTTGCCCGTGACTTACGGCGGTTTCTTGATTCTGCTCAGCATTCTGATCACCATGTTGGGCGGCCTGCTCCCCGCCAAAAATGCGGCAAAAAAAGATCCCGTGGCCGCTTTGCGTACCGAATAACATCTTTCGCCCTACAAGAAAAGCCCTCTTGCAGCTGTTGCCGCAAGAGGGCTTTTTGCAAGAGAAATGCTCTCTCAGCCTTTGGTGCCATGGATCACTTTGATCCATTTTCGGCTCCGCAGCCGGAAGACGCACCAGACGCATTTGATGATCTGATCGATTTTCAGCATGGTATAGATCCAGAAAGGCGACCAGTGCAGCACCATACCGGCCAGATACCCCAAGGGGATGGAAGCCACCCACAGAAAGAGGATGTCGCCCACCATCAAAAACTTGGTATCTCCCCCGGCCCGCAGCACGCCTTTGGTGAGAATGGAGTTCATGGCCTGGAAAATAATAATAAAGCTGATGGCATCCATCAGGCTCCAGGCGATCTCCTTGGCCTGGGGCGTCACCTGGTAATAGTTGATGATGGGGCCGCGCAACAGCAAAATCACCAAAGCCGCCAGGCATCCTACCAGAAATCCCAATCCCAGGAAGGTATAGCCCTGCCGTTGTGCCTTGTCATATTCTCCCCGGCCCATGGTATGACCGGTGATGATACCGCTGGCGTTGGAAATGCCCTGGGTCAGCACCGAACTGAGCTGCTGCACCACAGTGGTCACCGAATTGGCCGCCACAAAAGCAGTCCCCAACCGTCCGGTGATCATGGCCACAGCGTTATTTCCCAAGGCCAGCAAGCCGTCACTGACCAAAACAGGGATGCTGATACGCAAATATTCGCTCAGAAGATCCCTGCATTTCATAAACAAATGCCCGACACGATAGCCGATCTTCTGATCCCGGAAAAAGAAATAACCACAAATAAACACCAGCTCAAAAACCCGGGAAATCAGCGTTCCCAGCGCGGCGCCGGCAATCTCCATCCGGGGTGCACCCAGATGACCGAAAATAAACACCCAGTTAAAGAAAATGTTGATAAAGAAGGCCAGAATGGAGCAGAACAGCGGCAGCTTTACTTGGCTGACACTGCGCAGAACGATGGTGCAGGTCAAAGACAGGCCCATACAGAAATAAGTGGGCAGCAGCCAGCGGAGATAGAGCACACCGTAATCCACCGTAACCTTTTCAGAAGTATAGATCCGCATGACCATCTGTGGGCTGATCAAAGTGGCCAGGGTAAACACCGCGGCAAAGGCCAGACAGATGCGAAGCATGATGGTGATGGCTTTGCGCAGTCCTTCCTTGTCCTGCATTCCCCAGAACCGGGAAGTGAGCACCGAAGCTCCCATACCGATGCCCATGCAAAAGATCTGAAACAGGTTGATAAACTGCCCGGCCAAAGCCGAGGCAGAAAGCTGAGCATCTCCCATGCTGCTGAGCATAATGGTGTCCATCAGATTGATCCCCACGGTGATCAACTGCTGCAAGGAGACCGGCACGGCGATGCGCACCACATTTTTATAAAACTCCTTGTCCCCCAGATATCCCCTGAGATCCCATTTTTCCTCACTCATAGCGCCCCTCCTTCCCGAGACGCTCTTTGCTTTGCTCTTTCCTTGTCACAAAGCACCTCTCCTTTCGTTTTTTCATCCAATTCTATTATAAAAACATTGTGAGTTTTTCGTCAAGTTTCCCCAGTCCATGCCCATCGTTGTTTTTTCGTTGATATTTTCGTTCTACCATATTGACATCCACATTTTCTCATGCTGTAATTCATAATGTCCTTCGAAGAACGAAAACAATTACGAAATCCGAAAGGAGAATATCACATGACAAATCAAGAAATTCTGCATCAGTTGAAAGAGATCCAGGGCCAGGTGAACGGATTGATCCAGGCCTTGGAGCGGGAAGAGCAAAGCCAGTCGGTCACTGCTACGGTGGGAGAAGTGCGCCGGGCCGCCATTCTGGAAGAAGTCTACCGCCAGGGCGGCAGCGTGACAGCGGCGGACATTTCGGTTTTTGCCCAGCGCTATGGCCGCTCGCCCCGTTCCTGTGGCGGCTATTATTCCGGCGCCGCTCCCTCTCTGGCCGCCAGCGAAGATAAAACCCGTCGTGAACTCACCGCTGTGGGAACCGAACTGGTGCTGGAAGCCCGGGAAAAATGGGGAGAAGATTGGTTGGACCGTCTGCCCATGGATGTGCTTTCCAACCCTCACACCCCGGACACCACCATCGCTTTTTGATCTTCCCCTCTTCCTTGACACATCCTTCTTCCAGTGCTACACTTCCCCTGGAGACCGCCGGATTTTCTCCGGCGGTCTTTTCTTTCGCAAAGGAGGGCTTTTCTTGAAGGCTGTTTTGCTGGCCTGTTCTTCTTTAACCAAAGATGTAATGGCCGCCCAGGAAAAAATGCACACCAATCACCCGGTGATTTGGCTCAATCGAAAATACCATGCAGATCCCAAAGAAATGCGCCATCAAATCCAAAAAACACTGAGCGAACTGGACCCCGTAGTGGATACCGTTTTGGTAGCCATGGGCTTTTGCGGTGGCTCCTGGGGGGATCTGGCCGCCCGACAGCGCATTGTGATTCCCTGCGTAGACGACTGCATCACCCTGCTGCTTCACACCGATGACCGAAAGGCCTCCAATCTGAAGCAAACCGGCCATTTTTATTTCCGTGAACCGGATGCCGGAGAGATTTCCTTGGAAAGTATGGAAAAGCGCCTTTGCCAGAGTCGTGGAGAAGCCCAAGGCCGCGCCCTTTTCCATCAATGGTTTGATCCTTTCACCCATATTGATATCATCGATACCGGAACCTACGACAGTTATGCTCCGGATCATCTACGCCAGGTCCAGCGGGATACCGATCTGACCCAATGTGCCGTACGCCATGTCCCGGGCAGCATCCGTATATTAGAAAAGCTGGTATCCGGCCAGTGGGATGAACAATTCTTTATCGTGGAGCCAGGAAATTCTCTGGCCTGGAAGGATTTCTTTTGATTTTCTGCCAGAAGCCTATTTTTCAGCCGCCGTCAGGCGGCTTTTTCTTTTTTGAAATTCCCCCTTGACAAAGCAAATGGACAATTGTATTATTGTACTATGTTCTTAATACAGTGATACAAAAAGGAGCGTGAGCCTATGGCCTGGCAATTTGACAGCGACCGCCCCATCTATGCCCAGCTGGTGGAGCAGATCCAGCGGCTGATCCTCTCCGGCGCCTATCCCCCAGGCAGCAAGCTGCCCTCGGTGCGGGAACTGGCGGCCCAGGCGGCGGTCAATCCCAATACCATGCAGAAAGCCCTGGCCGAGCTGGAGACCGATGGGCTACTTTTCACCCAGCGCACAGCGGGCCGCTTTGTCACAGAGGATGGTGAAGCCATCCAGCGGCTTCGACGGCAGCTGTGCCAAGGCATCTTGGAAAACTTCATCCAAAGCATGACCGGTTTGGGATTCACTCCCCAGCAGGCTTTGGAGCAATTACAACTTTATGTGGAGGGAAGAAACTGATGAACGCTTTACTGGAATGCCGTAATCTGACCAAATCCTATGGCAGAAAACCGGCGCTGTCCAATGTGGACCTGACCATCTCCCCCGGCCGGATCGTGGGACTTCTGGGACCCAACGGCAGCGGGAAGAGCACTTTGATCAAGCTGGCCAACGGTCTTTTGACCCCCACCGCCGGCGAAATACTGGTGTGCGGCAAGAAGCCGGGAGTGGAAAGCCATCTGTCGGTGTCCTATCTGCCGGACAAAAACTATCTCAACGACTGGATGCGGGTATCGGACATCATTGGCTATTTTTCCGATTTCTATCAGAATTTTGACGCCAACCGCGCCCGGGATATGCTCCGCCGCCTGGACATCGACGAAAGCCAGCGGCTGAAGTCCTTGTCCAAGGGCACCAAAGAAAAAGTGCAGCTGATTCTGGTGATGAGCCGCAGAGCCCAGCTTTATCTGCTGGATGAACCCATTGGCGGCGTGGACCCGGCAGCCCGGGACTATATCCTCAATACCATCATCACAAATTACGACGAACAAGCCAGCATCGTCCTTTCCACCCATCTGATCGCCGACATCGAAAAAGTGTTGGACGATGTGATCTTCCTGGCCGAAGGCCGGGTGGCTCTGGTGTCCTCGGTGGACGAGATCCGGGAGAAAAATGGAAAATCGGTGGATGCTTTGTTCCGGGAGGTATACAAATGCTGAGAAAATTACTGAAATATGAATTCAAGTCCACAGGGCGCACCTTTCTGCCCATCTATGGAGCCCTGTTGATCACCGCTTTCCTTACCCGCCTCTTTGTCTTTAACAAGGATGTCTCCAATTCCTTCTTTTTGGGGATTTTCCAGGTGGTGCTCTCCTCCCTGTTCGGCTTTTTGCTCATGGCAGTGTTCATCCTCACTCTGGTGGTCTCTCTCCAGCGGTTTTACAAAAACCTACTGGGCGAAGAAGGGTATCTGTCCATGACCTTGCCAGTGAAGCCTTGGCAGCACATCTGCTGCAAATCCCTGACCTCTCTGGTGTGGTATATTTTAAGCAGTTTTGCCGCCTTCCTGGCCTTTCTGATCCTGGTCTATGAAAAGGGGATGATCGGTGACTTTTTTGACGCCATCGGTATCCTCATCCGCCGCGGCGATCTGACTGGTCAGGTTCTTTCAGCCAGCGGAGAGTTTTTCCTATTCTGTGCTTTGGGCGTGCTGGCCTTTACCATGATGCTCTATGCCAGCATGGCCTTGGGACAGCTGAGCGCCAACAAACGGCTTCTCACCTCCTTCGGCGCCTTCCTGGCCCTGAATTTCCTGGTCCAGATCCTTCTGGGTGTACTGGGGAACCTGGCTGCTCAGTGGATTTTCCCCGTATCCAGCGACTGGGCCATTCATGTGGCTCTGCTGCTGAGCATCATTGTGGAACTCTTTTTCCTGGCCGGATTCTTTTTCATCACAAATCACATTCTGTCCCGCAAGCTCAACCTGGAATAAAAAAACGCCCTGCTGCGACGGTTTCCGCCCCCTGCTCTGTGATACCATATCCTTTGCGGGGGCGCTGCCAACGGGCGGGCGCAGGCGGCTGTGCCGCGCCCCGCAGCCAAAAAAAACATAAAAGAAGCGTATGTTTTTTGAAAACAACGCTTCTTTTTTCTTTTTCTCCCCTCTTCCTCCCTCTTCGGCAACAAAAATAGAAAATCTTTTTTTCTCCCGAAAATTCGACACCTTCTTCCATGCATCCCATGTATAATAGGAGCATCGGGATCGCATCACTTACGGAAACCACAAGAAAGAGGACTCCTGCAATGAAACACACTCTCCAACTGTTCGCTTATCGACTGCTGACCCTGTGGCATCATGGGCTCATCCGGCTCTACCAGCTATGGGGAAACCTGTGGCTTCTGCCTGGCCTCCCTGCGCCAGACAGTTTCCGAAGCCGCCGCCTGCTTTCTCTGTGCCGCAAACTCAACCGCCATCTGTGCCTGGCCATGCGCTGCTCCCACCACCGGCAGCGGCTGATTCTGGCCTTGCAATAACCCTATGAAAAAAGCCGCCTTTTCAGGCGGCTTTTTTATGTTAAAAATTCAGCATGGGGGCATCCAGCAAAATATCCTGTTTTTTCACCTTTTCCCAATCGAATAAAGAAACCAGTTCCCGGGGTGTAACCGCTTCTTCTTTGGGCAAAATCCCTGCCCAGAAGGCCAATTTCCCCACCAGCTCTTCCGGCCCGATCCGGCTGCGCAAAGCTCCCAGATCCAGATCCCCATCCCGTTTGGACAGACGGCGGCCATCGGGGGCCAGGAGCAGGGGCACATGATAATACTGGGGCTGGGTGAATCCCCACAACCGCTGAAGCCAGATCTGCCATGGCGTGGAGGAAAGAAGATCGCTGCCCCGCACCACCTGACTCACTCCCATGACCCCATCGTCCCAGGTCACCGCCAGCTGATAGGCAAAGACTCCATCGGAGCGCCGTAGGATAAAATCCCCGCAGTCCCGGGCCAGATTTTCTTCATACACGCCCCGGCATCCGTCGGTGAAAGAGATCACTTCATCCGGTACACGAATGCGAATGGCCGGGCGGCGGTGTTTTTCTTTCTCCTGCCGCTCCTCCATGGTCAACTCCCGGCAGCGGCCACTGTAAATCACCTGCCCATCGGAGGCGTGAGGGGCCTCAGCGGCGTGCAGTTCTGCCCGGGTGCAGAAGCAGGGATACAGAAGCTCTTGCCGCTTCAGCAGATCCAAGGCCTTTGCATATTCCTCCTCCCGGCGGCTCTGCCAATACTGTTTCTCCTCTTCCCCAGGAATACCGGCGCCTTCGTCCCAATCCAGCCCCAGCCACAAAAGATCTTCCATCAGCACCCGGGCATAGCTCTCCCGGCTGCGCTGCGGGTCCAGGTCCTCCATACGCAGCAGAAGGCTTCCGCCCTGGCTGCGGGCCGAGAGCCAGGCCAAAAGGGCACAAAAGGCATTGCCCAGATGCATTCGTCCCGTAGGGCTGGGGGCAAACCGCCCTTTGATGGATTCCATCGTCCATTCTCCTTCCTTTTTGGGGATATTTCTTGGAAAATCCGAAAAATTATTCTTTTCCCTTGCAATTCATCGCTTTACAGAGTAGTCTATATAAGGCTGTCCTCTGGACAGGCCGCAACCACTATGGAAAGCAGGACACAAATCATGTCAAAGACCAACGATCTGGGCAGAGATCCCATTGGAAAACTGGTGCTCAAACTGGCCATTCCCTCAATGCTGGCCCAATTCGTCAATGTATTCTACGGCATTGTGGATCGAATGTACATCGGCCACATTTCTCATGTGGGTGATCTGGCGCTGGCCGGTGTGGGCGTGTGCGGTCCCATCGTCACCCTGATCTCTTCTTTTGCCTTTTTGGTGGGCTTGGGCGGGGCACCGCTGATGGCTATCCGTCTGGGTGAAAAAAACAAAGAAGGCGCCCAAAAGATCCTGGCCAATGCCTTTCTTATGCTCTGTGTTCTGGCCCTTTTGCTCACCGGTGCCGCTCTTTTATTGAAAAAGCCCATGCTCATGGCTTTCGGCGCCAGCGGCGCTACCTATGGCTATGCCAATGAATACATGACCATTTATGTACTGGGCACCCTGTTCGCCATCCTGTCTGTGGGACTGAACCAGTATATCATCTGTCAGGGCTATTCCACCATGGGCATGGCCACGGTAATCATCGGTGCTATCCTGAATGTGCTGCTGGACCCGGTGTTCATCTTCCTGCTGGGATTGGGCGTGCGGGGAGCTGCTTTGGCCACTGTGATCTCCCAGGCCGTTAGCTGCTTTTTTGTCATTTGGTTCCTCCGCAGCCGCAAACCCCAGATCTCCCTCACATTGGGAGGCTACTCCCCTTCCATCATGCGGCGGATCTTGCTGTTCGGTCTGTCTCCCTTTACCATCATCGCCACCGACAGCGTGCTGCTCATTGCCCTTAACAGCGTACTCCAGCGCTACGGCGGTGCCGAGATGGGAGACACCTATATCACCGTGGCCACCATTGTGCTCAGCTATATGCAGCTGATTACCATGCCCCTGGGCGGCATCACCGGCGGCACCCAGCCCATTCACAGCTTTAACTATGGTGCGAAGAAAGTGGACCGCATCCGCCTGGCCATCCGCAAAGTGCTGACGCTGTGTCTGGTTTTCACCGGCGTGATGTTCCTGATCAGCCAGTTAGCCGGTTATTATTTCGCCATGATCTTCACCCGCAGCGAAGAACTGCTTCGTCTGTCCTCCTGGGCCATCCGGGTGTTTACCTTCTCGGTGATCCCTCTGGCCTTCCAATATGAGTTTGTGGACACCTTTACCGCCCTGGGCATCGCCCGGGGAGCTCTCAGCCTGTCCCTCATCCGCAAAGCGGTCTTTTTGGTTTTCACCCTGGCTCTCCCCCACTTTCTAGGAGCCCAAGCCACCTTTTTTGCCGAGCCTGTCACCGACCTGCTCTGTGCCATCCTGACCAGCGCCGTGTTTTTAAGCAACATCAACCGGCTTCTGGACGAACGGCTGGCCATGCCCGACGATGTACAACTGTATCAATGATCCATGCCGCCCCATTGCAGGGGTGGCATTTTTAATAGCCCATTTCCCGCAGGATGCGGGCCAGCACCCGAAAACGCTCGCCCAGCATTTCGTCGTCCTGGGCCAGAGCCTGATAGAACAAGGCAATGTCTTCATCAATATGGGGATTTTCCCGGCAGATATCCACCGTCATAGCATCTCCCTGCAGTCCTACCCGAGCCACCGGACCGCCCTCTTCCTCATAGAGCTTGGGGAAGCGATAGGCCTCCCGGAAATACAGCCGGGCCTGGCTGATGAGAATCGCCAGATCCAGCGCCCGGTGAAGGGGCAATTCCTCCGATTGCCGGGACCACTTTTCTCCGGTGTACCGCCAGACCTTGGCGGAAACATCCACCTTTCCCCGATCATTCCATTGGGCCAGGCCCAGAGAAAGACCTTTTGCATCGCTATGATAGGCCATGCGGCCATCCACTTCTTCGTAGTTTTCCACCACGACCACTGGTTTGTGCTTTAATGTGGTTGGGATTTTCATATGTTCCTCCTGTATGCAGTAAATTAGTAAATTACTTGTTCAGTGCTTTTGGAGTATATCACAATCCCGATAACCTGTCAATCAAAACAAAAAGGCCCCAAAGGGCCTTTTTTATGTTTTCTGGTGTTTTTTCCACTCCCGGATCTGTTCCAAGCGCTCTTTGAAGCGCTTTTCCAGTCCTTGTTCCGTAGGGTTATAGTATTGCTTTCCCCGGAGAGATTCCGGTAGGCATTCCATATCGGTGAGTTTTTCCTGGGTATCGTGGGCATATTGATAGCCCTCCCCATAATGGAGTTCCCGCATCAGTTGGGTGGGACTGTTGCGCAGATGGAGCGGCACCGGCTGGGCCAGCTGTTCCAAAGCGTCCCGTTTGGCCCGCTCATAGCCCACATACAGGGCATTGGAGCGAGGCGCCAGCGATAAATAGACCACGGCCTGAGCCAGAATCACATTGCATTCCGGAACGCCGATAAAATGGCAGGCCTGGTAGGCCTCCACCGCCAAAGACAGCGCCCGGCTGTCCGCCAGACCAATGTCCTCGCTGGCAAAACGAATCAGCCTGCGGGCCACATACAAAGGATCTTCTCCCGCTTCCAGCATCCGGGCCAGCCAATACATGGCGGCATCCGGATCGCTGTTGCGCATGGATTTGTGCAAGGCGGAAATCAGGTTATAGTGTTCCTCTCCGTTCTTGTCATAAAGCAGGGAACGCTGGCCAATGCACTGATTCAGGATGTCCTCTGTGACAAATACGCCCTCCTGTGTTTTCTCCCCGTTGAGGGCTACCATCTCCAAGGTGTTGAGGGCCACCCGGGCATCCCCATTGGCAAACAGGGCGATCTTCTCCAAAAGTGCAATGTCGATATGTACATTTTGCTCCCCCAGTCCCTTGGGCGAAGTCACCGCCCGCTGGAGCATTTTCACCAGGTCCTCTCCACTGAGGGCTTGCAGCACAAACACCTTACACCGGGACAACAGCGCCGAATTGATCTCAAAGGAGGGATTTTCTGTGGTGGCCCCGATGAGAATGATGCTTCCTTTTTCCACATAGGGAAGAAAGGCATCCTGCTGGGCCTTGTTGAACCGGTGAATCTCATCGATGAACAAAATGGTTTTCTGTCCCAAAAGCCGGGTGGTTTCCGCCTGAGCCATCACCTGACGCAGTTCTTTGATGCCGCTGGTTACGGCGCTGAAATTGACAAACTCCGCCTTGGTGTGCCGGGCAATGATCCGGGCCAGGGTGGTCTTGCCCACTCCCGGCGGGCCCCAGAAGATCATAGAGGGCACCTCATCCTGCTCTATCATCTGCCGCAGCACCTTCCCCGGCCCCAGAAGATGCTCCTGCCCCACATAATCCTCCAATGTCTGGGGGCGCAGCCGGTCGGCCAAGGGTTGGCTCAGGCCTTTTTGATCAAAAAGGGATTGTTGCATTCCCCCATCTCCTTCCCACTTTTTATTTTATTGTATCACCGGCGCCCTTTTCTGAAAAGCCCGGAAGCCCCAGCAATTCCTCCAGCGGCACCCGCAAGGCCCGGGAAAAGGCCACCAGCTCAAAATCCGCCACAAACCGCTCCCCCTTCTCCACCCGGCTCACCGCCTTCTGATCCAGCTGTACCTCCTGGAGCTGAAGCCGGGCGGCCAGCTCTCCCTGGGACAGCTTCCGTTCCCGACGAAAGCGGCGGATCTGCTCTCCACAAATATTGCTTCTGCCTTGGTAATCATAAATTTTCACGGCAACCCTCTACCATAAAGATGACTATTTTTCTTGACTTTATCACAGTCATTTGGTAGTCTTACCGTAAAGATGACTAAAATATATTTTCTTCTGGGGGGTGCATACCATATGGGGGCCTTGGCACAGGAACCGGTCAAACTGCTATTCTGCCGTCCATGGCAGGAAAAACGGGGGGCCTTTTTGCTGTGGATTGCCCTGGAATACACCCATCCCGGGCCGGATGGAGAAAGTTTCGCTTCTTCTGTCCTGTGCCATGCTTTCCAGGATGAAAAACCCTTGCTCCCCGGATTGGTATCAGGCCAGCCGCTTTTTTGTGCCAAGACCGCTTTCCGTCCCTTGGAAAAGGGGGAAAAGACACATATCCACCTATCCTACCAGCTGCTGGAACCGGAACACCCCGTAGAACTGAAAATCTGTGCGTTTACCCCGCTCTCTCCTCCCCGCTGGCAATGCCGCTTTGTTTTATCTCCGCCTTGGACGACACTATGATTTTTCCACAAAAATACGCCGCAGAACTTTTCTGCGGCGTATTTTCAATTTGATGAGGATTTGCTGCTTTCAGAGACTTTCTGAATATAGCGGGCCACCTTGGCATCTTCCATTTTGATATGATTGATCAGCCAACTGACCAACTGCTTATTGAGCCGTGATGCCAGTTGCGCTGTGCCACCTTCCACTTTTAACCGCCGTGCCAGATCCTCGGCCACCTTGCCAAAAGCCTGATGATACTGGTGATGGCTTTGGTAATCCGGATAGCCATAGCGCTGCTGCAGCTGCTCTTCATGGGCAAAATGAGTCTGGGTGTACTGAACCAAAAAGTCTACGATACGGTTCAGTTCCTCCTGCCCTCGGCCTGCGGCACAGGCCTCCAGCAGCCGGTTGACTGCACTCAACAACTGGCGATGCTCCCGGTCGATCTCCTCATTGCCTGTTTCCAGATCCTTGGACCAAACCCAAGTCATCACCACACCACCCAAACTATTCCGGGCGGCTTTCTTCATATTCTTCAGCACATACATCCGCTCATCGGCCAGTTTCATTACCTCAGCGGCCGAAAGCCTTTCTCCCCCATCCACATACACCACACCATAGCTGAGGGACATGGGAAAGCGCAGGGATTCTTCCTCCAGAACGCGATCCAGCCGTTCCATTTTTTCCACGATCACCGGCGCTTTGCAGCGGGGGAACAACGCGGCAAATTCATCGCCGCCGATCCGGCAAATCAGGTCGGTGGAGCGGCTGACCTGGAGCAAATGCTGAGCCACTGTTTTCAAATATTCATCGCCGGCATCATGACCGAAATTGTCATTGGCGTATTTCAGCCCATCCAGATCGATCATGCAGAAGGTAAATTCCTTTCCTTCCTCCAGCATCTTCTCCAAATTTTCCAAACAAAACCGGCGGTTATACAGATCCGTCAGCGCATCGGTATAGGCCAACCCTTCGATCTGCTCCTGATACTCCCGCTCACTGGTCACATCGGTGATGATGTGAGCACAAGCCATTTTTCCGCTCCATTGGATGCCATAGGTGCGAATCCGGAAGGTGCGGCGGCTCTCGCAGCAATGGTATTCAAAATCCCGGTTTTCACTGTGTTCCCGGCCGCAATGGCGGATAAACTCCAAAAACCGGTGGTAATTGCCACATTGATGCTGATCGGGCGTGGGATGCTCAAAAAATTGCTTGGCGCTTTGATTGGAATACACCACTTCTCCGCTTTCCTGGGATATAACCATGATCCAATCCTTCAAGCCATCCATCACGGCCTTCATCAGCTCCACCGATTCTCCCTGTATCTGGGACTGGATCTTCAGCTGGGATTCCCGTTCGGCCAGCTGGGCGATCATCCGGTTGAAAGAAGCTGAAAAATCCCCCAAAAAGTCCACGCTCTGGCTGTAATCCCCATTGGCCACCTGATTGGCCTGCCAGGTCAGATGCTTCAAGGCCGAATGAAGCTCCTTCAAACTGCCGGCCAGGAAATTATGGCGCCCTGGAGAAGGGGTGTCCAGGTTGCCTTTCCGCAGCTGGTCCAAAAAGCCGTTGGCTTCGGCCAGGCAATCGGCCAAATAAAAAATCCCATCCTGGAGGGTTTCCAACTCCTCTGACTGCACCCGGGGCTCTTTGGAAAGGGGTTTGTTGAGCAAAATGGTGCGAAGCTGCTGAACCAGAAGGTCGATATCCTGATTATCCATTTTGCTCGCTCTCTTGCGATTTCACAGATGCTTCAAAACGGCACACCCGGGAGCCGGTGGCCCAGCAATCCACCTCGGTGACCACATACTCCTTTTGGGTATAGACCTTCAGCACTCCGGCCAGGAACCCTTCATCATAATTGCACACGGTCTCCCCGGTGATGGGCAAACCGGAGCAGTCCAGATCTTCTCCCACCGTCAGCACGGCTTCCCCTGTATCCGGATCAAATTTTTCCACCCGCAAAATGCCGATTTTGCTCTCTTCCAGCACGCTTTGCAGATGGGCAACAAACTCATTGAAAGGCAGGCTCAGGTCCAACAGATGATTGGCAAACTCTTTCCCCGCCAGTTCACCTGCTTTACGGAAAATATCCACCGTTGCTTCGTTGCCATAGCGCTTGGCCAGCTCATCTTTAATGGTAAACTGAAACAGCCGGTAAACAAACACCGGCATATTTTCTCCCAGGTTCCTTCTTCCGTCGATCACATCGCCGATGGATTCCCAGGTAAACTTGTTTTCATCTTGCTCCGAAAACAGATTGAACATAATCTTTTCCTCCCGATCCGATGCCGCGCTCCGGCGGCGCTCCAAACTCTCTTTGCATCCCATTATCTCTTAAAAGAGGAAAAAAGTAAAGACCCGCCTCTGTTTTTTCCATTGGAGTAAAGAAAAGCGGCGGACATACAGGGCGCTTCCTTTTCCATGCCCTTTTGTGGAAAAAACAAAAAAGACATCCAAAAGGATGTCTTTTTGTTATTGGAGGCGCCACCCAGAATCGAACTGGGGAATAAAGGTTTTGCAGACCTCTGCCTTACCGCTTGGCTATGGCGCCATACCATATACAGTTTAGATATATGGCAGGAATGCAAAACACATTCCTGCCATATTTTGGAGCGGATGACGAGGCTCGAACTCGCTACCTCCACCTTGGCAAGGTGGCGCTCTACCAGATGAGCTACATCCGCAAGTGGTGCCTCCGGCCGGAATCGAACCAGCGACACGGGGATTTTCAGTCCCCTGCTCTACCAACTGAGCTACAGAGGCAAATTGGCGACCGTGAACGGGCTCGAACCGTCGACCTCTAGCGTGACAGGCTAGCGTTCTAACCAACTGAACTACACGGCCATAAATTGGTGGGAACAACAGGGATCGAACCTGTGACCCTCTGCTTGTAAGGCAGATGCTCTCCCAGCTGAGCTATGCTCCCTCATTCGCAGCGAGCTTCTCTATTCTAACAGAGAGAACGGTGTTTGTCAAGAAAAAAGTTTTTTCATTCTTTTTTCTGTCACACACCTTGCGGCGACGATAGTTATTATACCGGCTCAAACCACATCTGTCAACCTTTTTTTGATTTTTCTTCAAGATTTTTTGAAAAGGGGGCGATGCCCCCTTTTCATCGGTTTCTCAGGGCCGTTTGGCCTGCTTTAAAAGGTCTGTCAGATCCTCTGTGGAAAACACATATTCTGCATCGCAGAACTGGCAGGTGATATGCGCATCCTCGCCGCTGTCCCGCAGCTCCCGCAGTTCCTTTTCTCCCATGCTGATCAGGGCCTGCTCCACTTTCTGCCGGGAACAATGGCACTCATAGGCCATCGGGTGTTTCTCCAGCACATGGAATCCCAGCCCTTCCAGAGCCTGGTCCATGATCTGCTCCATGGTCTTTCCCTGACTGAGCAGGCTGGTGACACTGGGCATGGATGTAAAGCTCTTTTCCAGCTGATCCACCAAACTGTCCGGTGCACCGGGCATCAGCTGCACCAGGTAGCCACCGGCGGCTGTCACCTGCTGATCCCGTCCCACCAGCACACCCAGAGCACACACCGTGGGCGTCTGCTCGCTTTCGGCATAATAACCGGCGATATCTTCGGCAATCTCTCCAGAACGGAGGGCCACTTTCCCAGAAAAAGGCTCCCGGGCGCCGATGTCCTTGATGACTGTGAGCAGTCCCTGGCGTCCCACGCCAAAGCCTACATCCAGCTTGCCGTCGGCGCGCAAAGGCAAGTCCACCGCCGGGTTCTGGAGATAGCCCCGCACATTGCCTTTATGATCGGCCACCGCTGTGATGGCCCCCAGCGGACCGCCGCCCCGGATCTGCACGGTCACCGAGCCGTTATCGCTCTTCAGGCCGTCGCCCATCATGGATGCCGCCGCCAGCGTACGGCCCAGGGCCGCCGTGGCCAAAGGCAAAGTGTGGTGAATCTGACGGGCTCTCTCCACAAGACCGGTGCATTCCACTGCACTCACCGACACAAAGCCGTCTTTTGTCATACCGCGAATCAAATAATCTGTCATATTTCCTCCATGGAATGGTGATTTTCTGCAAAAAAGTCAGGGCTTTTCCGCCACAAAAAAGAGGCGCCGGGTTTGTTCTCCCACCCGCTGCCCTCCAGGTGAGCCATAGACATGGCGCACCCGCAGTCCGGCCTGCTGGAGGGCCTGCTCCAACTGCTCACGGGTATAGGCCCGCTGCTCATGCCACTCGGTGTTCCGGCTCCAGGTTCCGTCTTCTTCCTGAAGGAACACATCCACCTGATGCTGGGCCCGATGGCTTTTCCGGTCATAGCCATACTGCCAGGCGCAAAAAGCTCCCTCCAGCTCTTCCACGCTGGAAAGGCCGCCCATCTCCTCAAAAGCCAGAGGCGTTTTCACATCAAACAAAAACAGGCCCCCCGGTTCCAAAAACAAGGAAACCCGGACGAAAGCCTGTTTCAGCTGTCGCAGCTCGGTGAGATAATTGACGCTGTCCAAACAGCAAACGGCGGCGTCGATGGTGCCGTACAGATCCAGCTGGCACATATCCTGGCAAAGGAATACCGGAGGGCAGGAAAGATCCCCGCACTTCTCCCGGGCCATGGCCAGCATATCAGCGGACAGATCGCAAGCGATCATCTCATAGCCAGCCTGCCCCAAAAGCCGGGTCAGACTGCCGGTGCCGCAGGCCAGCTCCAGCACCAGCTTCACCGGCTTTTTCCCCTTGGAAAAAGCCTTTTGGGCAAAGGCGGCCC
Source organism: Ruminococcaceae bacterium AM07-15 (assembly GCA_003477405.1). Lineage (GTDB taxonomy): Bacteria > Bacillota > Clostridia > Oscillospirales > Butyricicoccaceae > Pseudobutyricicoccus. The sequence goes on from QUDE01000003.1 coordinate 113,707, forward strand.
ACTGCTCATAGGGCACATCCCCGGTCAGAGCATCATACACCGCCGCCAAAGCGGAATAGGCGATCATTTCTCCAGCTGCTCCAGAATGATGTTGTAGCCGCCCTTGCCGTAGCTGAGAGCCCGGTTGACACGGCTGATGGTAGCGGTGCTGGCCCCGGTCTTTTCCACAATATCGCTGTAAATGCAGCCTTTTTTCAAAAGCTTTGCCACAATCAGACGCTGCTGCATGGCCATCAGCTCGGTGACGGTGCAAAGATCGTCAAAAAAAGCCCGGCACTCATCCAGATCTTTCAGCATCAAAATAGCCCGGAACAGTTCGTCCATGCTTTCTTCTTTGGGTCTCACATGCATCTTCCCAGTCCCCTTTGTCTTTTATTTTCTCCAAATTTCAAGCGGGAAAAACCTTCAAAAAGGTACTTATAGTGTATCACATCGCTTCAATGATGTAAAGCCCGCATTTTGTTTTCTTTCCGTCATTTTCCAAAAATAATGTCTCATTTCCGCTGTTTTGGCAAAAATATTTCAAAATCTTTAAAAAGCAAAAAAACACCCCCGGCACCGGTGACAAATCCGGTGCCGAGGGCTCAGATGAAACCCATTCAAACTAGCGATGTGTTTCTTTATTATTCCTGAGGGGCTTCTTCCGCTGTCCGGCTTTCCGCCCGGGCCGCCTGACGGAACTTCACCCGGGAAGAGCGCACTTCCTCCAAAGCCTGGGCAATGGCCTCCTCGGTGCGCTTCATGGCGTCATCGCAATAGGCATTGGCCGCGCCCATCAGCTCTTTGGCCCGCTTTTCCGCCGTATTGATGATCTCGGCGCTGCGGCGGCGTGCTTCATTGGTGATATCGTTGTCGTTGACCTTCTGCCGGGCCAGCTCTTCCGCCTGCTTGCGGATGACTTCGGCCTCCCGTTTGCCCGCAGTGATCATCTCGTTGCGCTTTTCCACGATCTCCCGGGCCATTTTCAGATCAGAAGGAATATTGGCCCGGATCTCATCCAGGATATCCAAAGCCTTTTCCCGCTCAATGACGCACCGGTCTCCCATCAGCGGGATTCCGCCTGCGTCCTGGATCATTTCGTACAGCGTGGTTACCATTTCATCGATTGTGTTTGCCGGCATTGTTCCATTCCCCTATCTTCATTGTCGGTGGGTGTGACGCTGTGCGCCCAGCTTTTTTTCCAGCGCCTGCCTTACAGACGGCGCCACCCAGGCACTCACATCCTCCCCCGCGAGAAAGGCCTCTTTCACACGGCTGGAACTCACATGATCCCAGCGGGGTTCGGCATACAGAAACAGGGTCTCGGCCTGAGGGGCATGAAGCTGGTTAAACCGGGCGATCTCACATTCATAAGCAAAGTCTTGTGCATTGCGCAGTCCCTTGACGATGGCATCGACCCCGTGATCCCTGATATAATCGTAGGTCATGCCGCCGAAAAAATCGGCTTCCGCCCCGGGAATTCCCGCCACGCTCTCCTTCACCAAAGAAAACCGCTCTTCCAAAGAAAAGAGCGCCTGCTTCTGGTCGTTGACCATCACCAGGGCGATAACTCGATCAAACAGACGGGCCGCCCGGCGGATCAGCTCCACATGACCCAATGTGGGCGGGTCGTAGCTTCCGGGGATGATGGCCAGGCTCATTTTGTTTCCTCCCGGGTGAAGGTGGTGATGGCAATGGCGCCATAGCGGTACTGCTTTTTCACCCGGTAAGGCTCCTCCAAGGGCTGGATCAAATCCTCCCGGGCACTTTCGCATACTATTATACCACCAGTTTGCAGGATGTCAATTTCCGCTATCTGCCGCAGTGCCTGATTGAGCAGCTCGCCGCCATAGGGCGGGTCCAGCAGGATCAGACCGAATTTCTGTCCCCGCAGACCGGACAGGGCCCCGAAGGCATCCCCCCGGATCAAACGGCTGCATCCTTCAAAACCGGTAGCAGCAATATTCCGCTCCACCACCTTCTGAGCGCTGGGGTCGCTTTCCACAAACACACAGCTTTCTGCGCCTCGGGAAAGACATTCGATGCCCATTTGTCCCGAACCTGCAAACAGGTCCAGCACCCGGCGGCCTTCGATGTCAAACTGAATGATATTGAAAATGGATTCTTTCACCCGATCAGTGGTGGGCCGGGTGCTGCGCCCTTTGGGGGCCTCCAGCTTCCGCCCCCGGGCCGTGCCGGTGATCACTCTCATGGTTTTTCCTCCTTCGCCCCTTGGGCGTCAAAATATTCCCGCACCTGTTTTGCCACATTCCGGGGCAAAACCTGGGCCAGTTCTTCCTCGCTGCACTGGCGGATGGCGGCCAGGGTGCCGAATTTCTTCCGCAGCGCCCGGATGCGCTGCTCTCCCAGGCCGGGGATACGGGACAAGGTACTCTCCTTCACGCTGCGTCCCCGCAGATTCTTCTGATACTCAATGGCAAACCGATGGGTCTCCTCCTGCAAATTGCCCACCAGAGAAAACACCGCAGGCTTTGTACGGATGCCAAACTCATTTCCATCGCCGTCCACCAGCGCCCTGGTGCGGTGGTGGTCATCTTTCACCATGCCGAACACCGGGATGTTCTGCCCATGCTCCCTGAGCACCTGATGCACTGCGTTCACCTGGCCCTGTCCGCCGTCGATGAGCAGCAGGTCGGGCAGGGGCAAGAAGCCTTTGTCCCCTTCTTCGGCCCGTTTGAGACGCCGGTCCATGGTCTCGGCCAGGGATCCATAGTCGTCTCCCCCCAGCGCTTCTTTGATCTGGAAGCGGCGATAGGCACTTTTGTGAAACCGGCCCTTTTCCATCACTGTCATAGCCGCCACCGTGCCGGTTCCCGCCAGATTGGAGATGTCGTACCCTTCGATTCGCTGGGGCGGGGCCGGAAGACCCAGGATCTCCGCCAGCTGTTCCAGGGACCGGGAGGTCTTTTGCTCCCGCTTGTCCAGAAGTTCCAGTTCCTGGCGGGCATTTTCCACGGCCAACTCTATCTGCTTCCGCTTTTCTCCCCGCTGCGGCACCTGCACATAGACCTTTCCCTTCCGCAATGTACCAAGCCATTGGGAAAGCATCTCCTGATCTTCCAGCTGCTGATTCACCAGCACCACCCGGGGAGAACGCTGGGTCATGGTGTAATACTGCTTGATAAAGCCTTCCAGCAGATCGCCCATGTCATCCGGGGTGACGCCGTCGAAAAATTCCTTCTTTTTGTCCAGAAGGTTGCCGCTGATGTAGTTGAGCATCACCACGCAGCCCCGGCTGCCCAGCACCTGACAGGCGATCACATCCAGATCGGAAAGGGCACCGGAGATGATCAGCTGATCCCGTCCCAGCCGTTCCACGGCCCGCATCCGGTCCCGCAAAGCGGCGGCCCGCTCAAATTGCATCTCTTCGGCGGCCTGCTCCATTTCCTGGCGCAATTCCTCCGCCAATCCCTGGTATTTGCCCTCCAGCAGACGGCACACCTGACCAATGAGCCGGTTGTACTCTCCTTTGGACACCTTCCCCGAACACACGGCACAGCACCGGCCGATGTGAGCATTGAGACAGGGGCGGCTTTTGCCGATATCCCGGGGGAACTTCAAAGAACAGGTAGGCAGTTTGAAGGTGAGCAGCGCGGTATCCAATGCTTTTTTTGCCCCGCTGCGGCCGCCGTAGGGGCCAAAGTACCGGGCCCCATCCTCCGCTGGTTTGGAAACGATGGAAAACCGGGGATATTCCTCCTTGGACAGGCGCAGGAAGGGATAACCCTTGTCGTCTTTCAGCAGAATATTGTATTTGGGCTTGTGTTTTTTGATCAGGGCACACTCCAACAGCAAAGCTTCAAACTCGCTGCCGGTGATGATGGTTTCAAAATCATGAACCTGGGAGACCATTTTCAAGGTTTTGGGCGTATGGGAAGCCAGATTGGAAAAATACTGACTCACTCGGTTTTTCAGCGCCTTGGCCTTGCCGATATAAATGATCTCTCCCCCTGCGTCCCGCATGATGTACACTCCAGGCAGAAGAGGGAGCAGAAGGGCTTTTTCCTTCAGTTCTTCATACATAAATCCTGTCCTCCGGCGAAAAAACGCCCACAAAGAGCGGGCGCCGCATGGTTTTTCATGCGGCGCCGGCGATGGGTTCGTGTACGGCCCGGGCCCATTGCCCGGTATGTAGGCTTATTCTCCGAAGTTGGAAGCCACCAGAGTGCACAGGGCGTTGACAGCCTCTTCTTCATCGGAGCCCTCGGCGGAAATGTTGATCACCGTGCCCTTGGTAATGCCCAGGGACAACACGCCCAGAAGACTCTTGGCGTTGACCTTGCGATTTTCCTTTTCCACCATGATGGTGCTGCGGAATTCATTGGCTTTCTGAATAAAGAAAGTGGCCGGTCTGGCATACAGGCCCACCTGATTGTTTACAGTAACTTCTTTGGAAAACATTTAAGCTACCCCGCTTTCTATGCTTCTATTGTAATTATTTTAACAGATTCGTCACGAATGTGCAAGGGGCATTTACACCTAACTCAAAGGCGCCCCAGCACTCCCTGAAAAAGGGAAAAGAGCAGCGGCATAAAGGCGGCTGGAATCAGGTTTGCCACATTGAATTTTTTCACATCCCACAGGTTGAAGGCGATGAGCATCAGAACGGCGCTGCCCACCAGGGACATCTGGGTCACCACCAGATCGGTGAGATAGGGCTTGATCAGCACGGCCAGCAGCGTCACCGCTCCCTGGTAAAGGCCCACAGACAAGGCGCTGAGGGGCACCCCCAGACCGTAGACCGTGGCAAAGAGCACTGACATAATGCCGTCCAGCATTCCTTTTGCAATGAGCATGGTAGGGTCTCCCAAAAGCCCATCCTGCACCGAGCCCACAATGGCCATGGCCCCGGCACAAAACAGGATGGTGCAGTTGGCAAAGCCCGCTCCCACATCCCGCTCACCCGCTTTGCCGCCAAAGCGGTTTTTGATGGCCTCTCCCGCCTTGTCAAACAGCCGGTCCAGCCGCAAAAACTCTCCCACAATGCCGCCTGCAGCCAGGGACAGGATCAGAAGGAGGGTATAACTGCTCTCCAAAGCGCCGCCTTCCCCCACCTGAAGCATCCCGGTGAACACCCCGGACAGCCCGATGAGGAAAGTGGCCGCTCCCAGAGCCTGAAAAATGATCTTGCTGAACCGATCGGGCACGCCCTTGCCGATGAGCATCCCTACAAGGCTCCCGGCCAGAATCATCCCCATATTGATCAGCGTGCCCAATCCGGGCATCCCCATCACCGTTCCTTTCTCTTCCCACTTCTTTTTCTTTTATATGTTCATCTGCACAATGGTCACGCCATTTTCCCCTTCGCCATAGGCGCCCAAACGGAAGGATTTCACCTGCCGGGCTCCTTTCAGCCGGGAATGGACGGCCTGGCGCAGCACGCCGGTGCCCTTGCCGTGAATGATGGTGGCCGAGGGCAAGCGCAGCCGGAAGGCCAGATCCAAAAACCGATCCAGCTCCATCAGCGCTTCTTCCGCCGTCATGCCCCGCAGATCCAGCTCGCTGCTGCCTCTGGTGGGCTGGGAAGGCGCCTGGGTGCGCACGCTGCCCTTTTCCTTCTTCTGGGCGGGCGCTGCCGAAATCAGCTGCAATTCCTTTTCCTTGGCCGTCAGCTTCATGATCCCCGCCGACAGCTGCACCGGCTGGCCGGGTTTGGGAGTCTCCACCACAGTGCAGCGCATCCCGTTGGAGACGATCTCCACCACATCCCCCTTCTGCAAGGGGCGGGGCAGCGGAGCGGCCTGCTTTTTGATCTTTTTCTGGATGGCCTTTTTCTCCGCTTCGGAGAGATGGCCCATCAGCACCGCCCGGGCCTGGGACAGATTCTCCTCCGCCGGATTGCGGCTTTGCTCCCGCCGCAGACGGCGCAGCTCTTCCACCGTGTCATCGGCGGCCTTGCGGGCCTCATCGATCAGCTTCTGGGCCTGTTTCCGGGCATCCTCCAGCAGCTTCTTCCGCTCCTCCTCGATGGAGGCATAGGCCTTTTCCGCCTTCTCCTTGTCCTCCTGAGCTTTCTGCCGCTCCCTCTCTGCCAGCTGCAGCTGGTTTTCCATCTGCTGCCGCTTTTCTTCCAGGGTGCGGATCACATCTTCAAACTGGATGTTCTGGCTGTCCATGCCGCTTTTGGCTTTCTGGATGATCTCCATGCTCAGCCCCAGCCGCTGGGAAATGGCAAAGGCGTTGGATTTGCCTGGGATGCCGAACACCAGCTTGTAGGTGGGCTTCAGAGTGGACACATCAAACTCGCAGGAGGCGTTTTCCACGCCTCTGGTCTCCAGAGCGTAGGTTTTCAGCTCGGCATAGTGGGTGGTGGCCGCCACCAGTACCCCCTGCTGCCGCAGATGCTCGATGATGGCCACGGCCAGGGCCGCGCCTTCCACCGGATCGGTACCGGCGCCCAGCTCATCCATCAGCACCATGCTACCTTCTCCCGTCTCTTCCAGGATCTCCACAATATTCTTCATATGAGAGGAGAAGGTGGACAATGACTGCTCGATGCTCTGCTCGTCGCCAATGTCGGCCAGAATGTTTTTGCACACCCGCACCGTGCTCTCGTCTCCGCAGGGCAGCTGCAAACCGCACTGGGCCATCAAAGTGAGCAGGCCCAGGGTTTTCAGGCTCACCGTTTTGCCGCCGGTGTTGGGGCCGGTGATGATAACCGCATCGGTCTTGCCGCCGATGGTGAAGGTGATGGGCACTGCCGTCTCCCGGGGCAACAGAGGATGCCGGGCCCGCTCCAGGCAGGTCTGGCCCTTTTCCAACAGCTTGGGACGGCAGGCCTTCATCTTATAGGCCAATTTGGCTTTGGCAAAGATAAAGTCCAGGGTGCACAAAATATCATAGTCCTGCTGGATGGTGTTTGCAAAGGCTCCCACCTCTGCCGACAGCTCCATCAGGATTCGGTCGATCTCGTTTTTCTCCTTGGAACGCTCTTCCCGGATGGTATTGTTCAGCTCCACCACCTGCATGGGCTCCACAAACACCGTGGCCCCGCTGGAACTCACATCGTGCACCAGGCCGGGGATGCTCCCTTTGAACTCCGCTTTCACCGGCACCACATACCGGTCGCCCCGGGTGGTGACCACGGTGTCCTGGAGCACCTTGGCATAGCTGGGAGAAGAGATGATCCGGTTCAGCGTCTCCCGGATGCGAGAGGCCGCTGTGCGGATACGCCGCCGGATCTCCCGCAGTTCCGAACTGGCTGTGTCGGCGATTTCTTCTTCAGAGAGGATAGATTGCTCAATTTTATCCTCCAAGTATTTATTTCCACTGAGTCGGCGGAAGTAATCAGCCAAAACGGTTTCCACCTGGGTGTCCTTTTCCAGGTACCCTTTTCCGGTGCGGGCTGCCCGCAGCAAAGCGCCGATGTCCAGCAGCTCCTTCATATTCAGGCTGCCGCCCACCTTGGCCCGTTCCAATCCGGCGGACACATCCCGTACGCCGGAAAAGGACGGGCTGCCCAGCATCCCCGCCAGGCGGACAGCGTCCTCGGTCTGCTGCTGCAAACGCTCGCAGCCCACCAGATTGTCTTCCGGCTCCAGCGCCCGGGCCATTTCCTTGGCCCGGGGGGAAACCGCTTCTTTTTCCAGCAGCTCCAAAACCTTGTGCAGTTCCAGAGTGCGGCAGGATTTTTTCTGCAATTCCGTCATATTTCTTTTGTTCCCCCTCCCAGGGATCGGTAAAAGTCCAGCGTCTGAAATCCCCGCTCCAGGCGGGTGAGGCAGTAGGCTTCGGCAAAGGCCCCCAGCAGCTCCAGGTCCCCCTCTTCCAATCGGAAGGAAAAGAGCTTTTTCAGATCGCATCGCAGCACATACCGGGCCGCCTGCAAAGCGGCCCTGCTCAAAGGAGCGCTGACACTCCGGCCAAAGGCTCCCCGGCAAGCGGCGCAGTGGAGCTGTCCCAGTTCCAGATTGACCATAGGCTCTTCCGGGTCGGCGCCGCAGGCGGCGCACTTCCACAGATCGGGCTCATAGCCGGCGATGGCCAGAAAGCGCAGTTCAAAAGCCGCCTTGATCTGCCGGATATCGTACAGATGATGGGCCAGGGCATACAGGCTGTTGAGAGCCAGACGAAGCATGCCGGGGGCCGGCACATCTTCTTCCCCTTCGGTGGCCAGCAGCTCGCAGAAATAGGAGCCCAGCGCCAGGGCGTCCAGATCCCGGGAAAGGGAAAAAAACTGCTCCAGCATCTGGGCGTCCTGCAAAGTGAGACGGCCATTTTTTTCGTACAGAGTAAACTGGCAGTAGGCAAACAGCTGCCCGGCCCAGCCCATACGGCTGCTTTTCCGCCGGATGTTCGGGGCTTTTACCGTGATTTTTCCATAATCTTCGGTCATCACCGTCAGCAACCGGTCGCTGTCCCGCCAGTCCACCGTGCGGATGACCAGACCTTTTGTGGTCAAATGCATGAATCTTTATGTAGGGAAGAGCCTTTTACGGCTCTTCCCGCTCCTTTTCTATCACATAAACCAAATAGGCTTCCGGCAGGCCGGTGCGGCAAAAAAGCTGCCAGGCCTGCTGAGAGACAGAGTTTTCTTCTTCCTTCACCGGGCATCCCTCCTGTTTTCAGTGTACCGCCCTGGAAGGGGAAAAACACATGAAAAATGACGCCAGTCATGGAAAAAGATGGCCATGCCGGAAAAATCCTTACGGCCTGCGGCCGGGGCGCTCTCGCGCCCAAGAAGACTGGCCCGGCCTTTGCTATGCTCTTTTATTCATCCTCATAACCAAAATTCCGGATCTGATTGGGATGGTTCCGCCAGTCTCTCCCCAAAAAGCAGGCTTTTCGGGGGCCCCTTTTATTTCAATAGATTTTCCCGGCACAGCCGGAAAAATCCTTACGGCCTGCGGCCGGGGCGCTCTCGCGCCCAAGAAGACTGGCCCGGCCTTTGCTATGCTCTTTTATTCATCCTCATAACCAAAATTCCGGATCTGATTGGGATGGTTCCGCCAGTCTTCTTTGACCTTCACCCACAGCTCCAGATGAACTTTGGCATCCAGCAGCTTCTGGATCTCAAAACGGGCTGTGGAACCGATCTCCTTGAGCATGGCCCCGCTTTTGCCGATGATAATACCCTTATGGCTCTTTCTCTCGCAGTAGATCACCGCGTTGATGGCCACCAGACCATCCTCCCGTTCCTGCCATTTTTCGATTTCCACCGCCACGCCGTGAGGTACTTCCTTGTCCAGCTTCTGGAGCATTTTTTCCCGGATGATCTCGGCCACCAGCTGGCGTTCCGGCTGATCGGAGATCATCTCCTCGGGAAACAGGGCCGGAGAGGGCATACACAGCTTTTCCAGCTCCCGGAGCAGTTCCTGTTTTCCTTCCCCGGTGCGGGCGCTGAGGGGAATGACGGCGGTAAAGTCGTGGGCCCCGCCATAAAGCGCCATCACTTCCAGCAATTCTTCCTTTTCCACGGTGTCGATCTTGTTGATCACCAGGATGCAGGGCATCTTCTCCCCTTTGATCCGGTCGATAAGCATTTGCTCCGGGATACCGATGCGGGCCACCGGCTCCACCAGCAAAATAGCGGCATCCACATCGGCCACCGTTTTGTTGACCACCTTCACCATAAAGTCGCCCAAAGCATTTTTGGCTTTATGCAGGCCGGGGGTATCCAGAAACACCATCTGATAAGGGTCCTGGCTGAGCACGCCGGTGATCCGATTGCGGGTGGTTTGGGGCTTATTGCTCACAATGGCCACCTTGGCCCCGCACAAGGTGTTGGTCAGGGTGGATTTGCCCACATTGGGCCGGCCCACCACCGAAAAGACGCCGGTTTTTTCGATCATATATTCTCTCCTGTCTCCCGCAGAAGCCCCAGCTCCTGCATGATCTCTTCTTCCAGATTCCGCATAAGACGCCGATCCTCTTCCTCCCGCTCATGGTCATACCCCAGCAGATGGAGCATGGAGTGAACGGTGAGATAGGCACACTCCCGGTCAAAGGAATGGCCATATTCCTCCGCCTGGGCCCGGGCCCGCTCCACCGACAGGATCATATCTCCCAAAGGCACCAGGCCGGTATCCGGGTCCACTTCCATTTCCAAATCGCCCTCATATTCCCCATTGACCATATCCAGCAGGGGAAAGGACAAAATGTCGGTGGGCACCGGCTTATCCCGGTACTCCCCGTTGATCTGGCAGATGCCCTCATCGTTGGTCAGGGTGATATCCACCGAACAATGCCAATCGGGGGCCACCTTCTTCAGCGCCGCCCGGGAGCTTTTTTTCATCAGCTCCTCGGCCTCTTTATCCCGGCACTCCTTGTCCCCGGAAAAGCGGATCTTCAGACTGCTCACCGGCCTCACTTCCTTTCTCTGGTGCACATATGGTTTTATTATACTCCCTTTCCCCAAAAATTACAATCCGGCCCCCGTATTGACAGAACCAGCCTCAAGCATTATAATATCGTTAAACGATATCGTTTGACGATATTAGGAGGTGAGCCCATGCCCAAAAAATCCCTGGAAGTCCTCACCGAGTCCATGTTTTATGTGCTCATGGCCTTTTGGCGGGAGGAAAAATGCGGGGCGGAAGTGGCGGCCTTTGTGGAAGAAAAGACCGGTGGCCGCTTCCGTTTGGGGCCGGCCACCCTGTACACCCTGCTGGCCAAGTTTGAAAAGGAAGGGTATCTCTCCCCCAGCCAGGTGGAAGGACGCAAGCGCACCTACCGGATCACCCCCAAAGGCCGGGCGGCCTATCTGGAGGAAGTGGAACGGCTGCGCCGCTGCCTGGCGGATGCTCAAAGCGAAGGAGGTTTTCTGCCATGAAAAAAAGCCGACGCTCTACCGTATACCGTCTGCCCCCTTGTCCGGCCTATGACATCGAAGGTACCGAAAGCTGGCTTTCCGATCTGGCGGAAGAAGGGCTGTTTCTGGAAAAAGACGGCTTTCTCTTTGGATTTGCCTCCTTCCGCCGGGGAGAGGGAAAACAGCGCCGTTACCGTCTGGAGGCCGCCCCTCAACCCACCGGCCTGTTTTCCGATCAGGACCGCCCCGATGAAGAGGCGGAAGAACTGAGCCGCCTGGCCGGATGGGAATATATCGCCAGCCGGGGAGATTTCTATATATTTGCCACCGACGACCCCCAGGCCGCCGAGCTGAACACCGATCCCCAGGTGCAGGCCCTGGCCTTGGAAAAGGTGCGCCGCCGCCAGCGCCAGACCCTGTTTCCCACCTTTTTCTGGCTGGTCATTTATCCCCTTTTCTCCATAAAGGGCGGTGTGCTCCGCTCGGCCATCTACCTGGGCGCCCCCATTTTCCTTCTGGGCCATCTGCTGATCCTGTGGTCGATTTTTTCTCCTTTGCGGGAATTTTTCCATCTGCGGAAACTAAGCCGCCGTTTGCAAGAGGGCCTGCCCGTCGATCATCACAAGAACTGGAAAAAATCCGCCCGGCGGCATTTTGCCGCAAAAGGTGCTTTTCTCATCCTGCTGGCCGTGTGGATTGTATTGGTGCTGACGGCCTGGCAGCGGGACACCGACAAAGTGGATACCGTGTCCCTTGCGGATTTTAAAGAGCCCGTGCCCTTTGCCACCATGGCCGACCTGCTGCCTCAGGGACAGTTCACCTTGGATGACATGGGCTTTAGCAATGAAGTCACCCTCCGCTCTTCCTGGCTGGCCCCTTCCTTTATTGAGTTTGACCAGGTAGGAACGGTGAAAAATGAAGAAAAAACCGTCCAAGGCGGCATCAATGTGGAATATTATCACACCGTTTCCCCGCTTCTGGCCCGGCTCCTGGCCAAAGAACTGCAGCGGTATGACAAAAAAGGCCCCTCCCACTACGAAGCCCTTTCCACCCCCTCGCCCCAGGAGTTGGGTGTGGACTCGGTCACAGGCTACACCGCCATTTTCCCCACTCTGGTGATGGTGAAAGGAGAAACAGTGCTGAAAGTCTCCTTCTACCAGACCTCCCCCAGTTACACCATGCCCTTGGAAGAATGGGCTCCCATCTTCGCCCAAAGCCTGAACAAATAACAAAATCAAAAAGGGAAAGCGCATTCTGCGCTTTCCCTTTTTTCTTATTTTTTGAAATTCCGCCGGTTTTTCTCTTTGCCCTCCCGGCTTTTCTGCTTCTGCTCTTCGTATTTGGCATAGGCCGTGACGATCTTCTGCACCAGTTCATGGCGCACCACATCCCGGGCCGTCAGGGTACACTGGCCGATGCCTTCCACCCCTTTGAGCACCCGCATGGCTTCTTTCAGACCGCTCATTTTGCCATCGGGCAAGTCGATCTGGGTGATGTCACCGGTGATGACCACCTTGGAATTAAAGCCCATACGGGTGAGGAACATCTTCATCTGTTCCGGCGTGGTGTTCTGGGCCTCGTCCAGAATGATAAAGGAATCGTCCAGGGTGCGTCCGCGCATATAGGCCAGAGGAGCCACTTCGATGCTGCCCCGCTCCAGATACCGCTGGAAGGTCTCCGGCCCCAACATATCGAACAAAGCATCATAAAGGGGCCGCAGATAGGGGTCTACCTTGTTTTGCAGATCCCCGGGGAGAAAGCCCAGCTTTTCCCCGGCCTCCACCGCCGGACGGGTGAGGATGATCCGGTTGATGGCCTTTTCCCGGAAGGCCACCACTGCCTTGGCTACCGCCAGATAGGTCTTTCCGGTACCGGCCGGCCCCACACCCAGTGTGATGGTGTTTTCCTCAATGCAGTCCACATAGGCCTGCTGGCCCACCGTCTTGGCCTTGATGGGCCGGCCTTTTGCGGTGACGCAGATGACCCCGCCCCCCATCTGGCTCAGCTTATCCTGCTGGCCGTCTTTGATGAGGGACACCACATAATTCACATTCTGGGGGGTGATCTGCTCACCTTTGGCCGCCAGGCGCAAAAGCTCGGTGATGGCATTCTGGGCGCCCAGCACGCCATCGGGTTCGCCGCAGATCTTCAGATGATCGTCCCGGCAGACGATGCTCACCTGATACTCCTGCTCCAAAAGCCGGATATTTTCATCAAAAGAGCCAAACAAGTTGACGATCTCTTCCATGCGCTCAATGCTGATGGTCTGTTCAATCATTGCCTTCCTCCGTTGTTTTTCGGGAAATGCCCGATACTTCCTGTAAAACGCCCGCCTGCTCCCGGCACTCCACCTGCAAAGCACTCCGGGCAAAGGGGACTTCATATTGGCATTGGAACTGACGGCTTTCCACCTGGGCCTCCGGCAAGGTCAGCTCCAATAGCTCCTCCAAGCGCTGCTCCATCACCTTTTCCGCCGTCTCCTGAGTGACCACATAGTCCTTTGGGGTATATTCCACATACCGCTCGGTGACCAGCTTCACAGGAAGAGGGGTGTTTTCGGTGAGTTTCAGCTGCTTTTCTTCCATAAGAATATCATAACACGGGAAAGGCTCCTTTTCAACGAAAGAAAGCTGGATACGCCGGGAGCCGATCACCAGAAAACGGCGCACCTTTTCCCGTCCGGTGGGCACCTTTGTCTGCACCTTTGTGGGCATCACCTGCTCCAGGGTATGCCAGGTACGCAGCGTCACATCGGCCATGGCGTGAACCTGGCGCACTTCGTCCAGGGCACTGACCATGGTGCCGGTGACCAGGATGTCCCCCTGCACCACAGTATCCCCGGCTTTCTTCATTCCCAATCCAGCCTTGATCTGGATGCTCTCAATGATCCCATCCTTGTCGGCCACCACATCACAGGGTTCATCCACCGGCACCATCTCCGGCGTCTCCTTTCGTCCGTAGGCCAAAATCTGAGCCTGACTTCCGTTGATATTCACCGCCACAAAAGAAAAATTGTCGCTGTGGGTCATTACATAGCTGCGCACTTCCTCGCTGTCCACCTTGTTTTTCCCCACGCCGGGGCGCAGACCGGCTTCCTCGGCCAGACGCAGGGCCTCCGCCTGGAGCGTGTGGTCGCAGCCGGTCACATCCACCACCCACAAAAACCGGGTGGCTGCCAAAAGGGCCCCGGCACACACCAAAGCGCCGCCCCACAAAGCCACCCGGGGCAGCAAGCGATGGGTGTGAAAAGGCACACCCCTCTTTTTGACGATATGCACCGAGCACATCATCCGACGGGTGAAATGCCGCAGCTGCCGAAAGCCCTGGATGCGCACGGTGGCCTGCACCACATCAGGGGCCAGACGGCGCACATCCCAAAAGGCGATGTCATTCTGGGCACAGAGATTGAGGAAGCGCTCAATGGCCGCTCCCCGGATCTCCACCCGCACCCAGCCCCGCACATAATTGATCAGCCCAAGAAGCATCAGTCATCCCTCACGATCGGATAAATTCCACCGCGGCCACCTGGCCCCGGATGTGCAGCGCCCCCTGGCTCATGGCCCCCAGACGCAGATCCATGCCCCGGATCTCCACCGTTACATCCCGGGCCGCCACCCGGATGCGCTCATCGGTGTATTCCAGCACCCCATGGTGGCGCTCCAGCAGCACCTCCCGGGGACTGCACTCCAGTTCCGGGATATCCAGCACCGTAGAGGCGGACAGCTCCAGCTCTTCCGCCGCCCGGGCCAGGCACTCCCGCAAGCTTTCCTGCCGGGGCCGGGGCTTTTTCCATTTTTTCTTTTTCATCCATTCACCCCGCTTTTGCTCATTTGCCACCTATTCCTATGCGCCTAAGGTGCTATTTTTGCCTGTCCCCCTCATATATCTCAGCGAGGTGAAGCCGCTATGAAAAAAAATCTCCTTTCTCCCCTTCTTGCCATTCTCCCCGATGTGGGGCTGTGTCTCTTTGCCTATGGCCTTTTGCGCTATGGGCGGGAGGCCTCGGAAAGCCTGCGCCAGGGACTTTCCCTTTGTGCCCAGGTGCTCATCCCTTCCCTGTTTCCCTTCTTTGTATTTTCCGGGATGATGGTGCGCACCGGCGCCGCCTCCAAATGCGGACAACTGCTGGAAAAACCAGTGAAAGTTCTCTTTCGTCTGCCTGGCGTCTGCGCCCCGGTGTTTGCTCTGGGACTGCTGGGGGGATACCCGGTGGGGGCCAAAACCGCCTGTGCTCTCTATGAACAGAAACTGTGCTCCCGGGAGGAGACTCAGCGTCTTCTGGCATTTTGCAACAACTGTGGCCCGGCATTCATCCTGGGCGTGGCAGGCCTGGCCGTCTTTCACAGTCTCCAGGCCGGACTGTTGCTCTGGGGCTGCCATGTGCTGGCCAGCCTTTGCACCGGCCTGCTCTTCCGCTTTTACGGTTCTTCCTCTCCCCGCCGTCTTTCTCCGGTTTCCTCAGAAAAAGCCATGCCCTTCAGCCACGCCTTGGTGGAAAGCGTCACCTCTGCCATGTCCTCCCTGCTCAATGTGTGCGCCTTTGTCCTCTTTTTCGGTTTGTGCATCGGCCTGCTGGAGCAGATGGGTATTACAGGGGTCCTTCTCTCGCTATTGGAAAGACTGGGCGTATCCCGGGATTTTGCGGCACCGATTCTCTCCGGAAGCCTGGAAATGACCACCGGCATCTGGGGTCTTTCGGAAGTAACCGGCGCTCTGCCCCTTCGCCTCTCTGCCGCAGCTTTTCTCCTGGCCTTCGGCGGACTCAGCGTCCATTTCCAGTCCCTGTCTTTTCTCACCAGCAGCGGCCTTTCTGCCGCCCCTTATTTTATGGGAAAAATCACCCATGGCGCATTGTCCGCCCTGTTTACCTACATTGCCGCCCTGCGTCTTCCGCCCCAGACTGCGGCGGCCAGCGGCCTGTTCTTCCAGGCATCCCCCTCCTCCCTGTCCCCCCTGTCCATTTTTCTCTTTTCCAGCCTGCTTTGCCTGATCCTTTGGCTCCTCACCGGCCTGAGACGGGGAAAATGGGGAAAAAACCATTGTCACAGCCCGCGCAAGCCGGTATAATAGAAAAAAGACAGGGCAGGATAACACAAACCGGAAGGAGGAAAAGCCTATGCTCTTTGACCCTGAGATCAAGCGCTGCTGCGCCTTTTGCGAGCACTCCTCCGATCTGGATGACCGGCTGGTGCTTTGCAGCCTGAAAGGTCCGGTGGATTTTGATTTCTGCTGCCGCCATTATCGCTATGATCCCCTGCGCCGCATCCCCCGGCCCCCTGCAAACCCTTCCCAAAAGAAATTTACCAAGGAAGATTTTGAACTGTAAACGAAAAAAGCCGCCTGAAAAGGCGGCTTTTGAGCGTGTCGAAAAAGTGGCTTAGTCCACTTTTTCGAATTTTTTCAAGGGGCTGCATGCACGCTTTTGGCGCACACTTGCCCCTTGAGAAGTGCAAAAAGCCACGCACAGGTCGCGGCTTTTTGCGGATTGATGAAGGGTAAAGCAAACGGTCCTTTTTCGTTATATAGGTTCCTCGACAGTCTGAAAAGCCGCCTGAAAAGGCGGCTTTTTTGTTTCTTCTATTTTTCCCGGGCCTTTTCCAAGGCATGGCCCAGGGCCTGATTCTTGCCCCTGCGGCTTTCCTCCAGAATCTGGTCGATCTGCTGCTTCACTTGCCCCACCTGGGCGCGCAATTCGGCAGCAGAAATGCGCAACGCACCATGGCCCAGAATGATCACTTGCTCCAGGTTGTCCGAAGTGGCCACCTGCACCTTGTGATGCCGGGCGATGGAATAGGTGGTTTTTTCAATATAGCTGTCTGCCGTCTCCGCTTCCTTGGTGTACACCACATGGATATTGTGGTACCGGCTGACGCTTCCCAGATTCCCCGGCACTTTATAGGCGTCAAAAACCAAGATCACATGGTTTCCCCGGTAGCCCTGATAATTGCTGAGGATATCCATCAGGATCTGCCGGGCGGTGTCCATGCTCTTTTGGGCGATGGTTTTCAGCTCATCCCAGGCGAAGATGATATTGTAGCCGTCCACCAGCAGATATTCCTCCCGGCGGGCAAGTCCCGGGCCGGAAAGGGTCTGACGCACCGCCGGCTTTTCCTCCTCCGGTTGCTGCGCTGGCTTCTCAGGCGCCTTTTTGGCCCGGCTTTCAAAATCCCGGCGGCGGATGGGGCCATAGGTCCGCTCATAGATGGCCATCAGCTCTTTGTCCTCTTCCAAAGAGCCGGTATACCGGGAAACCGCTGGAGCGGCCGGAGCGGCTTCCACCACTTCCTCCCGCTTCTTTTCCAAAAAAGAGGGCAGGTGCATATATTCCGGCACCTGATCCCACTTGACGGCAAAGCCTGCCCCATGGGCACAGAACACCGAATCCGGGCTGTTTTCCAGATCCCGCTGGGGATCGTAGCCCATTTGCTCCACTACCTGCTGTTGGTCGTGGCAGGGAGCATACCCTCCCAATGCCAAAGACAGGCGGCCCTGGCCTTTGGTGTAAGCCGTCACCTGGGCGGCATAATCCCCCAAGGCGGATACCGGCGCCCGGCCGGTGAGCACGGCTTCTTCGCCCTGATTTTCCGGCGGAGACACCACGCCGCCCATCCGCTGGATGTCGGCCATGGCCCGTCCCACCGCCGCAGGTGGCAGCTCCAGCCGCAGATCATACCAGGGTTCCAGCAGCACGCTTTCGGCCTGCATCAGTCCTTGCCGCACCGCCCGATAGGTGGCCTGACGGAAATCGCCCCCTTCGGTGTGCTTTTCATGAGCCCGTCCTCCCACCAAGGTGATCTTCATATCGGTGATGGGAGAACCGGTGAGCACCCCCAGATGGGTCTTTTCCTCCAGGTGACTGAGCACCAGCCGCTGCCAGGAACGCTCCAGCACCTCTTCCGGACACTGAACATCAAAACAAAGGCCGCTGCCCCGCTCTCCCGGCTCCAGAATCAAATGGACTTCGGCATAGTGGCGCAGGGGTTCATAATGCCCCACCCCTTCCACTTTGTTTGCGATGGTCTCTTTGTATACGATGTTCCCCTGGCCGAAGGACACTTCCATGGAAAACCGCTGGGCAATGACCTTCTGCAAAATTTCCAGCTGCACCTGTCCCATCAGTTGGATGTGGATCTGCCGCAGCTGTTCATTCCACACCAGATGGAGCTGGGGGTCCTCTTCTTCCAGCTGACGCAGCTGGGAAAGGGCGGTATGGGGATCTTTGTCCGGCGGCAGGATCACCTGATAGGTGAGCACTGGCTCCAGCACCGGCAAAGTACTCCCCGCTTCGGCCCCCAGGCCCTCTCCGGCCCAGGTGCGGCTCAGCCCGGTGACGGCGCACACCGTCCCCGCCGGGGACTGGTCCACCGCCTGGTACCGGGCGCCGGAATAGATGCGGATCTGGTCCACCTTTTCCTCCCAGGGTTCCTCTCCCGCCCGGCCTTTGCCGGAGAGAAGAGCCTTGACCCGCAAGGTACCCCCTGTCACTTTCAGATAGGTCAACCGGGCCCCTTGCGGGTCCCGTCCGATCTTATAAACCCGGGCGGCGAACTCCCCGCCATAAGCCCGGGAAGTCGCGTACCGTTCCAGTCCTTCCAGAAGCTCTGTCACCCCTTGCAGCCGGAGAGCCGAACCAAAATAACAGGGAAACAGCTTCCGCTGGGCAATCAGGCCGGACAAATCCGCTGGTTCCAGCCGCCCTTCTTCCAGATAGGCGGCCATTGTGTCCTCATCGCACAAGGCCGCTTCTTCCCACAATTCTTCCGGCGGGCGATGAGGATCAAAATCCACACAGCCTCCGTCCAGCTGACGGCGCAGCTGCTCCATCAGGCTCTGCCGGTGAGTGCCGGGCAAGTCCATTTTATTGATAAAGAGGAATGTGGGAATGTGATACCGGCTCAAAAGACGCCACAGCGTACGGGTGTGGCTCTGCACCCCATCGGTGCCGCTGATCACCAGCACAGCATAATCCAGCACGCTGAGCACCCGCTCCATCTCGCTGGAAAAATCCACATGGCCGGGGGTATCCAGCAAAGTCACCGGCCTGTCTCCCATCTGGAAAACAGCCTGTTTGGAAAAAATGGTGATTCCCCGCTGCCGTTCCTGTTCCTCGGTGTCCAAAAACGCATCCTTGTGATCCACCCGCCCCAGCTTTTTCAGCTGGCCGCTCTGATACAGCATTCCTTCCGACAAAGTGGTTTTCCCCGCGTCCACATGGGCCAACAAGCCAACACATATAGGCCCGCGGCCTTGCTTTTCTTCCTTCTGTTCGCCCATATCCGCACCTTCTCTCATGAAAACATACATAGATTAGTATATCACAAGAGCGGAACATCGTCGAGATAAAGTATTGGAATTGGTTTCGGACTCTTCGGCAAAAGCCACGAAATGGAAGCGATTGACACCGCTTCTCACTTGTAGTAAAATCATAAGAACCATAGGAATAGAAAATGTTTCACCGTGATGGGGCAAATGGGGGTTTGCCTGGCCGGTGGCGCGACTTCGCAGCCATCCTGGCCCACGGCCTGACAGATAGAGAGATGTGGCCTATGAAGTATATGAAGAATTTTACAGCTTCGCTGGTTCTCTGTGCCATTTTGTTTTGTGATTTAATGTCCATTCATGCACAGGAGACATCGGAAAAAGTTGTCCGGGTGGGTTTTCCCATTCAGCCCGGTATGTCCTATATCGATGAAAACGGGAACTATGCCGGCTATATGGTGGATTATCTCAACCAGTTGACCTTGTTTACCGACTGGAAAATTGAATATGTGCAAGCGGAAGGGGACCTGAACACCCAGCTTTCCACTTTGCTCCAGATGCTGCAAGATGGTGAGATTGACATGATGGGCACCATGAACCGTACCGCCGCTTTGGAAGAGATGTATCTGTATCCCAATTACAGCTACGGCTCCACCCACACTGTACTGGCCGTGCGGGATGATTCCAGCTACATTTCAGAAGATTTTTCCCAATGGGATGGCATAACTGTAGCTTCCTACCCCGGCCTGTCCGCCCGAATGAAGCAATTGGAGCAATACGCTCAAATCAACGGCTTCACCTATCAGGTGGTCAACTATGACACATACGATCAGGTCATCGATGCAGTCTTTAACGGTGAAGTGGATGCCGTGCCCCAAGTAGACATTTCTCTTCCCGAAGGCTGGAGAAACATCGGCCGCTTTTCCCCTTCGCCCTATTATTTCGCCCTTGCTCCGGGGCGCCAGGATCTGCTCCCTGAGCTCAACAATGCTTTGGAGATCGTCACCACATCCTACAAAAATTTGCAGGATGAATTGTATGAACGCTATTTCCTGGATATGGATTTTTTCCGTCTCTCGAAAGAGGAGGAGGAATACATTCAATTCCTTGGTTCTCTGCGGGTGTTGTTTTTCACCGGAAATGCTCCATTCCAATATATACATGACGATCAGCTGATCGGTTTTGCAGTGGAGTATTTCAGCGGCTTTGCCGAAAGCGTGGGTCTGCAATATCAGGCGGTGGTGGAAGACGATCTGGAAGATGCCGTCGAACTGGTGCAAAATGGCCAGGTGGATCTGATCGCCTGCATTGCAACCGATTCTCCGCTGGCCTACGAAGACGGCATCCGTCTGTCCCTTCCCTATTTCAACAGCTATGCCATTCTCACATATTCGGAAGAGCATGATGCAACGGATCAGTGCTCGCTGAACGCTGACATGAACACCGAAGAAGCTCTGGAGGACATCCTGTCCGATAATTGTTCCACCTGGATCGATGGCTATTCTTTGAACTATTACCTGCGCAAAAAAGCGGTCTATGACCACATCGTGACAGACTGGGCCGATACCAAGGATTTCTCTTATGCAGTGGCCGTGACGAACACCATCCCCAATGCCAATATGATGGTGTCCCTTTTGAATCAGTATGCCAGCTCTCTTCCCGATGAGGATATTCAGGCCCGTTTGTCCACCTATCTTTTGGATCGGGTGGAATATACACCCATAGAATGGCTGCTGGCCAACCGGGCCGCCATTGTGGTGACCGTTGTCAGTCTTCTCTTTGTCATTGTGGGGTTCCTGTTTTACAATTACCGCAAAAAAATGGAATACAAAAACCTGGTCAATGAAAACAAACTGCTTCACCTTTCCATTTATGACGAATTGACCGGCGCCTACAACCGTGGCTATTTCTATAAGCTTATGGAACAAAAGGCAAAGCAACCGGAATCCGGTGCCCTTGTGGCTTTGAATGTGCGCAACTTCAAGTACATCAACGACACCTATGGTATGCAGCGGGCCGACCAGCTCCTTTGTAAAATCAAGGAGATTCTGGATGCCAATCTGCGGGAGAAAGAGCTGCTTTGCCGCCCCACCGCGGACTGCTTCTATCTTTTCATTCTGGAAAGCCAACCGCTGGACATCCAGCGCCGCATCAACAGCCTGCAAGCCCATCTCAAGATCATGGCGGAAGATTTCCTGGATGGTTACCGGATCTCCTTTTATTGCGGCGCCGTTTCTTCCACCACTTCTCCCGATGTGACCAACATCCAATCCAATCTGAATAGCCTGATGGTTGCTCTGTCTCACGCCCGGCAGACGGGAGATTCTACCGTGTGCATCTATGACAAAGAAATGCACAAAGAGGAACAGCTGCGCCAATATATCGAAGCCAATATGATCCGCGCTCTGGAGGAAAACGAATACCAGGTGTATCTGCAGCCCAAAATGAATCTGCGCACCGGAAAAATCGACAGTGCAGAAGCTCTGGTGCGATGGCAGACAAAAGAACGGGGCCTGCTCTTCCCCAATCAGTTTATCCCCCTGTTTGAGCAAAATGGTTTCTGCAAACAGCTGGATCTGTATATGTTGGAAAAAGTGTGCCAGCTGCTGCGCAGCTGGATGGATCAGGGAATTGCTCCCATCACCATTTCCATCAATCAGACCAAATCCCTGTTCGTCAGCGACGATTATGTGGAAAAACTGCTGGAAATCACCTCCCGCTATGAGGTTTCCCCCCAGTATATCGTACTGGAGATCCTGGAAGGCCTGGCCTTTGAAAACCTGGCCCAGCTCAATGATACCATTTCCCTTCTGAATCGGGCCGGGTTCCGTGTATCCATGGATGACTTCGGCTCTGGTTACTCCTCTTTGAACACCTTGGGTAAGCTCCATGTGGATCAGATCAAGCTGGATCGTATGTTCCTGATGGATCTGCGAAGAGAGCAGAGAAGTTCTCAATATGAAGTGATGTCTCTGATTTTTGCATTGGCCAAAAAGTTGGGGACCGAGACGGTGACCGAAGGCGTGGAAACAAAAGAAGACGAAGATCTGATTTTGTCCATGGGCTGTGATTATGGCCAAGGCTACTGTTACAGCAAACCCATCCCAGCGGATGATTTCCTCACCGCTTTTCTGAAAAACAACGAATAACATAAAAAAGTGGGCGTTTTCAAAACGCCCACTTTTTATTATTTTTGGGGGTATCGCCGTCAAAGAAAGGTATGTTCTTTCCCCATCCATCCCGACAGAGCGAATTTTACAGCGAAACCGGTCCTGTTTCGGCCTCCAAAAAGGATTTGGTAAACTCTTTGGCAGAAATGGGCTTACTGTAATAATAACCCTGCCCATAATCGCAATGCATCTCCTGCATCATTTGTACATGATCGGCGGTTTCGATCCCTTCGGCCACAGTGGAAATTTTCAGCCGCTTGGCCACTTCGATCACCACTTCCAGGATCTTACGATTGTTCTCTGTGCTGTGGTCGGCCTGGAGCAGGAAGGAGCGATCCAGCTTCAGTTCATCAATGGGAAGCTGGCTGAGCGTGGTGAGAGAAGCATAGCCGCTTCCAAAGTCGTCCATGGATACCCGGAAGCCATAATCGTGCAGCTGCCGGATCTTCTGGGACACCTGCTCCGGATTTTCCAGCGCAAGGCCTTCCAGAATCTCCAGCACGATGAAACTGCTGGCCACATCATAGCGCTGGGCAATGGCACAGATACGCTCCACATAGTCCTCTTCATAAAAGAGTAGTTTGGTCTGGTTCACCGAAATAGGCACGGGCGAAAGCCCGGCATCCATCCAGGAACGGATCTGGTTGCAGGCCTGTTCCACCATATAATAGTCCAGATGAATGCAAAATCCATTGCGCTCAAAAACGGGAATGAACTGATCGGGGAAAATGATCTGTTTTCCCCCCACCAGCCAGCGCACCAACGCCTCGGCCCCGCTGAGCTTTCCACTCTTCAGATCCATTTTAGGCTGAAGATACATCTGGAATTCTCCGTTCTGAAGAGCTGCTTCCATATGGTTTTCAATATAATTTTGCATTTTTTCTTTTTCGTGGATGCTGGCGTCATAAAAAGCAATATTGGCCCGCTGCGTCTGCTTTGCGTTGCTGAGCGCCAGCATGACATGGCTCATCAGCTCTTCATTGGGGCTTTTGCTGACACAGTCCACGGTGGAAGCACAGCCACAATAAAAAACAATGGGGTAATTGGAGGGAATGCTTGGACTGCAATGGCAGGCCTCTTCGCAGATGCGCTCCAATCGCTGACTCACTGCCTCCTGATCCAATGTTTTCAAGGCCAGCACAAAGGTATCCGCCGTATCACGGCAGAAAAATTCTCCCGCCTCCATATGACTTTTCAAAACATTGCAGATATCTTTCAACAGCTGGTTGGAACGATCCGGACTAAACAGCTCGTTAATGTATTTGAACTTGCGGATATTGATGGCGGCCGCAGTATATTCCATATTCTTCTTGCGGCTTTGGTCCAAAAGCTGAAAAAATTTGTGCCGGTTATAGGCTCCGGTCAGCCTGTCATGGTACGCACTTTGACGGAGCCGGATATTATAGCGGTGGTTCATCAAAAGCGCCGCCATCACAAACAGCAGAGAAGTACCTGCAAACAACACTCCAATCATGCGAGCATTGTATACCATGCCTGAAACGGCATCGCTGATCCCCTGGTCGGTATCCACAATAACGATATTATCCGAATACGCATCCATGGCCATGACGCAGGCATAAAAAGTCAGGCCATTCATTTCAAATTTGAAAAATTGGGTGTCATCTGTCAACAAGGCCTGGGCAAATTGGTCCCGCAGGTCGTCATTCAAAGCATCCGACTCTTCCAGCTCATAAAACCCCTCTGTTTGATAGGTTCTTGTGGAAGCCAGTACTTTTCCATCTTCGCTGAGCACGGCCGCTGCGCCGCCATCACTGACCGAGCCGACGGAGGACAAAATATTCGCATAGGACTCTGTGCTCACTGAGCAAGCCAGAACACCGCTGATTTCCCCGCCAGTCAATATGGGTGTTGCATAGCCCAGGGTGTTATATCCCAGCACAGGATCATAAAAAGCCTGGGAACAATAGGATTTCCCCTCCATGGCCTGCTGGATAGCGTACTGCATCTCTTCTGTCTCATCTTCCAGTTGAAGGGGGACCAGCTGTCCCTGGGGATTCAGCTGCACACTCTCTCCATTCAGAGGAAAGTAACACAATCGGACAAAATCTGCCGCCTTGCCTGCATCCCAAAGATTCCACAAAAGATACTCCGTCCCCTGGGGCGTGATATCTTGTGTAGTGGTATCAGCCAGCATACAGGCCATCGCCCGAAGGGTCTGCAAATCGGCATTCATTTTAAAAACAAAGGATTTATTGTATTGCACCGCTCGTTCTGCCAATCGGCCCTGTATGGATTCCTCATACAAATTTGTCACCGACTGAAACAAATAGCGGGAAATGCTTCCAATCAACAAAAAAACCACAATGAAAACGACGGCCAGTTTTTTGAGATTGGATCGAATCTTCTGTTCATCCATCAAAATACCTTCTTCAAGGAATCGACCATCCGGTCTATACTGGAAAACCCCAGCTTACCGGCTAATATAGTTAAAATCAATATTTGAGAAAAAAATCAATTCCTATTTTATAATTTTTCTCCGGAGTGTCAAGGCCATTTGTTCTTTTTTTCCATTTTTCCTTAAAAATATACACATCAGAGTGCCCCGGCCATTGGCCGGGGCACTCTTCTCTCATAAATATTCCAAATGTTCATTAAAGCAGGAAAACCTGTTTCCTGTTTATTTTTGCAGCTTTTTGATCTCCTTCAAGCACCGCTGCATGGCGGTCTCGCCGGATTCGGTTTCAATATCCGGATGGGTACCTTCCAGATCGTTGCAGGTTCCGTCCTCATTGAGGAAGTAGAACGGACTAAACCGCACCAACATGCCGCAGTTGGGCATCGCAGCATCCATATTGGCCGGATTAGCCATTGAACCACCATTCCCGGCTGTCTGTGTTCCTACCACAGTACAAAAATCAGTACCTTTTCCGTATTGAACCAATTGTTCTGCCGAGGATGCATTGGTACCGTCTGACAAGATCCATAGGCGTCCTTCAAATTCTTTTCCATCGGGATTTTTCTCTTTTGTATAGTCCATCCATACGGTGCTGAAAGCCACTCCATCGCATCCCTCCAGGGATGCCAAATTGAGATTGGGATAGTCTTCCTGGCTCAACTCAGAAATTTCTTTCAATTTCACCTCCGAATCATTTTCCGGCCAGCCATCCCACATCTCCACATTCACCGAGCCATTTTTATATGCTGCTACCGATGGATGAGTTAACTTTTTTCCGGCAAAAAGTGGTGCAAATCCATCTGTCCAAATGTAAGAGTTTCCGCCGCTATTTTGAGTGATATCGATGATAAAGTCCTGAGCGTCCAGATTTTCCAAACAAAATTTCTGGAGCATTTCCACTACGGTACTATTGGATTCTTCTCCGTAAAAATCGAATCCACGCACCATGGCTACGGCAGTATCTCCTTGGCGATACAAATTAACTTTTTTGGAAATCTCCTGGCTGACAACTTCCCCATCCGCAGCTTCATTGATCTCATTGCTCTGCTCCAAGGACTGAAGTTGTCGTTGATAGATAGGCAGTGTTTCTTGCCACTGATAGAAAGCCCGCACTTTGTCTAATTGAAACAGTTCTTTTTGCGTCTCGCTTTCCCAATAACTTCCTTCACTCATATAACGGGAGTATAACATCACATCTACCGAACCAATATGTGCAAAATTACCGAATTGTCTACTTAGTTCCGTTATGATCGTGATGAACCCTTCCGCATCCCCATCTGGCAATGCAGCTACTTTTTGCCTGTATTCCTCTTTCCACTGATCCAGATCGACCCCGTCCGCTTCACGAAGAGCTCCCAATGGAGCGCAATTCTCTTCCAGAGTAGTCCAGAAAAAGTCATAATCCTCCAGCATCATGGCGTTGGTGTAAGACGCCGGGTCAAAGGACTCCACCAGCTCCAAGGGGATTTCTTCTTCCTTCTGTTCCTCCTCTTGCTTTTCCGGCACTGTGTCCTCCTTGGGGGCCGGGTCACTCTTCTGGCAGGCCGAAAGCAGAAGCAGCACGGCCAGCAGCAAACTCCAAACTCTTTTTCTCTGATTCATCCCGATTCCTCCTTCGATGCATTTTTATTCGCTTATCTGCAATTCTTAATTTTTCGTTTCTTAAAATATTTTTGCATAATAAATATTTAAACTAATTTCCAATATTGTATCATACTCTTGAAATATTGAATATGGACAGAATATGAGAAATATTTCCTATAATTTTATGGAAAAAGACAAAACAAAAGCCTCGCCGCAGACATACCTGCAGCGAGGCTTGCTTACAATATGGGAAATGACAACTTACACGCAGCAAACGGAACGGTTACTTATTTTTGGTACGCCGATCCCGCAGCATTTTTTCCAGATCCCGCAGAGTTTCATCATCCACATTGCTGTCATCCAGCAATGCGCTGAAAATACACCGCATGGCCTGTCCCTGGGACTTTTTATAGGAGGACATGGACTTGATCTGCTGCGCTGCATACTGGGACTCGCTGAGAGCCGGTGCATAGGTCCGGCCATAATGGCTGCCCATCTTCTCAAATCCGGCCACTTCCACAGCGCCCTTTTCCAGCATGCTGTTGAGCAGAATATGAATAGAACTGTCTTTCCAGCTCTTTTCCTTGGAATTCTCCAGAATTTCTGTCCGGGACAGGGGATGATCCGCTTCCCACAAAACGGTCATAATTTCCATTTCACTTTTGGTCAATCTCATCATTTTTGTCTCATCCTTTTTCTATCCCTATTTTGTACAGCTATCTTACTATTTAATATAACCTCTCAAAGCAAAAGTGTCAATCATTATTGTTCAATAATATTTTCTATTACTGAATTCCTCTTTCCTCGGAAAAGATTTCACAGCTTATTCCGGATATTTCAGAGAACTTTTTTGAAAAAAGGGATGCAAATATCCGGGAGCTGTGATATAATTATTTGTCAAAATGGCGCGGAGGACATCCTCCGCCCTTTCTGTGATTCTATTCTCTTTTGAGGAGTGACATACTTGCTGAGAAACGATTTGCGCAACATCGCCATTATCGCCCATGTCGACCACGGCAAAACCACCCTGGTGGACGAAATGCTCAAACAGGGCGGCGCTTTCCGTGAAAACCAGGCCGTGCAGGACCGGGTGATGGACAACAATGCCATCGAACGGGAGCGTGGTATCACCATCCTGGCCAAGAACACCTCTGTCCACTATAAGGATGTAAAGATCAACATCATCGACACCCCCGGCCACGCCGACTTCGGCGGCGAAGTGGAACGGGTGCTGAAAATGGTGGACGGCGTCCTTTTGCTGGTAGACGCCTTTGAAGGCCCCATGCCCCAGACCCGTTTTGTCTTGCAGAAGGCGTTGGAACTGGGCCACAAGATCATCGTTGTGGTCAACAAAGTAGACCGCCCCGACGCCCGTCCTCTGGAAGTAGTGGACGAAGTGCTGGAGCTTCTGCTGGATCTGGACGCCACCGAAGAGCAGATCGAATCCCCCGTCATCTTCTGCTCCGGCCGTCAGGGTACTGCTTCCCTGGCCCCCGACGACGCCGGCAGCGATCTGGTGCCCCTGTTTGAAACCATTCTGAGCCACATCGATGCCCCGGAATATGTGGAAGGCCCCACCAAGGTGCTGGTCTCCTCCATCGACTACAACGACTATGTAGGCCGTATCGCCATCGGCCGCATCGAGCGTGGTCAGCTGCGCCAGAACCAGGAAGTAGCCGTGGTGGATTACCACAACCCCGATGTGTCCTACAAAGCCAAGATCGTCTCCATGTACCAGTTTGAAGGCTTGCAGCGGGTGCCTGTGGCCCAGGCCACCGGCGGAGACATTGTGGCCTTCTCCGGTATCGCCGGCATCAACATCGGCAACACCGTGTGCGACACCTCTGCCGTGGAGGCCGTACCTTTTGTAAAGATCTCCGAGCCCACTGTGGAAATGGTCTTCTCGGTGAACGACAGCCCCTTTGCCGGCCGGGAAGGCAAATTCGTCACCTCCCGCCAGATCCGCGACCGCTTGATGCGGGAACTGCTGCGTGATGTGTCCCTGCGGGTGGAAGAAACCGACAGCGCTGATGCCTTCCGTGTGCTGGGCCGGGGCGAAATGCACCTGTCCATTCTGGTAGAAAACATGCGCCGGGAAGGTTATGAGCTCCAGGTAGGCCCCCCGCGGGTGCTCTACAAGACCATCGACGGGGTCAAGTGCGAACCCATCGAAGAGCTGGTCATTGACATTCCCGAGGACGCTCTGGGCTCTGTCATGGAAAAAATGGGCTCCCGCAAGGCGGAAATGACCCATATGACTCCCCAGGGCAGCCGGGTACGGCTGGAGTTCCTGATCCCCTCCCGTGGCCTCTTCGGTTATCGCAGTGAATTCCTCACCGACACCCGGGGCGAAGGCATCATGAACACCATCTTCCACGGCTACGAACCCTACAAAGGAGATATCGCCCGTCGGAATACCGGCTCCCTTATCGCCTTTGAAACCGGCGAGGCGGTGACCTATGGCCTCTACAATGCCCAGGAACGGGGTACACTGTTCATCACCCCCGGCACCCCGGTTTACGCCGGCATGGTGGTGGGATACTCCCCCAAATCCCAGGACCTGGATGTGAATGTGTGCAAAAAGAAGCATGTGACCAACATGCGGGCCTCGGGCAGCGACGAAGCATTGCGCCTGACTCCCCCCACCGTTCTCAGCCTGGACGCCAGCCTGGAATTCCTCAGCGATGACGAGCTTTTGGAGGTCACCCCCAAGAACCTGCGCATCCGCAAGCGGGAACTGGATCGGGCCCAGCGTCTCCGGGCCGCCAGCAAAAACAAATAACAAACCAAAATCAAAATGCCGCAGGAAATTCCCTGCGGCATTTTTTCTTTTCTTCTATTCTTTCCAGTCTTGCCGGATCATGGCATAGAGACACACATCCCGGAAGTTTTTTCCTTCCCGGTGGTAGTGGCGCAGCACTCCTTCTTTCATCAGCCCGGCCTTTTCCATGGCCCGGCAAGCCCGGGCATTGTCCGAAAGGGCGTAGGCTTCGGCCCGCTCCAATTTGAGCATGGCAAAGGCCAGGTGCAAAAGAGCCTGGGTGATCTCGACGGCGTAGCCCTCCCCCCAGTACTCCGGCAGCAGATTGCATCCCAACCGGCAGCGGCTATAATCCTTCTCCACTTGCAGAATTCCCGCTTCCCCGATGTAAGTGCCATCCTTCAGGCACAGGGCCCGGTAGCCCACATCGCTGGAGATCTGATGGGAGATCAGGTCCCCCAGGAGCTTGGAAGCCTCCCCCTTTTGAGAAATGGCTTTTTCCCGGCTTTGTTCCCACACCTGCGCCTGAGAATGCAGGCCGAAATAGGCGTCCAGATCTTCCGGACGGTAGTCCCGCAGAAGCAAGCGGGCCGTTTGAATCTTCATGGTGTTCCCTCCATCCGCCGTAGGGCGGTTTTTTCTCATTTTCATTCGCTTGGCAAAAGGACCGGGGAAGATCTTCCCCGGTCCTTTTAGTTTACCACTTTTTCATACAGTGTGAATGGCTAAATTGTAAATAAGGCAAAAGAATCAACCGCACTTGGAATAGCCGCACTGACGGCAGATGACGCAGCCGCCTTCATGCACCACCGGTGCGCCGCATTCAGGGCAGAACCGCATCCCGGCAATGGAATGATCCATTTCCTCTTCCTGGGCTCCCTGGTTCAGCTCCCGCTCCATTTCCTGCACGGCCGAAGGCATCTGGCCCCCATTCTGGCTGCGCATCACCTTTTCAATGGCCCGGGCGATGGCATCGGGGCAGGAAGTCACCTTCATCCCCGGTTGGCGGATGGTGGACGGACAGCGGATGCCCTTCAGCTGGCCGATGATGGTCTGCACATCGATGCCGCTGCGCAGGGCGATGGACACCAGGCGTGCGGTGGCTTCCGACTGGCTGGGGCAACCGCCATGACGACCGGTGTTGGTAAAGACCTCACAGATGCCGTTTTCGTCGTAATTCACCGTCACATACAGATTGCCGCAGCCGATCTTCACCTTTTCGGTGATGCCCATGGTCACCGCCGGACGGGGCCGGGGCTCCAGACGGTTCTGCTGCTGCGCCGGGCTGGGTGCGGCCTGGGGCGCTTCATCGCTTTTGGCTTCCTTGCTCACCTTGCCGATGTTGAGCACCTGGGAGCCGCGGCTGCCGTCCCGATAGATGGTGACACCCTTGCAGCCCAGCTCATAGGCCAGCCGGTAAACCTTGTCCACATCCTCTCTGGTAGCCGAATGGGGGAAATTCACCGTTTTGGACACGGCGTTGTCGGTGTGCTTCTGGAATGCGGCCTGCATCCGGATATGCCACTGGGGCGACACATCGTGGGCACAGACAAACACATCCTTGATGTCCTGAGGAATCTCCTCAATGTGCTGCAAAGAGCCCTGGGCAATGACTTTTTTCATCAGCTCGTCACTGTAAAGGCCCCGCTCCTCCAAGCGGCGGCGGAGCAGAGGATTGACCTCGATCAGCTCATCCCCGTCCATCACATTGCGAATGAAGGCGAATGCGAACACCGGCTCCACCCCGCCGGAAACACCGGCGATGATGGACAGGGTGCCGGTGGGCGCAATGGTGGTGACAGTGGCGTTGCGGATGGGAGTTTCGTCTTTGTAGATGCTCTCTCCAAAGAGGGGGAAGGCCCCTCTGGTTTCGGCCAGGCGGCGGCTCTGTTCCTTGGCCCGCCGCTGGATAAAGCCCATGATCTGCTGACCGATCTCCACGCCCTCCTGGGAGTTATAAGACACGCCCAGCAGCATAAGCAAATCGGCAAAGGCCATGACTCCCAGACCCACTTTCCGGGTGAGCTTTGTCACCCGGTCGATCTCCGGGATGGGATATTTGTTCACATCGATTACATTGTCCAAAAAGTGGACGGCAATGTCCACTGTCTGTCCCAGCTTGTCCCAGTCGATCTCCTTTTTTCCTTCTCCCTTAACCATCTGGGCCAGGTTGATGGAACCCAGGTTGCAGGATTCGTAAGGCAGCAGGGGCTGTTCGCCGCAGGGGTTTGTGGACTCGATGCGGCCCTGGGAGGGCACCACATTGTCCCGGTTGAGCCGGTCGATAAAGACGATACCCGGCTCGCCGTTGCGCCAGGCGGCGTCCACGATCTTGTCATAGACTTCCCGGGCATTGAGGCGGCCCACTTCCTGCTTTGTGCGGGGATCGATGAGGGGATAGTCCTCCCCGGCCAGCACGGCCTGCATAAAGCCCTCGGTGATGGCCACGGAAATATTGAAGTTATTGATCTCGTTGTTATCGCTTTTGCAGGAGATAAAATCCAGAATATCGGGATGGTCCACCTGGAGGATGCCCATATTGGCCCCCCGGCGGGTACCGCCCTGCTTCACCGCTTCGGTAGCGGTGTTGAACACCTTCATAAAGCTGATGGGGCCGGAAGCCACACCGCCGGTGGAATTGACCACACTGCCCCGGGGACGCAGACGGGAGAAGGAAAAGCCTGTGCCGCCGCCGGATTTGTGAATGAGGGCGGCCTGCTTCACCGCTTCAAAAATTTCCTCCATGCTGTCGCCCACCGGCAGAACAAAGCAGGCCGAAAGCTGACCCAGCTCCCGCCCGGCGTTCATCAGGGTGGGAGAATTGGGCAAAAACCGAAGATCGGTCATGGTGTCGTAAAATTCCTGAGCCGTTTTCTCCACATCGGCCTGGGGATCATAATTCCGATCGGCCTGAGCAATGGCACTGGCCACCCGCTGGAACAGCTGGGGCGCCGTTTCCAGCGCTTTGCCCTGGGCATCCCGGATCAAATAGCGTTTTTCCAACACCGTTTTGGCGTTTTCCGTAATATTCATGCTCTTTTCTCTCCTCCTGCCGCAGCCCCCAAGAGCCCGGCGTTTCCTGTAAATTGTATGTTCTCTTTTTAAAACCCGCTATATATTGTATCTTCCCCATCTTCCCCTGTCAATCGCAATTCTTGGGAAGCGGGGATTTTGTCCACACTGACGAAAAAGCGCATCTCTGTTTTTCCTCTCCTATCTTAACTGCCCATTTCCCGATTTGTCGTACTAATTGTTCCCTCACTGCATAGAATGGTCTATGGAACCGCTGCAGCCTGTTCATATTTACGATTTTTTTACAATTTTGTTGTTGCAAATGCACAAACTTTCCCTATACTGTATTTGTAATAAGGAAGAAAGGAGGAGCATATGAAAAACACCACAAATGCCATCAAGGCCGTTTCCGTGGGCGATCTGGACGATTTCATTTTCGGTGGGGAGACCCCCTATGTGAGCCAGAAATAGCCTGGGCCTTTCCGGCGGTCATCCACTGCTTCGGCAGTTTTATCATAGCGGCAGCTGCGGGCTGCTGCCTTTTTTGTTTTTTAGGGCAGGAAGCATCCTGCCCTGTTTTTTGTTTGCTTTTTGCCGGAAAAAACGGTATTCTGTTACTATCTGATGAAAGGGGGGAAAAACCGTGAGCACTTATCGCGAGCGGATGGAAGCTTATGCCCATCATGCGGCTCTCCTGGCTTCCCAGGACAACACCCCCACTCTGCGCCAGGCCGCCCGCTGGATCAAAGAGGCGGATAAAATCGTAGTGGGCGGGGCCGCCGGTCTCTCGGCCGCCGGTGGGATGGACTATATGAGTCATGAGACCTTGGAGCAGGTCTTTCCCCAGCTTTCCCAAAAAGGGTATGACCATTTTTGGAAAGCCCTGTGGGACCCGGAGCGCACGCAGGAACAGAAATGGGCCATGCTGGCCGCCGAAGCCCTGTGGGCCCGGTTTGACTACCCGGTGATCTCCGCCTATACCCATCTGCTCCGCATTCTGAAAGACAAAGACTATTTTGTCCTCACCAGCAACATCGACGGCCAGTTCATCAAAGCGGGTTTTGATCCCCAGCGGGTCTTTGAACCCCAAGGTTCCATCGCCCTTTTGCAGTGCTCCCGCCCCTGCTGCGACACGCTGTGGGACGGAGAACCTTTTTACCGGCAGATCGCCCGGGACATCGATCCTGTTTCCTTCTCCTGCCCCACAGAGGACATCCCCCACTGCCCCCACTGCGGCGCTCCCCTGGTGCAGAACCTGCGGGGACCGGACTGCTTTATCCCCCGGGAGACCATGAAGAACAGACAGCCCTTTGAGGATTTTATGAAAGAGGCCGAACACTCCTCCACCCTGTTTCTGGAGCTGGGGGTGGGTTTCAACTCCCCTGGCCTGATCCGTCACTATTTCCAGCGCCTCACCTGGCTATGGCCAAATGCCCGGCTGATCCGCTTCAACCGGGACTACCCCTCCACTCCCAAAAAGCTGGGAGAGCGGGCCTTGCCGGTGGGCGGCGATCTGAAAGAAAACCTACTGAAACTGGACCGCTTTTGCCAGGAAGAACAATAACGAAAAACACCCCCAAAATTGTGGTGTTTTTTGTGTCGAAAAAGCGGCAAAGGCCACTTTGCCGAGTTTTTGCAAGGGGCTGCATGCACGCCTTTGGCGTACACTGGCCCCTTGAGAAGTGTAAAAACCGGCGCACAAGTTGCCGGTTTTTACGAATTGATAAACGACGGGCCAACAGATTCTTTTCGCCATATAGGCTTCCAACCGTCTGCAACACTCCACAATCGGGGTGTTTTTTCTTGACATTTCGGTTTAATGATGTTAAACTCAAAATGTGGTTTAAAGTTATTAGACCAAAGGAGGTGATCACATGGAACGGAAACTGGGTGTGATGGAAGAGCGGCTGGCCCAGCTGATCTGGGACCATGCCCCACTGCCCTCCGGCCAGCTGGTAACCCTGTGCAGCGATGCCTTTCAGTGGAAAAAATCCACCACTTACACCATGCTGCGCCGCCTGTGTCAGCAGGGCCTTTTTGAAAACCGGGACGGGCAGGTGCGTCCCCTGATGAGCCAGGAGGACTTTCTGGCTCTGCAAAGCCAGGATTTTGTGAAAGAGACCTTCGGCGGCTCCCTGCCCCATTTTCTTGCCGCCTTTACTTCCCGCACAAAATTGAGTTCTGAGGAAATTGAAAGTCTGGAACAGATGATTCGCCAATGGAAGGAGTGAACACCGTGATGAAAACTCTCTTTCTGACCCTGAGCCAAGGATGGCTGGAGATTGCTGTGGCCGTGGGCCTCGTGCTTCTGCTGCGGCTTTGTCTCCGTCCCTTCCCCAAGTATCTCACCTGCCTTTTGTGGCTGGGTGTGTTGTTTCGCCTTCTCTGTCCTTTTTCTTTGCCAAAAGCCGCAAGTCCTCTCCCGGCCATCCCTGCACCAGTGATACCTCTGTCCCCAGCCCTCACCGGTGCTCCTCAGCCAGCGCCAGCGACAGGATCTTTCGACTGGCTGGGCCTGCTGTCTCTGCTTTGGCTGATCGGGCTGACCTTTTTCCTTCTGAAAGGGCTGCTTTCTCTCCTTTCTCTGAAAAAGCGGCTAAAAGGAGCCCAAAAGCTATGTGACAACATCTATGTTTCCTCCCGCATTCCCACGCCCTTTGTCTTTGGGATTTTCCGGCCTGTGATCCTTCTCCCGACCCACACGCCGGAAGCCATGCGTCCTTTTGTCATCGCTCACGAAAAGAGCCACATCGCCCGGCTGGATCATGTGTTCAAACCCTTATTCTATCTGGCCGCCTGCATTTATTGGTTCCATCCCCTGGTGTGGGTCGCCTTTTTCATCTTTTCCCAGGATATGGAGATGGCCTGCGATGAAAAAACCATCCGCTCGTTTTCTTCGGAAGAAAAAAAGGGACTATTCTTTTTCCCTGCTGGCGCTGTCAGCGCCGGGCCGGGCCGTATTTCCTCCCGCATTCGGACAGGTCAGCCCCCAAAAGCGCATCCGTCGGGTGCTTTCTTTCCGCAAACCCGCTGCCTGGATTCTGACTCTTCTGACGGCAGGCATCTTGATCCTGTGCCTGTTTTTCCTCTTTAGTCCCCGGTCTTCCCCCTCTGCCCAGGCCGAAAACGGCCGGTATCTGGCCTTCCTGTCCCAGCCAGATCCTGCCGCTTCCTCCCTCTCTTTGGACAAGGCCCAATGGATCACCGATACCGACACCCAGGAAATGGAGAAAGCCGGGATCACTCCGGAAGATATGCCTGGCGGGTTTTATCTCCACAATCCGGAAACCCAATGGGAAAGCGTTTCGGTGAGTCCCCAGGTGACCTGTACTTACCTGGACCCGGATGGCAATTTTGAAAGCCGGGAATGTGAGGATTTCTCCCAATTTACCCAGTTATTTGAAAGCCAGGATTATTTCCAGGCAAGCCCCTACTGGATCACCGTCCAGCAAGGTTCTGTCACGCAGATTCAGCAGCAATATGTACCCTGATCCAAACAAAAGAGCGCCCCAGGCCGCAGCCTGGGGCGCTCTTTTCTGTTAAAACCACTGGCGATGGAACATTCCATCCCGGTCCACCCGCTGGAAGGTATGGGCGCCGAAATAATCCCGCTGGGCCTGGATGAGGGAAGCAGAACCCACCGGGTCCCGCAGGCCGTCATAATAGCTCAAGGCGCTGGAAAAAGCAGGCAGAGCCACCCCGCTGAGAGCGCCCCAGGCCACCACCTGGCGGAGAGAGAGAACATACTCTCCCATCTTCCGGGAAAAAGCCGGATGCAGCAGCAGATTGGACAGATCCGGCTGCTCCTCATAGGCTTTTCGGATTTCATTCAAAAACCGGGCCCTGATGATGCACCCGCCCCGGAACATGGCGGCCACCCGGTCCAGTTTCAGCTTCCAGCCGTATTCCTGTCCGGCCCGGCTCATCAGAGCAAAACCCTGGGCATAGGCGCAGACCTTGGCACAATACAGGGCCCGTCGCAGAGTTTCCGCTGCATCCTGCTCCTCTTTCATCACAAAGGCTGCCGTTCCACTTTCCAGCGCCTGGGCGGCCTTCTGCCGCTCTTCTTCCTGGGCGGAAAGGTACCGGGCAAAGACGGCCTGGGCGATGGTGGGCACCGGCTGGCCCAGATCCAGCCCTTCCATGGTGGTCCATTTGCCGGTGCCTTTGTTCCCCGCCCGGCCCCGGATCACATCCACCATGGGCTTGCCTGTTTCTTCGTCCCGCTGGGAGAGGATATGGCCGGTGATCTCCACCAAATAGCTTTCCAGCTCCCCTTGGTTCCATTCTTCAAACAGCGCTGCCAGTTTTTCCGGCGTCCAGCCCGCCCCCCGGCGCAGCAGATAAACACATTCGGCAATCAGCTGCATATCGGCATATTCAATGCCGTTGTGGACCATTTTCACAAAATGGCCGGCGCCGTCCCCTTCCAGAGGCGTGCAGCAGGGCTCTCCCTCCGCCTGGGCCGCCGCCGGAAGGAGCAGCGGTGCAATCAGCGGCCACACCTGCTGGGAGCATCCCGGCATAATGGCTGCCCCGTGTCTGGCCCCTTCCTCGCCGCCGGAGATCCCGGCCCCTACAAAAACGATCCCTTTCTCCCGGCACCGCTTGGCCCGGTTCTGGGTGTCCTTGAAATAGGAGTTTCCTCCGTCGATAATCACATCCCTCGGCTCCAGCAAAGACAGAAGACTTTCCAGAATCCCATCCACTGCCTGCCCGGCCTTGACCATCAGAATGATTTTCCGGGGCCGCTCCAAAGCACTGCACAGCTCTTCCAGGGTGTAAAAGGGATGCAGATTCTCTCCTTCATACCCCTTCAGGCGCTCATCGGTCACCTGGGCGGTGCGGTTATAGATCCCCAGACACACACCCTTTTCCCCCAACTGCTGGGCCAGATTCCAGCCCATCACACCCAGGCCGATGAGCCCGCCCTGACAGTTTTTTTCCCTTTTCATGATCATTCCCCTTTCCCTTGTTCCAAACGGCGGTATAGCTCCTGGTAGCGGCCATAGGCCTCCTGCCACGGGCCCCTGGCTTCCTTCCGGGGTTCATAGCGGCGCACCGGTTCCATCCCCTCCAGCAACTGACCAAACTGCACTTTTCCCCGGTTTTCCATGGCCAAGTAGGCCGCTCCCAGCAAAGTGGACTCGGTCTCCCGGGGCACCTGGATGGAACAATCAAAGAGATCGGCCTGCATCTGAAGCCATACCGCGGAGCGGGCATAGCCGCCCCCGGCCACCAGCTCTCCCGGGACAAATCCCCGCTCTCCCAACAGCCGGTAAATACTGTACATCCGGAAAAGCACCCCTTCCATGGCAGCCCGGGCCATATGCTCGATACCGTGGAAAGGACGCAGGCCGTGCATCCCGCCAGTTGCGGCACTGTTCCAATCGGGGGAACGCTCGCCGGTAAGGGCCGGGGACATCACCAGCCCCTCACATCCCACCGGCACTTTTTCGGCCCACTGGTCAAACAGGGCATAAGCTCCCGCCTGGCTTCCGCCCAGGGGTACAAGGAATCGGTCCCGCAGCCATTTGAGCACCAGTCCCCCATTGTTGATAGAGCCACCTACCGCCCACATCTCCGGCCGGAAGGCATAGCACCAAAGGCTCAGCCCCTCGTCTTCATAGGGCACAGGAAGCATGGTTCGCAAAGCGCCGCTGGTGCCGATATTGGTGGTCATTCTTTCTTGCGAAAAGACCCCTGCTCCCACATTGGCCAGCACACCATCGGTGGCCCCCAGCACAAAGGGAGTATCTGCCGGAATCCCCAGCTTTCCCGCCATAACGGCAGGCAGTGGCGGAAGAGCGCTGGTGCAAGGACGCAACGCCCCCAAACGGCTTTTTTCTGTCCCCACCAGAGCCAGCATCTCTTTCTCCCATTCTCCCCGGCCCATGTGAAGCAGCCCCATGGAGGATGCGTCGGACAGATCCACCATATTTTCTCCCCACAGCCGATGCACCAGAAATTCCTTCAGCGTTACAAAATGGGCGGCTTTTTCCCACACCTGGGGCCGGTGGTTCTTCAGCCAAAGCATTTTGGCCGCCGGGCTCATGGGGTGAGAAAAGCGGCAGCCGGTCTTTTTGTAAAGGGAAGGAGCCTGAGGCAGACTGCCCAGCATCTTCCCTTCCCCTGCGGCCCGGCTATCGGCCCAGGTGAAAACCGGAGTCAAGGAATTCCAATCCTCGTCCACCGCCAAAAGGGAATGCATATAAACACTGAGCCCCACGCCCTGGGGCTTTCCCTTTGCAGCGCACTGGGTCAAAGCCCTGCAAAAGGCCTGCCACACCTCTTCCGGGTCCTGCTCGGCCGCTCCCTGGGTGTCGGTAAACAGGTTCAGCTCCTGCTGGCTCATCCACAGCCGCCGGCCCGCTTCGTCAAAGGCCCCGCACCGCAGGCTGGAGGTGCCAATGTCCACACCAAAGTAAACTTCCATGGGTTCCTCCCTTCAAACTTTGCTTTTTTTGCTTTCTTTTCTTTTTCTCTTGACAAAAAGAGCTTAGTTGTAAAGTTTTGATTACTTTTTGTTGAATTTTCGACATCTTTCCCCTTCTTTTTCCCTTATCCACAGATTGGGGATAAAAGAAGGAATCTTGTGCTGTCAACAAGTTGTCCACAGTATCCACAGAGTTGTCCACAGTTTACACCCTGTTGCCCACAACAGCCTATTCGCCCGTGTATAAACAGGATGTTATGAAAGCTTTTTTCAATAAAAGCGTTCTTTGTCCATGGAACGGAATTGAACGGCCTCGGCAATGTGCTCGGCCCCCACCTGTTCGCTCCCCGCCAGATCGGCGATGGTGCGGGCCACCTTCAGCACCCGGTCATAGGATCGGGCCGTCAGGCCCAGGGTCTGAAAAGCCGCCCGCAAAAGCTGTTCTCCCTCCCGGTCCGGCCGGCAATACCGGTCCATCAGCCCAGGCGTCAGACGGCTGTTGCAATGGATGCCCGAGCCCTGGTACCGCTCCTGCTGGATGCGCCGGGCCTTGTTGACCCGTTCCCGGATGCTGGCGGAAGGCTCTGCCGGTTTCCGTTGCCGCAATTCCTCATAGCCCACCGAAGGCACTTCCACATGGATGTCGATCCGGTCCAGCAGCGGCCCGGAGATCTTCTGCCGGTAACGGCGCACCGACTGTTCCGAACAGGTGCACCGGCCGGAAGGATGGCCGTAATAGCCGCATTTGCAGGGGTTCATGGCGCACACCAGCATAAACCGGCTGGGATAGGAACAGGCTCCCGCCACCCGGGAGATGGTGAC
Organism: Ruminococcaceae bacterium AM07-15; assembly: GCA_003477405.1. GTDB lineage: Bacteria > Bacillota > Clostridia > Oscillospirales > Butyricicoccaceae > Pseudobutyricicoccus. Next base: position 152,917 of record QUDE01000003.1, read on the forward strand.
CACCCCATCCTCCAAGGGCTGACGCAGCACCTCCAATGCATCCCGCCGGAACTCCGGCAGCTCATCCAGAAAAAGCACCCCGTTATGGGCCAGAGAGATCTCCCCGGGCCGGGGATTTTTCCCGCCGCCCGACAGACCGGCAGCCGAAACGGTGTGATGAGGTGCACGGAAGGGACGGCTGACCACCATGGGTTCTCCCGGCTCCATCAGCCCGGCCACCGAAAAGATCTTGGTGGTCTCCAGGGCTTCTTCATAGGAAAGATCAGGGAGGATGGAGGGCAGACGCCGGGCCAGCATGCTCTTGCCAGCTCCCGGCGGACCGATGAGCAGCACATGATGAGAACCGGCGGCGGCCACCTCCAGCGCCCGCTTGACGCTTTCCTGGCCCATCACCTCAGAAAAATCCGGCCCCTCTTCCCGCCGCCCGGCATAATCATAAGGCGGCAGCGGCTGGAGCTTTGCTTCTCCCCGCAGATAGTCCACCAGCTCTTTCACATGGGACACGGGAATGACCTTCACTCCCGCCGCCACCGAGGCTTCCGCCCCATTCTCCCGGGGCACAAACAGGGTATCCACTCCCTCTTCCCCCAAGGCCAGGGCCATGGGCAGCACACCGGTCACCGGCCGCAGCGCCCCATCCAGACTCAGTTCCCCCAGAAAGGCCTGCCGGGGGCTCACCGCCGGGATCTGCCCCGATGCCCACAGAATCCCCAGCAGAATGGGAAGATCATACACCGGCCCTTCCTTTTTCAGGTCGGCCGGAGCCAGGTTGACGGTGATGCGCCGCAGGGGAAAATCAAAACCGCAATTTTTCACAGCTGAGCGCACCCGATCCCGGGCCTCCTTCACCGAAGCGTCGGGCAGGCCCACGATCTCAAAAGCAGGCAGACCGTTGGCCAGGTCGCATTCGCACAAAACCGGCACCCCCTGAATCCCCCGCAATCCGGCGGCCATGACCTTGGATACCATCCTTCCTCTCTCCTTCCCCGCTTTCTTTCTGAAAGCTTCCAATTTCCTCTGCATCCATGATACAATAGCGCCTCGCCGGTGTCAAACGCCCTATTTTTTCGGTTTTTCCCCCATGCTTCCCCCTTCTTCCACCAGCTTTTCGGTTTTTCCCCAGGGAGCCAAAATTTTTTCACTATTTCCGGTGTTCTGTTCACTTCAGTGAATTTTTTATTTTTTTACCCGCCTTTTGTGGACACTTGGGAAAGAATCTGCTAAAATAGATACGGTTATTTAGGTAGCTTTCATATATTTTTGAAGGAGGAGATCCCCATGGCTAGAAAAATGAAATCCATGGACGGTAACACCGCTGCGGCTCATGTGTCCTATGCGTTCACAGATGTCGCTGCGATTTACCCCATCACTCCCTCGTCCGTAATGGCTGACTTGGCCGACCAGTGGTCTGCCAATGGTCAGAAGAACATTTTCGGACAGGAAGTCCGCGTCGTTGAGATGCAGTCCGAGGCTGGCGCTGCTGGCGCTGTCCACGGCTCTCTGGCGGCTGGTGCGCTGACCACCACCTACACCGCTTCCCAGGGCCTGCTGCTGATGATCCCCAACATGTACAAGATTGCCGGCGAGCTGCTGCCGGGCGTCATTCATTGCTCCGCCCGTGCTCTGGCTTCCCATGCTCTGTCCATCTTCGGCGACCATCAGGATGTTATGGCTTGCCGCCAGACTGGCTTTGCCATGCTGGCCAGCACCAATCCCCAGGAAGTAATGGACCTGGGCGCTGTCGCCCATCTGTCCGCCATCAAGGGCCGCGTTCCCTTCCTGCATTTCTTCGACGGTTTCCGCACCTCTCACGAGATCCAGAAGGTGGCTCAGTGGGATTACGAAGACCTGAAGGAAATGGTGGATATGGACGCTGTGCAGGAATTCCGTGCCCGCGCCCTCAATCCTGAGCATCCCGTTCTGCGGGGCACCGCTCAGAACCCCGACATCTTCTTCCAGGCCCGCGAAGCTTGCAACCCCTACTATGAAGCCATCCCCGGCATCGTAGAGGAATACATGAACAAGGTCAACGAGAAGATCGGCACCAACTATCAGCTGTTCAACTACTATGGCGCTGCCGATGCCGAGCATGTCATCGTGGCTATGGGCTCTGTGTGCGACACCATCGAAGAAGTCATCGACTACAAGATGGCTCATGGCGAGAAGGTGGGCCTGCTGAAGGTTCGTCTGTATCGTCCCTTCGTGGCTGAGAAGTTCGCCGCTGCTCTGCCTGAGAGCGTCAAGACCATCTCCGTTCTGGACCGCACCAAGGAGCCTGGCTCTCTGGGCGAGCCTCTGTATCTGGATGTTGTGGCCGCTCTGCAGCAGGCCGGCCGGAACATCGATGTGATCGGTGGCCGTTACGGTCTGGGCAGCAAGGACACTCCCAGCAGCAATATCTTCGCTGTCTATGACAACATGAACAGCAAGGATATGAAGCGCAAGTTCACCATCGGCATCAACGATGATGTAACTGAGCTGTCCCTGAAGGACCCCGAAAACGCTCCTGACACCACTCCCGAAGGCACCATCTCCTGCAAGTTCTGGGGCCTGGGCGGCGACGGTACTGTGGGCGCCAACAAGAACTCCATCAAGATCATCGGTGACCACACCGATATGTATGCTCAGGCATACTTTGACTACGACTCCAAGAAGACAGGCGGTCTGACCGTTTCCCACCTGCGCTTCGGCAAGTCTCCCATCCGCTCTCCCTATCTGGTCAGCCGTGCGGATTTTGTCGCCTGCCACAACCCCTCTTATGTGGACAAGTACGACATCGTTCAGGATGTCAAGCCCGGCGGCACTTTCCTGCTCAACTGCCAGTGGAAGCCTGAGGAGCTGGACGCTCATCTGCCCGCTTCCATGAAGAGCTACATTGCCAACAACAACATCAAGTTCTACATTGTGGACGCCATCGACAAGGCCCGTGAGATCGGCATGGGCAAGCGTACCAACACCATCCTCCAGTCCGCCTTCTTCAAGCTGGCCAACATCATCCCCATCGATGACGCTGTTCAGTACATGAAGGAAGCTGCCAAGAAGACCTATGGCCGCAAGGGCGAGGACATCGTTCAGATGAACTACAAGGCCATCGACACCGGTGTGGATTCCATCACCGAGATCAATGTGCCCGAGTCCTGGAAGACCGCTGTGGACGCTCCCGTGGAAAAGACCTACGAGGGCAAGGCCGAGCTGGTGGACTTTGTAAAGGATGTTCTGGTTCCCATCTCTGAGCAGAAGGGCAACCAGCTGCCTGTTTCCACCTTTGAGAAGGCCGCCGATGGCACCTTCCCCATGGGCGTTTCCGCCTATGAGAAGCGCGGCGTTGCAGTGGATGTTCCCGAGTGGATTCCTGAAAACTGCATCCAGTGCGCCCAGTGCTCCTTCGTCTGCCCCCATGCCACTATCCGTCCCTATGCTGTGAGCGAGGAAGAAATGAAGAATGCTCCCGCTTCCATGAAGGGCAAGAAGATGATCGGCAAGGGCTGCGAGAATTACACCTTTGTTATGCAGGTCGATCCTCTGGACTGCATGGGCTGCGGCCTCTGCGCCAACATCTGCCCGGCTCCCAACAAGGCCCTGGTGATGAAGCCCCTGGCCAGCCAGATGGATCAGCAGGAAGCCTTCGATTACGCTGTCAAGCACATCAGCGAGAAGGATACCGGCCTGTCTGTGGAAACTGTCAAGGGCAGCCAGTTCAAGCAGCCTCTGCTTGAATTCTCCGGCGCCTGCGCCGGCTGCGTTGAGACCGCCTATGCCCGCCTGATCACTCAGCTGTTCGGCGACCGCATGAGCATTGCCAACGCCACTGGTTGTTCCTCCATCTGGGGTGGCAGCGCACCTGCTGTTCCCTACACTGTCAACAAGCAGGGCCGCGGTCCTTCCTGGGCTAACTCCCTCTTCGAAGACAACGCCGAGTTCGGCCTGGGCATTGCCATCGCCACCCGTCAGCTGCGGGAGCGCCTGGCTGCTAAGGTTGAAAAGGTGATGGAGAAGGCCGAAGGCTCCCTGAAGGAAGCCTGCCAGACCTATCTGGACACTCAGACCAACAGCGCCGCTTCCCGCAAGGCCACCGATGCCCTGATCCCCGAACTGGAGAAGGCTGCTGAGGCTGGCTGCGAGCTGTCCAAGGAGATCCTGAAGGATAAGGACTTCCTGGCTAAGAGAAGCGTGTGGATCTTCGGCGGCGACGGCTGGGCCTATGACATCGGCTACGGCGGCGTGGACCATGTGCTGGCTTCCGGCGAAGATGTGAACATCATGGTCTTCGACACCGAAGTGTACTCCAACACCGGCGGCCAGGCTTCCAAGGCCTCTCAGATCGGCCAGGTTGCTCAGTTCGCCGCTTCCGGCAAGGCCATCAAGAAGAAGGATCTGGCTGCAATCTCCATGAGCTACGGCTACATCTATGTGGCTCAGATCGGTATGGGCGCCAACTACCAGCAGACCGTTCGTGCTCTGGTTGAGGCCGAAAGCTATCACGGTCCCTCCCTGGTCATCGGCTATGCTCCCTGCGAGATGCACGGCATCAAGGGCGGCATGGGCAACAGCCAGCTGGAGATCAAGGCCGCTGTGGAAGCCGGCTACTGGCATCTGTTCCGCTATGATCCCAGACTGAAGAGTGAGGGCAAGAATCCCTTCCAGCTGGACAGCAAGGAGCCCAAGGGCAACTACGAAGACTTCATCAAGAGAGAAGTCCGTTACACCGCTCTGGCCCGCTCCTTCCCCGACAAGGCTGAGGCTATGTACTCCCTGGCTGCGGAAGAAGCCAAGAAGAAGTACAACCGCCTGACCAAGCGTGCCACCGAGAACTGGGACTAATCTCCCCTTTCTCCGGCCGTAACAGGTAAATGAAATGAGGCGGGTACCTTCGGGTGCCCGCCTTTTTATGCAAAAAAATCCCCAGGCCAACGCCCGGGGATTTTTTCTATTGCCCACCGAAAACTCCACTGGATCGGTTTGAAACAGAGTATCATAACTGTCCGGAGAGTAACCCTGGAAAGTCAGCTGGATATTTTCCACCGCCTGGATGCCGTTTGCCTCCAGATCGCTTTCCATCACAGTGATGTTGGCCATCGCCCGACAACCGGCGTTCACCTGACAGTGGAGATACGGGGTGACCATAAATCCATTGACAGACATATCATCGCAGGAAATAACCACATCCCCTTCTCCGGTGTTTTCCAAAAACAGCACCACACCGGCCCCCCAGAAGGTATCCTCCTCCACATAGCGGCCCACAATGCGCACGCCATTCTGGTTATACAGCTCTTTTCCCTCATCCATGGCCGGCTGCTCCTCACTTCCCGCTGCCGATGTGGGGATTTTCACCTCAATGGGCCCCCACAGATCCTCATAGGAATCGGGATCATAGGCCGCAAAACGGGCGGTGATATCCATGATCTTTACGATCCCGGCTCCTTCCAGATCACCATCGGAAAAATACATGGTTTCATTGGCCTTTTTCCCCGCGGCCACATCGGCCGAAAACAGCGATGTGCTCATCATGTAGCCGTTGACCGCCAGGGTATCACACCGAAGAGCATAATTTCTCTGGGAATTGTTTTCCACAAGGAGCTTGAGTCCGATGCCCCAAATGGGGTCTTCCGTCAGTTCCACTGCGGTGACCATCAACCCATCCTGATCCAGAAGCACCTGCTTTTCCACCGTAGGAAGTCCCTGTTCTTCCTGCTCTTCCTTTTCTTCCTCTTTCTCCCCGGCGGTGTTTCTGCCCTGCTGATCCTCTTGGGCCCCATCCTCCTGAATGGGTTTGCGGGATGGGGTTTCACCGGTACAGGCGGACAAAGTCCAGACCATACAAAGGGCCAAAAGAAGAGCAATCCATCTTTTCTTCATTCTGTTTTCCCCTTTTCCTCTTTTGTCACCGGCTGCTGGGGATTCTTTTTCCACCGGATCACCGAGATCAGGAAGATCACAGCGAAAATCAGGCACAATCCACCCCAGATCACCAGATCTTCGAAGATCCCCTGGGCCGTCAAGCCCAGAAGCCCGGCCAGGCCATAGAGGATGGTGCAGAAAATACCTCCTCCCCGACTATTGCGGGCCGCAATGGCCACAATACCTCCAATGAGCATCAGAATGGCCACAAGCAGCCCGGAAAAGCCGCTGGTGCCTCCTTCATCCATCATGGCGTCCCCCAGTCCGGCGGCGCAAGACTGGAACATCACCAAAAAGGTGAGAACGATGCTGATAATACCGATAATCAGCTTTGCTGTTTTCATTTGTTTTTCCTCTCTTTCCCTTACAATTTCCCATTTTGCGTGGGAGCATCGCCTGGGGCGATCTCCTCTTTCAGCTGGACATACCGGGCCAGCTTGATGCCTTTGTTCACCTCGGACAGATACCCCATGCCGATGCCCGACTCCTTGACGATCTCCCGCAGAGGCCAGGAACATTCCCGCAGCACTTCGGCATATTGGATGCCAAACAAATGCACCTGACAGGCCGCTTCGTTCCGGCTGGCTCCCTGGTACTTTTCCCGCAGAATACCGGCCAGGGTCTTGCCATCCATTTTTCTTCCTCCTTTCCTGTGCTTTGTGCTTTTTGCTCTTTGCAATGTGCATCATAACAAAAAAAGCCAGGACTGTTTCCCCCAAACAGGGGGAAATCAGTCCCGGCATCGGGAAAGAGGAGGCTCACCATGCTGGATCAGAAGATCGTCCACCTGATCCACCCATGATATGCCCCGATTGAAAGCGATGATCAATATGGCATCCCGTTTTTTCCGGGGATAGAGGGCCGCCAGGCCATAAAGCTCCAAACCCCGCTGGGCCTGGGGAAGCTCCAGCTCCATGGCAAAAAACAGCCGCAGCAGCTTGTCCCGGTCGGTGGTATGCTTTTCACCCGCCAGCAGCTTATAGCCGTATTTCTGAGGGATATCGGCCCGCTGAAAGATCTCCTGCCGGGTCATCCCTTTGCTCTCGATGATCTCATCCACCCAGCTGGCAAAGGTGGGCACCTTTCCCTGAAGATACCGGCGGTGGTATTCGCCGATGTCCTCCGGGTGGGCCGAGCGCAAAACCTCCAGCAAAGAAGAGGTGCTGTCCTTTCTTGGCTCTTTCATCCGTTCCTCCCTTGTGGTATCATAGCGTTGTCCCTTTATATTACCAAGGACTGGAGGCTGGGTCAAGAGATGGATCTGGAAAGCCAGCTGCAGCTGTCTTATTACCGGGAGATCGCTCTGCTCAACGAAAATCACCGGGTATGGCTGGTACAGCACACAGAAACCCAAAAAATCTATGTGAAAAAAGCCCTGGAGGTTTACGATCTGCAAGTGTATCGTTATCTTCAGCAGAACCCCCAGCCGGGTATCCCCCGCATTTTCCAGCTGATACAGGGAGACGGGCCACTGTTTGTCATTGAGGAATACATTTCCGGCCGCTCCCTCAAAGAGATCCTGGAGGAAAAGGGAACTCTCCCCATGCAGGAGGCCATCTCCATTCTTCGCCAGCTGTGCGGAATCCTCCGCCCTTTGCATGCCCTTTCACCCCCCATCGTCCATCGAGACATCAAACCCAGCAACCTGATCCTCACCCCTCAGAATCAGCTTTTTCTGGTGGATTTCAATGCGGCCAAGGCGGTTTCCCCCGGAAAAGGGCAGGATACGGTGCTCATCGGCACGGCGGGCTACGCCGCCCCGGAACAATACGGTTTTTCTCCCTCTCAGCCTACGGCGGATATCTATGCCCTGGGCGTGCTGCTCCACGAAATGCTCACCGGGCGCCTTCCCTCCCCGCCTACTTACCAGGGGCCGCTGGCCCCGGTGATCAACAAATGCCTGGCCATGGAGCCTTCCCGGCGCTTTCAATCGGCAACAGAGCTGGCCAGGGCGCTGCATCGCCGGTGGCCCCACCACCCGGAAGGGCGGAGCGGCTGGCGAAGCTGGCTTCCCCCTGGCCTGCGCAGCGGCCGGATATGGCAGGTCAGCCTGGGTGTTTTATGGTATTTGCTGCTTTTGTCCATGTGTTCTTCCATTCAGCTGGAAGAGGGCACCAGGGCCACGCTGATCGTCTTTCGGATCGGCACCTTTCTGATTTTCCTGTCTGAAACCCTGTGGCTGGGCAATTACCGGAACATCTGGAGCAAATTTCCCTTCTGCGACCGGCGCCGTCCCTGGATCTGTCTGATTGCTGTTAGCTTCTGGGCCTTTCTTCTGCTGGTGGGGATGCTGCTTCTCATCGGCCTTGTCCTGCCCCGGTAGTCCGGATAAAAAAAGACGCCGGCTTGATCCGGCGTCTTTTCTCTTTTTATTTTACCGCGGCGATGATGGAGATTTCCACCAGGATGCAGTCGGCAGCCATTTTGGCCTCTACGCAGCAGCGGGCCGGCTCATGGCCATCATTGACCCAGGCGTCCCACACCTGATTCATGCTGTCAAACAGGGACATATCCTTCAGATAGATGGTGGCGCTGAGGATATGATCCTTGTCCGAGCCATACTTGCCCAGCAGATCCTCGATTTTGCCCAGCACCGCTTTGGTCTGGCCCTGCACATCGGCTTCCTCCCGGCTGGTCTGGCCGCAGAGATAAATGGTGTCCCCATGGACGACGGCCCGGCTCATCCGGCCAGTGCCCTCATAGCGCTTGATTTCCATATTGATTTTCTCCTTCCATTGCATTGGATGTTTTTATTGTACCCTTCTCCGCCTTTGTTGGCAACGAAATTTTATCTCTTTCCAAATCCTTCGTCAAAATTGACATTGTATCTATGGCCTTTTTATGCTAAAATATTATAAACTGTGTGCAAATGCAAGCTTGTGATATCTTAGGAGTGATACAATGCAGAAAGTGACGAACAAGCTGGAAGAGTTTTTCTGGCTGTTCCTCTTCATCAACCCGTTCCTGGACATCGGCAATGGTCTTTTTATCATGTTGATGGAAAACCTGTACGACCGGATCTGGGAACAGATCAACCTGGCCTTCACCCCCAGCCTGCTCATCCGTATGACTGTGCTGGTGCTCTTTGGGCTCTATCTCCTGCTAAGCTGGGATAAACGGGCCCTTCTCACCATCGTGCCCATTGGCGTGGTGTGGGTACTTTCGGTGGCCGGACAGATCTTCTGGCCCATGGATCAATTCAGCCCCTTTACGGATCTGCAGTACATCGCCCGCTTTGGTTACAATCTGGTGGTGCTGTTTGTTTACTGGCGGGTCTTCCAGCACAAAAAGCTCAGCCGTGAGCGGCTGCTGTATCAGGTCAACCGCGTGATCACCTTTACCCTGGCCGTGCTTTCCACTTCCATTCTGGTGGCCTATGCCGCCGATATGGGCTACACCACCTACGCCGACCGATTCGGCCTGCGGGGCACCCGGGGATTCTTCTATTCGGGCAACGACATCACCGCCGTGCTGATGGTTCTTCTGCCGGTGTGCATCTGCACCTTCCTGCTGCTGGACCGGAAAAAATGCGGCATTGTCCGGTATATCTATCAGGTCTATACCCCGGCGGCTACCATCGCCACCCTCTGCCTCATCGGCACCAAAACCGCTTTTGCCGCTGTGGGCGTGGCTGGAGTAGGTCTTTTGGGCTATTCCCTGTATCTGCTCATTCACAAAAAGCAAAAAACGCCTCTGATCCGTCTGGTGATCGTGGCCCTGGCCTGTCTGATTCTGCTGGGTATCCTGGCCCTTTTCTCCGGCAATCTCTTTGCCGACATCAGCAGCTCGCTGAATAACACCGGCAACATTGCCCGTCGGGAAGGCGTCACCACCGCTTTGCTCAGCGGCCGGCAGACCAAACTGGGATCGGCTTTCCAGGACTTCCGGGAAGGCGGGGTCTATAAATGGCTCTTCGGCATCACCCGCGGCAGCCAGAAGGCCATCATCGAAATGGATGTCTTCGAAGTGTTCTTCTATTACGGCCTGGTGGGCGCGGTCTTCATGCTGTGGCCCTATCTGAAGCTGGGATTCGGCTTTGTGCTGAAATTCATCAAGGAGCGTACCATGGTGGCCTTTGCCGTATTCTGCAGCCTGGGCCTGTGCGCCGTCTATCTGGTCATGGCCGGGCACATCCTTTTCAGCGTCACTTCCGGTTTCTATTTTTCCTTTATGCTTCTTTATGGAAAACTGCTTTATTCCGACAACTTCAAAAAGGAAGAAATCTAAAACGGCATAAAAAAGCCCTGGAGAAAATTCTTCTCCAGGGCTTTTCTTATTCTTCATGGGAAAGAATCAATTTGACGATCTCAGGCCGGTTGTTCAGGCGCAGCGGGAATTCGCTGTTGCCCAGGCCCCGGCTGACCACCATGGCGGTGGCTCCCTGCACATGGACGCCGCCGGTGTACTTGGGCAGCACACCCTGCCCAGGAGCAAAGACTCCCTGATGAAGCAGACGGAACTGCCCGCCGTGGGCATGGCCGCAAAGCACCATATCCACGCCGCTCTTTTGATAAATGGGAAACAGTTCCGGCCGGTGGGAAAGCAGCAAACGAAAGACTTTTTCGTCTCCCTCGGTCAGCTGCGCCAGTTTTTTCTCCAACACCTGACTGTTCTTCCGCTCCTCCGGCGGCAAAAACCGGGGGTCCCGCAATCCGATCAGCTCGATAAAGCCGCCCCGGTAAGCCAGACAGGCCTTTTGATCTTCCAGCACCCGAACACCGGCTTTGACCAGTTCTTCCCGCAGGCGGGGATAGACGGCCAGCCGTCCCTCATGGTTGCCGGGGGTGTAATACACCGGCGCCAGCCGTACCGCACCCCGGACAAATTCCATAGCCCGGGCGATGTTGGTCCGGTGGCAGTCCACCAGATCTCCGGTGATGAGGATGGCGTTGGGCTCCTCAGCGGCCAGCCGATCCAGCAAGCCATGCTGATGCCGGCCAAAACTTTTGTTGTGCAGATCGGACACCTGAAGCAGAACAAAATCCTCAAAGGAGGAAGGCAGCTTATGGCTGCCGCAGCGGTAAGTAGTCACACTCAGGCTGCTGTTCTGCCACCGGCAGAAGGCCGCAAAGCCTGCGGCGGCACCCAGGCCGCCTGCAATGGCAGAGATTTTCCGCCAGTGGGAAGGTCTGTTTTCGTTCATCCATCGGCCTCCTTCGCCATAGAACATGGTTTATACCCGTGTCTTGAAATAGGAACCGGCACAGTAAAGGGCACCCGCCGGATTGTGGGCCAGAACCCGATCCTTGGTGACCAGAGTGGTGCACATGGCCTCAGAATACTTATAGAACATGGAATCATGACCCACGCACAGGCCGATGACCACGTTGAACTGGGTCTTCTGCTCGTTGAGCAGCATGGCCTGGGCCACCGGATTGCACATCACTTCAAAAGTGCCAGGACGCACCTTTTCCTCTTCGGTGACTCCCACGGTCTCCTTGGGCATAGCGCCGGTTTTGCACATCACCGACACCACTTCCAGGCCGTGATTGCGGAAGATCTCGCAAGCCACTTTGCCCTCCTGGCGCAGGCCGGTGCAAAATGCCACGCCGATCTTGGTAAAGCCGTTCTTCTTGCAGAATTCGGCAATCTCCTTCACCCGCGGCCACTGGCAATAGCCTTCCGATTCCACCAGGCAGGAATTTTTGTAGAAATCACGGTATTCCGGCCTTATGTACTCCGCCTTGGCCCGCTCCATCAGCTCTTCATTGTGCATGGGGCAGTTTTTGGGCATCTTCTCCTTATCGCCGGATACACAGGCGTGTATCTGACAGCTGGCACAAGTGTACATGATCTTCGTTTCCTCCTTTGATCCGGGCATTTTTCATACTAGGGTGTTTTTCCCATACAATAGATGCAGCAATGCTTTCTCCATATTATAGCACAACTTTCAGAAGGTTCAAAAGGGTATTTACACAAACTCCCCCAGATGATAGGATTAAAAATAGTTAAAACAGCGAAAGGAGGCCGTGCTATGGTCGGTCTTGCCTTGGAGGGCGGCGGCAGCCGGGGCGCCTATCACATCGGCGCCTACCAGGCTTTTATGGAAGCCGGGATCACCTTTGACGCCATCACCGGCACATCCATCGGGGCGGTCAACGCCGCCTTGCTGGCCCAGGGAGACTGGGAAAAAGCCCGGGAAAAATGGCTCACCCTGTCCAATGAAGATCTTTTTGACATCGACAACGCCCGTTACCAAAAGCTCTTCACCGGGAAGGTGGACCCTTCCGACCTGTCCTATTACAAAGATGCCCTTCGCCAGATGCGGGAAGATGGCGGCGTGGACACCGGGCGGATGCAAAAACTGCTCTCCCAACTGGTAGACCCCCAGCGGCTGCTGGAAAGCCCAGTGGATTTCGGTCTGGTCACCGTGTCCATCCGGGATCTGAAACCGGTGGAAGTGTTCAAGGATCAGGTGCCGCCCCAGCTTCTCCTCTCCTACATTATGGCCAGCGCCACCTTCCCCGGCTTCCAGCCCACCCGCATCGGCCACCGCTCCTTTATCGACGGCGGCCTTTACGACAACTGCCCCATGCATATGCTGGTCTCCCGGGGCCATACTGATATCATCGCAGTGCGGATCTTCGGGCCAGGGATCTTCCGTCTGCCCAAGGACAAAAATGTACGGGTACGGGTGCTGGAGCCTTCCGAATCCCTGGGACCCATCATGAACTTTGATCCTTCGGTCTCTGCCCGGAATCTGCGCATGGGCTATTATGACGCCCGGCGGATGCTGGAAAATCTGGCGGGACATCTGTATTATGTCCGCCGCCCGGCAGAGGACTGGGCATTCTCCCGCTTTTGTGCCCTTTCCTCCAAGGATTTGAGTGAAGCTCTGCGCCTGCTGGGGGAAGAAGTGGAGAATCCTTCTCTCCGAGCCCTGTTCGAAAAGGTTCTCCCCGAAATCGCCCATGAGCTGGAGGTACCCGACAGCGCCGATTACACCGGCCTGCTCATTGCCATGCTGGAAAACCGGGCCCAGCGGGCTCAGATTCATCGGTTTGCCATCTATTCTCTCACCGATTTTTTCCGCCTGGCATCGGCTGCATCGGCGCCGCCTCCTTCCCGCCCTCTGGGCCTGCTGCCCACGGCCCGCTCCCGGGCCACCGAGGCTTCGGATTTTCTCCTGACCCGGCTGCTGGCGGATTTCCACAACTGAATCCCCTCCCCCCAGCTCCCAAAGCTCGGGGGAATTTTGTTATATTTTTGTCATTTTTCTATTGACACCCATTGTCTGGTGGAGTATACTCTATCCGTCTCATATGAGACAGTATCGGGAGGTTTGCCATGGAGCTGACTGCAAAAGAACAAGAAATTCTCAGCCGGTGCTTTCTTTTCCAGGGTCTGGAGGAAGAACAAGGGCACAAGCTGATGGACCAAGGGGAGAAAAAGTTGTTTTCCCCTGGTGAAACCATCTATTCCGCCCACGATTTCCGCCGGGCCATTGGAGTGATTCTGCGTGGGAAAGTGCAGGTGCACAGCCCGGGCGGCGTGCTGCTGAACACGCTGCATCCGGGAAGCTGTTTTGGGGTGGCTGCGCTGTTTCATCCCACCCAACGGTATGTGAGCACCGTCACCGCCCAGGAGGAAAGCGGCATCCTGTTTTATTCCGGGGAAACCCTGGAAAAAATGTTTGTCTGCTGTCCCCTCACCGCCCGGAATTATATTTCTTTTCTCTCCCAGCGCATCCAATTTCTCAATGACAAGATTGGCAGTTTCACCGCCCCCACCGCTCAGGCCAGGCTGGCTTTATGGCTTCTGGCCCATGGTCCCCAGCCCCAAGTGGAAAGCTATACCCAGCTTTCCCGGGAGCTCAATCTGGGCCGGGCTTCTCTCTACCGGGCTCTGGAATCCCTGGAAGGAGAAGGAATGATCCAGCGGCAGGGAAACTGCATTCAGCTTTTGTCCCCGGAGAAACTGGAAACACTGGCCCATGCAAACTGACCGCCCACACCATATCACAAAAAGGAGTTCATTCCATGAAACGGAGATTTTTATCCCTTTTCCTCGCTTTGCTGCTGCTTTTTACTCTGGCCGGATGCCAGAAATCTTCCTCTTCCCAAGATGATACCAACAAGGACTCTGCTCAGCAGGAGCAGCAGAAGGAGGAAGAAAAGACCCCTGAAGAAAATACCGACGATGTGACCATCCGGGTGGCCGGGCTGAAAGGTCCCACGGCCATGGGCATGGTGAAGATGATGGACGACAGCGCCAAGGGCGAAGCCCAGGGGAACTATGATTTCACTCTGGCTGGCGCTCCGGAAGAGCTCACCGGCCCCATCGTTCAGGGCGAGTTTGACATTGCCGCTGTACCCACCAACCTGGCTTCCACCCTGTACAATAAGACCCAGGGCAAAGTGCAGCTGGCCGCCCTCAACACCCTGGGCGTTTTGTATATCGTGGAAACCGGCGACTCCATCCAGTCGGTGGAAGATCTGCGCGGCCGCACCATTTACGCCACTGGCAAAGGCTCCACTCCGGAGTATGCCCTCAACTATGTACTGACCCAAAACGGCCTCACCCCTGGTGAAGATGTGCAGGTAGAATACAAAACCGAGCACAGCGAGCTGGCTGCTTTGCTGGCCGCCGGACAGGCCGACCTGGCCCTTCTGCCCCAGCCCTTCGTCACCAGTGTTCTCACCCAGAATGAAAACGCCCGGGTAGCTCTGGATCTGACCCAGCTGTGGGAAGATGCTGCCCAGGGTGAAAGCGTTCTGACCATGGGCTGTCTGCTGGTGCAGAAATCCTTTGCCCAGGAGCATCCCCAGGCCCTGGCCACTTTCCTGAAAGAATACCAGAAAAGCGTAGACTATGTCACCGATGAAAACAATCTGGACGAAGTGTCCACCCTCATTGAAGAACAGGGCATCATCACAAAGGCCGTGGCCCAGAAGGCCCTGCCCCAGTGCAACATCGTCTGCATCACCGGCGATGAGATGAAAACCATGACCCAGGGCTTCCTGGAAATTCTGATGAATGCCGATCCCACCTCAGTGGGCGGTGCTCTCCCCGGCGATGACTTCTACTACCTGGAAAGCTAAACCGCGTCTGCTGCGGTGGGGGCTGATCGCTCTGTTCTGGCTGCTGCTGTGGCAGATCGGGGCCTGGCGACTGAATCAGCCCCTGCTGCTGCCCTCTCCTCTCCAGGTGGGGCGGCGGCTGGGAGAACTGGCGGCGACTCTCCCTTTCTGGCAGAGCATCGCCTTCAGCCTGCGGCGGATTGTGGCCGGATTCCTGCTGGGCTTTTTCAGCGCGGCCCTGCTGGCGGTGGCGGGATTCTTCCTGCCGCCGCTGGCTTCCCTTCTGGCGCCCCCATTGGCCATCATCAAATCCACGCCGGTGGCCTCCTTTATTGTACTGGCCCTTTTGTGGCTTCCCTCCCCCTGGCTGTCGGCCTTTATCGCCTTTTTGATGGTGCTGCCTTTGTGCTATGAAAACCTGCTGGAGGGGCTGAAAAGCGCCGATCCGCTGCTTTTGGAAATGGGGAAGGTTTATGCCTTTACCCCCTTTCAGGTCTTCCGCTACATCTATCTCCCCGCCCTCATTCCCTATGCTCTGGCGGCGGTGCGCACCGGTCTGGGCTTTGCCTGGAAGGCGGGAATCGCCGGTGAGGTGCTGGCCATCCCCACAGGAGCCATGGGAACCCAGCTCCACACCGCCAAAGTCACCTTGGAGACCACCGACCTGTTTGCCTGGACGGCGGCCATCATCCTTTTGTCTCTGGCTTTGGAAAAGGGCGCGGTGGCCTTGGTAAAGTGTCTTTCCCGCCGGTATACTCCCCCCAAAAAGGAGGATATGTCATGCTGAGCGCCCGGAACATTTCTTTTTCCTATGGAAATCAGCCGGTGCTGCAAAATCTGTCCTTTTCTTTGGAAAAGGGAGAACGGCTGCTGCTTTTAGGTCCTTCCGGCCAAGGGAAAACCACTTTTCTCCGGCTGCTCTGCGGTTTGCTGGAGCCTCAAACGGGAACGATCCAGCGCCCTTCCCGCCTGGGCGTAGTCTTTCAGGAAGACCGGCTGTTGCCCACATTGACCCTGGAGGAAAACCTGTGCCTTGTGAGCCGCACTCCGGCTCTGGCCCGGCAGATCGGAGAAGAGCTGGGCCTTGCGGAGTACTTTTCCCACCACCCTGCTGCCCTCAGCGGCGGACAGCGGCGGCGCGGCGCCTTGGGTCGAGCCTTAGCCTTTCCCTGCGATGCCCTTCTGATGGATGAGCCCTTTCAGGGTCTGGACGAAGAGAGCCGGAAGAAAGCGGCCCAGTGCATTCTGGAGCATCAGGAAGGTCGGGCACTTCTGGTGATCTCTCATGAACCAAAGGATGCCGAACGATTGAAAGCCCGGTCCATCACCTTGGAAAGTCTGATGACATAAAAATCCCTGCTTCAAAAGAAGCAGGGATTTTTTCTTTATCGGCCCTTTTTCCCCGAACGGGAGGACTGCTTTTTGCCTTTTGTGTGCTGTGGGCGGGGAGCTTTTACGCCACGCACCTTTTTGTGCTCCCGCACCGGAGGCGGCGCCTCCTTCTTCCCCTTCCCCTCTTTCCGGCGGGAATGGGTATCGTCCCACACCAGACAGTGCTTGCCATGGCCGATGAGATCCTCTCTCCCGGCCTTTCGCAGCGCTTCCAGCACCAGTGCCCGATTTTTCGGGTTCTTCCACTGGAGCAGCGCCCGCTGCATGGCCTTTTCATGGGGATCTTTGGCCACATACACCGGCTCCATGGTGCGGGGGTCCAGACCGGTATAATACATAGCAGTGGAAAGTGTGCCCGGCGTGGGATAAAAATCCTGCACCTGTTCCGGCCGGTAGCCCGTCTGGTTCAGATATTCCGCCAGATAGATGGCATCGTCCAACCGGCTGCCCGGATGGGAGGACATGAGGTAAGGCACCAGATATTGTTCCAAACCGTATTTCTGGTTGAGCCGCTTGTATTTGTCGCAGAACCGATCATAGATCTCCTTAGGGGGCTTGCCCATGTAATAAAGCACATTGGGGCTGATGTGCTCCGGGGCCACCTTCAGCTGGCCGCTCACATGGTAGCGCACCAGATCGGCGAAAAACTCACCGGAAGGATCGCAGGCCATATAGTCATACCGGATACCTGAGCGGATGAACACCTTTTTCACCCCAGGGATGGCCCGCAGCTTGCGCAAAAGGGCCAGATAATCGCTGTGATCTCCCTTGAGTGCAGGACAGGGAGAGGGGAACAGGCACTGTCTGTCCTTGCAGGCTCCCACCTTGGCCTGCTTCGGGCAGGCAGGGCCACGGAAATTGGCGGTGGGGCCACCCACATCGTGGATATACCCTTTGAACCGGGGATTTTCTGTCATACGCCGGGCTTCTTTTATCACCGACTGGTGGCTGCGGCTGGTGACGAACCGGCCTTGGTGCATGGTGAGAGCACAGAAATTGCAGGCGCCGAAACAGCCCCGGTTGTGGATGATGGAAAATTCCACCTCCCGGATGGCATCCACACCTCCCAACGCTTCATAAGAAGGGTGATAGGTGCGGGTATAGGGCAGATCGGCCACCTGATCCAGCTCCTGGGTATTCAGAGGAATGGCCGGCGGATTCTGCACCAGAAACCGACCCTCATACCCCTGGATAATGGCCCGGCCCCGGACAAAGTCCTGCTCATCGTGCTCGATGAGGGCCGCTTTGGCATAGGCGTGCCTGTCCCGGCTGACTTCCTCAAAGGACGGCTCCTGCACAAAGGGGAAAACACAGTCCTCTGCGTTTTTGGTCATATAACAAGTGCCCCGCACATCCCGGATCTGGTGGATATCCTCCCCCTTGGCCAGACGGTGGGCGATTTCCGCCATCTGATGCTCTCCCATGCCATAAATCAACAGATCGGCGGCACTGTCCACCAGAATGGGACGACGCACCTTGTCCTCCCAATAGTCATAATGAGCAAACCGGCGCAGAGATGCCTCGATGCCGCCAATGACGATGGGCAGATCGGGCCAGGCCCGCTTCACCAGATTGGAATAGACGATCACCGCCCGGTCAGGGCGTTTTCCCCCCATTCCGCCGGGGGTATAGGCATCCTTTTCCCGCCGCCGCTTGGCCACGGTGTAATGGGCCACCATGGAATCGATGTTGCCCGCATTGACCAGGGCCCCATAGCGGGGCCTTCCCATGGCCAGCAGCTCTTCCACCGAATGATAGTCCGGCTGGGACAGAATGGCCACCCGGAATCCTTCCTTTTCCAGCAGACGGGAAATCACCGCCGTACCGAAGGAGGGATGATCCACATAGGCATCTCCGGTGATCAGCAGGAAATCATAATAATACCAGCCCCGCTCCACCATATCCTCTTTGGAGATGGGCAAAAATTCATAACGCTCCGCCATGGTCCCGTTCCTTTCCTTGTGCATAAAAGGACGGCTTTCAAGGCCGCCCTTTTGCGCTTTTTATTCTTTCACATACACCGACAACACCTGGCCGGTGTAGATCCGGTGATAATCCCCATCGCCATAGAACTTGTCCTTCCACTGCTGGGGAATCTTCTCCGGCTTCAGATCGTCCACATAGATCTTCTTGCAGATAAGCACCACCTGAGCTTCTTCAAAGGCCACCTGGCCCTCCAGCTCCACCGGGGTCAGGCCGCTTTGATGGATCTTATCCATATCCCGGCCGGATTTTGTTCCCAGCACGGCCAGGGCCTGAGGACGGGGTGTGCCAAAGAAGGAAACAGTAAAGCAATCGTTTTCCTCGGCAAACTGCCAGGTATAGCGGCTGGGACGCACATAGGCGGTAAAAGCGGGCACATTCCACAGATCTCCCATCAGTCCCCAGCCGATGGTCATGGTGTTGAAATGCTCTTTGGTTCCGGCGGTAAACAGAGCCGCCTGGTGCTCGATCATCTCAAAGGGGTTGCCCGGCATATCCCAGGCTTCCAGCTTTTTAAATCCCATAACAGTCCCTCCTGAAAAACAGATTGTTCCGTTTTGAAAACGGCCGCAAAGATGGGTATTCGAACTGCTCTTATTATAACACGATGCAGGCCAATGGAAAAGAGGGTCAGGAAATGTGAATATGTACTCCGTTCACCGTCACTTCTTCATCGGCCCGAATCAGGATGTACTTCACTCCATCGATCACCCGGGTCTGGATCAGCTCGGCCCGCTGCGGGTCCACCTGCACCGTCACCGCCGGGGTCTTTACCTGGATCTTGTTCTCCACCACATTTTTGGGAGACAGCAGGGTTTCCTGACCAAAAGACTGGGTGTAGCACTCTTCAAAATGGTTCTCCTCCTGTTCCTCCAGACCGCAGCCCCGCAGCAGCATTCCCACTTCCTTCTGGGAAAAGGTGAGGGGTTCCTCCTGCTTTTCCTCCTTATGCCGGGCGATGGTCTCCCGCAATTTCTGATCCACTTCCAGCACCCGCTCCATGCTGCACTGCTGCTGAAAACTCTCCTCCAAAAGGCCCTGGAAGGTTTCCTTCTGCTGCACCGCCGGCATAGGCAGCTCTGTGGCAAAAAGCACATCGGCCAGGCTCTGGCAGTTGTCTTCCGGGCTTTTGGTGTAGTAGAGGGCATTATAGATATTGGCCGTCCGCTCATCAAAAGCAGGGAACAAAAAGCCCAGGGCCGGGCGGGCGATCACCCAATCCAGCTTGCAGTTGTGAAACAGATTTTCATGGGGAGAATAGGAAAGCCCGGGTTTGGTCAGCTTGACGGGACAGATGGCGCAGAGGATATACCGGTACACATCGGTGGAGCTGTCCTCCATCTCTTCTCCATCCTTGCCGTGACCGGGCACATCGTAGGTGTCATAGGCCAGCAGGATCAGGTAGTTCTCCTCCAGTGTCACGCCTTCGATCACCTTCTGGAAAAACCGCTCCGCCACATTTTCATCCCGCAGCTGGCTTTCCCGCAGCTCCATCAGCAGTTTGTGCTCTTCTCCTTCCATCACCTGCTCATTGGAAAAGGCCACATCCAGAAGGTTCTTCCCCAGCGAGCCGGACAAGGCCCCCTTGAGAAGAGCCAGCATTTTTTCCTCTTCTTCCTGGCCCAGAGTGGACAGGGGCTGATCGAACTGGGTGAGAATCTCCCCCCGGTCGTTGACATAGCAGCCTCTGATATGGGTGATGCTGTTTTTATCCTGGCGAAACCGGCGGCGCAGCTCCGCCACTTCCTTTTCTGTCATAGCTTCTCCTTCTTGGGGCACAATATGTAAGAACCCATCCTGGTTCTTCCTATGGTATCACATGATTTACGGGAAAATCAGTCGCTTTGCCGCAGCACCATTTCCCGCCATTCGTCCCGGGTGATCAGCACCTGCCGGGGCTTGGAGCCTTCAAAGGGCCCTACGATGCCCCGCTCTTCCATCTGATCCACCAGCCGGGCCGCCCGGGAATAGCCCAGCTTCAGCCGGCGCTGGAGCATGGACACCGAAGCCTGTCCGGTCTCCACCACCACCTCGATAGCCTTGGGGAGCATTTCGTCCTCTTCTTCCTCCCCACCTCCTCCAGCGGCCGCACTGCCGTTGTCGGCCCCTTCGGCCTGGCGCTCGATGTGATCCATGACCTCCTGGGAATAATCCGGCGTGCCGGTCTTTTTCACAAACTCCACCACCGCTTCGATCTCACCGGTGGTGATAAAGCAGCCCTGCACACGCAAAGGCTTGGGCGCACCCAGGGGATTGTAGAGCATATCGCCCCGCCCCAGCAGTTTTTCTGCGCCGGTGGTATCCAGAATGATCCGGGATTCGATCTGGGACGCCACGGCAAAGCTGATACGGGAGGGGATGTTGGCTTTCATGATGCCGGTGATCACATCGGCCGAGGGGCGCTGGGTGGCGATGACCAGATGCATTCCGGCGGCCCGGGCCATCTGGGCAATACGGACGATGGCATTTTCCACTTCGCTGGCCGCCACAAACATCAGGTCGGCCAGCTCGTCAATCACAATGACGATCTGGGGCAGCTTTTCCCCATCTTTTTCCTGGACTGCCTCGTTGTAGGCCTCCAGGTCCCGCACATTGTATTCGGAAAACAGCTTATAGCGGCGCATCATCTCGGAAACCGCCCAGTTGAGGGCTCCCGCCGCCTTCCGGGGATCGGTGACCACCGGAATGAGCAGATGGGGAATACCGTTATAAACCCCCAATTCGATCATTTTGGGGTCCACCATAATCAGGCGCACTTCCTGGGGGGTGGCCTTGTAGATCAGACTGATGAGCATGGAATTGATGCACACCGATTTACCGGAACCGGTGGTACCGGCGATGAGCATATGGGGCATCTTCTTGATATCGCCCACCACATTGTGGCCGGTGATATCCTTGCCCACCGAAAAGCTGATTTTGGATTTGCTGCCGGTAAACTCCGGGGAATCGATGATATCCCGGATGGGCACCAGCTCCACATTTTTGTTGGGCACCTCAATGCCCACCGCCAATTTGTCGGGAATCATGGCAATACGCACGCTGGCCGCCCCCAAAGACAGGGCGATATCGTCCGACAGATTGGTCACACGGGAGAATTTGGTCCCTCGTTTCAGCTGAAGCTCGTAACGGGTGACAGTAGGGCCTCGGGTAATATCCACCAGGGTGGCCTCCACGCCGAAGCTCTTGAGGGTATCCACCAGCCGGGCGGAGTTTTCCGCCAGCTCCTGGGTGTGATCCATCTCCACGGTGCTGCCTTTGTTGAGCAGGCTCACAGGGGGATAGAGATAGATATCCTTGGGGGTGTATTCTTCCAGGGCCTCTTCCAGCACCTGCTGGCGCTTGCCGGCCTGTTCCGGGTCTTTTTCATCCCATTCCGGGCCTTCCCGGCCCAAGGATTCCCGGGGCGATTGGGTAGCCGCCATGGCCGCAGCGGCCGCCAGAGTCTCATCCCCGCCAAAAGAGGGCTGAGGCGCTTGTTCTGTATCTGAGGAAAAAGACTCTTCCGGCATTTGGGGGCTTTCCACTTCCGGCTCGTGAGGAACCGGAGCGGCAGGAACCTCGCAGGACTGCTCTTCTGCCTTGCCCACAGACTCTGCCGGTTCCTCTTCTTCCCAGGGCAGGCTCGCTGCCTGTTCCGCCTGAGGCGCCGGGGGAAATGGGATGGGGTCCTGGGCCTGGGCCACTTCCTGCTTCCGCTCTTCTTCCTGGGCTGCGGCCTTGTACATCTGAGCCGCCTTTTTGGCCGCAAACTCCCGGGCCCTCTGGATGGCCGGGGGCACCACCGGTTCGCCCTGAGGCATCTCCGGGATCACCGGAGAGGGCACTTCTCCGCTTTTCACCGGCTGGGCCACAGTGGCCTCCGGCCGGTGCTTGGGCTGAGCGGCTCCGATCACCTGATCCGGTGTCTGCACATTGGGCGGGGAGATGGAAATGGGCTCCCCTTTGGGATAATCCGGCTCCTGGGGTTTGCCCACCGGAATGTCGATGTTCTTCCGCTTTCCGCCGAACAACCCTCCCAGCACCGAAGAACGGGCCGGAGCGGCCTGCTGCTGGGGCATGGGAGCCGGGGCGGGCGGAGGCGCCGCCTGTACCTTTTTCCGGCTGCGGGGCCGTTCTTCCTCTTCGTCCTCTTCTTCCGGGGGCAGATCCCGCACCCGCTCAAAGAGCATGGAAAGGCTGGTGTTGGTGGATACCAACAGACAGACCACCCCTGCCAGGAAGATCACCACAATAGCTCCTGCATCGGAGAGGGCCGCCGACAAAAACATGGCCAACCCACCGGATAAAAGGCCCCCAGAGGTGCGGGAAGCACCGGTGAGGCACAAATCGATGAGCCCGTCCATGGTCAGGGGAAATTCCCTGGCACAGAGGAAAATATGGGCGGCGCTGCCCCACAACACCGGAAGCAGCAGAGCGCAGAACACCCGCAAACGCACCTTTCCCCGGCGCTTGACGATAAAGAGCCCTGCGGCAAAGAGCAGACAGAAGGGCAGAAGCACAAAACCGGTACCGATCAGCCCGCCGATGCCCTTTTCCAGCCACAAAAGCAAAAAGCCGGTGACCCGCAGCAGGCTGAGAAAACAGAGCACCGCCACAGCGGCGCAAACGCCGGCATAGATCTCCCGCCGGGCCGCCACTTGTTGCCGGGTGGGCTTTTTCTTTTTGCTTCTGCTTCCGCTTCGATTGGAGGAAGAGGAAGAAGTACTCCGCTTTTTCCCTCCGCTGGAGGAGGATGATGAAGTTTTTCGATTCTGGGTATTGGCCAACTGTGATCACCTGTACTTTATTTTTGCGCATAACATTGCACGATACAGTATAGCACATTTGTTTCAAAAAAGACAGTCTGTCTTTGACGAAAAAGTCCCGCCTGGCTGAAGCCAGACGGGACTTTTTATTGAATTTCCAGTTGGGAAAGAGAAAGATAGGCATTGAGATCGGTGGTATAGAGTCTGCCCAGGCGGGGCCGGCCATACTGGTCCACATGGATCTCCGCCATGGCCCCTCCATACTGAGCCTGCTGAGGCGCCGTATACTCACTGGTGAAGATCTGATCCTCCGGAATGATGGTGTGCAGCATCGGTTTCCCTCCCTTTTTCCTCATCGATCATGGCATGGAGACATTCCAATGCATCGCTGAGACTTCCCAGGCTGTCAATGAGACCGATATCCACCGCGTCTTTGCCATAGACCACGCTGCCCACATCGGTGGTCAGCTCTCCGGTTTTCATCATCAGCTTGCGGAAATCCTCTGCGGACACATGGCTGTTTTCCACCACAAAATCCACGATCCGATCCTGAATCTTTTCAAAATAGGTCATGGTCTGGGGCACACCGATCACCGTGCCGCTGAGCCGCACCGGATGCACCGTCATGGAAGCAGTGGGCGCGATAAAGCTCTTCTGAGCCGAAACAGCCAGAGGCACACCGATGGAGTGACCTCCTCCCAGCACCAGAGAAACGGTGGGCTTTTTCATTCCGGCGATGAGTTCGGCAATGGCCAGCCCGGCTTCCACATCCCCACCCACCGTGTTGAGCAGGATCAACAGCCCATCGATCTCATCGCTTTCTTCGATGGCCGCCAGCTGGGGCATCACATGCTCATATTTGGTGGTCTTGTTCTGGGGCGGCAGGATCATATGCCCCTCCACCTGCCCTACAATGGTAAGACAGTGGATGGACGATTTCTTTTTGTCGCTTTCCAATGTGAGAGAGCCGATCTGACGGATGGCGTCCATCTGTTCTTCCGGCACCTTTCCCTCCTGCTCTTCCCCTTGCTGATGGTTTTTGATGGTATATTCTTTTTTGTTCAAAAAAACACCCCTGGGCTCAGTGTGCCCAGGGGCTGTCAAACTATACACTTATTTTTTCTCGGCTTCTTCCATCTGGGGCAGACTCTCCTTCAGATTCCGGCAAAGAGCCTCCTCATCCCCATCGTTTTCAATGAGGATATCGCACAGGGCCTCATAGAACTGCCGATCCGGCTGGGAGGCCAGACGGATGCGGGCCTGTTCGGGGCTGATGCCGTCCCGACGGACGATCCGCTCGGTGAGAGCCGGTTCAGGAGCCACCACACCAATGACAAAATCGCACACATGGTCCAGGCCGCTTTCATACAACAGGGGCACATCCAGACCAATGCGGCGGCAGCCCTGACTGGTGAGCACCCGGATGCGGCGGCGGATCTCCCGCTTCACCGCCGGATGAGTGATGGCATTGAGCCGGCGCAGCTCCATCCGGTCTTCAAAGACAATATGGCTGAGGGCCTTCCGGTCCACTGTGCCGTCGGGGCCAGCCACAGCGGGGAACTGGTTGAGGACCGTGCGGGTCAGGTTCCGATCCAGCTTGAGCAGCTGATGATACACCTGGTCGGCGTCAATGATCTGCCAACCCATCTGCTGGAGACAGGCGCCCACACTGCTCTTGCCGCTGCCCGAAGTGCCGGTGATGCCCACCACCTGAGCCTTGGCCGGGCGTACTACCTGAAAACCTGCCGCTTTGTGGATGCGGTTGCTCACCGCCAGCCCTTCCCCAAAGGGACGGGGAGCCTGAGCCAGAATCCGCTGGCAGGAAGTGGCATCCAGATCCCGCAGGGCGGCAAAAAGCTGCTGACCCTGGGCTTGTTTGTCGCAGGAAGGACCATAAGTGCGCACAGGGCCCTTTTCATCGTCATAGAAGTCATGGTATTCATCAAAGCACAGCACCGCGTCATGAGGCTGCATCTCCTGCTCGATGGCCCGGGCGGTCACATCGGGCGCACCCACAAAGAGCAGCACTGGCGCCTTGGGGGCGTAATGACGGTATTTCATCCCAGGGGAGCGCACCGGCTGGCCGGGGGCCACCTCGTGGAACACCGCTTCATCGATCTCCACATTCTTCCCCAACACCCGCTTCAGTTGTTTCTGGGTAATGGCGCCAGGGCGGAGAATCCGGGGCACATCCCCGGTCATATCCACCACAGTGGACTCCACGCCCACCGAGCACTCGCCTCCATCCAGCACCGCTTCGATCCGGCCTTTCATGTCTTCCATCACATGGGCAGCCGTAGTGGGGCTGGGTTTTCCCGAGCGGTTGGCCGAAGGAGCTGCCAGAGGCACGCCTGCAGCACGAATCACATCCCGGGCCGCCGGATGCTGAGGCATCCGGATAGCAACCGTCTCCAGTCCGGCGGTGATCTCCTGAGGCACCCGGGGGCTTTTGCGAAACACCATGGTCAAAGGGCCGGGCCAGAAGGACTGGGCCAGCTTTTCTGCCATGGGAGGCACCTGCTCCACCAGAGGCGGCAGATCCTCCAAAGAGGCGATATGCACAATGAGAGGATTGTCCTGGGGCCGGCCTTTGGCTTCAAAGATTTTGCTCACTGCCTGCCCGCTGGTAGCGTCGGCGGCCAGGCCATAAACTGTTTCGGTGGGGATGGCCACAATGCCTCCCCGACGGAGGATCTCCCCCGCCCGCTGCACATCTTCCTGTTCATTTGCCTTCAAAAGCAGTGTTTCCATCATGTTTTGACTCCTTCCGCTGGCCCCGGTGGTGGATTTTATTCCATTCTTCCGCAAAAATGACACTCGTAGGTATACAAAGTCTCCCGAATGATCTGCAAAGCCGCTTCCCGGCCCAGAGTGTTGCTCAAAGTGGTGTTTTTATGTTCCAGGCTCTTATACACCTCAAAGAAATTGGCGATCTCATTGAGGATATGGGGAGGAAGCTGGTTCACATCCTGATAGTAATTCCAGGTGGGGTCCTCCAGGGGGATGGCGATGATCTTGTCGTCATACTCTTCCCCGTCCACCATGCGCACCACCCCGATGGGGTAGCACTCTACTTCCACCAGCGGGTCCAATGTCTCACTGCACAGCACCAGCACATCCAACGGGTCGCCATCATCGGCATAGGTGCGGGGGATAAAGCCGTAGTTGGCCGGGTAGTGGGTGGAGGTATAAAGGATCCGATCCAGACGCAGCAGGCCGGTGCGCTTATCCAGCTCGTACTTTTTCTTGCTGCCTGCCGGGATCTCGATCACTGCCATGAACTTTTCGGGTTTGATGCTGCTGGGGTCGATGTCATGCCAAATATTCATTTGATACACTTCCTTTATTCTATGCCGGCTCTGTCTCTTTCATCACCGGTTCTTTATTCTTCTGTCCCCGCCCGCAGCTTTTCCGCCTGATCGGCGGCGATGAGAGCGTCGATGATCTCGTCCAGATCCCCGTCCAGCACGGCGTCCAGCCGGTGGAGGGTCAGGCCGATGCGGTGATCGGTGACCCGGCCCTGGGGATAGTTGTATGTGCGCACCCGCTCGCTCCGGTCACCGGAACCAACCTGGCTGCGCCGCTCGCTGGCCCGCTCCTTGTCCAGAGCCTGCTGCTGCATTTCATACAGCTTGGTGCGCAGGATCTTCATGGCTCTGTCCCGGTTTTTGTGCTGGCTGCGCTCGTCCTGGCATTCCACCACCAGCCCGGTGGGGATGTGAGTGATGCGGATGGCCGACTCGGTCTTGTTCACATGCTGGCCGCCGGCACCGCCGGAACGGTAGGTATCGATCTGCAGATCACCGGGATCGATCTCCACTTCCACCTCTTCGGCTTCGGGCAGAACGGCCACGGTGGCCGCCGAGGTATGGATGCGCCCGGAGGACTCGGTCTCCGGCACCCGCTGCACCCGATGGGTGCCGCTTTCAAACTTGAAGCGGGAAAAGGCGCCTGCGCCCCGCACCTCAAAGCTGATTTCCTTGATGCCCCCCAGCTCGGTCTCATTGCTGCTGAGCACTTCCACTGTATAACGCTTCCGCTCGGCGTACATGGAGTACATCCGGAAGAGGGAATGGGCAAACAGCGCCGCTTCCTCTCCGCCCACGCCGCCGCGGATCTCCACAATGACATTCTTATCGTCGTTTTCATCTTTGGGCAAAAGGAGCAGGCGGATCTGCTGTTCCAGCTCTTCCAGACGGTCTTTGCTCTCTTCAAACTCCGCCTGGGCCAGCTCCCGCATTTCTCCCTCTTCGCTGTGCATCAGCTCCTGGGCATCCTCCATATCCTTCTGGGTGCGGCGGTAGGCCCGATAGGCCTCCACCACCGGGGTCAGCTCCTTCTGCTCTTTCAGCAGACGGGCCGCCTTTTCCGGATCGGCATACAAATCTCCCTGGGCCAGCGCTTCTTCCAGCTCGCCAAATCGTTTTTCCACAAGTTCCAGCTTTTCAAGCATACTTTTCTTTTTCCTTTATCTCTATGATTATTTCACATATTTTCCGGCTGTGCGGCGCACCAGCTTCTGCAAGGCCAGGTAAAGGGCGGCCGCCACGGCGGATTGGATCAGATTGAGAGGAATACCCGCTACTGCAGCCCCCAGGCCGTACACCAGCCAGCTTCCCAGAAAATACCCGGCCACATTGATGAACGAGGCCAGCAGCAGTCCCAGTACGATCCGCCAGGGGCTGGCTTCTTTTCCTCCGGCCAGGCGGCACATCACATAGGCCATCAGCCCTTTGATCACAAGGGACATGGGGGACCAGGGCAGCATGGCGCCCAGGAAAATATCGGCCAGCGCAGCCCCGGCAGAAGCCGCCAGGATGGCATAGGGCGTGGGGAGGATGACGCAGGCCAGGTAAATCACCCCATCGCCGATATGGGCATACTCATTGAGGATGCGCAGGAAGGGGAACATCACCGTGAGCAATATCATAGCGGTAAACACCGAAGCGATGACCAGCATACGCACATTGGTTTTTCCCATTTTCCCTGTCTCCTTCCAGGCTCCGGCTTTCTTCATGGCCGGAAGCTACCTTAAATTATAGACGAAAGCCCGCCTGCTTGCAAGGGGGAGCCTCCCCCTCTCTGCCCTGCTTTTCCAAAGATTTTACCCTTTTTCTCCCTGCTTTCGCCGCCGGAGATCTCTCCCCTTGTCTTTTGAGGGATATGACAAAAAGGCCGCCGCAGAATTTCTTCCGCAACGGCCCTTTTTTATGGCTCTTAGAGCACTACCACATTGGCAGCCCGCAGCTTCTCGCTGTTCTTGGGATCGGGCTCCACATCAAAGCTCACCTGCTGGCCTTCCTTCAGAGTGCGGAAGCCTTCGGCCTGGATAGCGGAGAAATGCACAAACACATCCTCGCCGCCCTCGTCGCAGGACAGGAAGCCGTAGCCCTTTTCGTCGTTGAACCATTTTACTGTACCGGTCATGATAGGTACCTCCCATTTCTGTTTGAATAATTCCGGTGTAAAAAAAATCTCACACCCTTTTGCAAATCATCAGGAGCAGGACAATGACTTACAAAAAAATGTGAGACGATCGTTCATTCCAGAATATTACGAGATGATTATACCAACAGAAAGCGGCCTTGTCAAACAAAACTTTCTCTCTGCATAGCGGGGTTTTTCCCGGGCAAAATACAGTCATTCCAACCATCGATCTCCCATGAGTGCAGGAATAGTATACGCACTTTCGGAGAAAATACAACTGCCTGCAAAGGAGGTTTTCCACATGAATGAAAAACAGCGCGCCAATGGGGCCAAAAAGGTCCCGGTGAAAACGGTCTGCACATCTGCAGGAATGCGAAAAGATCGGGTGCGTCCCTTCACCCACGCGCCTCTCCCCGATGAGCAAAGCGTTCGGGAAGAGATGCACTGGGTGATGGAAAACCAGAAATAACGCGGCCAGACCGCGAAAGAAAGGATCAATGCTTTTATGAAAAAGAAGCTGCTTGCGCTGCTGACGGCCTGCGCCATGCTGATGATGGCCTCGGCCTGTTCCAGCAAAAACGACACCAACACCGGCACCGACACCACTCAGGATTCGGTCCAGGATGACATGAACAACACCGAAAACGATCTGAAGGATGCAGGCGATGATCTGAAAGACGCCGGCAACGATATGGTGGACGAAGGCAAGGACATTCTGGACGACGGGAAAGATGTGGTAGACAATGCCATCGAGGAAGGCAAACAGGCCACCGAGAGCAACACCGACAGCGCCCAGAAAAACTAACCGGGCAAAAGAAGGCGGTCTGTACCGCCTTCTTTTTATGTAACAATTCTTTCATCCTTATTTCATATTTCAGGGGCTTTTTTGTTCATAAATCGCTGGTAAAGTGATAGCATCCTCAGGGGACGCCCTGAGGAGACACAACCCCTTCAGTGAAGAAAGGATGAGAACACAGCATGAAACGCTTTTTAGCCTTGCTGATGGCTTCCGCACTGCTTTTGCCGGCAGCGGCCTGTTCCAGCAAGGACGACACCCAGGACACCTCCAGCCAAACCAGTGATACCAGCGATGTGTCCGGCAATGTCTCCGACAATACCGAAGGCACCGATTCCTCCAGCATCACCGATACCGATGATGATTCCTCCGGCACGGTATCCGACGATCTCAACGATGCAGATGACAGCACAGGCTCTCTGAGCGATGACAGCTCGTCCGATCTGACGGATGACTCCAGCTCGGATCCCACCGGCACCAACGACACCGGTGATTCCTCGCAAAGCAGTGATTCTTCCTCTACCACGGACGACACCACTGTGCAGCCCTAACCTATCGCTTTCTCCCGACAGGGTCTTTCCCTGTGAAAGACCCTGTCCATTCCCTCTTTATACCTCTCTTTTCAAAAGCAAGAGCCGCCCTTCGGGGCGGCTCTTGCTGCGCGTGTCGAAAAAGTGGCTTAGGCCACTTTTTCGAGTTTTTGCAAGGGGCTGCATGCACGCCTTCGGCGCACACTGGCCCCTTGATAGGTGCAAAAAGCCACGCACAGGTCGCGGCTTTTTGTGGATTGATGAAGGGTAGGGCAAACGATCTTTTTCGTTATATAGGTTTCTCGACAGACTGAAGAAAGAGCCGTCACTTCACAGGAGCGGCTCTTTCTTTTTTATCAGCGGTTTCCGTTCTCATATTTATCCATATGGGCTTTGATCAGTCCCTCATCCTGAAAATAGTCGATCCGCATGGCCCGCTTCACCTGATCCACCGTGGCCCCGGCGGTGTTCCGGGCCTTCTGGCTGCCCTCTTTCAGAATCTGATACACCGCCCCGATATCCTTTTCGTATTCCTTCCGCCGCCGGCGGATGGGCTCCAGCTCCTGCTGCAAGATCCGGTTGAGGAACCGTTTGATCTTCACATCGCCCAGCCCGCCTTTCTGATAATGGGCTTTCAGCTGCTCCAGGCTCTCATACTCCGGCAGAAATTCCGGAAAATGCTCTGGGCGGCAAAAAGCATCCAGATAGGTAAAGACCGTATTGCCCTCAATATGTCCCGGGTCCGATACTTTCACATGCAAGGGGTCGGTGTACATATTCATGATCTTTTCCTCCACCACCTGGGGCGGATCGGCCAGGTAGATGCAGTTGCCCAGGGATTTGCTCATCTTGGCCTTGCCATCGGTACCCGGCAGCCGCTGATAAACGCTGTTTTCCTCCAAAAGGGCCTCCGGCTCTGTGAGGATGGGCTGATAGATGGCATTGAACCGGCGTACAATTTCCCGCGTCTGCTCCAGCATGGGCAGCTGATCCTGTCCCACCGGCACATCGGTGGCGTGGAAAGCGGTAATGTCCGCTGCCTGACTCACTGGATAACAGAGAAAACCTGCCGGTATATTGGCTTCAAAATTCCGCAGCTGAATCTCGGCCTTTACCGTAGGGTTGCGATAAAGCCGCGAAACACTGACCAGATTCAGATAGTAAAATGTCAGCTCGGTCAGTTCTGGGATCTGGGACTGCACGAACAAAGTGGAAACCCGGGGGTCCAGTCCGGCGGACAAATAGTCCAGCGCCACTTCAATGATGTTCTGCCGGATTTTTTCTGGATCGTCAAAATTGTCTGTCAGCGCCTGGGCATCGGCGATCATAATAAAGATCTTGTCATACTCCCCGGAATCCTGAAGGATCACCCGCCGGTGCAGAGAACCTACATAATGACCCAAATGCAACCGGCCGGTGGGTCTGTCCCCCGTCAAAATGATTTTGCTCATTTCCATCGCTCCTTTTTCTGTGTTTTCTGCCAGAGGAACGAAAAAACGCCCTTGACAGAGTGATGTTCTGTCAAGGGCGAATAAAAATCTTATCCGCGGTGCCACCTTGATTCATAGGAGACCCTATGCACTTTGCAGGATACCAACATATCCCCGGCAACTGACGGATGCCTTCCCGTCGCAGAATACTCTGGAACAGATCGGTCCCATTTGACTGCGCCCTCAGCGGTCCATTTGACAACTTGTTTCTCACCCGGCTCTCAGCTCCCCAGGCTCTCTGTAAAGGCATCATTGCCGTTATCTCCGCTTCAACGGTTTCGTTATTTTGTTTTCTTTTTCAGCATAGTCCCGTTTTCCCGCTTTGTCAACTCAAAAAGAGATCTATTTTTCAAAGCTGTTCGTACTCTTTCGCGCCTTTTGTCAGAAGGAGCCGCCAAAGCAGGATGCATCCCAATGCCAGCAGCGCCAAAGCACAAAAACAATAAATGTGGTAGCTCATCACCTTCCGGGCCAGGAACCAATAGCAAAGACCCAACGCCAGTATGGCCCCCATACCGCCAAAGCTGGCCGCCATCACGCTGGCGCTCTGCTTCACCACGGCGTTTTCGCTGGTGTAATCCAGCCGGGGCCACAGCAGATTGGCATACAGGCCAAACAAAGCAATCAGCAGCCCCAGCAAACTGGGCAGCAGGAAAAGCAGCACCAGATCCAAAGGCGAAAGCCCTGCGGAAAAGGCCAGAATGATCACGCTGATCGCCACAGCGGGCAGGAGCAGGATCATGTTGACTGCCAGCTTCCCTAAGAACACATCCCGGGGGGACAGAGGGCTGCTGCGCAGCACCCACAGCCGGTCCCCTTCCAGAGAAATGCTTGGGGATGTGGTGCAGGTAGTGGCGGCACAGAAGCACATCGCCGCCATCAGCGCCGGTGCAATCAGCTCCTGAATCTGGGGAACCGCCCCCAAAGCCTGCAAAGCATCGGTGCCCTTCCAGGCCACCATCGCCGCCATGGCCACCATCAGCAAAGCGCCGATGCCGCAGTTGAACAGATAAGTGGGCATGGACAAAAGCCGGGCGCCCTCTTTGCGGCACACCGCCATCCAGGGACGGCTGACCCGCAAAGGCTTCTTCCGATAAACCGCCTTGACGCCGGATGTGCTCCGCAGATCCAAAAATCCCTTTTGCACCAGCCACAGAAATACACCGGCCGGCAAGACTCCCCACAGCACCGCCTGGAAGAAGGAAGAAAGAGACCCCTGCTCCAAGGCAATGGCAAAATGATAAAAGGGCGGCATGGCCTTGCGGAACACATGGGACAGCTCCTCCCCCCGCTGAATCAGCAGGGTGATATAGCTGTTGAGATTCATGCAGAAATAAAGATAGACCAGAAATGCAGCAGTGGTGAGCACCAGCATGATGATGTTCTTGCCCCGGCCCAGAAGCCGCCCCACCTGAGCCAGCAGATACCCCACGGCCCCGGCCAGGGACAGCGGAAGCAGCGGCAGCGCCAGAAGAAGCACCAGAAGCATGGGATAGAAGGACAGTCCCGGCCGCACAAGATAGCAATAGACGCCCACGGTAGGGATCATCACCAAGGCGTTATAGG
Source organism: Ruminococcaceae bacterium AM07-15 (assembly GCA_003477405.1). Lineage (GTDB taxonomy): Bacteria > Bacillota > Clostridia > Oscillospirales > Butyricicoccaceae > Pseudobutyricicoccus. Next base: position 185,764 of record QUDE01000003.1, read on the forward strand.
CATATTCCAGCACCAACAGGCTGAGCAGCCGGCTGGCGGCAATCTGCAGCGGCGTCACCGGCAAAGACAGCAGCAGATCCCCGTCTTTGGCCTGGAAGATCTGGGACTGCATGCTGAACACCGTGAGAATAAAGCAAAGAGCAGCGGAAGAAAAAGCTCCCACGGCCAGCGCCATCCAGGACAAACCCAAAGGCTCCAGGCTGGACACCAGCCCGGCGGTCATGGCGCCGAACAGGGCCATCATCACTCCCACCACATAAAGGAACAAAAAGCCCATGAGGATTTTCCGCCCCAAAGAGGCTTTCTTTCCCCGGCGCCCGGGGGCATGCAGCGCCCCTCTCAGCTTGATGGCCAGCAATATTTTAAGATTTCTCATCGTCCACCAGCTCCAAAAATACCTGTTCCAGGGATTCGTCCCCTTTCACTTCTTCCATGGTACCGCAGGCGGCCAGCTTGCCTTCTTTGACGATGGCCACCTTGTGGCACAGCTTTTCCGCCACTTCCAGCACATGGGTGGAAAAGAAGATGGCGCCGCCCTTTTGGCAGATATCCGCCATGATCATCTTCAGATCGTGGGCGGCCTTGGGGTCCAGCCCCACAAAGGGCTCATCCATCAAAAGCAGCTTGGGCTCATGGATCAGCGCACCGATCAGGGCCAGCTTCTGCTTCATGCCGTGGGAATAGGTGCTCACTGTGCTGCCCAGATCCCCGGTAAGGCCGAACAGATCTCCGTATTTGCCAATCCGCTCTTCCCGCTCCCGTTTGGGGACCTGGAAAATATCAGCGATAAAATTCAGATACTGAATCCCTGACAAAAACTCATACAGATCCGGATTGTCCGGAATATAGGCCATCCGTTTTTTGCATTCCAGAGGGTTTTCCCGCACCGAAATGCCGTCCACCCGGATCTCTCCCTTCTGAAAGGGCAAAATGCCGGCCACCGCCTTGATGGTGGTGGTTTTTCCGGCTCCGTTGTGGCCGATGAACCCGAAGATCTCCCCGGAGCGGATCTCCAGGGACAAATCGTTCACCGCGATTTTGTTGCCATATTCTTTGGTAAAATGCTCAATCTGCAACATGGTTTATTCCTCCGCCAAAAGCGCAAGCTCCTCCTGCTTTTCATAAAGCTCCAGAAGCTCGTTTTCCGCCTCTTCCTTTTCCTCGTACAAAGCGGCCAGGCGCACATGGTCGCTGCCGCACTCTTCCATTTCCCCTTCCAGCTCTTCCAGCCGTTTTTCCAAGGCCCCGATGCGCTTTTCCACTTCCCGGCGCATTTTCCGGCTTTCCCGGGTCTCTTTTCCTCCGCTGCGGCTCTTTTCCTTTTTCTCCGCCTTCTCCGGCTTTTCTGTTTTTTCCGGGATCATGCTCTGCATCTGGGCCTGCTGCCGCTTCCTGGCCTGCTGGTATTCCTCGTAAGTGCCGATATAATCCTGGATCTCTCCATTTTCAAAGGCCCAGATCCGGGTGGCGAACCGGTTGATGAAATACCGGTCATGGGAAACGAAAATCATGGTTTCGCTGAAATCGTCGATGGCATCCTCGATCCATTCCTTTGTGAGGATATCCAGGTGGTTGGTCGGTTCGTCCAGAAACAGGGTATTGATCTCACTGTTCATAAAGATACACAGCTTCAGCCGGGCTTTTTCCCCACCGGAGAGCACCGACACTTCCTTGAACACCGTCTCCCCCTGAAAGCCATAGGCCGCCAGCCGATCCCGGCTGTCCTGCACATCCAGGTTGGTCTCATAGAGCATGGTATCCAGGATGTTCCGCTCCGGATGGGCAAACTCCACCACCTGGGGCAGATACCCCACCCGCAGCCCGGCCCCTTCGTAGATCCGGCCGGCAAAGGGAGGCAGCTTGCCCAGAAGAGTGCTGACCAGGGTAGTTTTGCCGCAGCCATTGTCCCCGATCACCGCCACCCGTTCGCCCCGGAGGATGATCTTGTCCAAGGGCTGGTGGAAGGGATGGTCATAGCCCGCCTGCAGGCCGGAGAGCTGATAGACCTCATCCCCCGAACGGCCCGCTTCCTTGAAGCGGTTTTTCATCTTGTGTTCCTGGCGAATGGTCTTGACCCGCTCAATCCGCTGGAGACGGCGCTCCATGGCAAAGGCCCGCTTCATCAGCTTGGCGTTGCCCATGCCCCAGCCCTTCATCCGCTCCACGGTAAAGCTGAGACGGGCAATCTCCTTGTCCTGGCGGCGTTTGGCGGCTTCCAGCTGCTCCATCAGCTCCTGCTTTTTATCCACATAATAGCTATAATTGCCGGGATAAACCGTCAGTTTTCCCTCCTGGATCTCAAAAATCTTCTGGGCCACCCGGTCGAGGAAATACCGGTCGTGGGAGATGATGAGCACGGCCCCCTTGAAGGAATTGAGGTATTCCTCCAGCCACTCAATGGAATGGAGATCCAGGTGGTTGGTGGGCTCGTCCAGAAGCAGGATATCGGTTTCCATCAAAATGACCCGGGCCAGGTTGACTCTTGTCTTTTCCCCGCCGGACAGACTCATGAAGGACCGTTCCTGCATTTCGGGAGGAATGTCCAGGCCATTTGTCATCCGGTTGTATTTGACCTCCAGCTCATAGCCCCCGGCGGTCTCAAAGGCGGTTTGCAGCCGGGCATACTGATCCAGCTCCTGAGGAGTGGCTGTGCCTTCGGCCATGCGCCCTTCCAGCTGCCGCAGCTTTTCCCCCATATTCAGGATATCCTCAAAGGCCTGCATGAGCACCTGACGCACGGTGACCTCAGGCGAATATTCCGGCAGCTGATCCAAAAGGGCGATCCGGGCCCCATCCCGGATGTTCACTTCGCCGGTGTCGTAGCCCTCTTTGCCCATGAGAATATTGAACAGGGTGGTTTTGCCGCAGCCATTGGGGCCTACGATGCCCACCCGCTGGCCGGAGTACAGCTCAAAGGAAATGTCCTCCAAAAGATGAAAATCGCTGTAATATTTGTTCAGTTGATTGACTGTGATCTCTGCCATAGCATTTCCTCCATAATCAGAGACATTATACGCTGTTTTACAGTATTAAGTCAATTCCTTACCGCCTTCTCCCTCCTTCTTCTGGGAAGACTCCCCCAGGCCCAGGCGAATCAGACTGCGAAAGACCTCCGCCTGAGAATGCTGTGGAAACTGTTTTTCTTTGATCTGCCAGACCTGCTGCTGCAAATCGGGAGACAGGGAAAAGACCAATTTCTTTTTTTCTTTCTTCATGGCGATCCCTTCTCTATGGTTCTGAACTTCTGAACCTCTGTATTATAGTGCATATGTTCTGAACTTGTCAACCCTCTGCTTGACAGAACCTATGAACCTTTGTATCATAAAATCCAAGGAGGGAATGCCATGCCCACAGAAAAACCCCGTTATACCGTCATCGTGGATCAGGAGCTTTTGCGCCGGATCGACGATTTCCGTTTTGAAAACCGCTACCCCAGCCGTTCCGCCGCCACCCAGGAACTGATCCGCCGGGGCCTGGAACAGCTGGAAAAGGAAAAAGAAGAACAAAAACACAACGATTGACTCTCCATTTTTCAGGAGGTGCCTTGGATGAAAAAAGTGATCTTTGGTTCGGCGTTGTTTGCTTCCGGTTTTTTCAGCGTTGCTTTGCTTCTGGCCGGAACGCTGTCTACCGAATTGACCAATGATTCCGCCCGCTCCCTGGCTCTTTGGCGGCTTTCTTATGTGGGGCTGATGCCATTTTTTTATTTGTCCATCGCTCTGGCCGCTATCGGCTTGCTCCTGGCCCTATGGGGACTGCTGGAACCAAAAAAATAAAGGCCCATGGGGGCCTTTATTTTTTTGCCGGGTCCCAGAACAAGGGTAAAGAGGGGCTTTCCCTGGTGAATACCACAAGAGAAAGGGCCAGAAAGCACAGAATTCCCACTCCCAAGGCTCCCTGCCACAAAGGCCGGGGCTGGCCCAGGAGCCGATATCCCATCCACAGCCCTCCGGCCGAAGCCAGCAGATAGATCAGGATATCCACCGGCAGGCAGCTTGTGATGCCCAGGGCGCTGGTATAGGCATAAAATGCCCCGATCTGATGCACCAGATAAAACAAAGTGCCGCAGGCCATGGCCCAGGCCAATGTGGCCCAATTTGCCCCCGCTCCCTTTCCCAGCCACAGAATCGCCAGGCACAGCGGCCAGAACCCCAGCTTGCTGTGCTCCCACACACTTTCGCTGCTGGCAAACAACAGTCCCACCAGGGAATTTTCTCCCGACCACCCGTAAAAGAAATGGGAGGCACTTCCCACCACCCACACAAAGAGCAAAGCCCACAGCATTTTCATCCCATCACCCAAAAGAAGTGTATGCCCCCTTCCCCTCTCTCATGCAAAAAACCCCGGCCGGAAAATTCCGGCCGGGGTTTTTGCTAATGCAGCAATGCAATGCCCAGGCAGATCAGAATGGGTATGGCCCCCATCACCAAAAAGCAGATACTGAGTACGCGATACACTCTGCTATCATACCCTTTGATATAGGATCGCTGGGGGCGGTGGGGATCGTAACAAACCGTGATCGCGTCCCCCTTTTTCAAAGGCATGGGGGATTTCCCCGCTCCTTTTCCCTGACAGACCGTCCCTTCCGCTTCATATTGATACACCGGATAAAAGGTCAGTCCGTCGGAAGTGCTTCTGCCTTTGATATCCACCACTACGCCCCGGGCCAATGCGGTGCAGTTTCTCCTTCTTTTGCCCGCAATAAAAGTCAATAGCAAAGCGGGAATCCAAAAGGCACCTCCCAGGGCGCACAGGGTCAAACAGAGCCCCAACTCCATCTGTTTTCCCCCTTCTTACAGCAGGTGGAGGCCCTCTTTCAGCTCCTGCTCCATGGCCCTGCGGTGCTTGGGATTGTAAAGGGCCGGCGTGCCGCCGGTGTGAAGGAAGAGCACCTTGCTGCCCTTGGTAATTTTCCCCGTCTCCGTCATATCCAGCAGGCCGCCGAAGGCTTTGCCGGTATAACAGGGGTCCAGCAAAATGGCTTCCTTCTGGCCCATGGTGTAAATGGCCTGACGGGCCCTCTCGTCCACCGAGTTATACCCTTCTCCCACATAGCCCTTTTCAATGAGGAAATCTTCCCTTTTGGCATCTTCCGGCAAACCAAACTCCTGGCAGGCTTCCCGATAATATTCCATCAACCGTTTCTCCTTGGCCTCGCCAAAGGGAGAGATGGCCACCCCCAGCACTTTGGCCGAAAGCCCTGCATACCGTGCCCCCATGAAAAGTCCCAGGTAGGTGCCCAGGCTTCCGGCGGCGCAGGCGATATAGTCCGGAGAAAGATCCATCTCCGCCAGCTGATCCTTCATCTCCAGAGCGCACTCAAAATATCCCCGCAGTCCCACGGTGTTGGAACCGCCTACCGGGATCTCATAGACCTTTTCTCCCTGCTCTTCATAGTGCTCCCGCACCTGCTGGCCAAAGAGTCTGTTCTGCTCTCCTTCATCGGAACCATCGCTGGGCTTGACCCATACCTCGGCCCCCATGATCCGATCCAGCAAAATGTTGGCATTGATACCCTCGGGATGGTCGTCCAGGCAAAGAATGGCACATTTCATGCCATATCTGGCGGCCACCGCCGCTGTGAGCCGGCCGTGATTGGTCTGGGCGCCGCCATAGGTAAGCAGCAAAGTGGCCCCCTGCCTTTTGGCGTCCCACAAAAGGTATTCCAGCTTCCGCAGCTTGTTGCCGCCCATCCCCAGATCGGTCATATCGTCCCGCTTGATGAAAAACTCGCAGCCGGTCATAGCCGAAATGGCAGGCAGATGCTGGATGGGTGTGGGAAGTGTAATAAAATGTTCCTTGTCGTATCCGAACAGCATGGCGCATTCCTCCTTTTCTGATTACAATCAGTGTACTCCGAATCCTTACCAAAAAGCAAGAGCGCCGAAGATTTTCGGCGCTATTGCTGCGTCGAAAAAGTGGCTCAAACCACTTTTTCGAATTTTTGCAAGGGGCTGCATGCACGCCCTTGGCGTACACTGACCCCTTGAGAAGTGCAAAAAGTTGCGCACTGGTCACAACTTTTTGCGGATTGGTGAGGGGTAGGGCTGCCTCTTCTCCCTGACCAAATAAATTTCCCAACAGTCTGAGAGCATCGGGAATTTTCGGCGCTCTTTTTCTGATTCAGTCTTTCAGCTGGCTGTTTTTGATGTCGGTGATGAGCATATGCCCTGGAGCATGGGTGATGGCAAAGGGCAGTCTGGCCTCTGTCAGCACATTCTGCGGGGTAACGCCGCAGGGCCAGAACACCGGCACTTCCCCTGGGGCGATGTCCACCGCCTGGCCGTAATCAGGCCGGGTAATATCCGCAATGCCGATCTCCGCCGGAGAACCGATGTGAACCGGCGCACCGTGGACCCGGGGCATGGCGGCGGTGACGGTCACCGCCCGCACCACTTGGGAAGGGGGCATGGGACGCATGCTTACCACCATGTTCCCATGGAAAACCCCGGCGCTTTGACAGGGGATGTTGGTGCGGTACATGGGCACATTCCGCCCTTGCTCAATGTGGCGCACCGGCACTCCGGCCTCCAGCAAGGCCGCTTCAAAGGAAAAGCTGCATCCGATGAGAAAGCTCACCAGATCATCCCGCCAAAGTTCCTCCACCTGGGTGTATTCCCCGGCCAGTTCCCCATTCCGATACAGCCGGTACCGGGGAAAATCCCGGGCGATATCCACATCCTGTGCCAAAAAGGACAAGCTGCGGCTTCCCACCTCGCTGACCTCCAGCACCGGGCAGGCCCGGCTGTTCCGCTGGGCAAAGAGCAAAAAGTCGTAGGCGTGCTCTTTGGGCAGCACCACCAGATTGCACTGGGCATATCCCATGCACAGCCCTGCTGTGGGACCGTCATATTCCCCTCGCCGAATGACCTGACGCACCTGCTGAGGCGTCAGGCCGCCCATTTCTTCCAGTTTCATCTGTCCCGCTCCTTCCCTTTTTCGGTTACAGTGCCGCCTGAACCGGCTGGATTGCCTGGCGCAGCTGGCGGAGCACCTGGAGATTTTCATCCAGACTCAGCCCGTCCACACTGCTCTGCCGTTTTCCGGTGACGCCGTCCACGCCCCCGGCCTCTACCACTTGAGAAAGCAGCTGCTTTTCCTGCTCGTCATCGGGGAGCAGCCACCGGCCGGTGCGGCGGCTGAGAAGGGCTTCCACACCCCATCCCCACCAGTTGGACACGCCGGAGGCCAGGGCATGATCGGCTCCCACCTTGGCGCAGATCGTTTCCCCATGGGGCACGCCCTCCCGGATCTGCCGGGAAAATGTGCCCATGCCCAGCTCATTGCCCCCGTCGCCGATGGCGATGGAGCGGGGAGCCTTTTCCAGCAGAAGATCGGTGTCGGCCACCAGATGGTCGATCACCTGGCCCCGCATATTGTGGTAGTGGCCGTCCTCTCCCTTGCCGGGGCGCTCAATGGCAATGACCAGATCGGGCTTTTCCGAAAGGAGCTTTTCACAGTCCTCTCTGGCCCGCTCCTGCTCCACACAACGGCAGGAGGCCCCGGGCGCTCTGTGCCGACAGGCCGCTTCCACCAAAGGCAGGCTCCACCGGTCGGTGACCACCGTCACTTCTTTGCCCAGCTGGGTCAGGCCATGGGCAATATGAGCTGCTCCCACCGGGCCATCGGTCTCTCCCACCTCAGCTGCCGCCACGGGAAATCCGGTGAGGATCATCACCTTTTGGGCCTCTATCATCTCGTCTACCATGGCGTTCAGATCGGCCAGAGGCAATTTCCCCAAAAGCCCCCGCTCTCCCGGGTCCCAGGTGAGAATCTGCGCCAGTTCTTCGCTCTTTTCCATACCAATATCCCCCATGTTTCATAAAAAAAGATCCGCCAAAAACGCCTGGTCGCCCAGACGCTTCCAACGGATCTCACCGCCGTTGGGCCAAGCCGGCAAAGGCCCGCCCCAGCGGTAAAACTCTATTTGATTCCGCCGTTATTATAGCCCCCGCAAAAGACCTTTGTCAAGGAGGGAAAAATGGTGGTATACTATATCTGATTTTTCCCGGCCCTGCCGGGGTTTGGAGGGCATTTTGTATGGACTATTCCCCCGATACCGTTTTCATCACCGGCCAGGCCCGCCCCGCCAAGGAGGACGCCATCTCCCTGGTCCACGGCGTCTTTTATCTGGGGCTCATTGTAGACCGGAAAACAGGGCGCATCGAAGACGCCCAGTGCAACACCATTCTGCCCATGACCGACCGGTTTGTCCACTCCCTCATTGTGGGCAAACGCCTGGTGGAAGACATGGAAGAATTGGAAAAAATCATCCGCAGCCGGTATTTTGCCCTGACCCAGCGGGCCCTGCTGGCCAGCCTGAAAGATGCCCGCAATCAATACCTGAACCTGTGCCGCAGAGAAGAAAAAATCTGATTTTTTCTTCCTTATATAATACCGACGCCGCCCTCCTTCGGGAGAGGCGGTTTTTTCTTTTTTCCCCTTGACATTTTGCTCCCTTCTGTTAGAATATTGCTTAAAATATTTTATTTAAAATTTTTTAACTAAAATATTTGAACCAATTTACGAAAAGAAATGAGGATTTTATCATGTTTGACAAAGTGAAAGAGATCATTGTGGATACCCTGGACTGCAACGCCGACGATGTGACCATGGAGGCCTCCCTCACCGAGACCCTGGGCGCCGACAGCCTGGACGCTGTGGAGCTGCAGCTGGCTCTGGAGGATTCCCTGGGCGTTTCCATCCCCGATGACGCTCTCACCCAGATGAAGACGGTGGGCGATATCGTCAGCTACCTGGAAGCCAATCACTAAATCTCCCGGGAGGGAACATCCATGACCCAAGCTGAATTGTTCGCTCTCATGGACCGCTTTGATCAAAGCGGTCTTTGGGAGCTTTGTTACCGAACAGGGGAAGAAAAAATCACCCTGCGGAAGGGTCCGGCGGCTCCCCTGCCCCCGGCGCCTCTGGCAGCGGCCCCTATGACCCCTGTCGCTCCCGCTGTCCAGAATGCCGCCCCCGCAGCCCCGGCCCCCGCTCCTGAAAAGGAGGGCAAGGAAGTCACCGCCCCGCTGGTGGGCACTTTTTATGTGGCTCCCGCCCCGGGAGAAGAGCCCTTCGCCCCGGTGGGAAAACATTTGCAAAAAGGCGATACCCTTTGCCTCATCGAGGCCATGAAAATGATCAACCAGGTCCCCGCCCCCTTCGACTGCGAAGTGCTGGAGGTTCTGGGAGAAAACGGCCAGCTGGTTTCCTTTGGCCAGACCCTGTTCCGCCTCAAGGAGTGCTGATATGTTCAAGCGTATTTTGATTTGCAACCGGGGAGAGATCGCCCTTCGCATCATCCGGGCCTGCCGGGAGATGGGCATCGAAACGGTGGCCGCCTATTCCCAGGCCGACGAGGGCAGCCTGCCCACTCAACTGGCCACCCGGGCGGTGTGCGTGGGGCCGGCCAAGGCCGCAGACAGCTATCTCAACCCCTGCGCCCTGCTCACCGCCGCCCAGCTCACCGGCTGTCAGGCCATCCACCCCGGCTACGGCTTTCTGTCGGAAAACGCCGAGTTTTCCGATCTGTGCCGGGACTGCGGCATCCAGTTCATCGGCCCTTCGGGCCATGTGATCCGCCAGATGGGCAACAAAGCTGCCGCCCGGCGGCTGGTCTCCCAGAAAGGCGTGCCGGTGGTGCCCGGCTCTCCCGGCCCGGTGGCCGATGTGGAGGAAGCCCGTCAGGCAGCAGAGAAGGCCGGCTACCCGGTGCTCATCAAAGCCAGCGCCGGAGGGGGCGGCCGGGGCATGCGCCGGGTGAACACTCCGGAAGAGCTGGAAAGCGCTTTCCAGGCCGCCCAGGCCGAATCCATGGCCTGTTTCGGTTCCGATGAAATGTATGTGGAAAAGCTGATCCTCCATCCCCGGCACATCGAAGTGCAGATCCTGGCCGACTCCCAGGGTCATGTGATCCATCTGGGAGAGCGGGACTGCTCCATCCAGCGGAAAAACCAGAAGCTGATGGAAGAATCCCCCGCCCGTGGTCTGACCCCTGCTCTGCGGGAACAGATGGGCCAGGACGCCGTGCTGGCCGCTGAGGCCGCAGGCTATGTGGGGGCCGGCACCATCGAGTTCGTCATGGACCAGGAAGGCCATTATTATTTCATCGAAATGAACACCCGCATCCAGGTGGAGCATCCGGTGACCGAAATGGTCACCGGGGTGGACCTGGTGCAGGAGCAGATCCGCATTGCCGCCGGACTTCCCCTGTCCTATTCCCAGGAGGACATCCATCTGGAGGGCCACTCCATCGAATGCCGCATCAATGCGGAAGATTTCCGCCGGGGCTTTCTCCCCTGCCCGGGGAAAACGGAGTTTCTCCACCTGCCCGGCGGCCCTGGCGTGCGGGTGGACACCGCCCTTTATACCGGCTATGAACTGAGCCCCTATTATGACTCTCTGGCCGCCAAAGTCATCGTCCACGCCCCCACCCGTCTGGGAGCCATCCGGCGGATGCGCCGGGCCTTGGAGGAACTGGTGATTGAAGGCTATTCCACCACCGCCCCTCTGGCTCATCTGATCCTGTATCACCCCGACTACATCCGGGGCCGCTATGACACCGGCTTCCTGGAACAGAATCTTGACACCCTGCTCCAGTGGGAACCCTGTGGAGAGAAGGAGCTGTGATTGACCCATGACAAACTTTTTTTCTTCCCAGCGCCAACGGCTGTTTCAGCTGAAGGCCATGCGGGACAGCGCCGCCCCTCAAAATACCAGCTCCCAGCCGGTGAATGAGTCCCAGCCCTTTGTTCAGTGCCCCGGATGCGGCAGCGCCCTCACCCGGCGGCAGCTGGCCGAGACCATGTGGGTCTGTCCTTCCTGCGGCCATCATTTTCCCATGGATGCCTATTACCGTCTGAAAACCATTCTGGATGACCACAGCTTCCGGGAACTGGACCGGGATCTCACGGCCCGGGATCCTCTCCATTTCCCCGGCTACGGCAAAAAGCTGCTGAGCAAGCAGCAAAGCACCGGCCTGACCGAAGGCGTGATTACCGCCAAGGGCCGCATCGGCGGCCATGGAGTCATTGTGGGCGTGATGGACAGCCGCTTCTTTATGGGCAGTATGGGTGTGGCTTTGGGAGAGAAAGTCGCCCGGGCTGCCGAAAAAGCCCAGAAGTATAAATTGCCCCTCATCCTCTTCACCGCCAGCGGCGGGGCCCGGATGCAGGAGGGCATTCTGTCTTTGATGCAGATGGCCAAAACCAGCGCCGCCATAGAGCGATTCTCTCAGGCCGGCGGGTTTCTGATCGTCTGCCTCACCCACCCCACCACCGGAGGGGTCACCGCCAGCTTTGCCTCCCTGGGAGATATCACCCTGGCCGAGCCCGGAGCCCTCATCGGCTTTGCCGGCCCCCGGGTCATTCAGCAGACCATCGGCCAAAGTCTGCCCCAGGGCTTCCAGCAGGCGGAATTTTTGCAGGAGCACGGCTTTGTGGATCAGGTGGTGCCCAGATCCCAGATGCGCCCCACCCTCATCAGACTGCTTGACCTGCACCGGGGAAGGAGAAAACGATGAACTGTATGATGGAACAAACCGAGCGTCAGCTCCAGTCCCTCCGTGCCCAGATCGGTCAGCTGGGGGACGATGCCGCCAGCCAGATCCGCCGGGAGCAGCTGCGGCGGGACATGAAGGAGCTGCTGGAAGCCTGCCGCACTCTTTCCCCCGCCGACAAGGTCTATTTGGCCCGGCACCCTTCCCGGCCTGGAACTGCCGACTACATCTCTGCTCTGTTCACCGATTTTTTCGAACAGCAGGGAGACCGTCTGTCCGCTGAGGACGGCAGCATCTATGGAGGCATTGCCCTGTTTCACGGAAAGCCGGTGACGGTGATGGGGCACCGGAAGGGAAAGGATCTTCAGGAAAACCTGAAATGCAATTTCGGTATGCCCAACCCGGAGGGATACCGGAAAGCCCTGCGCCTGATGGAAGGAGCGGAAAAATTCCGCCGCCCCATCATCACCTTTATCGACACTCCGGGGGCTTATCCGGGCATGGCCGCCGAGGAAAAGGGCCAGGGCAGCGCCATTGCCCACTGTCTGGCCGCCATGAGCCGTCTGACCGTTCCCTTGATCGCGGTGGTCACCGGAGAAGGGGGCAGCGGCGGCGCTTTGGCCCTGGGCATGGGCAACAGTGTGCTCATGCTGGAACACGCTATTTATTCTGTGCTCTCCCCCGAGGGCTTCGCCTCCATTCTGTGGAAGGATTCCTCCCGCAGCGGAGAGGCCGCCCAGGTAATGGGCCTGACCGCCCAGGATCTTCTGAATCTGGGTGTCATCGACGAGATCATCCCCGAGCCCTTGGGCGGCGCCCACCAAAACCCCAAGCAGATGTACCGCCGCCTGGATGCCGCTCTGACAGAGCAGTTGGAGCGCCTTTCCAAAATCAAAGACCTGCAGCGCCACCGGTTCGGCAAATACCGGGCTATGGGCAATGGATTTTTACATGATACCGGGAGGGATAGCCAATGACCGGACTTCAGATTTTGGGCACCGGCCGGAGCCTTCCCGCAAAAGTGCTCACCAACGAGGATATGCGCCAGTTTGTGGATACCAGTGACGAATGGATCACAAGCCGCACCGGCATCCACACCCGGCATTTGTGCCAGGAAGAAACCTGCACCACTCTGGCGGCCCAGGCCGGGCAGAAGGCTCTGGAAGCCGCAGGCATCTCCCCCAAAGACATCGGCCTTTGCATTGTGGCCACCTTCACCCCCCAGTGGGCCACCCCCTCTGTGGCCTGCCTGGTGCAGAAGGAACTGGGACTTCCCTACGGCATCCCCTGTTTTGACTTGAACGCCGCCTGCAGCGGCTTTTTATACGCTTTGGACACCGCCCGGGCTCTGCTGACAGCCCACGATGCCAAATACGCCCTGGTCATCGGCGCCGAACAAATCAGCCAGGTGTTGGATTTCTCCGACCGGAGCACCTGCGTGCTCTTCGGGGACGGGGCCGGTGCGGCGGTGGTCACACTTTCTCCGGAGCATCCCTATGCCAGTCTGCTGGGTTCCGACGGGGCCCAGAGCTGCATCTGGGCCAAAGGTCCCGGCCCTGAGTCCAGCCATCTTCAGATGGACGGCAAGGCGGTGTTCCGCTTCGCTGTGGACATCATTCCCCGGGCCGTCCATGGGCTTTTGGAGAAAACCGGCCTTTCCCTTTCCCAGATCCACCATGTGGTGTGCCATCAGGCCAACAGCCGCATTCTGGATTACGCCGCCAAAAAACTCCAGGCCCCGGAAGGGCTTTTCTATCAGAACATCGGCCGCTACGGCAACACCAGCGCTGCCAGCATTCCCATCTGTCTGGATGAAATGGCCCGGGACGGGCTGCTCACGCCGGGCAAACGGGTGCTCTGCGTGGGCTTTGGCGCGGGACTGACCTGGGGCGCCTGTCTCCTCACCTTTTAAACACAGAGAAAGGATCACACCATGAAACTCAATGCACTTCTGGGAACTGAGTTCCCCATCATCCAGGGCGGCATGGCCAACATCGCCACCGCTCCCTTTGCCGCCGCCGTCTCGAGCGCCGGGGCCCTGGGGCTCATCGGCGCAGGCGGCATGGACGCCGACACCCTGCGCCAGCACATCCGCCAGTGCCGTGAGCTCACCGACAAGCCCTTCGGCGTCAACATTATGCTGATGAACCCCGCCGCCCCGGAAATGGCCCAGGTGGTGGTGGAAGAGCAGGTGCCTGTGGTGACCACCGGCGCCGGAAGCCCGGCTCCCTATATGGACGCCTGGAAAAAGGCGGGCATCAAGGTCATCCCGGTGGTGGCCGCTCCCCTGCTGGCCAAGCGTCTGGAAAGCTACGGCGCCGATGCCATTGTGGCCGAAGGCACCGAAAGCGGCGGCCATGTGGGCGAAATGACCACCATGGCTCTGGTTCCCCAGGTGGTGGACGCCGTAAACATCCCGGTGATTGCCGCCGGCGGCATTGCCGATGGCCGTCAGCTGCTGGCCGCCTTTGCTCTGGGGGCCTGCGGCGTGCAGGTGGGCACCTGCCTGCTGGCCAGCCAGGAATGCCCCATCCACCAAAATTATAAGGAAGCCGTGCTGGGAGCCAAAGGCAGCGATACCGTGGTCACCGGACGCATCGCCGGAACCCCGGTGCGCATCCTGAAAAACAAGATGGCCCGGGAATATGTCACCCAGGAAAAAGCCGGCGCCGACAAGATGGAGCTGGAAAAATACACCCTGGGCAGTCTGCGCCGGGCGGTCTTTGAAGGCGACACCGACTACGGCAGCCTGATGGCCGGACAAGTGGTGGGTCAGCTTCACGAAATCCGTCCCCTGCGCCAGATTTTTGAAGAACTGATGGCAGGCTATAACCACCAGCTTCAGGCCTTGACGGAGGAAACAAAATGAGCACCCTCACTCTTGCCGGACACACCCTCTCCCTTCCCATCGCCCAGGGCGGCATGGGAGTAGGGGTTTCTCTGGGGCGGCTGGCAGGCCATGTGGCCGCCTTGGGCGGGCTGGGCACCATCAGCACCGCCGTCACCGGCTTTCAGGAGCCGGATTTTGAAACCGATCCCGATGGAGCCAATCTGCGGGCGCTGAAAAGCCATGTGCAGCAGGCCCTTTCCTTGGCAAAAGGGGCCGGGGTGGTGGCCATCAACGCCATGGTGGCCACCCGGCAATATGCCGACAGCATCCGCGCCGCTGTGGAGTCCGGTGTGCAGGCGGTGATCTCCGGCGCTGGCCTGCCCATGGACCTGCCCGGCATCGTTCCCGAGGAAAAGGTGGCCCTGGGGCCCATCGTCTCCTCCGGACGGGCAGCGTCCCTCATCTGCCGGGCCTGGGATAAACGCTTCCACCGCGCTCCCGACCTGGTGGTGGTGGAAGGCAGCCAGGCAGGAGGACATCTGGGCTTTTCCCATGAGCAAATGCGGGAGCACACCGCCCCCTCTTTGGAAACCATCGTGAAGGAAGTGAGCGATGCTCTGGCTCCCTTCCGTGAAAAATACAAAAAATCCATCCCGGTATTTGCCGCCGGAGGGGTATGGGGCCGGGAAAAGATGGCCGGATTGCGTCAAGCCGGAGCCGACGGCGTCCAGCTGGCCACCCCCTTTATCGCCACCGAGGAATGTGACGCCAGCCAGGGCTTCAAAGATGTAATTCTGGAAGCCCGGGACGAGGATGTGTGCATCATCCCCAGTCCGGTGGGCATGCCTGGCCGGGCGGTGCGCACGCCCCTGCTTCAACGTCTGGAAAGAGAAAAACGGCTGAAACCGGAAAAATGCATTTCCTGTCTCACCCCCTGCAATCCCAAAACCGCCCCTTACTGCATCTCCCGGGCGCTGATCCGGGCCGTGCAGGGCGACCGGGAAAACGGTCTGTTTTTCTGCGGCGGCAAGGTGGGGCAGATCAATAAAATGACCACCGTCCGTCAGTTGATGGAGCAGCTGATGAGGGATTGGAGGAACGAAGAATGAAACTGGCTTTTTTATACGCCGGACAGGGCAGCCAGCACGCCGGAATGGGGCAGGATCTTTATGAAACCTATCCCCTGTTCCGCCAGATCCTGGACGATGCGCCGGTGGATTTTGATTTGAAAAAACTGTGTTTTGAAGGGCCGGAGGACCAGTTGTCCCAAACCCGATATACTCAGCCCTGCATGGTGGCCTTTGCTGCCGGGATCACCGCCCTTTTGAAAGAGCGGGGCATCACGCCCTTGGCCGCCGCCGGACTGAGCCTGGGTGAATATTCCGCTCTCCAGGCCGCCGAGGTCTTTACTCCCCGCGAAGCCATCGCCCTGGCCGCTTTCCGTGGGAAGGCCATGGAAGAAGCCGCTCAAGGTATGGAAAGCGCCATGTATGCCGTGCTGAACCTGGACCGGAACACGCTGGAAGAAGTGTGCCGGAAAGCCTCTGAGAAAGGTCCGGTGTATCTGGCAAACTACAACTGCCCCGGTCAGATCGTCATCGGCGGCAGCCGGGAAGGTGCGGAGGAAGCCTGCCGTCTGGCACTGGAAGCCGGTGCCCGCCGCTGCCTGCCTTTGAAGGTGAGCGGTCCTTTCCACACCCCTCTCATGGCCCCTGCCGGAAAGGCACTGGAAGAGCATTTTGCCGGTCTTTCCTTTGGCGAAATGGCTTTCCCCATCTATTTCAACTGCCTGGGACGGCCCAAAACAGCAGAGGAAACCATTCCTCAGCTTCTGGTGCGCCAGGTGCAGACCAGCGTCTACATGGAAGACACCATCCGCCATATGGCCGATGCAGGCATTGATACCATTGTGGAAGTGGGGCCGGGCAAAGCCCTGTCGGGCTTTGTGAAAAAGACCGCCCCCCAGATCAGAACCATCCCGGTGGAAACAGCCCAGCAGCTGGAGGACGCCGTGACACTGTTGAAAAAGGAGAATTGACATGGATCTCAAGGGAAAAAATGCCCTGGTCACCGGCGGCAGCCGGGGAATCGGCCGGGCCATCTGCCTGGAACTGGCCGCCCGGGGCGCCAATGTGCTGGCAGGCTACGCCGGGAGAGAAGATGCCGCGTTGGAGACCGTCCGGCTCTGCCGGGAAAAGGGCGTGGAAGCCGAAGCCATCCAGGGCGATGTGTCCAAAGCCGCCGATGTGCAGGCCATGGTGGACAAAGTGCTCAAGACCTGGGGCACACTGGACATCCTGGTGTGCAATGCCGGCATCACCCGGGACAATCTGGCCATGCGCATGAGCGAAGAGGACTTTGACGCCGTGCTGGACGCCAACCTGAAGGGAGCTTTCCTGTGCATGAAAGCCGCCTGCCGTCCCATGATGAAGCAGCGCTTCGGCCGGATCATCTGCCTGTCCAGCATCGTGGGCCTGCGTGGCAATGCCGGCCAGGCCAACTACGCTGCCAGCAAGGCGGGGCTCATCGGCATGAGCAAATCCTTTGCCAAAGAACTGGCCGCCCGGGGCATCACCGTCAATCTGGTGGCCCCCGGCTTCATCGAAACCGATATGACTGCTGTTTTGCCGGAAAAGGTCCGGGAAGGTCTGCTGTCCTCCATTCCCATGGGCAAGCTGGGCCAGCCGGAGGATGTGGCCCGGGCAGCTGTCTTTTTCGCCCAGCCGGAAGCCGGTTACATCACCGGTCAGGTGCTGTGCGTCGACGGCGGCATGGCCGTTTAAAGGAGGAAAACACCATGGATCAGAATAGAAGAGTGGTCGTCACCGGCATGGGCATCATCAGCCCCCTGGGCTGCGGCCTCACGGCCTCCTGGCAGGGCGCCAAAGAGGGCACATGCGGCATCGGCCCCATCACCTTGTATGACACCGAGGGCCAGAAGGTCAAGCTGGCCGGTGAGGCCCACGGCTTTGATGCAGAAAACTACATGGACAAACGGGAAGCCCGGAAAATGGACCGGTGCAGCCAGCTGGCCATTGCCGCCGCCCAGGAAGCCTTTCAGATGAGCGGTCTGGATATGGAAAAAGAAGATCCTCTCCGCTGCGGTGTGCTGGTGTCCAGCGGCATCGGCGGACTGATCACCATCCAGAACGAATGCCTTAAGGGCAATGAAAAAGGCTGGGACCGTGTCTCCCCCTACTTTATTCCCATGGCTATCGCCAACATGAGCGCCGGGCATATCGCCATCCAGCTGGGATTCCAGGGAATGTGCTCCTGTTCGGTCACGGCCTGCGCTTCGGGCACCAATGCCATCGGCGACGCCATGCGCTACATCCGCCATGGCTATGCCGATGTGATGCTCTGCGGCGGTACCGAAGCCAGCATTACCCCTCTGGGAATGGGCGGCTTCACCTCCCTCAAAGCCCTGTGTACCAATCCCGACCCTGCCCGGGCCTCCATTCCCTTTGACAAAGAGCGTAGCGGTTTTGTCATGGGCGAAGGCGCCGGTATGCTGATGCTGGAAAGCTATGAACACGCCAAAGCCCGGGGCGCCGTTATTCTGGGCGAGGTGGCCGGTTACGGCGCCACCTGCGATGCCCACCATATCACTGCTCCCTGCCCCGACGGCCGTGGTGCCGCCCAGGCCATGACCATGGCCCTGGAAGATGCGGGCATCACCCCGGAACAGATCGGCTATATCAACGCCCACGGCACCTCCACTCCCCTCAATGACGCCGGTGAGACCCTGGCGGTGAAAAAGGCCTTTGGCGATTACGCCTACAAACTGGCCATGAGCTCCACCAAGTCCATGACCGGCCACCTGCTGGGGGCTTCCGGTGCAGTGGAGGCCATCTTCACCCTGATGGCTCTGAAAGAGGGCTTCCTGCCCCCCACCATTCACTATCAGGTGCCCGACGAACAGTGCGATCTGGACATCGTGCCCAACACCGGGCGGAGCCAGAATATTTCCTATGCCATGTCCAACTCTCTGGGCTTCGGCGGTCACAACGCCAGCCTGGTTTTTCACGCCTTTGAGGAGGAACAACAATAATGGAACTGGATATCAATCAGATCAAAGAAATTCTGCCCCACCGCTATCCCTTTCTCCTGGTGGACCGGATCACCCATCTGGAGCCGGGAGTGCGGGCCGTGGGCCGCAAATGCGTCAGCGGCAATGAAGCCTTTTTCCAGGGCCACTTTCCCCAGAAACCGGTGATGCCCGGCG
Organism: Ruminococcaceae bacterium AM07-15; assembly: GCA_003477405.1. Taxonomy (GTDB): domain Bacteria; phylum Bacillota; class Clostridia; order Oscillospirales; family Butyricicoccaceae; genus Pseudobutyricicoccus. Next base: position 204,319 of record QUDE01000003.1, read on the forward strand.
TTCTCATCATCGAGGCCATGGCTCAGGTGGGCGCCGTCATCCTTCTGTGTGAAGAGGAGTACAAAGGCCGCATCGCCCTGTTCGGCGGCATCAAAAAAGCCCGCTTCAAGCGTCAGGTGGTGCCGGGAGATGTGCTGGAACTGGAGTGCGTTCTCACCCAGATCCGGGGCTCGGTGGGCATCGGCCAGGCCACGGCCAAGGTGGACGGCCAGCTGGCCGCCACAGCAGAACTTCTCTTCGCTGTGGAATAAGGCCCATTGATGCCTCGCCCCAAATCTGATATAGTTAAAAAAGGTTCGCAAGAAAGGGGCCACAGGGCATGTTGCAGCAAAGTTTTTCCGAAGTGTATACCAAATTCAAGCTTCATTTTTATCAGAAGGTCTTCAGTAAATTCGGCAGCCGGGAAGCCACTCTCACCACGGTGGAGACCTTCTGTATGGAAATCATCCAGGCTATGGGGTCTCCCACCGTCAATGAGTTTGCCAGTTTCGTGCACATTTCTCCTCCCAATGCCGCTTATAAGGTGAACAGCCTGATCCAAAAAGGCTATCTGAAAAAAGTCCAGTCCCAAAGTGACCGGCGGGAATATCACATCGTTCCCACCCAGAAATACATGGACTATTACAATGTGAGTTACACCTATCTGTCCACCGTTCTTCAGCGTGTGGAAAACCGCTTTCCTCCGGAAGATGTGAAGAAGCTGGAAGAAATGCTTCAGGTGATCTCCCGGGAGCTGATGCCGGAGATTCCCATCCAGGTACAGAATTCCGTACCGGAATAAAAAAACAAAACCTCCCCGAACCCAAGGGTTCGGGGAGGTTTTTTGTCATTCTAGTGTTTGGGATCAGGCCTTCCAGCTGATATCCTCAAACCGGATATGGCCGCCGGCGTTGATTGCCACGCCCTGCAGGTCGCTGTCATAGGCCCGCAGCAGCACGCTCTGGTACAGCGTGGCCTGGGAGCACAGCTCATTGAGCCGCACAGTGGCCTGCTTCAGAACCACTTCTCTGGCTTCGGGGTCCACAGTGGCCGCCGCCTGATCGATGAGGGCGTCCACCTCGGGATCGTTCAGCCGGGTGGTATTGGCTCCGCCGATGGACTTGCTGTGATACACGCCCACCAGGTAGGAAACCATGTCGCTGGGGGAATAACCGCCGATGGAAGCGGTGTAGTTGCCATCCGCTGTGGCGGAAAGATAGGTGGCCAGGTCCATGCTTTCGATCTCACAGTTGATGCCGATCTCGCTCAAGTTGGCCTGGATTACCTCAGCTGCACGCTTTTTGGTGTCGTTGGAGCAGATGATGCTCATTTCCACCGAAGCCGGGTCCACGCCGGAAGCGTCCATATACTCCTTGGCCTTCTTCACATCAAAGGTATCGGCGCCTTCGTCAGTGGAGCCCAACATTCCCATGGGGCTGGCCGAATACACCGGGGTGGCAATGCCGTTGAGAGCCGCAGCGATGATATCGTCACGGTTAATGGCCGAGTTGATGGCATGACGCACATTCTGATTGTCCAGGCCGGGCTTTTCGTTGTTGAGCATCAGCCAGTTGATGTTGGTGGAATCGTGCTTCAGCAGAGTGAACTCATCGCTGCTTTCGATGCGCTCCACATCCATGGCTTCCACTTCGATGATCATATCCACTTCCCCGGCCTCCAGGGCAATGGTGCGGGAGGAGCCTTCGGGGATGATCTTCCAGGTCATGCTCTTGATGGCCGGAGCACCGCCGAAGTAGTCCTCAAAGGCCTTGAACTCCACGCTGTCGCCCCGCTTCCACTCTACAAACTGGAAGGGGCCGGAGCCGATAGGATTCTCGTTGAAGTCGTTGCCGCTGTCCAGCAGCTTCTTGGGCAGGATGGCATTGGCATGGTGGCACAGATCATACAGCAGGGTTGCAGACGGGCCGTCGGTGACGATCTTGACGGTGTAATTATCCACAGCCTCCACGGTGAGGATGCACCGGTTATACAGATTGACTTCCGGGCAGGTCTTGGAATAGGTGATGGAAGCCGCCACATCCTGAGCGGTCAGTTCGCTGCCGTCGTGGAACTTGACGCCCTGCTTCAGGTGGAAGAGCCACTCGGTATCGCTGACATTCTCATAAGTATCCACCAGGCTGGGTTCCGGGTTCAGGTCGGCATCGGTGCGGAAGAGTGTGCTGTAAGTCAGCTTGTTCATATAGTCTCCGGCCACCGAGTTGTGGTCATAGGCTCCCAGAGTGGGGGTCTCGCTCATAGTGGCTATCACCAAGCTATCCTTGTCGTTCTTGTTCGATTCTCCCTTGTCTGTGCCTCCACCTTGTTGGCTGCATCCAGCCAGCAAAGACAGACTCATGGAAAGCACCGTCACAAGACTGATCAGATGTTTCTTTCCCTTGTTCATTGTTGACACCTCTTACTCTCTCTTTTCTTTTCCTGCAAATTTTGCGAAATTGTGAACATTTTGTATTTTGCTCTCCCATTATATTTTCCCTTTTCTCATTTTGCAACAGTTTTTTCATTTTTTAGTAATATTATTCAATAAATCCCGGAATCGACCGGCTATTATGGTCTATTTACTTATATTTATTCATCTCCTTTGCTGTTTTTCCCCTTTTATAGGTCCACTGTTATTTGTTTATAATACGAAAAATATAACGATTATTTATGTACAAAATAGATAAGATTCTCCCCCACTTTTCTACAAAGCTCCATGGTTCTTACGAAATATTACGATTCAATAAAATAAATATTGCAAAAATATTTCTTGCAAAATATAATTTAATCTGCAAAAGGTATTTCCCCACGGGGAAAGCAAATCAACAAATGAGGTGAAACCATGACAAACCGCAAGACTCGTTTGCTCAGCCTGCTGCTGGCCTCGGTGATGACCCTGGCTCTGCTGTCCGGCTGCAGCAAAGATACAGGCAGTTCCTCTGGTAACAGCGGCAAGGGAAAGGACAGCTTGGTGGTAGCCACCATGAGCGAAACTCCTTCCATGGGGCCCTATGACCACAACGCCGTGGCCGGAGACTATATGAACCAGCTGGTTTACAGCAGCCTGTTCGAAACAGATGCCGACCTGAATCCGGTTCCTGAACTGGTGGACACTTATGAAAACACCAGCGACACCGAATGGCTCTTCCATCTGAAGCAGGGTGTCAAGTTCCATGACGGCAGCGACCTGACCTCGGAAGATGTGGTGGCTTCCATCACTTATGCCAAGACCTGCCCGGAAATCAACCTGTACAACGGCTCCATCCTCTCTGTGGAAGCAGTGGATGACTACACCGTCAAGATGACCACCGACGGCCCCTCCGCTACTCTGCTGTACGATCTGTGCCATCACGGCAACTCCATCGTGCCCAAGGAGCTGCTGGACAACGGCAACGACTTCAACGAGAACCCCATCGGCTCCGGCCCCTACAAGTTCGTCAGCTGGAAGCGGGGCGACAGCATCCAGTTCGAAGCTTTTGAAGACTTCTACGAGGGCGCTCCTTCCATCAAGAACATGACCTGGAAGATCATCCCCGAAGGCTCCTCCCGCACCATTGCCCTGGAAGCCGGCGAAGTGGATATGATCATCGAAGTGGAAGCCATGGACGCTGAGCGTATCGAGAGCAACAGCGACCTGACTCTGCTGAAGCATGAATCCACCGCCATCAACTGGCTGATGCTCAACAACGAGAAGCCCGGCCTGGACAACCAGAATGTGCGTCACGCCATCAACTCTGCTATCAACCGTGACGACCTGGTGACCGTTGCCATGAACGGCATGGCTACCCCGGCCTACTCTTCCACTCCCCTTGGCATGCTGGGTTCTACTGACGAAGGTGCCGACACCTACGATGTGAAGAAGGCCCAGGAATATATGGACGCTTCCGGTGTAGACCCCAAGTCTGTGAAGATGAGCATCATCTGCTCCAACGACACCAAGAAGCGGGCTGCTGAAGTGATCCAGTCCAACCTGACCGAAATCGGCATCAACTGCGAGATCGAAAGCATGGACCTGGCCACTTATCTGTCCACCACTGCGGAAGGCAACTACACCGCTTCCATCGGCGGCTATTCTTCCAGCGACATGGTCTCCTACCTGGTGGGCGTGTACCACAGTAAGTCCATTGGCGCTTCCAATAAGACCCGTCTGAACAACCCGGAAATCGACGCCCTCATCGATGAGGCCGCCGCTACCGTGGACCCCGAGGCCAGAGAGGTTGTTCTGAAGGAAGTTACCGTTCAGCTGAACGAGCTGTGCTCTCAGGTCTCCCTGTACCAGGATATGTATCTGCGGGCTTATAACGCAAACCTGGAAGGCGTGGACATCAACGCCGGCGGCAACATCCGCTTCCAGGATATCAGCTGGAAGGCCTAAACTATCCATCACCCGATCAAACAAAAGAGTGGGATTTCAATATGAAATCCCACTCTTTTTCTATTTCTTTTTCTGGCTTTGTGTAGATAGGTTGATGCTCACTGCATCCTGTGATATACTCCAAATATCACCAGAAGGAGGTGCATTTTACATGATTGATTTCAAAAACGCTGAATTCCTCAAGCTGAAACCGGTAGACAACAGTACATACAGCAACGCTTTGACACCCATGTTTGTAGATGGCGAAGAGATTATCGCCAGCTTCAAAACGATCCGAGACGGCATTGTATTCACGACGAAACGCATTTTTGCCATCAATGTTCAAGGTATCACAGGCAAAAAAGTGGACTACACTTCCTTGCCATACAGCAAGATCCAGGCATTCTCCGTAGAGACAGCCGGGGTCCTTGATCTTGACAGCGAACTGGAGCTTTGGTTCAGCGGCCTGGGCAAGGTCAAATTTGATTTTGTCTCACGAGCTGACGTTTCTCAAATTTGCAAAATGATCTCGCAACGGGTTCTTTAAAAATAGTCACTGACAAGTTACTAACAAATTCAAAAGATTAAAATAACAAAAAAAACCCTGCAACCATTGAGGTTGCAGGGTTTTTGCTGGAACATCGCAACACTATAGATGCCACGGCCTTCACCCATTCGCAAGCGTCCAGTATATTATTTTTTTACTCCATGGGAGATGGTTCTCCGCTATGAGCCTCCAGAGCTTCGATGCGGTGATCCTGCGTCAAGATCTCCATCTGGCTGATGGCGATGGCGTTGAGTTTTGTCAGCCGCTCGGCCTGAGACATCCCCTCGTTTATGAACACCGCATTCAGGTTTTCCAGATTGGACAGGCAGACCAGCTGAGAGACATTGGCGTAGTCACGGATATTCCCTTTCAGATCGGGATGGCTGTCCCGCCACTGCTTTGCGGTCATACCAAACAGGGCCATGTTCAGAACATCAGCTTCACTGGCATACACCATGGAGACCTGCTTTGCGGAAAGCTCGGGCGGAATCAGATTTTCCTTGATGGCGTCCGTATGGATGCGGTAGTTGATCTTTGCCAGGTTTCGCTTGATGTCCCAGCCAAGTTGTTTCATCTCCTCGGTCTTGAGCCGCTCAAACTCCTTGACCAGATACAGCTTGAATTCAACAGAAATCCAGGAGGCAAACTCAAAGGCAATCTCTTTGTGTGCATAAGTGCCGCCGTATCGACCAGCTTTTGAAACGATGCCGATAGCGCCGGTTGCCTCTACCCACTTTTGGGGAGTCATCACAAAACTGTTCAGACCGGCCTGACTCCTAAACGCATCGAATTCGACACGGTTAAAAGACGGGTTGTATAGAGATTCCCAAACACCCAGGAACTCAATCGTGTTCCGGTTCCGCAGCCAGTTTTGGATAATGTAGCGAGGATTGTCGCTGTCCTTCAGCTTGGCGATGTCAGTCAAGCTGATAAAATCATCTCGCTCGGAATTCCATTGTACACTAATTTCCGCTCCCTTGACAACCAGCTTGTCCACTTGTCCGCACCTCCTTGCTGATTATTTTTTGTAGCAATCCCCGGCAACCTTCCTCCACATCCCGCCAGGTCGTGTCGAAATCGTCGGTGTACCACGGATCGGCTACCTCGCCGGGGCGGTCGGTAAAGTCCATCAGCAGGTGCATCTTGTCGGCAAAATCGCCGCCGCAGATCCGGTACATACTCCGCAGGTTGGCCCGATCCATGCCAATCAGAAGGTCGTACTTCTCGTAATCGCTGTTCAGAAGCTGCCGGGCTCGTTTGCCGGAACAGTCGATGCCATGCTCGGACAGCTTGCGGCGAGTCGGCGGATAAACCGGGTTGCCGATCTCCTCGGTGCTGGTAGCTGCCGACTCGATTTGAATGTTCTGCTCCAAACCGGCTTTCTTCACCAGATCCTTCATGATAAACTCGGCCATCGGGCTTCTGCAAATATTGCCGTGGCAGAGAAAAAGTATCCTGATCATGCTCTGTACACTCCAACTCATTACTATCGCACTCAGTATAGCACTGAATCTCAGATTCGTCGAGTTGGATTTCCAGATGGGCGGCAGAATCGATTTTTCTCTGGAGTTCTGCCTTTGACCAGCCGAAACGACCAGCGGCACGAAGATACCAGCGCCGTTCCTCCGGCTCCATGTCTGCTTCCAAAATGACTACATTCTGGGTCCAACTGATCTCCATGGCCAGGGCCAGCAATTCGGGGGTGTTCTCATACATCCGATAGAACTCCCGCATCCGGCGAAGGTTGCGCGGGGAGAAGCCAGAAGCATCGGGGAAACGGCTGTGCAGATATTCGGCTGCAGCCACTGCCGCGCCTTTCTCAGGCCGGGAACAGACAATGCGGCCCAGTTCGCAGCAGAGTTGCATCTGGGGCAGCTCGGCGCTCAGCGCAGCCTCCAGAGCCGCAAACATGGCGGAATAATCGATGTTTTTGCGGATGTTCATAGCTTCTCCTTTCCGGCAGAACCTGCCTTATTTTGAAACAGGCCAAAGAGAAGCACAGGAGGTCCCTCCTGCGTTTCTCTTTGGCCTGTTACACCACTTGTACCATCTGCTCCCAGAGCAGGACGAAGCGGTCGTCGATAATTTTGTTGTCGTGGTAATGTCCGAACAGCCAGTAGTGGAACTTGGCCCGTTCTTTGATTTCCTCCAAGAAGTCTGTCAGGTGGTCGTGAACATAGCCGCCATTTCCCAGTGTGTCCACAATACTGCTGGGGGCACAGTGGGTGATTACATAGTCCACCTCATATTGAATACGCTCCAGACTGCGCTGGGCTTCCTCATATTCCGTCTTGCTGGGAAGCTCCTGCTTCCACCAGGATCGGTGGTTGACCCGGAAGCGGGCGCCCATTCTGCGAAGAGCCCAGTATTGTTCTTCAAAATCAGGCGCTTTGGGATTCAGAACGCCATTCTCGATGTCGTGGCTCCTGGCACCGCCCATGGTGAAGATGGAGTATCCTTGCAGGTCAAAGACCTGCCCGCGCATCAGATGGATTACATGAGGCCGGATTCGCTGGATCGTTCCACCGTTCCATTCCTCTGTCGGGTATTTGCTCAACAGGTCGAAGTTTTCATGGTTGCCGCTGATGAACAGCGTGGTAAAGGGCAGATCCTCCAGCCAGTCCAGATTCCGCTCCTCCTTCTTGCCCCCATCCCATACGCCACCAAAATCTCCGCAGATGATCATGTAGTCTTCCTTGGTCATTCCGGCCTGCTCGGGGAAGTGTTCGGGTGCGAACCGCTGGAAGTTGCCATGGGTATCGCCGGTTGCATAGATCATTTCGGTTCACCTTCTTTTGCTTATTATATCATATCCTGCTCCACCTGAACGCCGCCGCGGAGGAAGACCGTGATTTTCTCCGCTGAGTTGACCTTGACCGTATCCACCAGCTGTCGGATGAGAGCTTCATCCCATTCGCTGATGTGGGTGGACGCCTGAGCCATCGCGGCAGCCGCATCTTCAATGCGCCGTACAGCCTGAGCGTTGCTCTGACGCTGTTCTTCGATCAGGGCTCGCTTTTCTTTCAGTACGGCAGCCTCATTCATGATAGCTCTCAGCTGGGCGGTGCAGGCGGTGGCATCCTCAGCTCGGGCGGATTCTGCCACCAGCTCACGGGTCTGGTCGTTCAGCTCGCCCAGCCGCCTTTCAATATCGGCAAGACTCATGCTCTCGCCGGGAACCGGAGCCAGCTCCATTTCCATGGCGGAGGTGATTTGTCGGATCAGCGTACTCTTTTGACTCATGACGGAGTTGATTGCGGCGAGGATTGCCTTCTGGAGCGGTTCCTCGTCCAGCGTTGGTGAGTTGTGGCAGTACTTGGTGCCGTAGTCCAACCGGCTGACACAGCGCCACACGATGCGCTTCCTGCCTTGCTTGGACCAGGTGCAGCGGCGGTACAGGGTGCCGCATTCGCCGCAGACAAGGCGCTCCGACAAGGCGTATTTGCTGGCATAGGATGTCATCCCCGTGGGGGCATTCTTTTTGGAAGGGCTTTTCCCGGCACTGCGCCGCGCCATCTCTGCCTGTACCGCATCGAAGGTTTTGCGCTCCACGATGCCCTCATGATGATTCTGGACCAGATACATGGGGAGCTGCCCCGTGTTGCGGATAACCTTGCGGCTGATGCAGTCGCTGATGTAGGTCTTCTGGAGGAGGACATCTCCGCAATACTTCTCATTGGTCAGGATGCTTCGGATCGCCGTGATCGTCCATTGGGAGCCGCCGGTCACATTGGGGATCTGCTCCGCTTCCAGCCTGTCTTTGATCATCCGAAGGCTGGCTCCGCTCAAATACTGGTCATAGATCGAACGAACCACATCTGCTTGCTCCTGGATGATTTTCGGCTTGCCGTCCTCGCCTTTTTCATAGGCGTACAGCCGGTTATACTGTATGATTGTCTTTCCCTCGCGCATGGCCTGCCGCTTGCCCCAGCGGACATTGGCGCTGATGCTCTCGCTTTCTGCCTGAGCGAAGGCTCCAAGCATGGTGATGAGGATCTCACTGTCGGCTTCCAGTGTGTTGATGTTCTCCTTTTCGAAGATGACCGCAATGCCCAATTCCCGCAGGGCCCGGATGTAATTCAGGCAGTCCACCGTATTTCTGGCGAAGCGGGAGATGGATTTGGTCAGGACGATGTCGATCTTCTTCTGCTTGCACAGCCGGATCATCTTCAGGAATTCGGGCCGCTTCCGAGCCGATGTCCCTGTGATGCCCTCGTCTGCGAAGATCCCGACCATGGTCCACTCCCGGTTGGTCATGATCTTGTCGGTGTAGTAGTTCTGCTGCGCCTCATAGCTGGTGAGCTGCTCCTCGTCATCAGTGGATACCCGGCAGTAGGCAGCCACGCGAAGCTGGCGCTGGATCGCCTGCCGGCTTGCGACCTCCGGCTTTGCGGGTATGGTGATGACTTTGGGCGGGCTTTCTTTCATGCTGTTTCACTCCTTCCCAATTACTTGACCGTTTTTCAGCTTGATATTCAGACTTCCATCGTTATGACAATGGATGGCGGACACGGAACTTTGAAGCAGTTCTGCATCCAACGCAGTCATGGGCTGACGCCCGGAAAACACTCTGCGCAGACGAACCGTTTCGTATTCGCGGGAGTCGATGGCGCTGTACTGAGCCGCAGCGATGGACAGGATCAACGCCTTTGCGGCATCCTCGTCGATTGGCTGACATTCCATCACCCTGTCCAGCTCACGCTGCAGGTTCAGTTCAGTGGATCGATCAGGCGGCGCTGTTGCCGGAAGCCGGAGCTGTTCCGGCGATACGATCAGGCTGTTGAGCAGATCCAGCACCTGCCGCTCCATGCGCGCTGTCGATGGCCGCCCGCTGAAGCGGCGGAGGAGCTTCTGCGTGTCCGTTTTGGGAGCTGCCGTCTGCTTTGCGCTTCGCTTTTCCAGTGTTTTCTCCAGGGCTTCTCGATCAATGACCGGCGGATAGCCGCGCTCTCCCGTATAACGGCTGTCTTCCAGAATTCGGGCAACCATGTTTTTGTTCCATAGCTTTCCCTCGTCATAGGGAATTGACTGTTCTCGAAGCTCCTCTACCAAGGTGTTGTAGGTAGCACCCACAAGGTATTGTTGGAAGATGTACTCTACCAGCTTTGATTCCTGCGGATGGAGGGCAATTTCGCCCATAACCACTCTGTAGCCAAACGGCTGCTTCCGATTGCCCATCAGCGCACCGTCCTTTCTATGGTTTCGGCCAGCTCCAGCCCGTTTTTCAGGCGGAAGCGGATTCGCTCATTGCTTTCTACGATGATTGTTTCAACGAGCTCACCGAACAGCTCTGCGTCAAAGCTGTCAAGGAAGTCCGGGCCATCATCCAAGATTTCCATCAGCTCTCTTGTTTGGGCGATGGTGTTGTCGCCATCGACGGCCAGAAGACGCTCCTTTTTCAGCTTTACAGCGCGGAGCTGCTCGGTCAACTCATTGCTCTGGGATATAAAAATGTCAGGATCAATGAGGCCCTGTTGTTTCAGCGTGGCCAACATTTGATTCTGACTGGTAAGATCGGATATTTGCTTGTTGAGTTCAATGACATCCAGGCTCCAGAGCATCCGGCGGTTGCGGATGGCTTGGAGCGAGGTGATCATTCCCATGAGGATTGGTTCGCCATGGTGCTTGAGCTTATAGTATAGGCGGATGAAAGCATTTGTTATTTCATCTTCTGCAATTGGTGTAATGCCGCATTTGAGGCCATGTCTCTTTTTATCGTGTCCTATGCATACCCAGTATGTGATGCCGCGCACAACCTTGCGACGAAATAGTGACTGGCAGTCGCCGCATACTATCTTTTTCCGAAACGCATACGGACTGTTTTTCGTTAATGTAATCTTCTGAGCACGAGATTTCATCAAAGCATTTGCTTTCTCAAAATCTTCTTTTGGTACGATTCCTTCGTGTGTCCCGTATGCGTAGTAAGAAACTTTCTGCCCTCGGTTCAGCCGGCATTTATATGGAAGCGTATCTGTTGAGAAGTATTTTTGCCACACAGAGTCGCCAATGTACTTTTCATTCGAGATAATATATCGAATAGCAGTTGAATCCCAAGCGACTTCACCAGATTTACACGGGATGCCTTCTTCTCGCAGGTCAGACGCTATCCGCTCTGTACTTTTGCCGGAAAGATACTCTTTGAATATCCGTTGTACGATAACAGCTTGTTCCTCCACAATGCGTATGGAATGATCCTGTAGAGTATATCCGTATGGCAAGTTTGCGGGTATATATGTTCCGGCCTGCATTCGTTTTTGAATGCCCCACCTCATATTGCCAGAGATGGATTCGCTCTCGGCCTGGGCGAAGGATGCGAAGAGCGCAGTCATCATTTCGCCGGACATCGTCGCAGTGTCAATGTTCTCTTTCTCGAAGTAGACGCCGACACCGAGTGATTTCAGCTCTCTGATGGTTTCCAGACATTCCTTGGTATTGCGGGCAAAGCGGGAGATGGATTTCACCAGAACCCTGTCGATCAGCCCTCTGCGGCAATCTGCCAAGAGCCGCTGGAAGTCCTCACGCTTTTCAGCCGATGTCCCAGTAATACCCTCATCTGCGTATATGTCAACCATTCTCCAGTTTTCCTTGCTGGAGATTAGGTTGCTGTAGTGACGGTTCTGGGCGGCGAAGGAGTTGAGCTGGTCATCAGAGGCGGAGCTGACACGGGCGTATGCCGCAACCCGCAATTTGGCGTTTTGGGGCTTTTCAGTTGCCTCGATGGTGATGACCCGGTATTGCTTTTCTCGAAGTGCCATGCTGCCGTCGGTCATCAGCTTTTCCGCCATGTCAGTTCACCTCCTTTTTTGCAACACAAACAATACCACAACACCTTTGAAATAGCTATTGAAAAGAATGCGATTTCAGAAAGAAAGGATAATGTCCGCACCGGTCTGTGCGGCAATTCTGGCCAAAATTTTGCGGGCCTCTCTTTCTGTAGTTTTCTTCTGCTCTATCAGCGTGCGGAGCAGTTGGGCAATGCCACACAAATCGATATTTGTCATCTCGGTTCCTCGCTTTCGTGGATTTGTTTTGATAACAGAAATATGGGACCCAATCAGGGAGTTTGAGGAGAAAAGGAAGAGGAGTGTAGAGGGGGAAAGATGAAGAACTCAGAGGAACGGAGGTTGAGGAGAAGAAGAGGATGTACTGTGATCAGATCCCATATTTCTGCTATCAAAAGAAAAACAGAGGGCCGCTCCCAAAGGTCAGGTGAGCGAGTGTAGGCTCCGAGTCTGGAGCGGCCCTTTGTTTCTTGATGCTACTTAGTCGCCTGTATTCGACACTACTTCCCCAGGCAGGGCGGCAACTTGAACTGTGCTGGCGCACATCATGGGACTCTCACCCCTCCGAGGATCTCTCCGAGCTGCGTAAGCAGAAGTATCATTGTAGGCTGACGGGGTCATGGCGGGGACAGCTTGCCAAGGCTGCCTTGTCCTGAGTGGGTGTCGCTCTGCACCTTATTTGGCCGTCCTTTGATGCGGATCTGCTCCGCACAGGTGGTCTTCGCGCACTCGGTCTGACGCTCTCCCGATCAGCTAAGGTATTCAAGTCGCCGGATATGACCGCCTGGGGCGGTATTTTTCAAGGTTCACTGAGATGTTTTGATCTCACGAAGATTGTAACTCCGAGCGTATTCTTCCAACAGAAACAGAATGGAAAGTTTTTAGAGGGATGCCTCTAATTCGGACAGCAGAGCGATGGCCATCCGCAGTCCGCGCTTCTGTTCCTCTGCAAAATCTCCTTTTCCCACCAGGAGATAATCCAGAGAAACCTCAAAGAATGCTGCAAACTCTACGGCCAGCTCGACTGGGCCAGTTTGCTTTCCGGTTTCGATTTTTGCTATGTATGGAGTGCTGACATTCATCTTCTCTGCCAGTTGCTCCTGTGTGAGCCCACGCTTTTTTCGCAAGCTCCTGATCCTTGAACCATAGTCCTCTCTATTAAAGTACATGGTGATTTACTCCGTCTTCTGAAATTTGGATGCGAACCAAATTTCGGAGCGGTGGGGCGCGGCAATGGAGCGACCGGACATACCGGACGCTGAGCAGAGGCCGCCATTTTTCGACAAACAAAAAATGCACCCACCGTGCGGTGAGTGCATACGAAGAGAAATATTTGCCGAGCTTTAGCGGTATATAGTGAGTAAGGACAAATGGTGTCGAATAAAAAAGAACCGCAACCCCTTGGAGGATTGCGGTATGTAATGTTGCTCTTTTTTCCCTGACCCCCGGCGGGTGTTCATTGCTCCCTATACGCTTTCCTGCCATATTCTCCCCTTGCGGGGATAACAGACAAAAAGTGCGTTTCCCCTCACCGTTTCGATGGGGGTATTATAATAGGGAATTTTTAGGGGTTTCTTAGAAATCGCTTAGGTTTTGGGCAGTTTTGCTGAAATTTGAAAATTATCCGCTTTTTATATTATTATATATTCATACTGGCTAAAAAGCACCAGCCAAAACTGTGCATTATATATGTGCAATTAGTCTGACAAGACTTTCTACATCTTATTTTTCTATTCTACCAAGGGTACACTAAACTTGTCAACATATTTCTTGTGGTTGGAGGGTTGGCAAGTGGAATATGGAACGATTCGCATTAAGCTGGACGAGCTGTTGAAGGCATCCGGTCTTAGCAAGAACATGTTGAGCCATCGAGCTGAGATGCAGCGGACGCAGATCAACAATTATTGTAAAAACCAAATTACTCGTTTAGATATAGATGTCCTCGCAAGGCTTTGTACGGTGTTGAATTGTGGGATTGGCGATCTATTAGAATTTATACCACCAGAAAAGATAGAAAAATGAGGCTCGCAGGAGGAATTTCCTTTCCCCCTACGAGTCTCATTATGTATTTATTCCTTCAAAAGAGTTCTGCACTCTACATTTTCGGAAGTGCCAGCCGGCCCATGCTCCGCAGGCTGACGCCCAGGGTGGAGAGATTGTGCAGCGTGGCAGAGGTGGCGGGCGGCAGAACACCGGCCACACCAAGGGCAATCAGGGTGCCGTTGAAGCCGATAACGAAGCGGTAGTTGGAGTGGATGCGCGCCATCAGCGCCATGGCGATCCGGCGCAGCTCTACCAGTTCCCAGAGACTATCGGCAGCGATGGTGATGTCCGCGATCTCCCGGGCGATGGCGGCGCCGTCGCTGATGGCGATGCCCGCGTCCGCCTCGGACAAGGCCGGCGAGTCGTTGATGCCGTCGCCTACCATCAACACGGTGTGTCCCTCCCGGCGGAGCCGTGCCACATACTCCGCCTTGTCCGCCGGAAGGACTCCGGCGCGGAAGTCATCCACTCCCACCTGGGCGGCAATGGCTGCGGCGGTGCGGTAACTGTCTCCGGTGAGCATAACGGTGCTGGTAATCCCCAAAGTGCGGAGGGCAGAGAGGACTTCCTCCGCCTCCTCCCGCAGCGGGTCGGCGATGCAGATCACGGCGGCCAGCTGTCCGCCTACGGCCAGGTACAGGTGAGAATACTCCGGCGGCAGGGCGTCAAAGCGATCCTGTTCGCCCTCCGGAATGACGCAGCCCTCATCCTCAAAGACGAAGTGGGCGCTGCCGATGAGGACCCGCTCCCCATCTACGGTGCTGGCGATGCCGTGGGCCACCAAATATTCCACCTTGGAGTGGTACTCATCGTGACGCAGGCCCCGGCGCTTCGCCTCCTCCACCACGGCGTTGGCCATGGAATGTGGGAAGTGTTCCTCCAGGCAGGCGGCCAGCCGCAGCATTTCGGCTTCCTCCTTGGTGCCGAAAGATACCACCTGAGCCACCCGGGGGCAGGCGTGGGTCAGGGTGCCGGTCTTGTCAAAGACGATGGTATCGGCAGCCGCCACAGCCTCCAGGAATTTGCCGCCCTTGACGGTGATGTGGGCGCGTCCCGCCTCCCGCATGGCGGAGAGGACGGCCAGAGGCATGGCCAGCTTCAGCGCACAGGAGAAGTCCACCATCAGTACCGACAGAGCCCGTGTCACATTCCGAGTAAGGGCAAAACTCAGCAGGCTCCCGGCAAAGGTATAGGGCACCAGCTTGTCCGCCAGATTGGCGGCCTTGCTCTCAGCCTCCGACTTCATCTGCTCCGACTGCTCGATCATGTGGACGATCTGGTCATAGCGGCTCTGGCCGGAGGCTTGCTTCACTTCCAGCACACATTCGCCCTCCTCTACCACAGTGCCGGCATAGACCGCGCCGCCGGGGCGCTTGGGTACCGGGATGGACTCTCCGGTGAGGGACGCCTGATTGACGGTGACCTCCCCCTCCAGAACCAGACCATCCACGGGGATGATACCGCCGGCACGAACCACCACGGCGTCCCCCGGCTGGATCTGGGACACGGGGACCAGTACCTCGCCCTGGGCCGTGCGCAGCCAGACCCGATCCACATTTAAGGACATACACCGGGCCAGATCCGCCACGGATTTCTTTCGGGTCCACTCCTCCAGCAGCTCACCCACCTCCAGCAGGAACATGACGGTGCCGGCGGTATCAAAGTCGCCCCGGAACGCCGAGATGGAAATGGACAGGGCATCCAGCAGCTCCACCTTGACGCGGCGGCGCAGCAGGCAGCGCAGTCCCCTTCGTACAAAGGGGATCATGTGCCAGAGTATGCGGGCAATCCGCAATGGAGGCGGTAGAAACAGGGTGCAGGCGGCCTTGCACACCACCTTTGCCACCAGCTTCTCCTCAAATTCCCGGTTCAGCGCCCGGCTGCTGTGGGCGGGAAGCGCGGTGGTCTGCTCCGCCTCCTGCCAAGAAAAATGCCGAATTTCGTTCAGCACGGTTTGGCGAGTCCCGTCGTAGTACAGGATGACGCAGCAGGTGCACTCGTGGACGGTGACCTGCCGGCACCAGGACTTTCCCTGAATCCATGCCTCCAGCAGATCCGCCTGAGCGAGTGTCATCTGTTTTTGCCGCAGCCGGAACCGGATGCGCCCCCGGCTTTCGTGCAATATGGTTGCGTTCATAGGTTCCTCCTTCACGAAAAGAGGGAGCCGCTGGCGGCTCCCTCTGGGTCAATCAGGCTTCTTCGCTCTCCAGATTGGCAGCGGCGGCTTCCTCCGCTTCCTTCGCAGCCCGGTCCTCATTCAGCTCCTTGGCGGAGGCCAGAATGTCCGCGGCGTTTTCCTGCACCGTGGTCACAGTCCCCATGACCGAGTCCTTCATCCGCAGGCCGGCGGCCGTGACATGGACATAGGCTTTCTTGGCGTCCTTGCTGGACAGCAGCTTGATGCCAAAAGAACCAAACAACGCACCACCCGCAAAGCAGGCAAGTTTCGTATAAACGCTCATTGTGATCCTTCCTTTCCCTTATTTCCGTTTGTAGCCGGTGACCATGACCATAATCATGCAGATCACAGCGCCCCACGCCCAAAAACGATGCTGTTTCATCGCTGTCACTCCTTTGAATGCTTTGGAATGTCTGATTATTGTAGCAGAAAAGGTGGGTGTTTGTCGCTGTCAAAACGGACGCAGAGTTGCGGTTTCCGACATTTTTCTGTACTGGCCGGGAGTCATGCCATACTCCCGCTTGAACGCTGCGTTGAACTGGCTCATACCCTCATACCCCACAGCCTGCGCAATTTGCTGAATGGGCATCCGGGTGGTGCAGATCAGCTCCTGTGCCCGACGGAGGCGCTGTTGAACCAAAAAGCTGTGAATCGGCATGCCATAGGCGCGGCGGAAACCTTCTTTCAAGAAGGTCGGGGAAAGGGAAAACTGTTTGCAGAGGAACGCAATGGTGAGCTTATCAGACAGATGCGTCTGGATGTATACCTTGACTTCCAACAGACTGTGGGATACTGGGCAGCCTGAGCTGGAGAAAGATTCGTCCGATTCAGATACCTCGGTGCAGAGCAGATACAGCAGTTCCACCGACTTGAAAACAGAGTAGCGTTCCTGCTCCAGCTCGGACAGATAGCGAACCGTTTCAAAAAATGACTGCGTCCAAGGTGTGCCGCACAGGGCCATGCAGCCGTTCCTCGCCGTCATCTTCTCCTTGACGATCCTGGTGTCCAACCTCATCCCCAGGGTGGAGCAGACCGTCACAAGGCTTTCTTTTGCGGCTTTGGCGTCTACGGCGATCAAAATGCCGCCCAGATTTCCGCTATACTGACACGAGCGGAGAGCGGAGCTGTCGGAGAGGAGGAAAATGGCCGGAGCCTCTACCGTGTAGGAAGTCCCCTGTAATGGCCGGACGGCAAGGCGGCCGGTCAAACAGAACAGCACCTCAAACTGGAGCGGTGCGCCGCACACCGGGATGGGCCGCAAGGGCTCCTGCACCGGCTCAGGCAGGGAAAAGCGGCAGATCTGCACCCCCGGCATACCGTGGCTCCAGCGGCCCGTGCCGGAGCCCTGGCTCAATAAATATTCCTTCAGCATGATTTCTCACGACCTGTTTCTCTGAGTTCGAAATTGGTTTCGCCTATGCTGACTGGGGATACAGAGAGAAGGCAGGAGACGAGATCCTCCTGCCTTCTGCGGTGTTTTTGTCAGGCCAGAGATGCGCCCAGCTCGCGGCAGGCTGCCAGAGCGTCATCGTCCGGAGCCTCGTTGCAGATCACGCTCTCACAGGCCAGATTGGCGCCGTCGTCGTTGCAGCGGGACTCCCAGCTGCGCATCCATTCGCCGTCCCCCCAGCCGTAGGAGCCGAACAGAGCGATGTTCTTCCCGCTCAGCCTGCCCTCACAGGCGGTGAACATAGGCTCGAACTCGCTCTCCTCCAGCTGCTCCGACCCCATGGAGGGGCAGCCGAAAGCGATGGCGGAATACTCGCCGACCTGCTCCGGTGAGAACTCTGCGGCGGTGATCACAGATACCTCGGCGCCCTTGCCTTTGGCGCCTTCGGCTACCGCCATGGCCATGGCCTCGGTGTTTCCCGTGCCGCTCCAATACACAACTGCAACTTTACTCATAAGACTTTAGCGACCTTTCTTTCTGGATTTGTTATGGTAGAAACATCAACCAGCTACGGTGAGCTGCTCGATGGATTTCCCTTGCTGCCACTGCCGGGAGTAGATCTTGCTGCACATCTCATATTTTTCAAAGATGTTTTTGGCGGTCTGCTCGTCGCCGTAGACCTTCCAGCAGCCCACGCACTTGTGATTGCACGCCCGATTGCAGATGAAGCCCAGGACATCCTCCGGCGGATAGCTCAAAAACAGGCCGATCTCATGGGGAAATTCCTCCTCGCTCCGGAGCCGGTGGATGAGGTGAACCACACAGCCATTGGGGTTTTCCGGCACATAGCCGTATTTCAGAAGCAAGGCTCTGGCGCGGTGATCGGTCAGATCGCTCTCCAGCGCATTGGGCCGGTAGGCGTAAATCAAAGCGCGGCCTTTGCAAACCCGGAGCGGCAGAACGCGGATGCCCTTGGGCACCAGTTTCTTGTTCAGCCGACATAAGTCTCTCGTTAGATCCTTCCGGCTGGGGCAGGCGCAGGAAAAGAGGTTTCCCGTCTTGATCCCGGCCAGGGTGGGAGAACAATGGCGAATCAGCAGATCCTCTGACATAGCGTTTTCCTCACAAAATCATGTCCATTCGAAGACTGTACGGCGAAATAGAAAAACTGACAGTAAATGTGGTTAGCGATTGCTAACCTATGCGTTAAATATATAGCTGCCGCTTTTGGTTAGCGGTAGCTAACTAACGCAATTATATACAGGACAAATTCGCTTGTCAAGAGGACGGATGGATTTTGTTGACAGAAAAAATGGCGCTTGTCGGACGCCTGTGTTATAATAAGCAAGACGCCCGTTTTTTTGGAGGTTCCTATGGCGATTCACGAGTCTGGCCAGATGTATCTGGAAACCATCTATATTCTTTCACAGAACAGCACCTTTGTTCGAGCTATCGATGTGGGAGAGCAGTTGGGCTTTACCAAGCCCAGCGTCAGCAGAGCCATGTCCATTCTGAAAAAGGACGGATATGTGAATGTGGATGCTGACGGAGCAATTACCCTGACGGAGACCGGGCTTGCCATTGCTAAGACGATGTACACCCGCCACACGGTGTTGAGCCAGATGCTGATGGAATTAGGCGTGGACGAAGAGACTGCGACCGAAGATGCCTGCCGGATCGAGCATGTGATCAGCGAAAAATCCTTTGCGGCGGTGCAGGCGCACTTGGAGCAGGTAACGAAAATGCGGGAAGATGCTCACGGGCAGTGAGCCTATGCAAATTTGGCCGACTTTGCTATCGAGCGGCAACGCGATAAGTGAATACCTGCCATTTGGCACGGAATATCAAATGAGGTGGAGCCTTGATATGGCCTCCACCTCATTTTTATGTGATCTGCGCTTTTAAATCAGGAGCGACCTGCTGTGTAAGTTCACCGCCAAGCGTACCTGCTCCATAGCTCCAAACGCTTACGGTAGCTCATCCTTATGTGTCTGCTGGCTTTTCAAAACCTTTCGGGCGGCTTTTTTGATTTTATGGCACACGCCAAGAATAGCGATGCAAAATAGCAGAGCCGCTAATCCATATCCAAACGACTGCGTTGCCGTGTTCATGTTCATGCCTCTTTTCTGGCCGCTGCTGCCAATGAACTCAACCGAACAATCCTCTTTTTTTGTACGGCTCCTTTTGGATTGTGCCGACCTCATACCCCGTGCTGCGAATGGCGTTCATAACAGCCTCTGTGTCCAGCTCTGTTTCAGAGAGGATCACGGTCTGGTTTTTGCTTCGGGAAGAAATCACCTTTTTGACCGGGCAGGCTTTGCGAACAGCGTCATTGACATGAGCCTCGCACATCCCGCACATCATTCCGTTGACTTCCACTGTGTACTTCCACATGATTTCTCATTCCTCCTTGACTTTTGGATCATCGAGCTGCGCGGACCGGACGGTGGTCTGCCGTGCCGCAGTCCGTTCATCCGGGATCTTCCTGGCCATCAGACAGCACAGCGGTGCCAACGAACTTCCGAGAAGCTGATGGCGAATGATGGAATAGCCGCGCTCGGACAGGTATGCCATCAGCTCCCCGGCAGTCCAGACATGATACACCCGAAAGCCTGACAGCTCCATGAACCAGAGCCGGAGTCTGGCGCTTCGGCTTTTGCCCCAGACAAAGGTGGGGGCGAACAGCCATCCCCCCGGCTTCAGAACCCGCCAGGCTTCCGCCAGAGCTTTTTCCGGGTGAGGCATGACATGGAGGGCGTTGGAGATCACGACCGCATCGAAGCTCTCCGGGCCGTAGGGCAGTTTGGTGGCGTCTTGGACGGAGAAATGGAGCCGAGACGAATGCACCTGCTTTTTGGCCTGACGGATCATTTCAGCTGAAAAGTCGGTTGCCTCCCAGCTCCGGACACATGGAGACAGTGGCACGGACAGCTGACCTGTTCCGCAGGCTAACTCCAGCACATCCATGTCCCGTTTCAGAAAAGGACGCATTGCTTTGCATATCTGCTGATAGGTTGCCTGAGAGCGGCGCATGAAACCGGAGTAATGCCGTGAAAACCGCTCCCAAAACTGCTTGTTGTCATCCATGGCAGAAGAGTCACCTCGACATAGGTTAGCTAACGCTAACCAAATCATACTCTTTATCATGAGAAATTGCAAGATGTTATGACCATGACTTTTTGCCGATAGGCTGCAAACATGCACAGCACGAGGCTATTTTGCGCTTCATGAATCTTTTGAATCTTTTCTTTCGCAGCAATAAGGCACCGCCACCGGATGTGTTTCGGTGGCGGCTCTCCTGTTCTTTTTCCGTTGTTGCTCAGTCGTCCTCCAACAGCTTGGAGGGCGGGATTTTCAGTACTTGGGCAATCTTAAACAAGGTTTCCAAGGATACACCTCGAATTGTACCGGTCCCTTCCACCTGACCGACGAAATTGACGCTTTTCCCGATTCTTTCAGCAAGAACCTCCTGTGTCAATCCCGCCTTTTTTCTGTAATAGGCGATTTTTAAGCCCAGAGTGATATATCGTTCCGGAAACTCTGTCTGCATCACTTCACCTCCCGACATTATGCTACCAACAGAACAGGTAAAATATAATTGAAACTAATTAGAGGATTATTTACTTCGAGTAAATGTTTATATATAATAAGGGGTGAAACATTTACTTAAGGGAGCTGTTGGTCAGAAAATGCCAACGAGAACGACATGGATCTATTTACCGTCAGTTTCTTTGGACATCGGATCGTTCCGGAATTTCGGGAAGCGGAAGAGCGTGTGGAGTCGTTGATCCACACATTGCTTTTGGAAAAGGAATATGTGGAGTTTCTGGTTGGCCGTAACGGAGACTTTGATCAGATTGTTTCCTCTGCCGTCAAGCGCCAACAGCGCCGTGTGCGGGATGACAATAGCGCCCTGATTTTGGCACTTCCGTATCCGACGGCAGAGCTACGGGACAATCTGGAGAACTTTGAAGCATATTATGATGAAATTGAACTGTGCAGCGCCGCCGCTGGCAGCCATCCGAAGGGTGCCATTCAGATTCGCAACCGACAGATGGTGGATCGAAGCGACCTTGTGGTATTCTATGTGGATCATTCCAGCGGCGGAGCATATCAAACTCTGCGCTACGCCCAGAGAAAGGACAAAGAGATTCTGAATCTTGCATATTTTCGGGAACTCAGAAGATCGTCCACCTGATTCTTGTGTGGGGTGTTTCATTGCAGCTGTGAGGGAAATTTATCGACCAGCAGGGAAATGACTTGACGGGTTAGCGATAGCTAACTATAATCAATCATAGGACACTACACTTTTTGAGGAGGGCCTGTGGAGAAGTACAAAATCGAGAAAGACTCCGTGTAGGAGATTCCTATACGGTTCTTGGTTGCGTCCGTCAGCCGCTGGCAAAGCTGGCCGACGGACCGATGCACCTGCAGATCGTCCGGATCGACTTTGCGGAATACATTCACGGTTAGATTGGAGGAGATTATGCCGATTGAACTATGGCAAGGGTTGCTGATCCCCTTTGCCGGGACGACGCTGGGTGCAGCCTGCGTCTTTTTTATGCGGAATAACTTGAGCGAACTGGTGCAGCGCGCTCTGACCGGCTTTGCGGCAGGGGTAATGGTGGCGGCTTCCGTCTGGAGTCTGCTGCTGCCCGCAATGGAGCAGGCTGTGGACATGGGGCGGTGGTCCTTTGTCCCCGCCGTTGTAGGTTTTTGGCTCGGCATCCTTTTCCTGCTGGGACTGGATCGGCTGATTCCGCATCTGCACCACGGCAGCGCGGAGGCCGAGGGCATCAAAAGCAGTCTTGGAAAGACGACCATGCTGACGCTGGCTGTGGCGCTGCACAACATCCCGGAAGGAATGGCGGTAGGGGCGGTCTATGCCGGGTGGCTCTACGGAGATAGCGGTATCACGCTGGCGGGGGCACTGGCTCTTTCTCTGGGAATTGCCATTCAGAACTTTCCGGAGGGCGCAATCATATCCATGCCCTTGAAAGCAGAGGGGTTCTCCAAATCCCGCTCCTTCCTGTATGGGATGCTGTCCGGCGCAGTGGAGCCAATAGGCGCCATCCTGACCATCCTACTGGCCGGAATTTTAGTCCCGGTGCTGCCCTATGCCCTGAGCTTTGCCGCCGGAGCGATGGTCTATGTGGTAGTAGAGGAATTGATCCCGGAGATGTCAGTGGGAAAGCACTCCAATGTGGGAACCATACTGTTTGCGGTCGGCTTTACCCTCATGATGACGCTGGATGTGGCGCTGGGCTGAGTCAGGTTGCTTGAAAGGAGGATTTCAAATGTCCCATTTTGGCGTTGTGGAGGACACATTGTTTGTCCCCATGCTGGGCAGGATCTATGCCAGCGAGTACTGCCCGCAGATCCTGTACGATCCAAAGGCGCTGGAACTGAAAAAGAAACTGCCTTCCGGCCTACCGGAGCAGGACGGACAGAGCCAGTATACCCTGCTGGCCTCCGCCGCCAGGTCCGCCAATATGGACCGGTTCATCCGGGCGTTTCTGGAGCGCAGGCCGGACGGTGTGATTGTTCAGCTGGGCTGCGGTCTGGAGACGGCTTATTTCCGCTGCGACAATGGAAGGTCGCGCTGGTATGCCGTGGATCTGCCCCGTGTGGTGGAGTACCGGCGGGAGCTGCTGCCGGAGCCGGAGCGGGAGACCTATCTCGCCGGGGATGCCTTTGCTGAGGACTGGATCAGGCAGATCCGCGCCGATGTGCCGGATGCTCCTATTCTGGTCACCGCCGGAGGCCTGTTCCACTATTTTGAGGAAAGCAAGGTTGTGGGCCTTCTGCGGATGCTCACAGGGTTTGGAGAAATCGAAATCGTCTTTGACTCCGTGAGTAAAAGCGGCATGGCCATGATGCGGAAAAAGTACATGAAGCAGGTGGGTCACGGGGACGTGCAGATGCTTTTCTATGTAGACTCGGCGTCGGAACTGGCCGGGAAAATTGGGAACGGGGCCAGGGTGCTGGCCGAGGAGCCCTATTACCGCCATATCCCCCGAACCGGATTGAAGCTGTCTACCAAGATCAGTATGGCGGTTTCGGACCAGTTTTGGATGGTCAGGATAATCCATCTGTCGGTCAAATGATGCCTTAGCCGAAAGCCGGCCGGAGTTTTCCGGCCGGTTTTTGCACGGAGGTGGCCGTTTTCCCTTGACAAATCATCCCGTAGGCTCTATTATAACAGTGTTATATATCACTGTTATATATCACTGTTATATGGAGGCGCAGATGGAAGAGAAGTCTACCGCGACCCTGGAAAAGATCCAGCAGGCCGCCATGGAGGAGTTTACGGTGAAAGGCTTTCAGGGTGCCTCCTTGCGGCAGATCGTGAAGCAGGCCGGTGTCACCACCGGCGCACTATATGGCTATTTCTCCAGCAAGGAGGCGCTCTTTGCCTCCATCGTGGAGCCTCACGCCGCTGCGCTGATGGGCCGGTTCATGGAGGCACAGACCGCCTTTGCCGAGATGCCCGAGCAGGAGCAGCCGGAACACATGGGACTGGAGTCCAGCCAGTGCGTCCATTGGATGGTGGACTACATCTGCGACCACCGGGAGCCCGTGAAGCTGCTGCTGTGCAAGGCCGAGGGCACCAGCTATGAGCATTTCGTCCACAATATGGTGGAGGTCGAAGTGGAATACACCCTCCAATACCTGGAGGTTCTGCACCGTCTGGGGCATGAGTCCCCCCAGTTGGATGCCCAGCTGTGCCACATCATCGCCAGCGGGATGTTCAATGGCATCTTTGAGATCGTCGTCCACGACATGCCCAAGGAGCAGGCCATGCACTATGTGGATCAGCTGCGGGATTTCTACACTGCCGGGTGGCTGAAGCTGATCGGGCAGTAACATACCGCCAATCTTTTTTGGAAGATCGGGGCTTCGCCCCTTTCTTTTTACACAATCGGTTAGTTAATGCTAACCTTAAAAGGAGGAGTATTTGTGAAGCAAAAGAAGCAAAACGCGCTGTCTGTCCTGCTGGAATACGCAGGCAGCCATCGGCTGCTTACCCTTCTGGGGCTGGGACTGTCGGCGGTGTCCATGGTGTGCAGCATGATCCCGTACCTCTGCATTTGGCTGGCGGCACGAGATCTGATCGCTGTGGCGCCGGACTGGACTCAGGCCCAGAGTGTGACGGACTACGGTTGGATCGCCTTCGCTTTTGCGGTAGTCGGTATCCTCATCTACTTCCTTGGCCTGATGTGTACCCACTTGGCTGCGTTCCGCACGGCAGCCAACATCCGCAAGCAGGGCATGGCCCATGTGATGCAGGCACCGTTGGGTTATTTTGACGCCAATGCCTCCGGTCTGATCCGTAGCAAGCTGGATGCGGCGGCCGCCGACACGGAAACGCTGCTGGCCCACAATCTGGCGGACATTGTAGGCACGATTACATTGTTTCTCGCCATGCTGGTGCTGATGTTCGTGTTTGACTGGCGCATGGGCGCGGCCTGCCTGCTGGCGGCGGTGATTTCCATACTCGCCATGTGCAGCATGATGGGCGGCAAGAATGCCGCATTGATGGCAGAGTACCAGGCGGCTCAGGACCGCATGACCAAATCCGGCACCGAGTATGTGCGCGGCATCCCGGTAGTCAAAATTTTTCAGCAGACCGTCTACTCCTTCAAGGCCTTTCAGCAGGCCATCGAGGACTACAGCGCCAAGGCGGAGCACTATCAGGGCGATGTGTGCCGTGTGCCCCAGTCCATCAACCTGACCTTCACCGAGGGCGCCTTTCTGTTTCTGGTGCCGATGGTGCTGTTCCTGGCTCCCGGTGCGCTGGCTTCCGGTGATTATGCGGGATTTGTAACGAACTTTGCTTTTTACGCCGTGTTCTCCGCTATCATTTCCACCGCGCTGGCCAAAATCATGTTTGCGGCCTCCGGCATGATGTTGGCCGACACCGCTCTGGGCCGCATCCAGCCGGTTATGGACGCGCCGACACTGGCGGTACCGGAGCATCCCCAGACGCCCAAGGACAATCGGGTGGTTTTCCGGGATGTGAGTTTTACCTACGACGGCGCGCAGTCCCCCGCCCTGTCCCATGTCTCCTTCACCGCCGAGCCCGGAGAGACGGTGGCGCTGGTGGGGCCTTCGGGCGGCGGCAAGACCACTGCCGCCAGCCTGATCCCCCGGTTCTGGGATGCGGATACTGGCACGGTAGAGGTGGGCGGCGTGGATGTGCGCCAGCTCGATCCCCATGTTCTGATGGAGCAGGTGGCTTTCGTGTTCCAGAACAACCGGCTGTTCAAAGCCAGCATTCTGGAAAATGTTCGGGCCGCCCGGCCCGACGCCAGCCGGGAGCAGGTGCTGGCCGCCCTGGAGGCCGCCCAGTGCGGCGACATTCTGGAAAAGCTGCCCCAGGGACTGGACACCGTGATCGGCACCGAGGGAACCTATCTCTCCGGCGGCGAGGCCCAGCGCATCGCCCTGGCCCGGGCCATTTTGAAGGACGCACCTATCGTAGTGCTGGATGAGGCCACGGCCTTTGCCGACCCGGAAAATGAGGCGCTGATACAGAAAGCCTTCGCACGGCTGACGAAGGACCGCACCGTCATCATGATCGCCCACCGACTCTCCACGGTGGTGGGTGCGGACAAGATCCTGGTTCTGGAGGGTGGCCGGGTGACGGAGCAAGGCACCCACGGGGAGCTGATCACGGCAGGAGGATTGTACACACGGATGTGGGCCGACTACAATCAGGCGATCCAGTGGAAAATGGAAAGCGGCAAGGAGGAACGGTAATGTTCGGAGCAAACTTTCAACGGAAATATGCCCTGACGGATCAGGGCGTACAGAACACCAAAAAGGGAACCTTCTGGACGGTAATCGTCAATCTGGTGGTCATGGGTGGGGTCGGCATTTTGTACCTTGTGATGTCCGGCCTTATGGAAACTTTGGCCGGCGGTGTTTTGCCTGTGGCCTTGCCGGTGCTGGCTGGCCTCGTGATATTTGCATTTCTCTCCTTTCTCACTCATCTCCAGCAGTACAAGGCCACCTACGGCCTGGTGTACGGTGAGGTCAAGGCCACCCGCCTGCGTCTGGCGGAGCGGCTTCGCAAGCTGCCGCTCGGATTTTTCGGCAAGCGGGATCTGGCCGACCTGACGGAGACCCTGATGGGCGATGTCAACCGCATGGAGCATGTCTGGAGCCATGTGCTGGGCTACTTGTACGGCTCCTACATATCCACCGCCGTGATTGCGGTGTGCCTGCTCTGGTATGACTGGCGGCTGGCCCTTGCCTGCCTCTGGGGGGTGCCGGTGGCCTTCGGCCTGCTGTTTGGGAGCCGGAAGCTTACCGAGCGCCAGGCGGAGCAGATCAAGCGCGCCGCTGTGCGGGTCTCGGACGGGATGCAGGAGGCGCTGGAAAATGTGCGGGAGATCCGTGCCACCAATCAGGAGGAGCGATACCTTGCCGGGCTGTACCGGAAGATTGACGACCATGAACGGATTATGATCCGCGGCGAGCTGGTCACCGGCCTGTTCGTCAACGGGGCCAGCGTCATCATGCGGCTGGGCGTGGCCACCACGATCCTTGTGGGTGCGGGGCTGATTTTGTCGGGACAGATCGACTTCATGCTGCTGTTCCTGTTCCTGATGGTCATCACCCGGATCTATGCCCCCTTCGATCAGAGCCTGGCACTGATCGCCGAGCTGTTTGTCTCCCAGGTGTCGGCAGACCGGATGAATGCTCTGTTCGACACGCCCATCGCCGAAGGGGCGGAGGTTTTCCAACCCCAGGGACACGACATTGTCTTTGACCATGTGGAGTTCGCCTATGATAAAGAGGCTGTCCTGCACGATGTCAGCTTTACCGCCAAAGAAGGCGAGATCACTGCGCTGGTGGGGCCCTCCGGCTCCGGCAAAAGCACCTGCGCCCGGCTGGCTGCCCGCCTGTGGGATATCACCGGGGGTACTATTAAAGTGGGCGGGGTGGATATCGCCACGGTGGACCCGGAGGTGCTGTTGACCGATTACTCCATGGTTTTTCAGGATGTGGTGCTGTTTGACGACACGGTGATGGAGAATATCCGCCTGGGCAGGCGAGGTGCCTCCGACGCGGAGGTGATGGCTGCGGCCAGGGCCGCCAACTGCGAGGAGTTTGTCAGTAAACTGCCACAGGGATATCAGACGCCCATCGGAGAAAACGGCGCCAAGCTCTCCGGCGGCGAGCGGCAGCGCATCTCCATCGCCCGAGCGCTGCTCAAGAACGCGCCCATCGTGTTGCTGGATGAGGCCACCGCCTCTCTGGATGTGGAAAACGAAACCAAGGTGCAGGGGGCGCTTTCTCGGCTTCTGGCGGGCAAAACGGTACTGGTCATCGCCCATCGGATGCGCACCGTGGCCGGGGCGGATCATATCGTGGTGCTGAAGGACGGAAAGGTGGCGCAGCAAGGCTCCCCGCAGGCGCTGATGGCTGAGGGCGGCCTGTTCCGGCACATGGTGGAGCTCCAGAGTGAAAGCGCCCAGTGGCAGTTGAGTGGGGCAAGGCCATAATTCTTTGTGCAATAGAGAGAAGCCCACAGTTCCGGATACAAAACTGTGGGCTTCTTTCTGAATCAAAAAGACAAAATACATTTGATTTAATCGTCATCAGCAATCGAAAGCCGTGCCCTGCGCCGATACTCCAGCGGAGGGCAGCCGAAGCGCCGGACAAAAACTGCGGCAAATTTGCTCTGATTTTCGTAGCCTACCTGTGCTGCGATCTCCGCCACTCGTAATTCACTGCTCTGCAGCAATTCTGCGGCCCGGCGCATCCTCGCCTCCCGCAAAAATGTGGAGAGGTTTTCTCCAAACACACCGCGGAAGTAATTCTTGAGGCTGGTTTCGGCAATCTGGAACCGCTCTGCCAGCTCCCGCGCTGTGTGGTTCTGGCTCAGGTCTGCGCACAGGATGTTCTGTATCTCTCTGGCGATGGCCACCTGAGAGCTGGTAAAATAGCGGACTGCGGGACTGGTTTCAAGAGACTGGCGTTCTACCTTCCAAAGCAGCTGGGCGGAGAGAAGTTTCAACAGTCCCACTTCCTCCGAATCTCGAAACTGCCACAGGTTATCCAGCAATATCTGCACACAGGCAGGCGTGGGTCCCAAATACAGTCGGCGGGAGGTATGCAGGTGCTCCATGATCCCCTCCAGGCTTACCTCCCCCTCCTGAAACAGTGGATAGGGACGATGGGCCAACAAATCCAGATCCAAAAACAACTCGATACCCTCATAGAGACCGCTGGGGTAGCGATACTCCTCCTGAGCCTGCTGGGTTCCTACGGCCATGTGTCCTTGAGAGAGGAAGGCAAACTGTCCATCCTCCAGTGCCACCTCACAGCGCCCCTTTCGGCAGAAGTTCAGCAGCAGAATGTTGGCCGCTTCATTTTGTGCCAAAGGCCATACTTGGGTATAGATCCGGTTGAAAGAAAGAACTGCACCATCCCATAGGGAGAACAATCGCAGGCTTCCGGTTTCCGGGCCGCAGAGGGTCATCACCGCAGCCTTGCCGGCGGATTGAACCTTCACATGGCCCGGGAAACGGCTGGCATCAAAAAGTTGCGTCATATTGGACATGAGCAGCGCCTCCGTTACTTGATCTGGCTTTGATTGTACCGGACCGGCAACGAGCCGTCAATGATTGCTCAGAAACTAAGTGCTGTTTGGAGCCAAAACACCTGTATGGAGTTGGTAGCAGACAAGCAGTTATGCTATCCTGTCTTGTGGTTAGCGATGCCTAACGATTACCGACAGGAGGAAATGAAATATGTCTCAATCATTGGAACACGGAAAACGCAAACTGACTGCCAAAGACGCCATCACCGCCGGCGCACTGGGGGCGGTGTGCATTGCCATCCGCTTTCTTTTTATGCTGGTGGGCGGCGTCAGCCCCTATGTATGGTTTGCTACCCACTTTATTGATGCCATTCTGATCGGGCCGGTGTTCATGCTGATGGTGGCCAAGGTGCGGAAAAACGGCCCCTTCCTGCTCACCAGCCTGATTACCGGCTTGGTGCTGGTGGCCGCCACCTGGATGTTCCCCATCACGGGACTGGTGGGAGGAATTCTGTGTGAGCTGTGCCTGCGGGCTGGACAGTTCCGGAAGAAAGGCTGGCTGATGCTGGGCTTCTTCTGCTTCAATCTGGGCTTTATCGGGGACTTTCTGCCCCTCTGGTTTACCAAAGAAAGCTATTTGGAGTATGCCGCCCAGATGATGGACGCTGGCTATATGGCCACCATGGAGGGCCTGCTGACCTGGCCGGTGTTCGGGGTCATTGTACTGAGCATTCTGGTAGGTTCTGTTCTGGGCTCCTTGCTGGGTATGAAGCTCATGCGTAAGCATTTTGTCAAGGCCGGGCTGGCCCAATGAGGAAGAATATTCGCCCTTCTTTTCTTGATCCTCGAACCAAGATCCTGATCTGGCTGTTGGCCAATGTGGTGGTATTCACCTGGAGCCCTGCGGTTTTCCAGCTCAGTGTCATGGTAGCCTATTTGATTCTCTTTCTGGTAGAACGGAAAGGAACCATGCTGGCAGGGCTGCTGGCGACATATCTGGCTATCCTGGCGATACAGTACTGGCTGTTACCGCTGCTGCCCGGCTCTTTGGCTACGGTCTTTGCTACGGTAACCTACTTCATTCTGGTGTTCCCCTGCATTGCCGGCGGTGCCTATCTGATTGCCACCACCAGCGTCAGCCAGTTCATGGCTGCTTTGGAGAGGATGGGTGCTCCCCGGAGTTTTTCTATTACCCTTGCGGTGACTTTGCGCTTTCTGCCTGCACTTCGGCAGGATTTGCGTCATATCTGGGATGCAATGAATCTTCGAAATATCCGTGGCTTTGAGGAGAAACTGGAG
Organism: Ruminococcaceae bacterium AM07-15; assembly: GCA_003477405.1. Classification (GTDB taxonomy): domain Bacteria; phylum Bacillota; class Clostridia; order Oscillospirales; family Butyricicoccaceae; genus Pseudobutyricicoccus. The sequence goes on from QUDE01000003.1 coordinate 234,443, forward strand.
TGCATTTATGTACCAATGCTTATGGGGGCAGCCCAGACAGCAGAAGAACTCAGCGAGTCTGCCACCGCTCGGGGCATCGAATTCCCAGGAAAGATGTCCTCCTGGCGGCCCATCGGATTTCACATCCAGGATGTGGTGGTCACACTACTGTTTTTGGCTCTCTGCGTGGGCGGAATCTGCTGCAAGGGGGTGCTGCCATGATTATCTTTGACCATGTGACCTATGCTTATGAGGGCAAGGAGACGCCAAGCCTTCGGGACTGCACCTTTTCTGTGAAACCGGGGGAACTTATCCTGCTCACCGGAGAGAGCGGCTGCGGCAAGACCACAATCATCAAGCTTGTCAATGGCCTGCTCCAGCATACTGGAGGTGGGACACTGGCGGGAACTGTTATGGTCGGCGGCCAGGATGTGGCACAGACCCCGCTGTGGGAACTGGCGCGGACGGTGGGTTCGGTGTTTCAGAACCCCAAGTCCCAGTTCTTCAATCTGGACACCACCAGCGAGGTGCTTTTTGGGCTGGAGAGTCGTGGAGCGTCCCATGATGAAATGGCACAGGCGCTGGAATCCGCTGTCCAAGTCTGCGGAGTGGGACCGCTGCTGGAGCGGAGCATTTTTGCTCTGTCCGGTGGAGAAAAACAGCGCATTGCCTGCGCCAGCGCCTGGGCCATGGGGCCGGAGCTGTTTGTACTGGACGAGCCTTCCTCCAATCTGGATGGGGAGGGTATCCGCCAGCTCCGGGAGATCCTGAAACAGTTGAAAAAGGGCGGAAAGACCGTGTTGATGGCAGAGCACCGCCTTTGGTACGCTGCGGATCTTGCTGATCGGGTGTTCTATCTGCGGAGCGGGCAGCTGGAACGGGAATATAACGGGAAAGATTTCCTCGCTCTGCCCGAGGAGGAACGCCGCTCCATGGGACTGCGGAGCATTGCGGAGGTACCGGTGTCCTCGCCTGAGCCAAGCCCAGCGGCTGGAGCAGACGGCTTGATGGTTCGGGAGTTGCGGGCGACCTATAACGGTGCGGCTGTATGGGAGGGCGTATCCTTCCATGCGCCCAGGGGACAAATTACCGCCATTACCGGCCAAAACGGGGCAGGCAAGACCACCCTGGCCCGGTGTCTGTGCGGTTTGATGAAGGAACAAAGCGGTACAATTTTTTGGGATGGAAAGCCTCTGAGCCGAACGGAAAGAAGGCGGAAGGCGTTCCTGATCATGCAGGATGTGAACCTCCAGCTTTTTGGAGACAGCGTGCTGGCAGAGATCCGGCTGGGAAATACGGCCACAGAGCAGGAGGCTTTGACAACCTTGGGCCGAATGGATCTGGCTCAGTATGCGGATACTCACCCCATGGCTCTATCCGGCGGGCAGAAGCAGAGGCTGGCCGTTGCAGATGGCTGTTTCAGCGGAAAGGAACTGCTGATCTTTGATGAGCCTACCAGCGGACTTGACTATGGCCACATGCTGGAGGTGAGCCGACGCCTCCGGGAGTTGGCGGAGCAGGGACTATGTGTGGTGGTTATCACCCATGACGGAGAATTCCTGCGGGAGAGTGGGGCTTGGACGGCGGATTGGCTGCCAAATGACAAGCAGCGATGAAGTGTCCAGGAAATAGCCGCCTATATAACAGAAGGGGGACTGACTATGCCTTTGCACAAATCGGGTGAAGATTATCTGGAGGCCATCCTTGTTCTCCAAAAGAAAAAGGGCATGGTGAGGTCTGCGGATGTGGCTCGGCACATGGATGTGTCCAAGCCCAGCGTGTGCCATGCGGTGGCTACACTAAAAAAGGGCGGCTTCCTACTCATGGATGGAGATCACTTCCTGCACCTGACTGATCTCGGCCGTGAGGTTGCCGAGGATACCTACGAAAAGCATCTCTTTTTTACAGAGATACTTGTGGCAGCTGGTGTCGATCCTGTTACTGCCGAACGGGATGCCTGCCGGATTGAGCATGTAGTCAGCAAGGAAACCTTTGAGCGACTGAAAGCAACTCGTAAACTGAGTGGGAAAGCGGTGATATCATCGGACGAGTCATGATTCTGGAGCTGCACGAAAGAGA
>QUDE01000030.1:0-2148 GCA_003477405.1 Ruminococcaceae bacterium AM07-15
TGAACCGCCCCAGATTATGCGGACAGCACAAAAAAGCCTCTAAGTAGGGAAAATATAAAGTTTTAAGTGGAGTGGCGCAGCGTGAGCGGCGCCACTCCCGTTTTTAGTTGGATGCGCTCATAGTTGTAAAAATTGATGTAGCGGTCAATCATCTCATTGGCCTCGCAGAATGAGGCCGGTTTATGACGGTAGATACACTCTGTCTTGAGGATGGAAAAGAAATTTTCTGCCATAGCGTTGTCGTAACAGTTTCCGCGTCTTGACATGGAAGGCGTAATGCCATAAGATTTTGTCAGGTTAAAGTATGCTGGCGAGGTGTACTGGAACCCCTGGTCGCTGTGGAGCTGCAACTCCGCAGCGACCCTCTTTTTCTCCTTGCGCATGGCCAGGCGAATGGTGTCCAGAACCAGGTTTACGGTCTGCTCTGTGCCAGTCTTGTAGGCAACAATGCTGTTATCATAAAGATCCCGAATCATGGACAGATACAGTACGCCTTGCTTTGTGTGGATGTAAGAAATATCCGTTACCCATTTGCTATTAGGTCTGTCCGCGTGAAACTCTCTGTTGAGCAGATTCTTGTATCTATGGACTTGCTGCCCCATCTGATACCATTTCCTGCGGCGGCGGATTTCCGCAAGCAAACCGTATTTCTCCATGATACGCAGGATGGTCTTGGGATTACGGTGGATACCTCGCTTCTTCAGCACCAGCCACATCCTGCGGTAGCCATATGTACGAAAGCTGCGCTCCCTCTGTTCCGTAATAATTTCTGCAAGGGCTGCGTCTTTCTCCGGCCTGCCCAGACGATGGACGAAATCGTAATATCCACTTCTGGATACCTGAAAGAAACGACACATAACGGATACCGGATATTCATTTCTGTGCTGGTAGATCACGGCATATTTTGCTCTTGGCCTCACTTCCTTCCTGTGGAGCGCAGAAAATCCCGCAACAATTCGTTTTCCATCTTGAGCCGTTTGTTCTCGTACTTGTACTCCGCCAATGTTTTTGCAGGTTTACGCCCTCGTGTCTTCGCAAGGACAGGTTCCTTTAGCCAGCACTGAATGGCACGCCGACTGATTTCATACTCCCGGCTCAGTGCACGTTGGCTTTCTCCCGCGCGGATTCGTGACACCACTTCTTCCCGTATCCCTAACGGATACTTTTTCATCCCTTTTTTCCCGGACATAGTAAGACCCCCTAATGTAGTTCTATTCTCCTACATTAGGGGGCTTTTTGTCTATTGTCCGTTTTTACTGGTCCAGTTCACTGTCCGGAAAGGGCTTTTTTCATTGTCTGTTTAGATGGCGTGGACGGTCTCCAGATAGTGGAGAAGCATTTTGACAGAGCCTTCCACACCGGTGCGGGTGGTGTCCAGGGTCATGTCATAGAGCTTGGCGTCGCCCCATTTTTGGTTGGTGTAATGGTAATAATAATTGGCCCGGGCCTTGTCGTGCTTGAGGACGGTGCTCTTGATGTTGTCCTGCTCCTGGCCGTATTCCTTCACCGCCCGCTCCATTCTCTTTTCCAGGGGAGCGTGGAGGAAGAAGTGATAGCAGTTCTCCTCGGCCCGCAGCACATAGTCGGCACACCGGCCCACGATCAGGCAGGAGCCTTCATCGGCCACTTTGCGGATCATGTCAAACTGAGCCAGGTAGAGTTTGTCATATAGTGAGAGGGTGTCAGGGCCGTAAGCACCCACGCCCAGGCTGGTGGCCAGGGAATAGAGGAGGCTGTTGGTGGCTTTGGATTCTGCCTGACGAAGCATCTCCTCGGAAAAACCGCTTTCCTCGGCCGCACGGCTGAGGAGCTTTTTGTCATAGAAAGGAATGCCCAGCGCTTCGGCCAGCTGTTGGCCGATGGCCAGACCGCCGCTGCCATATTCACGGCTGAGAGTGATGATGACTTTTTTCATATGCATACTCCTTGTGGATCCGGCCTTTCACAAACCGGATTGATTTGGACTGCTTCTATATCATATAGTTTAAAACAAAAACACCGCTTGCGCAAGCATAAAATTGGTGAAAACAACCAAAGAGAATGGGAAGCCAGAGAAAAAAGAAGCAAAAGAGGGCAAAAAATGGGATTTTACCGGCAGTGTAGGTTTGTCAATGATGTGTTACAGATGAGGAAAAGAGAGTAAGACCT
>QUDE01000030.1:2158-19394 GCA_003477405.1 Ruminococcaceae bacterium AM07-15
AGGGCCTGGCGGCTTTTTTTTCGGGGAAAATGAGAACTTCTTTTGAACAAACAGTCTCTTTGCTTGACGGAGCCTTTTCTTTTTGAGTAAGATAAAAGACAAAGACGCAAAATGCTGATTTGATGCAGATGGGAGCCAATATGAAAAGGAAAAAACTTTTTTGCTGTGGAATTTTGCTGGCCTTGTGTTTGGGGATTCATGGGTGGGCCGCCCCTTCCGATCTTCTGCTGCAGGAAGGGGAAATGGATTTTGATCAGGTGTATGAACTGCTGACGGCTCTCACTCCAGAGGAGCTTCTGGCCGATATGGAGCGGGCCTATGAGGTGGTGGCCGACAGTCCCCACGGTGAAGAGGAAGATGTGCTCACTCCCTGGACGGCGGCGATGATCGACCGGCTGGATGAATTCAGCGATGAGGATTTTCTGTCCATTATTTTGGACAAAAGCCGTTCCACTGCCTTTCGGGCGGCGGTGATCCAGCTGCGGGAGATGCAGACAGGTGGAGAAGAGACCGATGAGCGCCTGTATCAGATGCTGCTGGATGAGCAGGAGGAAGAGTATCTGCGCACCACTTTGCTTCTGCATCTGGAGTTTTCCACCCCCTCTCAGCAGCAGCTTCTCCAGCAGCTGGCGCAGCAGGATGGAGACCTGGGAGAATACGCCGAAAAAAAGCTGGAGTGGAGCAGCCGGGAGGAAAACTACGAGCAAACATCCCGCCCCCAGGAGGAAGAAGTCCCGGAAACCCAGGACAGCGCCTCGGCAGAGCCGGTTTCGCCCGAGCAGGAAGAAGAGAGACAGGTGTGCTGGACCATTTTGCTCTTTTCCCTCAGCTTTCTGGTGGGGGCCGGGGTATGGCGGCAGCTGGGAGGAGGTTTGTTCCCGCCGGAGCAGCCAGAGCAGGAGGAATGAGGGGCTTTGCTTTTTGTGTGAGAAGCTGGTATACTGTCTTTTGTAATGATTTTCAAAGGAGAGGATAATTTGATCCGCGAGATGACAGCCCAGGATGAAAAACGGTATTTGGACATGGGCCAGGAGTTTTACAGCAGCAATGCTGTACTGCATCCCATCCCCAGGGAGATTTACCACAAGAATTTTCAGGAGATGCTTCAGGGCAGCCCCTACATCAAAGGGTATATCATCGAAAAAGATGGCCAGACGGCAGGATATATGATCCTGTCGTTCACCTATTCTTCGGAAGTGGGGGGCATGGTGGTGCTCATTGAAGAGCTGTTTCTCCATGAAAACTTCCGTGGATGCGGCCTGGGCACCGAAGCGCTGGATTTTGTTCGGAAACAATTTCCTCATGCGGCCCGGTTCCGTCTGGAGGTGACACCGGATAACGGCGGGGCGGCCCGTCTCTATGCCCGCAAGGGTTTTGAGCCGCTGGACTACCGCCAGATGGTGATCGACCCGCCGGCGGAAAGCCGATAAGGCACAAAAGCCGCCCTGTTTGGGGCGGCTTTTTATAAAACAGAAAAGTGTGGGAAAAAGAGAAAGGAGAGGATGTGCGTTGACAGGGGAAGTGAAGAAAAAAAGGGTGGCCACCGATATGACTCAGGGCAATCCGGCCAAATTGATTTGTCTGTTTGCCTTGCCGCTGCTGTTTGGAAATGTGCTCCAGCAGCTTTACAACATGGTGGACAGCATTGTGGTGGGTAACTTTGTGGGAGATGCCGCCTTGGCCGCCGTGGGAACCGGTTTTCCGGTGATTTTTATGCTGGTGTCTTTGTTCATGGGTCTGGGCACCGGCGCCACCGTGATGATCTCCCAGTTTTATGGGGCGGGGGACAAGGAAAGCCTGCGCAAAACTGTAGCCACCATCTATAACGCCATTCTGGTGGGGGCCGTGCCGCTGACCATTCTGGGTATTTTGCTGGCAGGGCCGCTGCTGCGCATGATGAATGTGCCGGAAGATGCCTATGGTATGGCCCGCACCTATGTGATGGTGGTCTTTGCCGGAGTTGTGGGCAACCTGGGGTACAATGTGAATGCCGGTATTTTGCAGGGACTGGGCAACAGCCGTACCACGCTGCTGTTTCTGTCCATTGCCTGTGTGATCAATATCGTGCTGGATCTGGTGTTTGTCATTGTGTTCTCCTGGGGCGTGATGGGTGTGGCCCTGGCCACCATCATCGCTCAGTTCTGTTCCTGGCTGTTCGGTATTTTTTATATCAACAAGCATTACAAGGAAATTCGCATTCGCCCCTTCCATTGGGATTTTGACCGGCATCTGTTTGGCAGGGCCATGAAGCTGGGCATTCCTTCCGGCATTCAACAGGCGCTGTTTTCCGTGGGAGTCATGGTGCTGCAAACGCTGATCAACCGCTATGATACCGCTTTTATCGCTGGGTTCCAGGGGGCCAATAAACTGGATACCTTTGGATTTATGCCGGTACAGAGCTTTGCCATCGCTGTGACCACCTATGTGGGGCAGAACATCGGTGCTGGCAAAATGGAACGGGTCAACCGGGGAATGTGGTATACTGTGGCCATGTCGGCCGCCGTCAATGTGGTGGTGGCTATTTTCCTGGTGCCCCTGGGGCCGGTGTGTATGCGGCTGTTTTCCCAGGACCCCCAGGTGATTGCAGCTGGCTGTGCTTATCTGGATCGGATCATGCCTTTTTATGTGGTCTTTTCCTTTATGTTCATTCTGAACGCAGTGATGCGGGGAGCCGGAGAAACCATTGTGCCCATGATCTCCACCCTGATTTCTCTGTGGCTGGTCCGTATCCCGGTGGCTTATTTCCTGGCAGATCATTTTGGCCGGGACAATTTGTTCTATTGTTATGTGATCGGCTGGCTGGCCGGTGTGGTGTTGTCCGGCCTTTACTACCTGTCTGGAAGATGGAAGAACAAATCCATTGTGGCGCGTACATAAATAAAGGAAAACCGCTTTATAGGCTGCCTTTTCGGGGAAAATTGCTCATTTCTTTTTGAGAGAGTCTATGGTATACTAAATATATATGTCCTCTCTCAGAGGAGCGTTTTGAAAACAACGGACAAACCCGTAAGGAGTGTAAGAATGTCTCAGAAAAAGAAAAAGAATTCCGTCTCTCAGCCTGCGGTGCCCAAAAAGAAAAGATGGCTCCGGGTGCTGGTGATTGTTCTGGTATCTCTGGCTGTGTGGGGCGGCGCCTGCTATTTCTGCTATGCCTATGGCATGAATCAGGAGAAAAACCGCTTGGCGGAGATGCTGGACCCCGATCAGGCCGAACAGGCCGACAGCCTGAAATGGGTCATGGCTGTGGATGAGCCCATGACCGATGAACAGTTGAAAGAACGGACCAAGCTGATTTTGGGAGATATCGAATTCCAGGTCAAATGCTTTGGCCGCAAGACCAATGCAGACGGCACACCGTTCCTGGGTGACGATGGGAAGCAAACCCATATCACCTATGAAAGCGCATTGGAGCAGGGGCTCTTCCAGGAACCCGATGTGGCGGACATGGAAGTGTACACCACCAGCGATCCGGAACGGGGCTGGGATCTGCGGGTCGTGGAGACCCCCATGGGCAATGTGACTTACCGCAGCAAGGATGAAAGCGTTACCCGGGTCAGCCGGTTCTATACCGCCGATTCGGAAGCCAATGCGCCCATCGAAACGGCCACAGAAGCGGTGGAGCGGGCCAATGCCTATTATAACTGGGGCTTGCCTTTCCCCACCGGTTATGAGATGAGCGGCGTCACACAGGAGGAGGGCCAGTGGGTGGTCACCTATCAGCGGGTGGCCCGGTTGAAGAACCTGCCCAAACTGCGCTCCCAGGGCCAGACTGTGCAGGTGGTTATCTCCGCAGAAGACGGCGAGATGATCTCTGCCGATTGTCTGGATCTGATGCTCATTCAGGTGGGAAGTGACCAGAAGCCCATTTCTCAGGAAGAAGCCGTGAAGGCCGCAGAAAAAAGCCTTGCAGAGGGCGGTATTTCCGGTGCGGTGTTCCAGGCTGCTGAGTATGCCATTGTGGAGCCCAACTTCATCTTCACTCCCAAAGAGGGAGGCTACAGCTACGATCCGGAGACCCATTTGACCCGGGCCGTGTGGAGTGTGGTGTTCATCCATGAAGACGAAACTCCTGGTAGCTATGAGGTGTATATCGACGCCTATACTGGTCAGCCCTTGGGCGGTCTGATCCACGAAGAATAATTAGATTGTATCCTCAAAAGCCCGCCGAAGCATTCGGCGGGCTTTTCTATGCCGAAAAAGTAGCTTAGGCCACTTTTTCGAATTTCTGCAAGGGTCTGCGTGCACGCTATGGCGCACACTTGTCCCTTGAAAAGTGCAAAAATCCACGCACAAGTCGCGGCTTTTTGCGAATCAATAGGGGTAGGGCAAACGGTCTCCCTTCTTTGCCGAAATCGGTTGGATAAAACAGAGCGAAGAATGCTTCAGAAGCATTTTGATGCTTTGTTGACAGCGGTTTATTCCGGGTGTATCCTAAAATCAAACAAAAGAAAGGATGGAAGCGGATATGAACATTTTGATCGTCAGTGGAAGCCCTCGCAAAGGGGGAAACACCGATATTATGGCGGAGACCTTCCGGGAGGAAGTGGTGAAAAAGGGCCATCAGGCAGAACTGGTCAGCCTGAGCGGGAAGAAAATAGCCCCTTGCCTGGGATGTCAGTATTGCTTTGGCCACGACGGGCAGTGTGTCCAGAAGGACGACATGGCCCAGCTGCTGGAAAAGGTGGACCAGGCCGATTTGCTGGTGCTGGCTTCGCCTATCTACTGGTTTGATGTGAGTGCCCAGCTGAAATGCTTTATCGACCGGCTCTATGCCCGTGGCAAAAAGGGCTTCCATCACAATCAGGCGGCGCTGCTGCTGGATTCCGGCTCTCCTGGCGTATACGATGCGGCCATCAGTCAGTACAAAGCCATCTGCTCCTATTTGAAATGGGAGGACAAGGGCATCGTCACCATTCCCGGTATGAAGCAAAAGGGGGATATGGCCCAAAGCGCCGATCTGGAGAAAGTGCGCCAGCTGGCCAGGAGTTTGTAAGGGATGGACCAGGTTTACAAAGAAAAAGCACTGTGCTGCGGCTGCGGCGCCTGCAAGTCCGCTTGTCCCTATGGAGCCATTGAGATGCAGCCCGATGAGGAAGGCTTTCTTTATCCGGTGATCCGGAAGGAACTGTGCCGGGACTGCGGCCTGTGTCAAAAGATCTGCCCTTTCCCTGAGGGAAAAGGGGTAGGATCAGAGCCGATCTTTTATCTGGCCAAGCACAAAGATGCCAGGGTGCTGTCCCTTTCCACCTCTGGCGGGGCGTTTACCGCCCTGTCGGACGCCATGCTTCGCCGAGGCGGGGCAGTTTATGGAGCGGTGCTGGATAAAAACCTTCAGGTGTGTCATGCCCGGGCTGTGACTCCGGAAGAGCGGGACTCCATGCGGGTGTCCAAATATGTGCAAAGCCGCCTGGGGGATACCTTCTCTCAGATCAAGGCCGATTTGCTGGAGGGCCGCCCCGTGCTTTTCACCGGCACGCCCTGCCAGAATGCCGGCCTGCGGGCCAGTTTGGGGACACTGGGGGAGAAGGATGAGCTGGTGTGCTGCGATGTGATCTGTTATGGCATCCCCAGCCCTGGGGCCTGGGAAGGCTATAAAAAGCTTCTGGAGCAGGAGCGGGGTGGAAAGCTGAAATGGGTCTCCTTCCGCTCCAAAGCATTGGGCTGGAGCCGGGTGGGAAGCAATAAGATCTTCCAGTACCAAACCAGCACCATGCCGGTGCGAGGGGAGGACCCACGGTTTTATCAGATGTTTTTCGAGAACCGTTCCATCATCCGGCCCAGCTGCGGAAACTGTCCCTATCCGCAGCCATATCGGTGCACCGATGTGACCATTGCCGATTATTGGGGCATCGAAAAGTTTGACCCCCGGGCCTATGACAGCCGGGGAGTCAGTTTGATTCTGGTATCCACTGCCAAAGGGGAGCGGCTGCTGAAAGAGTGCGCCGGAGATCTGATGCTGGAACAAAGGCCCGGGGAAGAGGCCCTGTCCCAGCAAGGCCGCCTGCAAGGGCCGGTACAGCTGCCGGAAAACCGGCAGGAATTCTGGCGTATCCTGAGGGAAGAAGGGCTGGAAAAGGCTCTTTCCTGGGCATTTCCAGAGAAAAAGTAAAGAGAACAAAAGAAAAAGCCGCAGGAGTTCTCCTGCGGCTTTTGTGCTGTTTCGTTAGTCTTCGGTGTAGATCAGGGGCATACGCCGTTTGTGCTCGGTGACCCGGTGGGCCCGCTGGATGATCTGGTCGTGATCGTTGCCGCAGGAACCGGTGGCCATGTAGGATTCGATTTCGTTGTAGGTGACGCCCATCTCATCCTCATCGGTCTGGCCTTCAAACAGCCCGGCGGAGGGAGCTTTTTTGATGATGTTTTCCGGGGCCTGCAAATAGGCCAGGAATTCGTAGATCTCGGTGACCGTCAGGTCGGAAATGGGGTTGAAGTCGCAGGCGCCATCGCCCCATTTGGTGAAGTAGCCCATGTATCGTTCGCATTTGTTGCCGGTGCCTGCTACCAAAGCGCCCCGGGTCTGGGCAATGGCATACAGAGTGGTCATCCGCAAGCGGGGAGCGATGTTGCCCAGGGAGGGCTGGCTCAGTGTTTCCACCCCTTCGATCTGGCGGCAGATGGCCTGCTTCACTTCGGTGAGGTCCACCGTCACCGTCTCGATATGGAACTGCTCGGCCACGGCCAGAGCATCCACCATGTCCTCACCGAAATTCCGGGAGGACTGGCAGGGCATGGCTACGCCCAGTGTGTTTTCGCAGGCCAGCTTGCACAGAATGCCCACCAGGGCGCTGTCCTTGCCGCCGCTGTTGCCATAGACGATGCCCTGGCAATGGGCGTCCTTCAGGGCAAATTGGATAAAGGCCACTCGCTTTTTCAGTTCTTGTGCGTAATCTCTCATGTGACTCCGTCCTTTTTCAGAGCCTTCTCCGGCCGAAGCCGGAGAAGGCAGCTTGGTATCAGATCTCAATGGTTCCTTCAAAGACCCGCTGGGCCTTGCCAGTCATAAAGACCGCCTGAGGAGTATAGCGGATCATCAGCTCGCCGCCCAACAGCTTGACGGTGATGTCCTTGTTTTCCAGACAATGGCCCCGCAGCACGCTGGCCACTGCCGCAGCGCAGGCGCCGGTGCCGCAGGCGAAGGTTTCGCCGCTGCCCCGTTCCCACACCCGCATCTGGATGGTGGTGCGGTCCAGCACCCGGACAAACTCGGTGTTGACTCCCTGGGGGAAGAGGGGATGGTGTTCAAAGAGGGGACCGATCTCCGAGAGGGGGAGATTGTCCAGATTGTCGCAGAACACCACGCAGTGGGGATTGCCCATGGACAGGCAGGTGACTTCATACTCTTTATCACCCACGGTGATGGTGCGTCCTACAGCGTCCACACCCGGCAGATTCACCGGGATCTGGTCAGGGTTCAGGATGGCCTTGCCCATGTCCACCGTCACCGAAGTGACTGTGCCGCTTTGCACATACAGATGCAGGGTGCGGATGCCGCTGAGGGTTTCAATGGTCATATCCTGCTTTTTCACAATGCCTTCTTCATACAGGTATTTGCCCACGCAGCGGATGGCGTTGCCGCACATTTTTCCTTCGCTGCCGTCCAGGTTGAACATCCGCATCTGGGCGTCGGCTTTCTGGGAGGGGCAGATGAGCACCACGCCGTCGCCGCCGATGCCGAAATGCCGGTCGGAAAGGAGAACGGCCAGGCTTTCCGGACTTCCCACCTGCTGGTCAAAGCAGTTGAAATAGATATAGTCATTGCCCGCTCCCTGCATCTTGGTGAAGCGGAGGGGAACACGCTCTTTGCGCATATGATTCAGGTCCACAAGGCCGGTGTTGTGCTGGCCATAGCGGCTGCGCAGGCTGTCGGCCAGGGCAGAAGCCGTGTCCATGGAGGTGAGGCAGGGGATGCCCAGCTCCACCGCTTTCCGGCGGATCTTCACGCTGTCCAGCCAGGGCAAACGGCCCTTGGAGGAGGTGGAGAGGATATAGCTGATCCGGCCGCTTTCCAAAAGCGTTGCGGTGTTTTCATCCGATTCGTGGATTTTGCTCACCACATGGGCGGAAAGGCCGGATTCCTCTAGCACCCGGGCTGTGCCCTGGGTGGCGTAGAGTTCAAAGCCCAGGGAATCAAACTTCCGGGCCAGGGCAGCCACTTCGTGCTTGTCGGTGTCGCATACCGTCAGCAGCACGCCGCCGGTGCGCTCCATCCGGTAACCGGCGCCGATCAGGCCTTTGTACAAGGCCTCTTCCAGGGTCTTGCCAATGCCCAGCACTTCGCCGGTGGATTTCATTTCCGGCCCCAGCTGCACATCCACATCGGTGAGCTTTTCAAAGCTGAACACCGGCACTTTTACCGCCACATAGGGAGGTGGGGGATACAGGCCTGTACCATAGCCCATGTCGCTGAGTTTTTCGCCCAGCATGGCCCGGGTGGCCAGATCCACCATGGGCACACCGGTGACCTTGCTGATATAGGGGATGGTACGGGAAGAACGGGGATTGACCTCGATGACATAGATCTCTCCTTCGTGGATCAGATACTGGATATTCACCAGACCACGGGTGTTCATGGACAGGGCCAGATCCCGGGTGTAGGAGATGATCTTTTCCACTTGCAGGCCATTCAGATTCCAGGCGGGGTAGACAGCAATGGAGTCGCCGGAGTGCACACCGGCTCGTTCGATGTGTTCCATGATGCCGGGGATGAGCACATCTTCTCCATCGCAGATGGCGTCCACTTCCAGTTCGATACCCATGAGGTATTTATCGATGAGCACCGGGTTTTCGATCTTGTGGGACAGGATGATACCCATGTATTCTTCGATGTCCTCATCGCTGAAGGCGATGATCATATTCTGTCCGCCCAGCACATAGGAAGGCCGCATGAGCACCGGATAGCCCAGGCTGCGGGCGGCGTTCAGGGCTTCCTCTTTTGTCATCACCGTCAGGCCCTTGGGACGGCTGATGTGGAGGTTTTCCAGCAATGCGTCAAACCGCTCCCGGTCTTCCGCCATATCGATGCTGTCTGCCGGGGTGCCCAGGATGCGCACGCCCTGGCTTTCCAGGAAGTTGGTCAGTTTGATAGCGGTCTGGCCGCCGAAGGCCACCACAACACCCACCGGCTTTTCGGTTTCGATGATGTTCATCACATCTTCCGGGGTGAGGGGCTCAAAATACAGCCGGTCGCCGGTGTCAAAGTCGGTGGACACCGTTTCCGGGTTGTTGTTGACGATGACCACATCGTAACCGGCCTTTTTCAGGGAGCGGACACAGTGGACCGAAGCGTAGTCAAACTCGATGCCCTGGCCGATGCGGATGGGGCCGGAGCCGAAGACGATCACCGTCTCCTTGCCGCTCTGGTGCTCTGCAATGAACTCAGCAGCTTCGTTTTCCTCATCGTAGCAGGAATAGAAATAGGGGGTCTCGGCGTCAAACTCGGCGCCGCAGGTATCCACCATCTTGAAGGAGGCCGACAGATGGCAGGGCAGTTTGGAGCCGGAGATGCTCTCCAGTACCTTGTCTGGGAAGCCCAGACGCTTGCCCTCCCGGTACTGTTCCTCTGTGAGGGAAGTGCCGCAGATGGCGTTTTCATACCGGGCGATGTTCTGGAGTTTATGCAAAAACCACAGGTCGATTTTGGTGATGTCGTGGATTTCCTCAGGGGAGAAATCCCGCTTCAGGGCTTCATAGACGACAAACAGACGCTCGTCGTCACACACATTGATCTGGGCCCGCAGTTCCTCGTCGGTGAGCTTTTGCAGTTTGGGCAGGGTCAGGCTGGAAAGGCCGATCTCTGCACCCCGCACCGCCTTGTGGATGGCGCTTTCGAAGTTCTGGGCAATGGCCATCACTTCGCCGGTGGCCTTCATCTGGGTGCCCAGCAGACGCTTGGCATAGACGAATTTGTCAAAGGGCCATTTGGGAAGCTTGACGGCCACATAGTCCAGTGTGGGCTCAAAGCAGGCACAGGTCTTGCCGGTGACGGCGTTTGTGATTTCGTCCAGGGTGTAGCCGATGGCGATGAGGGCGGCCACCTTGGCGATGGGATAGCCGGTGGCCTTGGAGGCCAGGGCGGAGGAACGGGACACGCGGGGATTGACCTCGATGACGGCGTATTCAAAGCTGTCCGGATTGAGGGCGAACTGGCAGTTGCAGCCGCCTTCGATGCCCATGGCGGTGATGATGTTGAGGGCCGCCGAACGGAGCATCTGGTATTCTTTGTCGGAGAGGGTCACTGCCGGGGCGATGACGATGCTGTCGCCGGTGTGAACACCCACCGGATCGAAGTTTTCCATGGAGCAGACGGTAATTACATTACCTTTGCTGTCCCGCATCACTTCAAACTCGATTTCTTTCCACCCGGAGATGCACTTTTCAATAAGCACCTGGGTGATGGGAGACAGACGCAAACCGGTGGCGGCGATGTGCCGCAGTTCCTCTTCGTTCTGGGCGATGCCGCCGCCGCTGCCGCCCAGGGTAAAGGCGGGACGGACGATGACAGGATAGCCGATCTCCTTGGCAAAAGACAAAGCGCCTGTCAGATCGGTGACCACCTTGGAGGGGATCACCGGCTGGCCGATGCTCTCCATGGTGTCTTTGAACACCTGCCGGTCTTCGGCTTTGTCGATGGTCTCCGGATTGGCCCCCAGCAATTTCACATTGTGGGCCGCCAGGAAGCCGTCTTTGGCCAGTTCCATGGACAGGTTCAGGCCGGTCTGTCCGCCCAGGGTGGACAGCAGGCTGTCGGGCTTTTCTTTTTCGATGATCCGTTTGACGGTGTCCAGGGTCAGTGGTTCGATGTAGATCTCGTCGGCCATGACGCCGTCGGTCATGATGGTGGCCGGGTTGGAGTTGATGAGCATGACTTCCAGCCCTTCTTCCTTCAAGGCCCGGCAGGCCTGGGTGCCGGCGTAGTCAAACTCGGCGGCCTGGCCGATGACAATGGGACCCGAGCCGATGACCAGCACTTTTTTGATATCGGGATTTCTGGGCATTATCGCATCTCCTCCATCCGTTTGATAAATTGGTCAAAGAGAAATTGGGTATCCAGAGGGCCGCCGCAGGCTTCCGGATGGAACTGGACGGTGAACACCGGGGCGTTTTCATAGACGATGCCTTCGCAGGTGCCGTCGTTGGCATTCACCATGCTCACCTGAGCATGAGAGGGCAGAGCGTCGCTGTCCACAGCATAGCCGTGGTTCTGGCTGGTGATATAGACCCGGCCGGTGGAAATATCCCGCACCGGCTGGTTTGCACCCCGGTGGCCGTATTTCAGCTTGACGGTTTTACCGCCCTGGGACAGGGCCAGCAGCTGATGCCCCAGGCAGATGCCGAAAATGGGCACGCCCGATTGATAGAGTTTGCCGATCTCATGGATGATCTGGGTATTTTCCGCCGGGTCACCAGGGCCGTTGGAGAGCATGATGCCGTCGGGAGAATAGGAGAGCACTTCCTCCGCCGGGGTGTGGGCCGGGAGGGTGAGAACCTCGCAGCCTCTCTTTACCAGGCTGCGACGGATGTTCTCCTTGGCGCCGAAGTCCATGAGCACCACCCGGAACCGGGGCTCCTCCGGGGCATCGGTGCGGGGGCTTTGGCAGGTGACGCTTTCCACTGCATTCTGGATGGTGTATCCCCGCAGTTCCTCCAGAATACCGGGAAGATCGGAGATATCCTGGGTGATCTTGCCGTTCATCACGCCCTGACGGCGGATCAGCTTGGTCAGCCGGCGGGTGTCGATACCGTAGATGCCGGGAATACCGCTTTTCTGCAAAAAGGCATCCAGGTCGCCCTGGCAGCGGAAGTTGGAGGGCTCGCGGCACCATTCCCGCACGATATAGCCCTTGACCTGCACTTTACTGCTTTCAAAATCCGGGGGAATCACCCCGTAATTTCCCACCAGGGGAAAGGTCTGCACCACGATCTGTCCGTAATAGCTGGGATCGGTGAGAGTCTCCAGATAACCGGTCATGCCGGTGGTGAACACGGTTTCGCCGCAGGTGCTGCCCACGGCGCCGAAGGCCTTGCCTTCCATCACCGTGCCGTCCTGAAGAACCAGATAGGCTTTTTGATCCATATAAATTCCCTCCTTTTCCGATTATTCAAATTGGTTTTTATGATGATCCTGTCCCACATCAATGGGATATTCGCCGGAGAAGCAGCCGGTGCAGAAGCGGGCCCGGCTGGTGTGGCAGGCCTCTTTCAGACCCTTGATGCTGATATAGCCCAGGCTGTCGGCGCCGATGTGCTGGCAGATCTCCGGGATGGACATTTTGTTGGCAATCAGGTTTTCCTCGCTGTCAATGTCGGTGCCGAAGTGGCAGGAATGGGTGAAGGGGGGAGCGGAAATGCGCATGTGCACTTCCTTGGCCCCGGCCTGCTTGAGCATCCGCACGATTTTGGCGCTGGTGGTGCCCCGGACGATGGAATCGTCTACCAGCACGATGCGTTTACCTTCCAGATTGGCCCGCACCGGGTTGAGCTTCAGCCGCACGGCGGCATCCCGCTGGGACTGGGAGGGGAAGATGAAGCTGCGGCCGATATACCGGTTTTTCACAAAGCAGGGGATATAGGGCAGGCCACTTTCCTTGGAATAGCCCATGGCGGCTTCCAGACCGCTGTCAGGCACGCCGCATACCAGATCGGCCTCCACCGGATATTCCCGGGCCAGCTGGATACCCATGTTGTACCGGGCTTCGTAAACGCTCAGGCCGTCGATCACCGAGTCGGGACGGGC
This sequence comes from Ruminococcaceae bacterium AM07-15, assembly GCA_003477405.1. GTDB lineage: Bacteria > Bacillota > Clostridia > Oscillospirales > Butyricicoccaceae > Pseudobutyricicoccus. The sequence goes on from QUDE01000030.1 coordinate 14,892, forward strand.
AAAATACACATATTCAAAAATGCACAGGCCCTTGTTGTCCTTTTCCAGGATCTCGCAGGCCGTCAGGTTGCCGTTGGGGTCGATGATCACCATTTCACCCGGTTCGATATCCCGGATGAAGCGGAAACCGGCGCTGTCCAAGGCACAGCTTTCCGAGGCGATGGCGTGGCCATGATCGTTTTCGCCCAGGCACAGGGGGCGGAAGCCCCAGCCATCCCGCACGGCGATCATGGTGCCGTCCGAAGAGAGGACAATCAAAGAAAAAGCTCCTCGCAGCTGACGGGCCGCTGCGGTCACGGCCACCTGGAGGTTGCCATTGCGGATGATCTCATAGGCGATCAAAGCCGAAATGACCTCGCTGTCCGAGGTGGCGGAAAAGGCGCAGCCGTACTGGGAGAGGAGCTCTTTCAGTTCACCGGCGTTGACGATGTTGCCGTTGTGGGCGATGGCGATGCGGCCCCGAAGGAATTCGGTGACCACCGGCTGTACATTGGCGCAGATATTGCCGCCGGTGGTGGAATAGCGCACATGGCCGATGCCGATGCCGGAGGCGGGCAGCTTCTTCAAAGTGTCGCCGTTGAATACTTCGCTGACAAGCCCCACATCTTTGTGGCACAAAATGGCGTTTTTGGAAAGCACGGCGATGCCGGCCCCTTCCTGGCCCCGGTGCTGCAAAGCCGACAGGGCGTTGTAAGTGATGCCGGCGGCTTCCTGGGTGTTGATGTGCACCCCAAATACGCCGCATTCTTCGTGTAATTTCTCTCCCAGCATTGGTGATCCTCCATCATTTGGAATAAACAGACTCTTTGAAAAGCCGGCCCTTTGGGAAAAGGGCCGGACAGGAGCCGGGCCCCGGCAGAATGTTCCGGGGCCCGAATCGGGCAGGCGGCAAAGCCGCATTTTTACATAACCAGGTACTGATCCCGCTCGGCCCCTACAGAAACATAGGTGATGCGGCAGCCCACGGCCTTCTCCAGATAGTGGATATAATCCAGGGCAGCCTTAGGCAGATCCTGCACACGGCGGCAGCGGGAAATGTCGCACTTCCAGCCAGGCAGGTAGTCGTAGATGGGCTTGGCGTTTTCCAGATCCTCACCGGTGGGGAAGTTGTCGGTGCGCTTGTCGCCCACCTGATAGCCCACGCACACGGGAATCTTGTCCAGATAGGACAGCACATCCAGCTTGGTCAGGGCGATCTCGTCAGCGCCTTGCATCCGCACGCCATAGCGGGAGGCCACGCAGTCAAAAGCGCCCACCCGGCGGGGCCGGCCTGTGGCAGCGCCGTATTCGCCGCCGGCTTCCCGCAGACGGTCGGCTTCTTCGCCGAACAGCTCCACTGTGAAGGGGCCTTCGCCCACGCAGGAGGAATAGGCCTTCATAATGCCGATGCTCTTGCTCAGCTTGTGGTTGGGGATACCTGCGCCGATGGGGGCGTAGGCGGCGATGGTGGAAGAAGAAGAGGTGTAGGGATAGATGCCGAAGTCGATGTCCCGCAAAGCGCCCAGCTGGGCTTCAAACAGGATCTTCTTGCCGGCCTTTTCCGCCTGATCCAGATAGACGCTGGTGTCGCAGACGAATTCCTTCAGAGGATCGCCGTAGGTGCGCAGCCAATTCATCACGCTCTCCACGGTGATGGGTTCGGCGTGATAGCCCCCTTCCACCAGCAGGTTTTTCCACTCCACAGCGCTTGCCAGCCGCTTTTCCATGGCGGCGGGATGGAGCAGATCGCCCATGCGCAGCGCCCGCTTCATGTACTTGTCCCCATAAACCGGAGCGATGCCCCGGCGGGTGGAGCCGAACTTGGCGTCGCCCAGCCGGTCCTCTTCCAGGTTGTCCAGCATTTTGTGATAAGGCAGGCAGATGACAGCCTTGTCGCTGATCTTCAGGTTCTTGGGGGAGACGGGCACCCCGGCGTCCTGGAGATTTTTGATTTCGCCCATCAGATGCTCCAGGTCGATGACCATGCCGTTGCCCATCACATTGACCACTTCCGGCCGCAGGATGCCCGAAGGCAGCAGGTTCAAAATGAATTTGCCCAGGGGATTGACCACGGTGTGGCCGGCGTTGTTGCCCCCCTGATAGCGGACGACGATATCATAGTTTTCCGACAAAAGGTCCACCATGCGGCCCTTGCCCTCATCGCCCCAGTTGATGCCGGTGATCGCAGTAAGCATAACAGTTTCCTCCCGATATTCCGAAATGATCTGGCTGCAAAAAGCAGGCGTCCATTAAAGGACAAAAGCACTCTTCTTTTCCCCTTTAATGAACGCCTTTGTTCATTTTATAAATTATATAGTACGCTAAAGTGCCCGTCAAGGGATTTTGCTTTTTTTCCCAGATATTCCATGGACTTTTGTCACTTTGATGTGCCTGGAAGAAGAAAGATGGAGGAAAAAAAGCAGATTGACCAGAGGAGAAGAGAATTGCGGGAAGAGGAAGAGGCTGGTATACTGAAAAGCAAACAGACGCCTGCGGGCGAGAGAGGACGGATGCAGGGTGTATACATTGATTTTCAACGGTTCTCCCCGGAGAGCAGGGGACACCAGCGCATTGATACAGGCCTTTTGCCGGGAAATCCAGGGACAGGTGGAACAGATTGACGCTTATAGATCGACTCTGTCCCCCTGTGTGGACTGCCGCCGCTGCGCCGGAGGCGGAGGATGTGTCATAAACGACGGAATGCAGGAGATTTACGAGAAGGTGGAAAAGGCCCAGGTGCTGGTGCTGGCCTCACCCCTTTATTTTTCTACCCTCACCGGTCCGCTGCTTTCTCTGTGCAGCCGGTTCCAGGCTCTGTATATGGCCCGGCGAAACCAGGGAAGCGGATGGGAACAGACCAAAGGCGGACTGGTGCTGCTCACAGGAGGCGGCAGCACCAAAGATCCTTCCTGTGCTTTTCGCACATCCCGGATCATCCTTCGGGAGATGGGGGCCGGGGAGATCCGTCAGGTGGCCAGTATCGGCACCGACCACCTTCCTGCCGGAGAGGATGAGGAGGCTCTCGGGCAGGCTGTGGCGGCGGCCCGGGAGTTTAACACTCTGTTTGCATAGCGGCAGGGAAAGAATCAGGCGGTGAGCACGCCGTTTTCTCCGGTGAGAAGCAGCAGGATGTTTTCCTCTTCTCCTGTCTGGGTGTTGAGATAGACCAGACACTCTGCCCCATCGGGGGTAGAGCAAAGAAATTCGTAGCAATCCATTTCCTTGGCTCCCGCTGAAGGGATGATGGCCTGGCCCCGGCGTTTGACGGTGAGCAGAGGGGAGAGAAGGGTTTCGGCTTCCTCAATGGACAGGCCGGAAGGGGTGAATTCCCGCACCCGGTGGTTCATCACATACCCCCGGCTTTCAAAACCCAGGATGCTGCCATTGTCCAAGGCCACCGTTACTTTAATCAGGTCGGGGTAAAGCAGCCGTCCTTCTTCCACCGGCGCAAAGTTTACCGTCACAGTCCCTTGGTTTGTTTCATAATAGCTGCGGCACATATTGGCATAGCCCCGGCTGCGGAGAAATTCCTGGGCGATCTCCGCTCCTTTCTGGGGGGACAGGGTGGGGGCGGTGAGCTCCCGGCCATCGGTGAGCAGCAGAGCCCGGCCGCCTTGCTTTGTCAGCAGCAAGGAGATGTTTTCCCCTTCCAGACGGTAACAGGGGATGTCTCCTTCGGTTTCTCCGGTGACAGTGAGGGCATCCTGGGAAAGGCCGCAGAAGGCCGCGCCTTGGGTGAGGGCTTCTTCCGGGGACAGGGTGGGCAAAGACTGGAGGGCCAGCGGCTCCAGCTGATCCAGATGATCGGAGAAGGGGCCGTCATAGGTGAGGGAGGGGTAGTCCGCCTGTTCCGGGGTATCGGTGTCAAAGTCCCCGGCGGATACGGCTTGCTGGGGAAAATGCAGGTTTTCTCCCAGGGCGGCCTGGGTGGACAGAAGTTCCAGGGAGAGCCGGTCGGCGGCCTGGTGGAGATCGGAGAGGGTATCATATTCCTGCTCTGTCAGGGAAACCTTCCGGCCGATGAGGGTGTAGGCATATTCTCCCGTCTGGTTGATGAATTTCTGCACCTGCTGCAGCCCTTCTGTCTCCGGAGGCAGGGAAGAGAGGGCCTGGGAAGCCGAGGCAGCCTCCCGCCAGATCTGGGCCGACATCTGGGAGAGCATGGAAGCGGTGCCGGAGCAGCGGGCCTTCTGCAAGGCGGTCTCCAGAGAGGAAACGCTGCTCACCAGCTGGGAATAGGCTTGCTGGCGCAGCTGCACCTCACGGCGCTGGGCCTGCTCCCAGCGGAAGCGGAAGAAAAAAGCGGCAGTCAGAGAAAGCAGACTGACGCAGAGCAAAAAGCTGATCATGCGCTTTGCGCGGATGGTCTCATACATGGCAATAGGCTCCCTTCACGGCAGATTCAAAAAAGATACTGGAAAGATGCTTTTATCTTTTGTAAAAATGGAGGAATTATCCCGGTAAAATCCCCAAATGTAGGTTTGTCAATGATGTGTTACAGATGAGGAAAAGAGAGTAAGACCT
>QUDE01000031.1:0-5931 GCA_003477405.1 Ruminococcaceae bacterium AM07-15
AGCCTCCTGAAATACCGAAAAGCCGACGCAGTAAATCCTGCGTCGGCTTTTTTATTCGCAAGAAAATGCAGTAGTTTACTACACAAAACTGTAATGATAAATTTGGGACACTTGTGAAAGCGTGCAAAAATACTCCAATGATACAGGATAAATTTCACAAAAAATAGGAATGTATGCAAAAGATGTGAAGAAAACTTTATGGAAGTTACACTAATAAAGACTTTTAATTTGAAAATAAAATGGACAAATTGAATAAAAATAGGTACGCGGAAGTTGCGAAGGGGGATTGCGGGAGGGGAGGAGAACAGCATATAATAAGTCATACCACTTGCAGCCAGCCCACTGCGAAAGAGCATTCCGGTGCGGAGGGCACCGCGCATATGATGAAAGAGGTGAAAGGCATGAGTAACAGAAGAAAGCGTTTGGTCAGTGTATTGGCTCTTCTTACCATGACGGCAGGATTGTTTGCCGGCGTGGCTGGATGTAAAAAGGACGAAGGCAATACCAAAGGCGGTGCCAAGGATACCATCGTCATTGCCACCATGAGCGAGACCCCCTCTCTCACACCAAATGAGCACAGTGCAGTAGCGGGCACATATATGAATCTTCTGACTTATGAGTCTCTTCTTTATCGTGACATGGATATGAAACTCCAGCCTTGTTTGGCAGAGAGTTATAAAAACATTAGCGATACCGAATGGGAATTCAAAATCCGCAAAGGGGTTAAATTCCATACTGGCGAAGAAATGACAGTGGAAGATGTAAAGGCCTCTTTGGATTGGGCTCAGAATTTCCCGTTGATCAAGACAAATACTGAAAATATTAAGCAAGTGGATATTATCGATGATGAGACTATCAAGATCACCACTTTTGAACCCTGCGCAGTGATTCTTGAGAATTTGGCGGCAAATGGAAATGCTATTGTTCCTAAAAAGCTGATTGATGCAGGTAATAACTTTAATGAAAATCCCATCGGTACAGGCCCCTATGTATTCAAGGAGTGGAAGATGGGCGACAGCCTTACCTTTGAAGCTTTTGAGGATTATTGGGACGGAGAGCCCAAAATCAAGAATATGATCTGGAAGATCATCCCGGAAGGTTCTTCCCGTACCATCGCTTTGGAAGCTGGCGAGATCGACTTCATCGTGGAAGTAGAACAGATGGATATTGATCGACTGGAAAATAATGAGGATGTTAAAGTTTATAAATATGAAGCCACGGATTATAACTGCATGCAGTTGAATCATGAATATGGATATTTTGGAGATCCGTTGGTACGCCATGCTATCAACGCAGCGATCAACAAAGAAAATGTAGTAACAGTAGCGGCCAATGGCCTGGGAACACCGGTAAAAACACAGACGCCTGCTAATTTGGATGGTTGTTCCGAAGAAAATGCAGATGATTATGATGTGGAAAAGGCCAAACAGTATTTGGAAGAAGCAGGAGTCAATCCGGCTGATATCAATTTCTCTATTATTTGTTCGAACGATATGAAAAAGCGGGCTGGAGAAGTGATCCAGGCTGATCTGAAGAAAATTGGTATCAACTGTACATTGGAGAGCATGGACCTGGCCACTTATTTGTCGGCTACTACAGAAGGCAATTTTAGTGCAAGTATCGGAGGAACAAATAGTTCCAGCCAAATTGGATATTGCAAATATTTGTTCCATAGTGATTCTATTGGTGGTGCAAACCGTGCCCGTATGGTGGATTCTAAAGTGGATAGCCTGATTGAAGAAGCCATGGTGACATTGGATGAAGATGAACATCGAGAGGTTATGGAAGAGCTGAATGCTTATCTTAACGAACTGTGTGTTCATATTCCGTTGTGGCAGCCCATCGCTCTGCGGGCCTATAACGCCAAGCTGAAAGGCGTAGAAATCAATGCATTGGGTACATTGTACTTTAAAGATTGCTATTGGGAAGAATAACTGCTGGCTGAGAAAAAGAGCAAGCAGAACAAATGAAAAAATCCCGGGAGATTTTCTCTCCCGGGATTTTTTGTAGTCTTTCCGGAGAAAAAAAGAAAAAATATCGGCGTGACAGAGAAAAAAGAGCGCAATAATTACAAATCTATAAAAGAAAATTGAAAATTCGAGAAAAGCAATAAAGTTTGTTAAAGATGCAACGAAAACCAGAAAATTCCTAGGGCAAAGTATACAAAAAATCGAAGATACTTAGGGAATCAAAATAAAGTAAATGAGATATTCTGCACAAAAGAGAATGGCAAAGTTGGGGAAATATCACGAAAAGATGCACAAAAATCGCCTTGCTATTTTAAAATTTTTATTGAATATTTTATGAACATCGCTTATAATGCAATCATCCGGTGAACCTGCCCGCGGAGGAGAGAACCGGGAAGGCGGCAAAGACCGTCAAACAATGTTACATGAGGTGAAACATTATGAGAAACAGAAAACTGCGTCTGCTGAGCCTGTTCTTGGCCACAGTCATGATGCTGGGTCTGCTGGCCGGCTGCAACAGCAGTGGCGGCGACGACAAGAAGAGCAGCGGTGGCGGCAACAAGGACAGCATCGTTATCGCTACCATGAGCGAAACTCCTTCCCTTTCTCCCTATGACCACAACGCTACAGCCGGCAGCTACATGAACCTGCTGACTTACAGCACCCTGTTCAACACCGATGTAGAAATGAATCCCCAGCCCAACCTGGTGGAAAGCTACGAAAATACCAGCGAGACCGAATGGGTCTTCAAGCTGAAACAGGGCGTTAAGTTCCACAACGGCGACGAGATGAAGGCCGAAGATGTGGTTGCTTCCATCGAGTATGGCAAGACCTGCGCCGAAGTCAACCTGTACAACCAGTGTGTTGACACCATCGAAGCTGTGGATGATTACACCATCAAAATCACCACTCCTGGTCCCTCCGCCGTTCTGCTGAACCACCTGTGCCATCACGGCAACGCCATCGTTCCCAAGAAGCTGCTGGACGAAGGCCATGACTTTGCCTCCGATCCCGTTGGCTCCGGCCCGTACAAGCTGGTGGAATGGAAGCGCGGCGACAGCGTGGAATTCGAAGCCTTTGCCGATTATTTTGACGGCGAAGCCCCCATCAAGCACATGACCTGGAAGATCATCCCCGAAGGCTCTTCCCGTACCATCGCTCTGGAAGCCGGCGAGATCGACTTCATCGTGGAAGTGGAAGCCATGGACTATGACCGTCTGGCTGGCAACGACGAAGTGGCTCTCTATGAGTATGACGCTACCGAGCACAACTGGATGATGTTGAACAACGAAAAGCCCGGCCTGGATAACGAACTGGTTCGTAAGGCTATGGACTGCGCCGTTGATAAGGAAAGCGTTATCGCTGTTGCCCTGAACGGCATGGGTACTGCCATCTATTCTCAGGCTCCCAACAACATGCCTGGCGCCAGCGAAGAGAATGTAAATTCCTTCGATCCTGAGCAGGCCAAGAAGTATATGGATGAATCCGGTGTGGATCCGGCCTCCATCGAAATGAGCATCATCTGCTCCAACGATACCAAGAAGCGTGCTGCCGAGGTTATTCAGGCCAACCTGAAGGACACTCTGGGCATCACAGCTACCATCGAAAGCATGGACCTGGCCACCTACCTGTCTGTCACAGGTGAAGGCAACTACACTGCTTCCATCGGTAACTACACCTCCAGCGACATGGTTTCCTTCCTGGTTGGTGTGTTCCACTCCAAGTCCATCAACGGTTCCAACAAGACCCGTCTGAACAATCCTGAAGTGGATGCCCTCATCGATAAGGCTTCGGCCACCATCGATGCCACCGAGAGAGATAAGGTGCTGCAGGAGTGCATCTCCCTGATCAACACCCTGACTCCTCAGGTTCCCCTGTATCAGCCCGTCAACTTCCGTGCTTACAACGCCAATCTCCAGGGCGTTGAGGTTTCTCCCAGCGGCACTCTGTACTTCGAAGATGTGAGCTGGAAATAAGTTAAAAGGTACTGCTTTGAAAGAGCTCGCGCATTGCGCGGGCTCTTTTTTTTATTGCAAATTTTAGCCGGAGTAAGGGACTTTCAACACTTCACAAGGAAAGCGTTGTTACCGTGGCTTACAACGGAATGGCCACAGCTTCCTGGACAATGACCCCCAGCAACTTCCCCGGTACCACGGAGGAAAATGCCGATACCTATGATGTGGAAAAGGCCAAGGAATATCTGGATGCTTCCGGCGTAGATCCTTCTTCGGTCACCTTCTCCATCATCATTTCGGATGACACCAAGAAGAGAGCCGCCGAAGTGATCCAGGCCAACCTGAAGGAAATCGGCATTGAGTGCACCATTGAGAACATGGACCTGGCCACATACCTTTCCACCACAGCAGAAGGTGATTACACCGCAGCCATCGGTGGTTACACCTCCAGCAACCTGCTGAGCTATGTGGTAGGCGTGTATCACAGCTCTTCCATCAACGCTTCCAACAAGACTCGTCTGAACGATCCGGAAGTGGATGCCCTGATCGATCAGGCCAAGACCACTTTGGACGAAGAGGAGAGAGTGGCTATCCTGGAACAGTTGTCTGCCAAGCTTAACGAGATCTGCTCCCAGGTTCCTCTGTATCAGCCCCTGACTCTGAGAGCGTATAACTCCGGTCTGAAGGGCGTGGAAGTCAGCGACAGCGGCACACTTTATTTTGAAGATGTGTACTGGGAGGAATAAGCTTTCGTTACAGCATAATGTAATTGAAAAATTCCTGCGGGAACTCCCGCAGGAATTTTTTGTGTTGTTAAGCGAATTATGAAAATCAGCTGAATCACCAAAAAAGCGATGTAAATATAAAAAAAGATGGGCATAATATATATAGAAGATTTTAGAAAAAGGACAAAAAGTAGGAGATGTGGACAAATTAAGTTTGCAAAAGTTGTGTAAAGTGCAAAGAATCAGTGGGGAAGAGCTTGAAAAGCCGGGCGTTGCAAAAAGAAAAGAGAAGAGATATAATAACCTTGCAATAAAAAATAAACAAATAGTGAACTATTTAACAATAATTTTTTAATTATTTTGTTAAATTTTCGTTTAATTTCTTGATGGTTTTCAGGAGATGAAAAAGCGATTCGGCAGGGAATCCCCTGTTGAAAATATTTTATGAGGTGAAAACACATGAGAAACAGAAAAGTTCGGCTGCTCAGCCTGCTTCTGGCCACAGTGATGCTGCTGGGCCTGCTGGCTGGTTGCTCCAGCAACGGCGGCGACAAGAAGGGCACCGGCACCAAGGGCGGCGACAAGGACAGCATCGTCATCGCCACTTCTGGTGAGACTCCCTCTCTGTCTCCCACCGAGCACAATGCGGTGGCTGGCGACTACATGAACCAGCTGACTTACAGCATGCTCTTCCGTACCGATATGGATCTGAAGCCTCAGCCCCATCTGGTGGAGAGCTATGAAAATGTGGACGAGAGCACCTGGCGGTTCAAGATCAAGGAAGGCGTCAAGTTCCACAACGGCGACACTATGACTGCCGACGATGTGGTGGCTTCCCTCCAGTGGGCCCAGGGCTTTGCCGAAGTCAACCTGTACAACAAGAACTTCGTTTCCATCACCAAGGTGGACGATCTGACTGTTGAAATCAAGACCGATGGCCCTGACGCCATGGTTCTGAGCAACCTGTGCCATCACGGCAACGCCATCGTTCCCAAGAAGCTCATCGACGAAGGCCACGACTTCAACGAAGATCCTGTGGGTTCCGGTCCGTACAAGCTGGTTGAGTGGAAGCGCGGCGACAGCCTGACTTTCGAAGCTTTTGACGATTACTTCCTGGGCGCTCCTAAGATCAAGAACATGACCTGGAAGATCATCCCCGAAGGCTCTTCCCGTACCATCGCTCTGGAAGCTGGCGAAGTGGACTTCGTGGTGGAAGTAGAAGCCATGGACGGCGACCGTCTGAAGGAAAACTCTGATCTGACTGTGATCGAGTACAACTCCACA
>QUDE01000031.1:5941-18740 GCA_003477405.1 Ruminococcaceae bacterium AM07-15
CGACTTCAACGAAGATCCTGTGGGTTCCGGTCCGTACAAGCTGGTTGAGTGGAAGCGCGGCGACAGCCTGACTTTCGAAGCTTTTGACGATTACTTCCTGGGCGCTCCTAAGATCAAGAACATGACCTGGAAGATCATCCCCGAAGGCTCTTCCCGTACCATCGCTCTGGAAGCTGGCGAAGTGGACTTCGTGGTGGAAGTAGAAGCCATGGACGGCGACCGTCTGAAGGAAAACTCTGATCTGACTGTGATCGAGTACAACTCCACAAATGAGACCTGGCTGATGCTGAACAACGAGAAGCCCGGCCTGGACAACGAAGCTGTGCGTCACGCCATCAACACCGCTATCGACAAGGACAGCGTTGTTACCGTTGCCTACAATGGCATGGCTACTCCTGCTGTGTCCCAGATGCCCATGAACTTTGAGGGCGCTACCGAAGAGAATGCCGACACCTATGATGTGAAAAAGGCCAAGGAATGGCTGGATCAGTCCGGTGTGGACCCTGCTTCTGTGCAGTTCTCCATCATCTGCTCTGACGACACCAAGAAGCGCGCTGCCGAAGTGATTCAGGCCAACCTGAAGGAAATCGGCATCAACTGCGAAATCGAGAGCATGGACCTGGCTACCTATCTGTCCGCTACCGCGGAAGGTGACTTTACTGCTTCCATCGGCGGCTATTCTTCCAGCGATCTGCTGAGCTATGTGGTGGGCGTGTATCACAGCTCCTCCATCAACGCTTCCAACAAGACCCGTCTGAACAATCCCGAAGTGGATGCTCTGATCGATCAGGCCAAGGTCACGATTGATGAAGCTGAGCGTGTGGCTATTCTGGAGCAGCTGTCTGCCAAGCTGAATGAGATCTGCTCTCAGGCTCCTCTGTGGCAGCCTCTGACCATGCGTGCCTTTAACGCTGGTCTGCAGGGTGTGGAAGTCAACGACGGCGGCTACCTGTATTTCGAAAATGTGTATTGGGCTGAATAAGAAAGCCTGATCTTTTCACAAAAAACAAAGCCCTTCTCTGGGAATTTTCCCGGAGAGGGGCTTTTTTTATTGCTTTTTACCCGAAAATCAATAAAATGAATAAAAATTTAAAAAATTGTGAAAAGAGACGAAAAAAATTAAAATAGCATATTTTGCTGGGGGAATATGGCTAGAAAAGCTCTTTTCAAAAAAGAGAGAAAATGGTAAAAGGGACCAAAAAGAAAGCTCTGAAACTGTGCAAGGTGCAAAAAGAAAAGCCTTTGTGAAGAAAGAGTAAAAAGACCGGCCCGTTGCAAAAGGAAGAAACTGCGTATATAATAAGCCCGTCATAGATTGGCAATCAATAAATCATGATTTCATAATAAATATCCCATTTTTGGGGGAAAAGAGATGGATTCGGCGGGGCCCGGCCCTGTTGAAAATATTTTATGAGGTGAATACCATGAGAAACAGAAAAGTTCGGCTGCTCAGCCTGCTTCTGGCCACAGTGATGCTGCTGGGCCTGCTGGCTGGCTGCTCCAGTGATAAGGGCAGCGGCACCGGCACCGGAACCAAGGGCGGCGACAAGGACAGCATTGTCATTGCCACGGCCAACGAGACCCCGTCCCTGTCTCCCACCGAGCACAATGCGGTGGCTGGCGACTATATGAACCAGCTGACTTACAGCATGCTCTTCCGCACCGATATGGATCTGAAGCCCCAGCCTCATCTGGTGGAGAGCTATGAGAATGTGGACGAGAGCACCTGGCACTTCAAGCTGAAGGAAGGCGTCAAGTTCCACAACGGCGACACCATGACCGCCGACGATGTGGTGGCTTCCCTCCAGTGGGCCCAGGGCTTTGCCGAAGTCAACCTGTACAACAAGAACTTTGTCTCCATCTCCAAGGTGGACGACATGACCGTTGAGATCAAGACCGATGGCCCCGACGCCATGGTTCTGAGCAACCTGTGCCATCACGGCAACGCCATCGTTCCCAAGAAGCTCATCGACGAAGGCCATGACTTCAACGAAGATCCCGTGGGTTCCGGCCCGTACAAGCTGGTGGAGTGGAAGCGCGGCGACAGCCTGACTTTCGAAGCTTTTGATGATTATTTCCTGGGCGCTCCCAAAATTAAGAACATGACCTGGAAGATCATCCCCGAAGGCTCCTCCCGTACCATCGCTCTGGAAGCTGGCGAAGTGGACTTCGTGGTGGAAGTGGAAGCCATGGACGGCGACCGTCTGAAGGAAAACAGCGATATCACTGTTCTGGAGTACAATGACACCAGCGAAAGCTGGCTGATGCTGAACAACGAGAAGCCCGGCCTGGACAACCAGGATGTGCGTCACGCCATCAACACCGCTATTGACAAGGAAAGCGTCGTCACCGTTGCTTATAACGGCATGGCTACTCCTGCTCTGTCCCAGATGCCCATGAACTTTGAGGGCGCTACCGAAGAGAACGCCGACACCTATGATGTGAAAAAGGCTAAGGAATGGCTGGACAAGTCCGGTGTGGACCCTGCTTCCGTCAAGTTCTCCATCATCTGCTCTGACGACACCAAGAAGCGTGCGGCCGAAGTCATCCAGGCCAATCTGAAGGAAATCGGCATCGAATGCGAAATCGAGAGCATGGACCTGGCTACCTATCTGTCTGCCACAGCCGAAGGTGACTTCACTGCTTCCATCGGTGGTTATTCTTCCAGCAGCCTGCTGAGCTATGTGGTAGGTGTGTATCACAGCTCTTCCATCAACGCTTCCAATAAGACCCGTCTGAACAACCCGGAAGTGGACGCCCTGATCGATCAGGCCAAGGTGACCATCGACGAGACCCAGCAGGTGGCCATCATGGAGCAGCTGTCTGCCAAGCTGAATGAGATCTGTTCTCAGGCTCCTCTGTATCAGCCCCTGACCATGCGCGCCTTTAACGCAGGCTTGCAGGGGGTTGAGGTAAACGATAGCGGCTATCTCTACTTCGAGAATGTTTCCTGGGCTGAATAAGCGGCTCCCTTTTGAGGAAAATTAAACAAAACATCAAGAGACTCTCTGGAGAAAAGGTTCTCCAGAGAGTCTTTTTTCTTGCAAATCCGGGAAAATTCCAATATAAACCTGTGCAAAATAGATGAATTCAAAATATTATATTTCATTCGATATAGCATATATTCTGAAAAAACATGGAAAGGCAAAAAGGGTCTTGCAAAGGGAAAAAAGAGGGCCTATAATACGAACCAAGCTCCCCCGAACCCCTTCCAAAGGGCCCTTGGAGGGAGGGGAAAAGCGAAAAAATATTTTGAAATTATGAGGTGATTCCCATGAACAAGACGAAACAGAGGATGCTGAGCCTGGTACTGATTATTGCGGCCCTGATCGGTATTGTAGCAGCCTGTCAGAAACAGTCGGCCCAGACCACCAAGACCGAAGGCGGTCAGGCCGTAACCACAGCGGCTGGAGGCAAAGACAGCATCGTCATCGCCACCATGAGCGAAACACCTACCCTCAGCCCCTATTCCCACAATGCCACAGCCGGTTCCTATATGAACCTTTTGACATACAGCACATTGTTTGCCACCGATATGGATCTTAACCCTCAGCCGGAGCTGGTGGAAAGCTATGAGAACGAAAGCGAGACCCGGTGGGTATTTCATCTCAAGCAGGGCGTCAAGTTCCACGATGGCAGCGAGATGACCGCCCAGGATGTAAAGGCCTCTTTGGATTATGCCAAGACCTTTGCTGAAGTCTCCCAGTTCAACAACATGATCGCCAAGGTGGAAGTGGTGGACGATTATACCGTGGCCATCGAGACAAACGGCCCCTCCGCCGTCCTTCTTTCCAATCTTTGCTCCCACGGCAATGCCATTGTTCCCAAGAAGCTCATCGATGAAGGCCATGACTTCAACGAAGATCCGGTGGGCAGCGGCCCCTACAAGCTGGTGGAATGGAAGCGGGGCGACAGCCTGACCTTTGAAGCATTTGACGATTATTTCGGCGGCGCTCCCGCCATCAAGAATATGACATGGAAGATCATCCCCGAAGGCTCCTCCCGCACCATCGCCCTGGAGGCCGGCGAAGTGGACTTCATTGTGGAAGTGGAAGCCATGGACGCTGACCGCATCCAGGAAAATGAAAATCTGGAGCTTCTCAGCGTGGACTCCACTGCGTTGAACTGGATGATCCTGAACAACGAAAAGCCCGGTCTGGACAATGAAAATGTGAGAAGAGCCATCAACGCCGCCATCAACAAAGAGAATGTCATCACCGTGGCCCTCAACGGTCTGGGTCAGGTGGCCGAAGGGGAAGGCGCTTCCATGCTCACCGGTTACAGCGCAGAAAACACCGATTCCTACGATGTGAAGAAAGCCAAAGAATACATGGAAGAATCGGGAGTGGATCCCGCTTCGGTGAAAATGAGCATCGTTTGCTCCAATGATACCAAGAAGCGTGCCGCCGAAGTGATCCAGGCCGATCTGAAAGAAATCGGCATCCAGGCGGAGATCGAAAGCATGGATCTGGCTACCTACCTCAGCGCCACGGTGGAAGGGGATTTCACCGCAGCCATCGGCGGCTATACTGCCACCGACCTGATGTCCCATGTGCAGGGCGTGTTTTACAGTGAGTCCATCGGCGGCTCCAATCAGGCCCGGTTCAGCGATCCGGAAGTGGACGCCCTCATCGCTCAGGCGGCGGCCACCGTGGACGAGAACGCCCGTACCGAGCTGCTTCAGCAGATCATGGCCAAAGTCAACCAGGCCTGCCCCAATATCCCCCTCTACACCGCCACCAGCCTGCGGGCCTATGCCAAGGGGCTGGAAGGTGTGGAAGTCAATGCCGGCGGCACCATGCGCTTTGAAAAGTGCAGCTGGGCCGACTGAACACTGCAAATTCCTTCATACTCATATTGTTTTCACAAACCGAAAACCGCCTGGGAGTCGCTGCCCAGGCGGTTTTCCTTTGGGTTGAGGCCGGACAAAGTATGACAAAAAATCAACAAAAAGGACTTTGTGAAAAAATCGTCAAATATGCCAAAAGATCGAAAAACAAAATAAACAGTAGGGGAAAAATAGATAAAAGCGATGTTTGATAAATGCTTAACAAAGTGAAAAAATCGTCGAAATGCTGCAAATAAATTCATGGTTTTTGGTTATATTTTAAAATAGTGTTTTGAAATTATTGCGAAAGTATGAAAAATCTCGTTGCATTTTATTACACGCCGGACTATAATGCACATAGTCCTTCGGGACGGGGTCCTATGCCGGAAAAAGGAAAGCGGTGATGGGGCCATAAAATTGACGAGGTGAAAAAGATGAAATCCAGAAAGATCCGTATGGCCAGTCTGATGCTGGCCGGGGTGATGACTCTGGGTCTGTTTGCCGGATGCAGCAAGGATGCATCTCAAAGCAGCACTTCCGGCGGCAACAAGGACAGCATCGTCATCGCCACCATGAGCGAGACACCGTCTCTCTCTCCCACCGACCACAACGCCGTGGCCGGGTCCTATATGAATATCCTCACCTATAACACACTGTTCCGCGGGGATATGGATCTCAAGCCGGTGCCCGAGCTGGTGGATACCTATGAGAACACCAGTGACACCGAATGGGTTTTCCATCTGAGACAGGGAGTCAAGTTCCACGACGGCAGCGAAATGACAGCCGATGATGTGGTGGCTTCCATTGAATATGCCAAGACCTGCCCGGAAGTCAACCTGTATAACGGTTCGGTGGAGAAGATCGAAAAGGTGGACGATTACACCGTCAAGATCACCACCCCTGGCCCCTCGGCCATCCTGCTCAACGACCTGTGCCATCACGGCAACGCCATCGTTCCCAAGAAGCTGCTGGACGAAGGCCACGACTTTGCCACCGATCCGGTGGGCAGCGGTCCTTATAAGTTCGTCAGCTGGAAGCGGGGCGACAGCCTGGAGTTCGAGGCCTTTGAAGATTATTTCGACAAAGACCATATGCCTTCCATCAAGCACATGACCTGGAAGATCATCCCCGAAGGTTCTTCCCGCACCATCGCCCTGGAGGCCGGTGAAGTGGACTTTGTGGTGGAAGTGGAAGCCATGGATGCCGAGCGCATCGAGGGCAACAGCGATCTGACTCTGCTCCAGCATGATTCCACCAACCATATGTGGATGATGCTCAACAACGAAAAGCCCGGCCTCAGCAATGTGGATGTGAGAAGAGCCATCAACAGCGTGGTCAACAAAGAGAACATCGTCACAGTGGCCCTCAATGGCATGGGCGTGGCTTCTTACTCCCAGACTCCCTCCAACCTGGAAGGGGCCACCGAGGAAAAGAGCGAAAAATACGATGTGGAGCAGGCCAAGAAATACATGGAGCAGTCGGGTGTGGATCCTTCCACCATCCAGCTGAGCATCATCTGCTCCAATGACCAGAAGAAGCGGGCCGCCGAAGTGATTCAGTCCGATGTGGCCACTCTGGGCATCGATGCCACCATCGAGAGCATGGACCTGGCCACCTACCTGAGCACCACGGCCGAAGGCAATTACACAGCCGCCATCGGCAACTATTCGGCCAGCAATATGCTGTCCTACCTCACCGGTGTTTATCACAGCAAGTCCATCGGTGCTTCCAACAAGACCCGTCTGAACAACCCGGAAGTGGATGCCCTGATCGATCAGGCGTGCGCCACCATCGACGAAGCGGAACGGGAAGAAGTCCTGCGCCAGTGCAACACGCTCATCAATGAGCTGTGCCCCCAGGTTCCTCTGTTCCAGGATGTGTACCTCCGGGCCTACAACGCCAATCTGGAAGGCGTGGAGATCAATGCAGCCGGTTTCCTCTATTTCAACGATGTGAAGTGGAAGGAATAACAAAACCGCTTACACTTTGCGGCAATCGCCGCTTCTCATAAACCCTCATAAAAGCCAAAGGCCAGGGACGAAAGTCCCTGGCCTTTGTGCATGTCAAAATGTCCTGCTGGAAATATAAAAAGGAAAAAATACGAAAAGTATAAGAAAAAAGTCGTTTTCTTTTTGGAGGCTCCATGGTACAATCGAAACAGAAAAAGGAGGGGGAATGATGAAAAAACACCCGTGGGGTCTGCTGGACAGGCGGGCCATATCCAATTTGCTGGTGGCTGTGCTGGCCATTTCCTTTTATCTGGCGGTGGCCAATCTCACTTCCATCCGGGAGCATTTGCGCAATTTTCTGGACATCCTCTCCCCCTTCCTGGTGGGGTTTGCCATTGCCTTTCTCCTCAATGCTCCCATGGAATTTTTTCGCCAAAAGGTCTATGGCCGTCTGCGGGGCGGGAAGGCCCTGGCCATTCTGACCGTCTATTTGCTGGCGACGGCGGTGGTGGCCGTGCTGGTGCAGCTGGTGCTGCCCCAGGTGATCCGGTCGGTGGAGCTGTTTGTTTACAATGTGCCCTATTATCTCAGCAATCTAAACGATTTGTCCCAGGAGATCGTGTCCCGTCTGCATCTGGACAGCCGGGTGGTGGGCAGCTTGATAGACACCTATGACGAACTGGTGCGCCAGGCCGGGGATACCCTATACCGCCGCCTGCCCGATCTGTTTAACCTGGGCGTCGCCTTGGGCAGCGGCGTGATCTCCGGCTTTACCGCCCTGATCGCTTCGATTTATATGCTGTACAGCAAGGAGAACCTGGTTCGCCTGCTGAAACGGCTGGTCTATGCTTTTGTACCCACCGATAAAGCGCGGGTCTTTTTGGGCTATTGCCGCAAGAGCAATCAGATCTTCTCGGCCTTCCTCAATGGAAAGATCATCGACAGCGCCATCATCGGCATGCTGTGCTTCTTTTTGTCCTGCCTGATCAAAATCCCCTTTGCCATTCTGGTCAGCGTCATTGTGGGCGTTACCAATATCATTCCCTTTTTTGGCCCCATTGTGGGAGCAGTACCCTGTCTGATGATTCTGCTCATTGTGGACCCCTTCAGCGCCCTGCGGTTTTTTATCCTCATTGTGGCGCTGCAGCAGTTTGACGGCAATATCCTGGGCCCCAAGATTCTGGGGGACAGCACCGGTCTTTCTCCGCTGCTGGTGTTGGCGGCCATCGTGGCCGGCGGCGGGCTCTTTGGCTTTTTGGGTATGGTGTTGGGCGTGCCGGCCTGTGCCGTGCTCTATTCCATATTGCGGGATGTGACCGCCCTCAAGCTGCGCCAGCGGGGCGTGGATGAAAAGGGCAACCCTCTTCTTCCTTCGTCAGAGGAAGGGGAGCAATAAGTTCGAATCTATTCAAAGAGAAACCCACAGGGGAGACGGCCGGAGCGCCGCCTCCCCTGTGGGTTTTTGTGAGGAAATAGATCAATCCAGCTTGCTATCCAGGATTTTGTAGAGGATAAACAGCAGGGCAATGCCTCCCAGAGCAAGCAGCAGATGGATGGAAGCAATGGGGTAGGTGATAAATACATTGGCCCCCATGCACAGAAGCATGGCAAAGAACAGAAGAAGAAAGAAAAGGAATGCTTCTTTTTTCTTTGGGCCGGCATCGGTGCGGAAGGCGTTTTTGCAAATGGCCTGAACCAGGGCGGTGGAAAGAGCGAGAATCAACAGGCCGCTGATCAGATTGCCTGCGGTCAGTGTTACATAGGGCCATGTGCTGGGTTTGATCATCTGCTGGACGCACTGGAAGAAAAGCCAGAGGGCCAGCAGCATACTGGTCAGAAGGAAAAGGTCTCTGCAAAAAGAAAGAATGCGGGTACGGCCTGTCAGTTTGGGGATTTCTGCAATGACATCGTCGCAGAACAGACGATAGTCCTCGCCGATGACATCTTTGATAGGGGCTCCCCGGTGTTCGCCATCCAGAATCATTTCCGTCATGTCCCGGCGTACTTTCTCCTGATCGTATGGGCTGATGTTGGCTGCGCGGATATACACCACCATATTGGTCAGGACCTCTTTGTTTTCCGGGTTTTGGATGCAGTTTTCCAATGCATTGTTTTCATTCAGCAGTTGTTTGGTTCGTTTGCTCATTTTCTGTCCCTCCCTGAATGTCGCAGATCAAAGTGTGTATGGCTTTGGAAAGTTCGGCATAGCTGCTGAGGAAATCGGTCAGGGCCTGCTCTCCTTGGGGCGTCAGTGCATAGTATTTTCGCTTGGGACCCAGATCGGAGGCCTGGTATGTGGCATGGACCCATTTGTTTTTCTCCAATCGGAGCAACAGGGGATAGATGGTGCCTTCTGTGATTTTACCAAAGCCGTAGGCCATGAGCTGTTGGGATATTTCATATCCATAGGTTTTCTTTTTGCTGATGATGGCCAGGACACAGCCCTCCAGCGTACCTTTCAGCATTTGTGATGGGATCAAGCGGCCACCTCCTTATCTGTGACTATATTGTAAAACAAAGTACCCGGGTATATTGTATTGCAATATACCTGTATTGTCAAGAGAAAATCCCCAATAGGAGAGAGGTGCTGAGGCCTGTGTTTTTTCTGCCGTTTTTGGAGGAAAGCGCAGGGAAAAGCAAACATTCACTTGAAGCGGCGGGGGATGTGATGTATAATCGTATCACTATCAGAGGAATGGACGGGGAATAGGAAGAAAAATGGCCCCCGGCAGAGGACCTTTTCAGGAAGGCAGGAGGGGTATCAATGGAACCAATGGGATTGCAGGAAACCATGGAACAAATCCTGCTGGAATTGCGGCAGAACCGGCTGATGCTGGAACAGCTGGAGGAAACCCAGCAGAATCATACCAAAATGCTTCAGGAGCATTACCGGCTGCTGAAAGAGCAGGATGAAGATCTGCTCAAGATCAAGGTGCGTTTGGAAAACGATTTGTGTCCCAAGCTGGATATGCTGTTTGAAGGCCAGGTGAATCTGGCTGAGCAGCGGGACCGGGATCAGCGGGAAATCCGCCGCCGTATCCGGGAAGTGGAGGACAAAAACACCATCCTCACCGTGCAGGTGGAGGAACTGTTGAAAGCATGATAAAACCGCCCGGCTATCGGCCGGGCGGTTTTTCTGCTGGAGAAAGTTTTGCTGCACTATATATAATAAGGAGAAAAGCCGATGCAGATCATCATATCCCCGGCGAAAAAGATGCGGGATGAGCTGGACAGCCTGGCGCCCCGCTCCCAGCCGGTGTTTGGGCAGGAGGCCGGGCAGCTGGCGGGATGGCTGAAAAGCCTTTCCTATGAGGAGCTGAAAGAGCGCCTTTCCTGTTCGGAAGCCATCGCTCGACAGAATTATGAGCGGTATCAGAAAATGGATCTGACAAAGAATCTCAGCCCGGCCATACTGTCTTATGAGGGAATCCAGTATCAGTACATGGCTCCTGGGGTGTTCACTTATCAGGAGTTTGATTATCTCCAGCAGCATCTGGCCATTTTGTCCGGGCTGTATGGCCTGTTGCGGCCTTTTGACGGAGTGCGTCCCTATCGGCTGGAGATGGGGACAAAGCTAAAAGCTCCGTTTGCAGAAAATCTGTACGATTTCTGGGGCGACCGCCTGGCCCGGGAGCTGACGAAGGACGATCGGGTGGTGATAAACCTGGCCTCCTGGGAATATGGCCGGGCGGTGGTGCGCCACCTGGGAGAAGATGCACAGTGCATCACTCCGGTGTTCGGTCAGCTGATCGGGGACAAAGTGGTGGAAAAAGGGGTCTATGTGAAGATGGCCCGGGGAGAAATGGTTCGTTTCCTGGCCGAGCGTCAGGGGAAGGAGCCCCAGGTGATGCAGGAATTTGACGCCTTGGGCTATCGGTACGATCCGGTCCGCTCCGATGAAAAAACTTATATATTTTTGAAGTCATAAAGGGCAGAGAAAAAAGGCCCGTCCTTTTCAATGAAGGACGGGCCTTGCTGTATTTATATCGATATGGCTTTCTTATTTGGTTACAGCGGCCTTCAGACGGAGCAGATCGGCATCGTCGGGATGGCTCAGGGCCTGGTCGAAGTTTTCCAGCATGGCGGTACGCCGGGGGCTGTCCTCCATCCCCTGGTAGCGATCCCGTACGCTTTGGGGCATTTTGCCCTGGCACATATAGGAGCCGATGCATTCTGTGCCTTCGGGAAGAAGCTTTTGCACTCTTTCCAGTATCTGAGCGAAATAGGTGTCGTTCCCACCAAAACCGGCGGTGCCGAACAAAAACACCTGCTGATGGGTCAGGGCTTGGAGAAATCGGGCGGTATCGGCATCACAAGTGCCTTTGTCGGTCCAGAATCCCACATAGATGGTTTGGGCGGCCAGGGCTTTGGCATCGGGGGCGCCGCAATAGAGGCAGTCCGCCGGAGGCAGGGCTTCCTTCAGGGCCTGGGCCAGAAGAGCGGTATTGCCGGTGCGGCTGCTGTAAACAATGGCATAGGACATTGTGAGTATCCTCCTTTTGCAGGGCGGAGAGAGCCTGCTTTGCAATTTTATCGAGTATACTCCTGGGGAGAGATAAAATCAAGGGATAAAAAATGAACGATTTGCAAAAGAGGAGAGAAGTGCAAAGCTTTTTCAAAATTACAAAGAGATTGTAATTTGATCCCCTTTTGAGTATAATCAAATTATGGAAAATGACTTTTCTGTGGAGTCCTCTTCGTGAGGACAGCGATGAGCAGTAGTTCTTATTTGGAAGGGGTGATGGGATGGGATTGTTTCGAAAGGCGCACAGACGGACGGAAATGCAGACTTCGGCTTCGGTCGGTCATCCGCCTCAGTGGTTTTTGGAAACGGCGATCTCAAACTACATGGAAAGCCTGTCCTTGGTTCAGAGAGCGGGGTGGAGCTGTGATGAAATCATTGTGCGGTGCAAAGAGTCGGATCAGTACCGGGATATATTTCATCTGTATGCTGCCATCAAGGGCATGGGAGCGCCCTTTGTCAAGGCAGTATCCACTTTTGAAAGTGCAAACAGAGAATTGCGCCAGGCATTTGAGCGGAAGAGCAATGAACTGCAAAAACAGAAGCGCTGGGAAGAATACGAAGAAGAACTGATCAAGTTGATCAAGGAAACGGGAGAAAAGCGAAAACCGGTGCAGGCCAGGGTGGAAAATCGGTTTTATTCCCAATTGCTGGGGAACATGGACACGCCGGCCAACCGGGAAGTGTTTGAAAAATATGCCAGGCTGTTTTACTTTTATTCCTCATCAGGAGATGTGATTTATGATGAGGAGCAATTCTTTCCCTCGCCGGATGAGAAGGATTTGTATATGAAGGGAACCATGTTTGTCCGCAAAAAGGAAGCGGCAGGATACCGTGGGTACCGAGATGTGATTGCCCAGCTGAAAGATGAGGCGGCAAGACAGCATTTGCATATAAAAATCACATGGATCAAAGGATGAAACAAAGGAGGTTTTTTTATGTCCAGTATGCCGGCCGGTGATTACAACCGCTATCTGGCTGCCATCAAAGCGGCCAATGATGCAGCAGACAAGGAGGCGCTGCGGCAAATCCAAAAGCAGCTCATTGCAGAATATGGAGCGTCCAACGACGATGTGGATTATCTGATCCGTCAATTCCGATACAACATCTGAGAGAAAAAGCTGCTGAAAAACGCTTGGGTGCGATCTGCTGTTCTGGGGTCTTGCTTTGCTTTTGTTGTACGAAGGCAGAGCAAGACCTGTTTATCTATCATTGTTTTGGGAAAAAGAAAAACTCCAACAAAGCAATTGCTTTGTTGGAGTTTTGGTGCGGATGAAGGGACTTGAACCCCCACGAAGTTGCCCCCACTAGCACCTGAAGCTAGCGCGTCTGCCGATTCCGCCACATCCGCATCTTTTGTTGTCGTTGTTCTCTCGCTGAGAACAGTGTCTATTATACCAGCGTTCTGGGAAAAGTCAATAGGTTTTTTAAAGTTTTTTAAAAAAATCTTGTAGGTGTTACAATGATGTGTGACAAATAGAAAAAAGAAGAGCGAATAGG
>QUDE01000032.1 GCA_003477405.1 Ruminococcaceae bacterium AM07-15
TCTCTTTCGTGCAGCTCCAGAATCATGACTCGTCCGATGATATCACCGCTTTCTCGTTCAGTTTATAAGCAACTTTCAGTCGCTCAAAGGTTTCCTCGCTGATCACATGCTCGATCCGGCAAGCATCCCGTTCCGCCGTTTCGGGGTCTACGCCGGCTTCAATCAGCCGGTCGGTAAAGAAGCGATGCTTTTCGTAGGTGGCCTCGGCAACCTCACGGCCAAGGTCGGTCAGGTGCAGGAAGTGATCCTCGTCCATGAGCAGAAAGCCGCCCTTTCTCAGCGTAGCCACCGCATGACACACGCTGGGCTTCGATACCTCCATGTGCCGGGCAACATCCACGGAGCGTACCGTGCCCATCTTCTTATGGAGAACCAGGATGGCCTCCAGATAGTCCTCGCCGGAAGCGTGCAGTTTCATCATGTGTCACCCTGGTTTCCGCCAACCTGCCAGTTGGAGGACTCTCTTTGCAGTTCAACCATGCGGCGGAACATCCCATCCCGCTCCATCAGCTGTTCTGGCGTGCCTTCTTCCACCACATGGCCATCTGCCAATACCACCACATGATCGGCTCCCATCACTGTCCGCATTCGGTGCGCGATAACCAAAACTGTCTTATCCTTGAGCAGCGCGGAGAGCGCAGTCTGGAGGCTGGTTTCGTTCTCTACATCCAGAGAGGCGGTCGCCTCGTCCAACAGAACAATGGGGGCGTTTTTCAACAGGGCGCGGGCAATAGAAATACGCTGGCGTTCACCCCCGGACAGAGTAGAGCCATTTTCGCCCACCACCGTCAGGTATCCCTCCGGCAGACGCTGAACAAAGTCATCGCACTGGGCGGCCCTGGCTGCGGCCATAACCTCCTCATCTGTGGCGTCCTTGCGGCCCAGACGGATATTTCCCATGATGGTATCGTTGAACAGCACCACATCCTGGAACACAATGGCATAGTCCTTCAACAGTGTTTCCGGGTCCACCGTGGAGATGTCCACGCCGCCCATAGCAATGCGGCCTTTCTGAATGTCCCAAAAGCGGGCGGCCAGCTTCGCTGTGGTGCTCTTACCGCCTCCAGAGGGTCCGACCAGTGCGGTCACCTCGCCCTGCTTGGCGGTGAAGGTCACATCGGACAGCACATCCTCACCGTCCTGATACCGGAAGCCCACATGGTCAAAGCAAATATCGTGACCTTTGGCCTGATACTCCACTGTGCCTTCCTGTGCTGGCTCCTGTTCAATGGCTTTCATGCGGCGGAGCTGGAGCATTGCATTGAAGATCTCACTGAGCTGCATCATCACACCGCTGAGTGGGTCATAAATGCGGGAAGCTGCCACCAGGAACATGAGGAAAAAGAATAGATTCAGTTCGCCCTGTGTCAACAGCAGCGTCCCCACCAGCACGGTGGCCGGAAATCCCAATCGAAGGAGCATCTGCGAGGAAGTAATCATCAGGCCGCTGGTCATTTCATAACAGACGGAGGTATGTACGATCTTCTCCAGCTTTTTATCCAGCCCTGCCAAGTAGGTGTCCTCCTGATTGTTGGCTTTCAAATCCCGGATGCTCTCCAGAAACTCCTGTATTCCATCGGCGGCGTCCAGCTTGGATTGGATCTTTTTCAGGTCCATATGGTTTTGCAGGCGTTTGCTCCCCACAAGGACAAGGATCGCCAGGACAAAGGGCGACAAAATTGCCAACGCCATTCTCCAGTCCATGAAAAACAGGCACAGGCAGACGATCACGCAGCTGATAGCCGTTCCGAAAATCTGGGGAATCGTATAGGCAAAAACCCGTTCCAGGTCATTGCAGTCGCTCATCATGGTAGTGGTCAGGTCAGAAAGGTCCCGCTTGCCAAAGAAGGACAGCGGTAGGGTGCGTAATTTTTCGGCCAAGCTGATCCGTCGCTGGGCGCTTTCGGCATAAGCCGCAATGTAAGTACAGCGATACTGAATGTAGTGGGTCAGGAAAATAATCACCAGCAGGGCCAGACACATTCCGGTATAGGCGCCCAGTGAAGGTGCAGCCGCTTCAATCCCCAGAAGTGGCTGGAGAAGTTGCATCACCAGCATTAAAAGCAGCCCCATGGGCAGCATCAGGCTGAGTGAGGTAAAGACCGAGGCAATGATTCCTTTTTTCAAATCCTTTGCGCCCTGTTCGGTCAGAGAAAAAAGTTTACGAAGCATGGTGTCCCTCCTTTCCGATATTCCAAGCAATCGAGGTCTGATAATCTCTCCACATTGAGGCGTAGATTCCGTTCTGTGCCATCAGCGCATCATGGTCCCCCTGCTCCGCGACGGTTCCCTGTTCCAATACCAAAATCTCATCGGCGTTTTGAATGGTGGGAAGTCGGTGGGCAATCATCAGGACAGTTTTCCCTTTGGTCAGACGCTCAAATGCCATCTGAATTTTGTGCTCGTTCTCGGGATCAGCGAAAGCGGTCGCTTCGTCCAACAGCACGATAGGAGCATCTTTGAGGATCGCCCGCGCAAGAGCGATGCGTTGCTGCTCCCCGCCGGAGAGATAGACACCCTTGGTTCCCAGCACCGTATCTATGCCTTTCGGTAATTTTTCTAAAATATCATCACATTGGGCGGCCTGGAGCGCCTCCAGTACCTGGTTCCTGGTTGCATCCGGCCGGGAGGCACGGACATTTTCCAAGATGCTGGCCTTCAGCAACCGGCTGTCCTGAAATACAAAAGCAATGCGCTCCATCAGTTCCCGCTTGGGAATCTGAGAAACCGTGATGCCTCCAATGCAGACCGACCCTTCCTGCACATCCCAAAACCGGGGAATCAGAGTGGCGGCAGTGGTCTTTCCACTGCCCGAAGCGCCTACCAAAGCCACAGTTTTCCCCTCCGGGACTTGGAACGACAGGTGAGAGAGCGCGGGCGCTTTGCCGCCCGGATAGGTAAAGGTCACATCCCAGAACTCCACATCATTCCGATCCGGTATCTGGGCAAGCGCATTCTCTACCACAGGAGCCTCTGCCAGCAGGGAGTCAACCCGCCGCACCGCTTCCTGCGCCATCATACGGTGTGTGCCGGAAAACAGAATTTTATTGAGGATGCCGGCACTCCCGGAAGTAAAAAGAATGTAGAAAATCAAATCCAGCAGAAACTCGCTGTACTGTTCCGGGCCAATCAGGAGGATGCCAGCCGGAATCAGTACAGCAAAGGAGGCGTTGATGATGACATTGAAGGCCACCATCGGCCCCTGACAGGAGAGCGCGTATTCCGTTACATTGTCCTTGTAGTACATGATAGCGGCGTAAAAGCTCTTAAATGAGTAGATCGTCTGCTGGAACACCTTGACCACCGGGATACCGCGTACATACTCTACCGCCTCATTGTTCATCTGTTCCGAAGCGTCCTGGTATTTCCGCATATAGGACATGGATTTCTCGCTGGTCATCAGCATCTGTACCATAAACCCCGCAATCAGCAGAAGAATGGACAGGCCGCCTAATCTCCAATCAAAGAACAGGAGCATGACCAACATCGTCACAGCAGTCACGGCTGATCCGGTCATATCCGGAAGCTGGTGCGCCAAGAAGTTTTCCGTTTGCGCTGTGTTCTCATTGATGATTTTCCGCAGTTTGCCGCTGCTGTTCTGGGAGAAAAAACCCAAAGGAAGTGAGGCCAAATGATGTAAAATCTGGGATTGCATATTTTTTGCTGTGTGAAACGCACCCAAATGGGAAAATAAAAGAGCCAGCGAATAGAGGAGAAAGCCTCCTACAGCCAGGCCCAGAGCAGCCCATCCATAAAGGGTCATCGTCCCTACATCTACCTCGCTCAAGTCTGGTAGAGCTGCCAGCACATCCCGAAGAACCAGCCAAATACACAAAAAAGGACACAGCATAAGTACGGAGCTGAGTCCGGATAATATGCAGGCTACCACCGTCATCCAGCGGTAA
The DNA here is from genome assembly GCA_003477405.1 of Ruminococcaceae bacterium AM07-15. Lineage (GTDB taxonomy): Bacteria > Bacillota > Clostridia > Oscillospirales > Butyricicoccaceae > Pseudobutyricicoccus. Next base: position 3,906 of record QUDE01000032.1, read on the forward strand.
CGCCCTCCAAACTCCAAGAGCCTGGAAATCCCTGTTTTTTTCTTCTGAGTCATCACATCATCTCCTTATCTACATCTACGCCAAGGTATTTATTCAGAGGTTTGCATCAACTAACCAAATGATACTGTCCGTCCGTAGAAAGCGCAATCGCTCCAGCTAAAGTCTGGAATATTCCGAAATAGATTTGGCCGATTGAAAAAAAGCACGCCGCAATCACGGCGTGCTTCCCAATATATTCTACTTTATTTGTTCCAGAATTGTCGGCGGAATTCATTGGGCGTGATGCCCGTTTTCTGATGAAATGCGGCGGAAAAACTGCTTTGCCGCTCATACCCAACCAGAGCGGCAATCTCGCTGATCTTTTTTTGGTGGTCGGTCAGCAACTCTTTTGCCCGGTCGATCCGACAGGTCAGTATAAACTCATAAATTGTGGTGCCGTAAAGCATACGGAACAGATAAGTCAGTTTTGACTTGCTCATATAGCACATCTGGGCCAGACGCTGGAGATCTACTTTGGCGGAGTAATTCTGAAGCAGAAAATGCTTTAGGCTTTGCATCGCCTCCTGATCCTTTGCGGATATGCTGGCGGTGGTCGGGGTAGATAAAGTCAAGTCATTCCACTCCAGGAGGGCGGCGAGCAGATCGAACACCTTTGCTTCATAGCGCAGACCCGCAGTTCCCGCCTGTGGCAGATAAGCTGCCATCTGGTGGAGAAGGCCTTCTACCTCGGGGAGTGACACCGTCCCATCCAGTGTACAGGCCGCTTTCCTCACCTGCGTGGCATCCTGCCCCATCAGTGCGGGAAGTTGTTGTTCGAAGAACTCTGGCATCAGGCCAATCCCAATGCTTCGGACGGGAGTATTTTTAGGGATCGTATGCCCAAAGGTCCCCTCCTCCAAAAAATAGCCTACCAGATTTTCCGGATTAGTACAGTGCTTTGTCAGCGCAGGCTCCGCACTGCTTGGAGAACTAACCGCAACCGTCAGAGCGGCGGGGTGGTGATAGCGAAAAGACATATCCTGGTGGAACACCACATCATAAATAGTTAACGAGCAGGCTGCGTTGATAGGATAGGTCCACAGATAGCCTTCTCCAACCTCTGGCTCCGGGACAAAAGTAAAGCCTACTCCATTTTTTTCTTCCTGTCCCTTCCGGGCCGGCTTCAGCCCCAACTGGGGCAGATGAGAAAGACATAATTGCTCAAATCCTGTACGCACCGGCATCACCTCCTTTTTGCAATCGGCCAAATGATTTTCGCAATCGACCAAACAAATGGGCAATCACTTGTTTTTGCGAATAAAGGCACTATAATTCTATAAGACGGTTAGTGTATGCTAACCGATAATAACACATAAATGAGAAAAAAGCAAGGGAGGGCAATATGCGTTGAAAAGACTGGTTCATTCGTTCACAGCAAGAAAAATTATGGAACTTCTGCTGACCTTGCTGATTGTAACCTTTCTCTCTTTTTTACTGGTGAAACTTTCTCCGGTGGATGCGGCGGAAGCTTATGCCCGGAGAACTTTTATGTTATACACGCCGGAGCAGCTTGGTGAGCTTCGGGAGGAGATGGGGCTCAATCAGCCACTTCTGGTCCAGTACGGAACATGGGTGGGAGATGCGCTCCACCTTGACTTTGGGACCTCACTGGTCAACGGACGCTCTGTTTTAGGCGAGGTATCCCGCGCAATGGGCGTCACACTGAGCATTGTATTGATAGCGGCGGTCATTGAAGCGGCCGGTATTCTTCTTGTAGGAAGCCTGTGCTACTGGTGCAGGCGGAAATGGGCGCACTTGCTATTGGTTTTTATGTGTATTGTGGGCGTATCCATCCCGCCATTCTTCCTTGCCAGTTCCTTTCTCGATGTGTTTGCAGTCCGTTTTGGATGGATCTCCGTGGCCTCCAGTACGGGGCTGATGCGGTATCTGCCTGCGGCCATCTGCTTGGCCGTGGGCGGGATTGCCCTCTACTCTCAGCTTCTCTCTAAAAATATTGAGCGGGAGATGAACGAGGATTACGCGGTGTATGCCCGGTGCCGTGGGCTTTCCGACATGAGGATTCTGTGGACCCATGCGTTGCCCCATGCACTGGCCGGCTTGGCACCCAGCTTTTTGCAAATGGTCGGTATCTCCCTGGCTGGCTCTGCTATCGTGGAGAAAATCTTTTCTTTGCCCGGCCTTGGGTATTCCATCGTGGACAGTGTACTCTACCGGGACACGCCTATGATACACGCCACAATCCTGTTTCTGGCCTTCTTTCTGGTGATTTGCAACACGGTTTCCGACATTCTGCAGCGGATATTCCAGCGCGGTCATTCTGAGGGGGTGGTCCAATGAAAAAGTTACATATCCTTTTTTTAAGCATTTTACCGGCTTTGGTGATCCTGTTCTGCTTTTTAGGTTTTCTGGCTGCTCCCAATAATCCGGAAGAGGTCGTGATTACACAGTCCTTTTTGACTCCCTGCGCGGAATACCCGCTGGGGACCGACCAGTATGGTCGGTGTGTCCTCTCTCGTATTCTGTATGGTGGCTATACCACACTGGGCATCGTTCTGATGGGTTCCGCCATCGTCATGACAGTCGGTATCCTGCTTGGCCTTCTGCTGGGCCAGGGAAAAGCGGGTCGCAATGTATTGTTTGAGAGTATTCTGAATGCGGTTACCGCCATTCCACCCATCGCTTACCTCATTATTTTCATCAGCACATGGGGCAACAGTGTTTCCACCATGGTCGTGGCCCTTACAGTCTCCCTTATCCTGCGGATGATCAAGCTGGTAAAGACCAAGACGGAGTTGGAGTATAGCAAGGCGTATGTCCTGTGTGCGGTGTCCTCCGGTGCTTCCCATTTTCGTATTCTGCTGGTCCACATTCTGCCAAACCTCATTCGGGATGCGTTCCGCTTCTCCTGCCTTTCCGCGGGAGAGATGATCCTGTCCATTTCCGGCTTCTCCTTTATCGGCCTGAGTTTGGGAGAAGGGGTCATCGACTGGGGCAGTATGGTGTCCGAAGGACGGACCTCGTTTGGACTGGCGCCGGGGTTGGTACTCTACCCCATGCTGTTTATCTTTCTGTGCGTCCTGTCGTTCAACCTTCTGGGCCGCCAACTGGAGTCAGGAGGGCGAATCGATGCTTGAAGTAAAACATCTCACAGTTCGTTCCAAGGAGGGTCGGCCGCTGGTGCAGGATGTCTCCTTTACCCTCACTCCCGGGAAGCCGATGGGCCTGACCGGAGCCAGCGGCTCGGGCAAGACCACAATTATCAAGGCAGTCATGGGGATTCTGCCCTATGGCTGTGCCATTGAATCGGGCGAGATTCTTCTGGATGGGCAGTCTCTGGAAGGGCTTCCTGCCCGAAAGCGGCGAGAATACTGCGGAACGGTGCTCGGCTTTATCCCACAAAGTCCGATGACTGCCTTTGATCCTCACATGAAAATCGGCGCACAGATGGTGCAAACATTCTGCCTACGCTTGAATTTACCGAAAGCCAAGGCACTGGCGCTGGCCCGGGAACAACTGTTGGCCGTCAACCTGGAAGATACGGAGCGGATTCTTAACGCTTTTCCCAGCCAACTCTCCGGCGGAATGCTCCAGCGGGTGTCTATGGCCTGTCTGGGCGGACTCGCCCCTCGCTATATCCTTGCGGATGAACCTACCTCGGCTTTAGATGAGGAGAACCGAAATCACCTGCTCACTCTGCTGCAAGAGACTTACCGTTCTGCCGGCATCCTGTTCGTATCACACGATGTATTGGCCTTGAAAATGCTCTGTCGGGAGACGGTGATTTTAGAGCATGGCACAATCATTGAATGTCAAAATACTGAAGCGTTATTTGCTCATCCACAGAAGGCATGGACCCAGGCGTTTGTTCGGGCAGCAGAAACCCAGAAAGGAGGGGATTGGTCATGGAAGGCTTTGTAGTAGATCAAGTATCCAAAACTTATATGGACGAAAACCAGCGGCCATTCCAAGTCCTCCATAATGTGGCTTTCTCCTGGTCCTCTGGAGAAAATATTGCGATTCTTGGGGAGAGCGGCAGCGGAAAAAGCACTCTGGCTCGACTTCTGATTGGCATTGAAAAACCGAACAGCGGGACCATCACATGGAACGGGGAAGATATTACCCGCTGGAAGTCGTCCACATGGCGGGAAAAGCGGAAGCATATTCAAGCAGTGTTTCAAGATGCCTCTGGTACATTAAATCCTGCCCGCTCCGTCTATCACAATGTGGAGGAGGCCCTCCGCAACCTAACACATTTGGACAGGAGGCAAAGACAGATGAGAATTGACGAATTGATGGAGTTGACCCATATGGACTCTCATTTGCTTCAAGTCCCGGTTCGCCAGCTCTCCGGTGGAGAACAGCGCCGCCTTTCTCTTCTCCGCGCCCTCTCCATTTATCCGCAATTTCTGGTGCTGGACGAAGTCACCAGCGGGCTGGATCTTCTTTCTACAGATGCGGTGTTGCAGGTCCTGGAGCGTTACCACGAGGAATTTGGCTGTGCCTATCTGCTGATTACCCACGACCGGCAGACGGCGTATCGCATATCCAGCCGGGTTCTCGAATTGAACCGAGGGGTATTCGTGCGGGAAGCTATCCGCACTGAATCCATATAATATCCAAAGAAAGGAACATAACCATGAAAAAGAAATTGCTTTCTCTGATTTCAACGGTACTCTGCCTCTGCGTGGTATTGAGCGCCTGCGGCGGGCCGGCCAACAGTGATCCGTCATCCTCTGCATCCGAAAGCCAAAGCGGAGACAACACCCAAGACAAAACCCTTACCATTGCGACCATGACTGAGACAACCACTCTGTCTCCGCTTTATATGGGCGTTTATAATTACTCTATGTGTACCATGCTCTATGAAACCCTCTTGAAATACGAGGATGGAGAGGTCAAAGGAAATCTGGCTGAATCCTATTCGTTCAATGAGGACGGAACGGTGATGACGCTGACGCTCCGTCAGGGAATCACTTTCCATGATGGAACCCCCTTCAACGCCGAGGCGGTGAAAAAGAATCTGGATTTTATGCACAGCAACCCTCAGTATATGGCCTGCCCCGGTATTTACGATATAGAGAGCGTGGAAGCCACAGACGAGTACACCGTCACTATCACCTATCCGCACCCTTACTACGGTTATGCCTATGACTTCTGCTGGCCGGATGTGGGCGGAATGCAGTCACCCAATCAAATCGTGGAGGGTGATTTCCAGACAGTCCAAGGGTATGTTGGCACTGGCCCTTACATCTATGAAGAATATGTGCCGGGCGAATACACCCGCTTTGTCCGCAATGAGAATTACTGGGGTGAGGAACCTTATTTCGATGAGATTATTGCTCGGTACATCCCGGACTCCACCTCCCGCCTGCAGGCACTCCAGACCGGTGAAATTGACCTGGTTTACGGTAGCTCCATGATTTCTTATCAGGACTACCAGCAGGCCACAGCTCTGAATGGAGTTTCAGGGGCCATTGCGGAAAAGGATACCCGTGCCCGTGATATTACCCTCAACGCTTCCAGCGGTCCTCTGGTGGATGCCCAAGTTCGTCAAGCGGTGTCTCATGCTATCAATAAAGAGGAATTCTCTGATGGCTTAACCTACGGCTATGAGCGGATCGCAGAGATGCCTTTCCCGGAAGGAACGCCCTACACGGACATTGAACTGACGGAATCTTACCCCTACGATCCAGAAAAAGCAGCCGCCCTTTTGGATGAGGCTGGTTGGGTAATGAATGAAGAAACCGGCATCCGGGAGAAAGACGGTGAGACGCTTAACCTGACCTTTATTTATGACACGGCGCAGGACTCTCTGGTTTCCTCCTATGCCACCCTGCTCAAGAGCCAGTTAGAGAAGGTCGGCATCGGGCTGGAGCTCAAGGGTAGCGAGAAGATGGAGTGGTACGCCGAGATGATGGCCGGCAACTTTGACATTACCTATTGGATTGGTGAGTATGAATTTTCCTCACCCCACTGCTTCTTTGGCGCTATGCCCTCCATGACCCCCCATACCTTCTCTCTGAGCCAGGTGGACGGTTCCCAGGAGTTTTTTGACGCTATTACCGCCGTTAAGCAGACGGACGATTCCCATGAGGTTCAGGAACTCTACAATTACCTCATCAACTATGACTTGGGTAATGTGATTGATATTCCGTTGACCTACTACAAAGACCTGATTCTCTACAACACGGATAAGATTGCCAGTTACGAATTTAGTGATGTGCCTGCCTTCTTTGATGTGAGTGGACTACAGCCGGCTGCTTAAAACAAATTAGCTTTTTGATAAAAGCAAGGCCCAATGCAGATTGAGAGTCTACATTGGGCCTTTGCTATTCAGCAAAATTTATTGCTGAAAATAGCAAGCAGCAAAGTTGGCCAAAATCTCCGCTTCAAATTGTAGTATTAGTAGAGGGAGAAAACGAGGGTAGCTTTGTTTGTGGGAATGGTACTTTTTGTAGTCAACGAAGCTGACCGAGTCAAAAATCAAGGAAAGAATACAACATCAGTATGACGCATTGGCAAAGAAAACGTTGGTAGGCGAAGCGAAAAGCTACCGCCGCACTCTTGCGAAACGCACCTCCCGTCAAAAAGCAAACGGGAGTAGCACCTCCAATCTTTATACCGTGATATAAATGAGAGAGTGGTTTGTACCACAATGCAGTACAAACCACTCGCTGTATCAATAATAATTTCAAAATCTTCCGCCAAGGGAGATTTGCGCCCATACGGTGGACCAAGGGGCGGTTCATTGTGAACCACCCAGAAGGACTCACTCTAACAGAGATTTAGATCAGAGAAAAGACATCCATGTGAAAGAAAATGGCGGTAGAATTACGGTTCATCGACATCCAGGCAGTATCCGACTTCCCGCACGGAGCGAATGTAGAACGGGGCATCTGGATTAGCCCGATACAGCTTCTCGCGCAGGTTGCAGATATGAAAACCTATCGTATTGTTTTCGTTTCCTGTAGTGAAATCGCCCCAGACCTGTTCGTAAATCTGTGCGTAGGTCAGCACACGGCCTTTGTTGGTGGCCAGCAGCAGGAGAATCCGATATTCTTTTGCGGTAAGCTGAATCTCCTGGCGATCCCGAAAGACCTTTCGTCTGCTTGGAAGGATCTCAAGACCAGGGAGCGACACCATCGGTTCCTCATCAATCTCGAATTTTTCTATCTCAGGGTGGTTTTTGAGGATAGACAGGATCTGCTCCAAAACTTCCGTATCTCTTTCGTGCAGCTCCAGAATCATGACTCGTCCGATGATATCACCGCTTTC
>QUDE01000033.1 GCA_003477405.1 Ruminococcaceae bacterium AM07-15
CCAGAGACGAAAAGTCAAGGACTTTTTCATCAAATTCAAAAAGAAGTCACATTTTGCGGACTTCCTCACGGAGCAGACGCTTGATTTTGTCCTCCATTGTCTCCTTGGCGGTCTCGCTGAAATGCACACGGACGATATAGGTTGTCTTGCCGATCTGCTTTCTCACAGTCGGGCAAGGGGTACTGTTGGTTGCGGTATTGTTCATTCAAAATCCTCCTGTAAATGAAAAATGCCCGGTGACTGTTCATCATCGGGCGGTGTCAGTATGAGGGAACAAGGCAAGGCGGCAACATTAAGGTATCTATAAAACCCTTGCCGTCTTTGCCACGCTTGCCGTGTTCCTGTTGTCAGTTTCGGAGATAGCAGACCCATGCGGTGCCGTCTTTCTCGGTCACAAGTCTGTCCCCGATACGGCTCTTTGCCGTTCTCATGGTGCGTGAGGAAATCCCACGCTCATTGACTGCCTTTTCCAGCTCTGCGCTCGGCATACGCTTTCCATCTGCAAGCAGTTCCAGAATGAGCATTTGCGCCTGTGCGGTCTTGCTTTCGGTCTTGGCGGTGTCCGTCCCGGCAAGAAGCTCGTCAGCGGTAATGTCATAAGCTCCTATCCATTCAAAGCCTTTCTCGTCTCCCAGAGAAAAGGCAAGGGACTGTCCGAGCGGCGCAAGGGAGCTTTTCTCATGGATAAGCACCCTTGTTGTGGGGCTGTCCTTCAGCTTACCGATAAAGAGCAGACTGCGGACTGCCGCCGTAATGTCGATAGACCCCAATCCCCGGTAGGTGCTTTGCGTTCCTGCGGCTTTGTTCAGGTGTCCAATCAGCACGATAGCGCACCCGGTAGCCTGTGCAATGTCTCCCAGACTGCGGAATATCGGGCGCACCTCGTTTGCCCGGTTCATGTCCACATCTGCGCCCAGAAACGCCTGCACCGGGTCAATGATAACAAGCCTTGCGTTGTTTTCCCGGATTGCCCTTGCTATGCGCTCATCGGCAAGGGTCAGCGGTGTGTCCCTATCGTCAATGACAAGCACTCTTTCAAGGTCTGCTTCCGCTTCCATCAGTCGGGGCTTGACGGTATCGCCCAGGCCGTCCTCTGCGGTCTGGTAGATGATGTTGAAAGGCTCAAGGGTTTCCATACCGGGCAAGGGCTTTCGGTTGGTGCAAGCCGCCGCAAGACGCATGGCAAAGTAGGTCTTGCCCTCGCCGGGGTTGCCCTGTATGATGGTCAGCTTTCCAAATGGGATATACGGAAACCATAGCCAATCCACGCTCGTCAGCTCCACATCAGCCATACGGAGCATTGGGACAGGCTGGGCGGTGGGCAGCTCTCGCATCGTGATTGTCTCGGCTATGAATTTGCGGCTGGGAATGTCCCCTTGCTGACGGAGAACATCGTTCCAGTCTTTCCTTGCCGGGACAAGGCGAATGACGGCGATCTCGCCGGGAATGTCCTGTGCCAGCCGGGTGCAGGCTTCACTTCCTGCGGTGTCGCTGTCAAGGCAGAGGAACACTTTTCGGGTGTCCTTGCGTTCAGAAAGGAAACGGTCAAGGGCTTTGCCTGAAACGCCGCCCAGGGCAAGGTAGCTCCTTGTCTGCCAGTCCTGCGGATAAAGGCAGATAAAGGACAAAAGGTCAATCGGTGCTTCAAAGACAAAGAGCTGGTTGCCGTTTCCCTCATAGTGGAACGGATAGGATTTGTCAGACCCGGCAATGTCCTGTCTGAATGGGTCTGCCGTTCCTCGCACATGGGCGTATCTCGGCGTACCGCTTCGGTCTCTGCCGACAAACACAGCATTGTGCCGCTTTGCGTCCTCGTAAATATCCCCGGAAAGAAGAAAAGCCTCAACAAGCGTTTTGTTGAGACCTCGGCTTTCGCAAAGATATTGAATTGCTCTGTCGGCTGTTCTGTTGTGCAAGGGCAAGTGAAACGCTGTGGGCGGTGCTGTGGCGGCTTCGGTCTGCCCCTCGCCGCTTTCGCCGGTCAGAAGCTGGACGGCTTCGGGAAAGGACTTGCCGTAAAACTCCATGACAAAATCAATGGGATAGCCGCCCTTGCTCTGGCTGTGTCGAAACCACTTGTTTCCACGGACGGTCAAGCTGTCATGTTCTTTCCAGCGGTATTCTCGTCCGCTTTTGATTAGCGTCTCTCCCTGTGTGCGGAGAAAATCTTCCAGACTGACGGCGTTTGCCCGGTCAATCTGCGCTTGGGTATAATTCATCGGGATAGTTCCTCCTTTTTGTGTCGTGTTTGGGGTCGATTTTGGTGCATTTGTTCCTCTGTACGCTCGTTAAATCGGGCGGCAGTATCTACACATGACTTGACCTTCCAAAGACGGTGTAAATCGTCTCTGACAGTCTTAAACTCGCCATAGGTGGTGTTGTGCGCCTGTTCCAGCTCGTCATACTCTTCGGTCAGCTTTTTCATATCCACCTTGCCGTCCGGGAACTCTCCGGTCAGCTTGCGTCTGGCGGCGTAGAACTGTTTCAGTTCCGCTTCATGCTCTGCCTTGTACTTGGCTCTGGGCTTCTCAAACTTGATTTTCTGCAAGCCGTCATAGACAGGCTTCAAGCTCTGGAAAGCAGCGGAGCTGTCATAGAGCTGCTTAATTGCTTTCATTCGGGCGGTCTGTTCGTCCAGCGTTTTCTTCAAACTCTCTGTGGCAGCACTGTGTTCGCTGACACGGCGTTCCAAATCCTCAAGGGAGTAAATGCCGTTTGCCCGGAGATAATTGAAAGTATCGTTCATCTCCTTTAGGTTGCTGATTTTGCCTTTCTGGGAATACGCCCCGGCTTTGCGCTGGGTGTAATAGGCGTTCAGCAGAGAAACAAGGTCGGGTGCCTGTGGCTTGGCAAGCTCGGCTTTCATATCCGCTATCCAGCCCATAAGCGAAGTGATTTTCTTCTTGATGTCCCGGATCACGGCGTTGGTGGCTTTGATCCAGCGGTTGAACTCGCCTTTCTCGGTGCGGATACCTTTCTTCTCCATTGCCCGGACGGTTGCGCCTTCATGGATAGTGGGAAGTAAATCCACGCCTTGCCGTTCATAGCTGCGGTGGTCGATACGAACATCAAGCCCTTTTTCCGCAAACTTGGCATTGCATAGCTCCGCCCATGTCTGCCGCCAATGTTCCAGCGTTTCGGGACTGCCCCAGTCGGTAGTGGGAACGGCATTGAAAACATACTCGCCGTTCTGGTCTCTGATACGATTTCCGTCCTCGTCCAGCTCGTACACTCGTCGTTGCTTTAGCCCCCATTTACCGTCCTGCTCGATGGGGCGGATGGGACAAAGCACATGGAAGTGTGGGTTTGGTATGCCGCCGTCCTCCCGGTCTGGCTGGTGTACGGCGAAGTCAACCACCATGCCACGGCTCACAAAGTTCTCCAATAAAAATCGCCTTGCAAGAGCGATGTTTTCCTCAAGGGAAAATTCATTCTGCAAGGCAATGTCAAAGCTGTATGCAAGCTGGGCGTTCTTTCCACGCTCGGCTTTTTCCACGGCGTTCCATAGGGTCTGGCGGTCTGCGTATTCTGGCGGTGCATGGGACGGCAAGAGAATGTCAGAGCAGATCACGCCGCCCTTGCGGGTGTAGTCGCTGTATTCGCCGTAATACTCGCTATACAATCGCTCCCCGGCACGGTAGGCGGCAGAAGCAATAGCGGACTGTCCTGCGCTTCGCTTAGTCTGCGTGACGCTCAGATGAAATAGTGCCATCGGCTTTCAACTCCTTTTCTCTGTTCGCTTGGTTGGTGTGAGTAATCGCCATGTGACGGACGGCTCGCTGGACTTCGGACAGAGAAAAGATGTACTCCATCAGCTCTGTCATTTCGGTGCGTGTGAGATCTTTGACCTCCGGGGCAAGGCTCTCAATCGTGCCGCCCAGATTGCAAAGACGATGGGTGCGTTTCTGCCTTTCGCCTTTCTCCAGATATTTCTTTCTGTTCTCAAGACGGTTGAGCTTGTGCTTCTCCTGTGCAAGCTGCGTCTCGGCTCGTTCCTTTTCGGCTCGGAGCTGTTCAAGGGTTTTCGGTTTTGTCATTGTGATTGACCTCCTTTTTTGATTTTTGGGATAAAAAAAGACCGTCAACTTTTCGCATAGTGCGACCAGTCAACGGTCAGTTTTTCGGTATTCAGTTTTTCAAACTTGCTGGCGGCGAACAGCATTTTATGCTGTTTGCGGACGGCAAGTCCACAAGGGATAGCCGCTTTAGCGGCGCAAGGGGGTGTAGCCACCTTGACGGAACGAAGTGACGCAACATTCTCGGTCAAGCAGTTTTCTTCTGCTGACGGAGAATGAAGCTCCGCAGGACGCACGATACTCCCGATAGGAGAGTATAGAAGTGCGCCCTTTAGTTCCTAAAGGGATTTTCTTCTGACCCAAATTACATAAAATGTAGATCAAGACATTTCTAAGAGGTACTCTCAGATTTTCACAACATAAGGTTCATCTTCAATAATACCCTGATCGTGGGTAACAATGATAACCGTTTTACCTTCTTCATTGAGTTCGTGCAATAACCTCATAACAATATCTCTATTTTTCTTGTCAAGTGAGCCAGTAGGTTCATCTGCCAAAACAACAGAACATTTTTTCATCATAAGACGAGCTAAAGCAACTCTCTGTTGTTCACCACCGGAAAGCTGATAAACTTTTTTGTTAACTTCCTTTGATAACCCCACACGATTAAGAGCTTCTTTAAGTGATACTTTAGTTCGGCTTGATTTTTTAATCAAACTTAAATTTTCTTTAACTGTCTTATTTTCAAGCAGTGCAAAATTCTGAAAAAGAAACCCCACTGTATCCGCAAAAAAACTGTTTTTATTTTTAAGCCGGGTAATATTCAGCCCTTCGATTATGATACTGCCGCTATCCGGCTTTTCGATACCACCAATCATATTGAGCAAAGTGCTTTTTCCACTGCCGCTATCCCCGCTGATTACTACAAAACTTCCATCCGGAATTTCCAAATTAAAGTTGGAGAAAATTATTTTCTCTCCAAATGCTTTATTTAAGCCACGAATTATAATCATAAACATCCACCTTTCAAGGACTTTGAGATATTTGTTTTTTCAACCCACATAACATTTGTGAAAATGATTGCCATTTCAATAATGGTGAGCAATGCTCCAACCAGTAAAGCAATCCCGACACTTGCGTTAGATATAAAAAGCGAAACAATGCAAATCAATATCACAACGGCTATATTTTCTAAGAGATTAACGGAAATAAATCTTTTGTGCCTTTCATAAAAGCGATAGCCCAAAACCTTTTTGAGGGAGATTTCCATCGCATTAAGTCTAAATTCCATTTTCACTTCAGATATGATGATAGCGATATCTAACAGCAATACTAATACGCAAAGAGAGCTTATAAAGCCAATCAGTTTCACGAGGAAACTATGACTATAAGTATAATCCTCCCCGACATTCGTCAGCATAAAATAGTGTGGACCAAGCTGTTCTGCATATTTTTTCGCAGCATTACGAATTGTGCTTTCATCGCATCCGTAGATCACCTCACCATTATATGTTCCTGTTTCGATATAACTTCCATTCAAAGCAACAGCCTCATTTGCCTGATAAATAACAATCGGATTTGTTGCTCTTGACAATCCGTCAATAGCCTCTTCTCTGTTCGAATTGAGATAATAAAATTGCTCTCTGCCAGAATATTCTTTATAAACAACACGCAGTTCTTCTGCATTTTGGGTAAGAGAGTCAATTTCCTCTTTTGCGATATCTTTGTATGATTCCGCATTTTTTCCCTTTGGCACGAAGACCACGATATCCTCTTTTTCATCATCTTCAGTAAGCATATCAGAAAACCCTTGCAGCATATCTCTGGCATTATGATTTACAAAAATATAATTATCCGTATCGCTTATCCGGCTGCCTATGCAGACCACCGGATTTATAGTGTTGTATTCATTTTCGTAAAGGTCATTCCAAAATTCGCTCTCTTTGGATTCCTCCTCATTTTCTTCAAAAGGAGGTTCAATCTGCATAACTCCAAAATAGTAATCATTATAATGATTTTCTAAAAGAGTAGTGTTTGTAAGTAAATTACCTTGAATGCTACTGAGATTTGTAGTTATTGTAAAAATCGTCATAGCAGTAGCAAATACTTTAAGACCGTTCAGAAGATAAAACATACCTTTTTTATCTGAAGCATTGGCAAAGGCTTTTTTTACATCAAAGCGGACAAAAGCAGCATAAGGAATTACGGAAAGAACTGCTCCGGCACAATACACTGCCAAAATGAGATGATCTTCATACGCTCCCGATATAAATTGAGAAACAAGCAACTTTGCTAAGACGAATAATGCAGCATATGAAATCATATCAGCCACTACAGCTTTTAGAGCAATCACAGCAGCATTTTCGCCCAGAGAAGCTCGTACAACTACTTCCTTTTGTCTGCGTATCACCTCAATCATATTAAGTACAATCATCAATATGGCAACCAGGCCCCAAACAATGAACATCATATCAGTTTCGGTTGATTGCCAAAACTCTGGCTGCGATATAGAATATTCTTTTGCCAAATCTTGATATGTGGCAATAATGTCATCATCGTCACCGATATAGCTGACCATTATTTCCTGTCCATTGCCTGTGTTTTTTGCTTCTCTAAAATCTTCAAATTCTATTACGGTGATTCCGCCTATCAAAGCCGTATATGTTTTTTCCTCAATATCCATTGTGCTTTTAAGACTATCCCGAACAACGGTATCATCACCATAAATATAAAGTCTTGTCTGATAATTAGAAACTCTCTGATTAAAAGTCGAAAAAATATGAACACCATGCTTCTCAGCTGTATCTTCTGCATTGGCTAAAAATGAATCCATATCGTCATTAGTAGTTGTGTATCTGGACGATAAATAATAAGCACCATTAAAGTTCCAGAGCATATTTTGATATACTTCAGCTTGCATAACAAAAGCAAAAATAATCGTAATCAACAGCAATATATTTCTTATATGTTTCATTTAAAATTCTTAAACCTCCTTTGAATAGGTAACAGACACACGATTGCCCAAAATACTAATATGGATTTTTTCATACAACCACATTCTCTTGTTAGATTCTAATTTTCCGTTTTCTTTATTCGCATAAATTGTACCATAAAACTCGTGAACAATTCTACCGCAACTTTGGACTACATGAGAAAAGTCCGAACAGTTTTCTGCCCGGACTTCCTCGCTCAATCATAAATCAATTCCACTTTCACAATCTCCTCTGCCTGTGCCTTGCAAGCGTTCATCTGCCGCACCCATTCCATTTGGTTTTCGGCTTTCAGTTGCTCGGTCACGCCGTTTTGCTCTGCCAGTGACCGCACGATCAGCTCCATGCGGTTTCGTGCTGTTTCGTCAATCTCGGCGCAATGCTCAAAGAGCTTGTCGGATAGCACCAGCTCATTGAACAGTATCGGACGGTGCATTTCCAGATACGCCTTGCGAAGTCTGCCGTAGTGTCCGAGGGGCTTGGTCTTGCGGATAATGATGTTTGGGATAAGATAATCGCCGTTCTGTGTGTAAGTGATATTCATGCTGTTTGTACTCCTTTCATCGGCTCTCTCTGCGGTAAACTGCTGACAGGGACGAACACGCCCTTTGCAATGTCCTCCGCACGAATGGCGGCTTTCTTGGCTTCGATTTCTGCCTTTTTCCGCTTTTTGATTTTGTCCTCGTATCGCTTCTGTGCTCCGCTGGCTTTCCGCTTCAAGTAGTTCTGGTGGAGCCTGTCCTTGCGTTCCTCACGCTTGCGGATTTCCTCTAATTCCTCCGGGGTAAGCTCCACTTCGCCAAACGCAGGGGGAACGAAACGACCCACGAAATTGAAGTAAATCTCGACCTCCTGTGTGGTCTGAATACTGCCCTTGCGGTCACGCTCATGCACAAGGATTTTCTCAATAAACTCATTGAGCATGGCAATCGTCAGCTTGTCGAAGTTCTCATACTTGTCAATCAGAGCGATAAAACGGTCAGCGTCCTTTTCGTGCTTCTCGTAGCTCTTGATAGCCTTTTCCAGAACAGAGATTTCAGCGGTAAGCTCGGTCTGCTCCTTTTCATATTGAGCGTCCAGAGTGGCATATCTGCTGTCAGACAGCTTTCCTAAAATGTTGTCCTCATAGATTTTGCAGAGCAGGACTTCCAGCTCGGAAACTCTCTGCTTTGCGGTGGCAAGGCGTATCCGCTGTTTCTTGACCTCTGCCGTCTGCTGGCTGGACTGCGCTTCCTGCACCACTCGGACAAACTCGGCTCTGTCATGCTTCGCATACTCGGCAATAGCTTTGAGCATTTCGGAAACAAGGGACAGTACCACATCTTCATTGATACGGTGCTGTGTCGTGCAGAGCTTTCCAACTGGGACTTTGCTGTATTGGGAACAGGTATATTGAGAAATACGCTTGCCGTTGTTGGTACGGTGGACATACATCTTGCCGCCGCAATCGGCACAATAAAGCAAGCCTGTGAGGGGAGCTGCTTCGCCCCAGCCGTCCGGGTAGCGTCTGACATTCCCACGGATTTTCTGCACAAGGTCAAAGGTCTGCTGGTCAATGATAGCTTCATGGGTATTCTCGAAAATTGTCCATTCGTCCTCCGGGACATAATGGCTTTTCTTGTCCTTGAAGTGCTTTCGGGTCTTGAAGTTGATGGTGTGTCCCAGATATTCACGCTTTTCAAGAATGTTGCAGATGGTGGAAGAACCCCAGCCGTACACATCTTTGAAGGTCTTATTTTTGTTCACGCCCTCGCCGTGCCGGGCAAGGTAAGCGGACGGAATGAGGACTTTTTCTTCTTTCAGCTTGCTGGCGATCTGATACGGACCGTAGCCGTCAATCGTCATGGCAAAGATGCGCTTGACCACCTCGGCGGCTTCGGGGTCAACCAACCATTGGTCTCTGGCTTCGTTCCAAAGATAGCCGTAAATGACCGTGCCTGTGAGGTGCTTGCCGGACTTGCCTTTGGACTGGAAAGTGGAACGGATTTTACGGCTGGTGTCTCTGGCGTAGTATTCGTTCATAATGTTGCGGAAAGGGGTAAAATCATCGTCCCCTCTGGCACTGTCCACGCCGTCATTGATGGCGATAAGGCGAACGCCACGCTGACGCAGGATTTCCATAATCTGACCGACTTTCAGATAGTCACGACCCATGCGGCTCATGTCCTTGATGCACAAATACTCCACATTCCCGGCTTCCACTTCTTTCATCATTGCTAAAAATCCGGGACGGTCAAAGCAAGTACCACTAATGCCATCGTCCGTGAAATGGACAATGTTTGTAAAGCCCTGCCGTGCGGCGAACTCCTCCAACATTGCCTTTTGATTGGATATGGAATTGCTCTCACGCTGTTGGTCATCATCTTTGCCAAAGTCATCACGGCTCAGTCGTTCGTACAGAGCTGTGATTTTCTCATTTTTTCTCATAACTTGCGCTCCTTTCTTCGGTTTTAGGTTGTGTGTTCTAAGAGACTTCCCAACCGCTTGATTAAGAAGTCTTTTAGAGCATACAACACCGGCGGCCAACTTGAATTTGCGGTACTGCTTCACGGCGAAGTGGTCCGGGTGCTCCTTCTCCAGCTTGGC